>DASWJT010000122.1:0-7762 GCA_036397015.1 Thermoanaerobaculia bacterium
GATCCCGCTCACGCCCGAGGCGTTGTCGTCGGCGCCGTTGTGGATCTCGGTCGAGCCCGCCTCGAGCGAGTCGGGCCCGCCGCGGCCGAGATGGTCGTAGTGGGCGCCGACGAGCACCGCCGGCGCATCGGCCGCGCCCGCCGGCGGCACGAGGCGGGCGACGACGTTGAACGCCGTCGCGCTCTCGCGCTCGAGCTCGACCGACAGGCTCGCCCGCCTGCCGCCGGCGAGCAGCGGCTCCGCCGCCGCGCGCGTCAGCACCGCGACCGGAATGCCGACGTCGCCGCTGCGATCGGGCCGCAGCTTCGGCAGCGGCGCTTCGGCGCCGGCGTGCGGATCGCCGGCCGCCGGCTCGTCCGGTGCCAGGTCGGCGACCAGCAGGGCGACCGCGCCGTGCTCGCGGGCATTGAACGCCTTGTAGCGCAGGTCGCCCCACCGCTGTTCGTTGTCGGCGCCCCGGAACTCCTCGGACGGGGGCACGAAGCGCCGCACCAACGCGATCTTGCCGCGCACGTCGACACCCGCGTAGTCGTCGTGCCCCTTCTCGGGCGCCGTGATCCCCCAGCCGGCGGCGACCACCTCGCCCGCGCTCGGCCCGGCCGTCGAGAAGCCGGTCGGGCGGAACGCGCCGGCGGCGACCGCCACGCCGTCGACGGCGAGCGCCGTGCCCGGTCCCGACGCGACGGCGACCTCGACCGCGAAGAGCTGACGGTAGCCGCCCTGCTCGCCGGCCGGCTCGAGCCCGAGCTCGCGAAAGCGGGCTTCGATCCACTCGCCCGCCGCGGCCAGCCCCGGCAGGCCGATGCCGCGGCCCTCGCGGGCGTCGTCGGCGAGCCAGGCGGCGTCGGCGGCAAAGCGGTCGGCGGCGCGCTCCACCGTGCGCCGCCCGGGCGCGTCGATCCAACGCGCCAGGTAGAGGTCGGTTTCGCGCGGCCCGGCCTGATTGCGGTTGGAGGCGAAGACCAGGTGCTCGCCGTCGGGTGAGAACATCGGGAAGCCGTCGAACTGCTCGGTGAAGGTGACGCGCTCGAGGTCGCTGCCGTCGACGTCGATCGCCCACAGGTCGAACTCGCGCCCGCGCGGGTCGCCGTAGTTCGACGCGAAGAGGATGCGCTCGCCGTCGGGGAAGAAGAACGGCGCGAACGCCGCGGCGCCGAGGTCGGTGATCTGCCGCGCGTTGCCGCCGTCGGCGTCGGCGACCCAGAGCTCGAGCTGGCTCGGCCGCACCAGGCCCTGCGCGAGCAGCCGCTCGGATTCGGCGAGCGCCTCGCCGGTGGGCCGCGAGGCGCGCCAGACGAGCTGCTTGCAGTCGCGCGAGAAGAAGGCGCCGCCGTCGTAGCCCGGCGTCTTGGTCAGCCGTTTCACGTTCGACCCGTCGGCGTCCATGCGGTAGAGGTCGAGGTCGCCGTCGCGGCTCGAAGTGAAGACGATCGAGCCGTCGACGGCGCACACCGTCGCCTCGGCGTCGTAGGCGCGGTTCTCGGTCAGGCGTCGCTTGTTGGCGCCGTCGGCGTCGGCGACGAAGAGCTCGTAGTCCGGATCCACCGGCCAGACATAGCCTTGCGAAAAATCGGCGGGCGGCGGGCAGGTCTCGGCGTAGGCGTCGGTCGCCGCCCACACGATCCGCTCGTCGCCGAGCAGGTAGTGGGCGCAGGTCGTGCGCCCCTTGCCGCTCGACAGCAGCCGCGGCTCGCCGCCGTCGAACGGTGTCAGGGTGAAGATCTGGTCGCACTCGAACGGCGGGCGCGTCGACTGGAAGGAGAGCCGGCGGCCGTCGAACGACCAGTACGCCTCGGCGTTGTCGCCGCCGAAGGTGAGCTGGCGGACCTCGGCGAGGTGGATCTCGCGCCGGTCGTGCAGGGTGCCGGCGGTCGCCGGCGCGGCGAGGAGAACGAGCGCCAAGAGGGGGCGAATCGGCGGTCTCATGCGCGCCGGATGCTACCGCGAGCGGCGCCGTGAATTGACCGCCGCGCGAGCCGCCGCGTATCCTCCGTGTGGCGCTGGAGCTCCTTCGCCCGCCGTAGCGCTCGGAATGAAACGCCTCGCCGCCCTCTGCGGAGCTCTGCTCCTCGCGCCCCCGACCCTCGCCGTGGACGGCGCCGAGCCGTTGACGATCGCCGCGGCGATCCGCTCGGCCCTGGCGGTGAACGAGATCCCGGCCATCGCCGCCGCCCGCGTCGAGCACGCCGCGGCGCTGCGCCGCCAGGCGGTCGCGGCGCTGGTGCCACGGTTGACCTTCTCCACCACCTACACGCGGCGCGCCCAGGAGGTGACCCGCGAGATCGACGGCGACGAGGTCACCGTGCAGGCGATCGATGCGCTCAACGGCCAGGCCCTGGCGCAGGCGACGCTCGTCGACCTGCGGGCGCTGCCGCTGCTGCGCGCCGCCACGCGCGGCGTCGCCGCGCAGCGGCTCGAATCGAGCGAGCTGGAGCGCGCGCTCGCCCACGACACGGCGACCGGATTCCTGCTCGTGCTCGGCGCCGAGCAGCTGCGCGACGCCGCCCGCGAGCGCGTGCGCGTCGCGGCGAAGACCGTCGACGAGGCCCGGCTGCGGGTCGAGGCCGGGCTCGCCGGCCGCAACGACGCCACGCGCGCCGAGCTCGAGCTCGCCACCGCCCGCCTCGCCGAGACGCGCGCCACGAACGACGTCGACCTCTCTCGTCGGTCGCTCTCCTTCCTCGTCGGCGGCGAGGTCGGCGAGCGGCAGCTCGTCGAGCCGGACGACCTGGCGCTGCCCGCCGGCTCGCTCGCCGAGCTCGCCGAGCGCGCCGTCGCGACGCGCGCCGACCTCGCCGCGCTCGCCGAGCGCCACGAACAGGCGCGGCAGCTCGCCGTCGCGCCGCGCCTCGGCTTCGTGCCCCGTCTCGACGCGCGCGGCCTCTATACCGGCACCAACGAGGCCGGCCTCTCCGGGCGCGAAGAGGACTGGAACGTGGCGGTGACGCTGATCTGGGAGCTCTTCGACGGCGGCAACCGCTCGGCGCTCGCCGCACAGCTCGACGCCGAGGCCGAGGAGGCCGAGCTCGCGCTGGCGCAGAGCCGCCGCGCGGTGACGCTCGAGGTCGGCCTCTCGGCGACCGAGCTCACCACCTCCGAAGCCTCGCTGGTGCAGGCCGAGGCGCGCCTCGCCGCCGCGCGCGACAATGCCCTCGAGGTGCGCGAGCGCTACGGCAACGGCCTCGCCACGGCGCTCGAGCAGGCCGACGCCGCGGTCGAGCAGTTCGAGGCCGAGAGCGAGCTCGTGCGCCAGCGCTACACGCGGGCGCTCTCCCGCCTCGCCCTGGCTCGCGCCATCGGCCTGTGGCCCGACGGCGCCAGCGAGCCCCCGGAGCCAGCCGCCGACGATTCCCCACCGCTACCCGCGGAGATTTCGTCCCGATGAATCGAACGCGCATCGCGCGGAGGGCTGCGTCCCCCTGCCTGCTCGCCGCCCTCCTCGCCGCCGGCTGTGGCGGCGGGGAGCGCGCTGCCGTCGGCGCTCCCAGCCGCGGCCCGCTGCGCTTCCCGGTCGAGGTGCAGGAGGTCACCACGGCGAGCGTCGAATACGCCATCCAGGCCGTCGGCTCGGTCGAGGCGTTCGAGCAGGTCGCGGTCACGGCGCGCGTCGCGGGCGCGGTCGAGCGCGTGCGCTTCCAAGAGGGCGACGTGGTCGATCCCGGCCGCGTGCTCGCCGAGATCGAGCCCGAGCGCTACCGGCTCGCCCTCGCCGCCGCCCGCGCCGAGCTCGACAAGGCGGTGGCCGCCCGCGACGAGGCGAGCGCCGGCCTCGAGCGTCGCAAGTCGGTGAACGAGAAGAACCCCGACCTGGTGCGCGCCGAAGAGGTCGACGCCTGGCGCACCCGCCTCGCCTCCGCCGCGGCCGAGGTCGCGCGCGCGCAATCGGCCGTCGAGCTCGCCGAGCTCAACCTGCGCGACGCCTTCGTCAAGCCGCCGATCGCGGGCGTGGTGCAGACGCGCGAGGTCGAGACCGGTCGCTACGTGCAGCCGGGCGCGGTGATCGCGACGCTCGTCCGGCGCGAGCCGCTGCTGCTGCGCTTCCGGGTGCCGGAGTCCGATGCCGCCGCCCTCGCTCCCGGCGCCGCGGCGCGCTTCACCGTGCGCGGCGGGCGCGACCGCGTCTATGCCGCGCGCCTGACCCACGTCGCCGCCGCGGCCGACTCGCGCGACCGGATGGTCGACGTCACCGCCCACGTCGAGGATCCCGACCGCGCCGAGCTGCGGCCGGGCGCCTTCGCCGAGGTCGTCGTGCCGGTGGGCTCGGCGACCCGCACGCCGGTCATTCCGCAGACGGCGATCCGGCCGAGCGACCGCGGCTTCCTCGCCTATGTCGTCGCGGACGGCGTGGCGCACGAGCGCGTGCTCGAGCTCGGCCTGCGCACCGCCGACGGCCGGGTCGAGGTGCGCTCGGGGCTCGCGGCCGGCGAGACGCTGGTCGTACGCGGGGCGGAGCCACTCACCGAGGGCGCACCCGTGGTCGTGCCGGAGGCCGAGTCGTGAAGCTCACCGAGGCCTGCATCCGCAAGCCGGTCTTCGCCTGGATGCTGATGGCCGGCACGGTGACCTTCGGCCTGGTTGCCATCGGCCGGATCGGCATCAGCCAGATGCCCGACGTCGACTTCCCCACCATCAACGTCTCGGTGACCTGGGAGGGCGCGGCGCCGGAGGTGGTCGAGAACGACGTGCTGCAGCCGCTCGAGGAGGCGCTCGTTCAGGTCGAGGGCGTCAAGAGCCTGACCTCCTCGGCGCGCCAGGGCGGCGGCTCGGTCACCGTCGAGCTCGACCTCGCGCGCAAGGTCGACCTGGCGCTCCAGGACGTGACGACCAAGGTGCAGCAGGCCGCCCGCGAGCTGCCCACCGACATCGACCCGCCGGTGATCTCGAAGACCAATCCCGAGGACCAGCCGATCATGTGGGTCGGCATCTCGGGGCCGTTCCCGCGCCAGATGCTGGCCGACTACGCCCGCTACCGCGTCAAGGAAAGGCTGCAGACGCTGCCCGGCGTCGGTGAGATCACCGAGGGCGGCTCGATCGAGCGCAACATCCGCATCTGGGTCGACGGCGCCGCCCTCGACGCCCGCAACCTGAGCGTCGGCGACGTCATCCGCGCGCTGCAGAGCCAGCACGTCGAGCTGCCGGCCGGCCGTCTCGAGGTGCCCGGGCGCGAGGTCAACGTGCGCGTGCTGGGCGAGGCGGTCGACCTCGCGACGCTGCGCAACATCGTCGTCTCCGCCGGCGGCGGCACGCCGATCTACCTTTCCGACGTGGCGCTGGTCGAGGACGGCTTCGAGGACATCCGCCGCTTCTCGCGCCGCGACGGCCAGCCGGGCCAGGGTCTCGGCATCCGCAAGCAGCGCGGCGCCAACGCGGTGTCCGTGGCGCGCGCGGTGCGCGCCGAGCTCGACCGCGTCCGGCCGACGCTGCCCGCCGGCATGGAGCTCGGCGTCAACTTCGACTCGTCGCGCTTCATCGAGGAGACGGTGCACGAGATCCGGCGCGAGCTGCTTTTCGCCGTGCTGCTCACCGCCTTCGTCTGCTGGCTCTTCCTCGGCTCCTTCTCGTCGACGCTCAACGTCGTGCTGGCGATCCCGATGTCGCTGCTCGGTACGGTGGCGGTCATCTACTTCCTCGGCTTCACGCTCAACACCTTCACGCTGCTGGCGCTCGGCCTCGCCGTCGGCATCGTCGTCGACGACGCCATCATGGTGCTCGAAAACATCTACCGCCACGCCGAAGCGGGCGAGTCGAGGGTGACGGCGGCGCGCGAGGGCACGCGCGAGATCGCCTTCGCCGCGCTGTCGGCGACGCTCGCGGTGTGCGCGATCTTCCTGCCGGTCGTCTTCATGAAGGGGATCGTCGGCAAGTTCTTCCTCCAGTTCGGCATCACGCTGTGCGTCGCCGTCCTGCTCTCCTATCTCGAGGCGGTGACGCTGGCGCCGGCGCGCTGCGCCCAGTTCCTCGACGTCTCGCGCGAGCTCCGCAGCCGCGTCGGGCGCTTCGTCGACCGCGGCTTCGACCGCCTGGCGAACGGCTACGCGCGCCTGCTGCCCTGGGCGCTGCGCCGCTCGGGCTGGGTGTTGGTCGGCGCGGTCGGTGTCTTCGCCGGCGCCGTCCTGCTCTTCCGCGCCATGCCCAAGGAGATGGTGCCGTCGCAGGACCAGTCGCGCATGCTGGTGCGGCTGCAGACCACGGTCGGCGCGGATCTCTCGGAGATGGACCGCCTGGTGCAGCGCGCGGAGCGCTTCCTGCTCGCGCGGCCCGAGCTCGACCGCCTCTTCGCGGTGGTCGGCGGCTTCGGCGGCCAGGGCGCCAACCAGGGCATCCTGTTCATCACCCTGCTGCCGCCGGACCGGCGCGAGCTCGACCAGAACGGCTTCATCGCCATGCTGCGCGGCGAGCTCAACTCGTGGCCGGGGCTGCGCGCGGTCGTCCAGGACCTGTCGCAGCAGGGCTTCACCGCCCAGCGCGGCTTCCCGGTCGAATTCTCGGTGCGCGGCTCGGACTGGGAGCAGATCGTCGCCAGCGGCCGGGAGGTGATGGGCAAGCTGGCCGCGAGCGGGCTCGCCGTCGACGTCGACAGCGACTACCAGCTCGGCATGCCGGAGCTGCGCGTCACTCCCGACCGGGCGCGCGCCGCCGACCTCGGCGTCGCGGTGGAGGACGTCGCTGCGGCGCTCAACTCGCTGGTCGGCGGCGTGCGCGTCGGCAAGTACAGCGACGGCGGCCGCCGCTACGACGTGCGCCTGAAGCTGCTCGCCGGCCAGCGCTCGCGGCCGGAGGACATCGTGCGGCTGCGCGTGCGCACCGCCTCGGGCGAGCTGGTACCGCTCTCGACCCTGGTCACCACCGAGGAGCGGCCGGCGCTGCAGGCGATCACGCGGCGAGACCGCGAGCGGGCGGTGACGGTGTTCGCCAACGTCGCCGCCGGCACGTCGCAGGAGCAGGCGCTCGCCTACGTGCGCTCGCTGCAGGCCGACGTGCCGGAGGGCGTGCGCCTGGTGCTGGGCGGACAGAGCCAGGCGTTCGAGGAGTCGTTCGGCAGCCTCTGGTTCGCGCTCTGGCTCGGCATCCTGGTGGCGTACATGGTGCTCGCCTCGCAGTTCAACTCGTTCCTGCACCCGGTGACGGTGCTCACCATCCTGCCGCTCTCGGTCGCCGGCGCCGCCGTCGCGCTCTACGCCACCGGCCGCTCGCTCAACCTGTTCAGCATGATCGGCCTGCTGCTGCTGATGGGCATCGTCAAGAAGAACTCGATCATCCTCGTCGACTACACCAACCAGCTACGCGAGCGCGGCCGCGGCGCCTTGAGCGCCCTGCGCCGCGCCGGCCCGGTGCGCCTGCGCCCGATCCTGATGACCTCGGTGGCGACCATGATGGCCGCCACCCCGGTCGCCATCGGTCTCGGCGCCGGCGCCGAGACCCGCCAGCCGATGGCGATCGCCATCATCGGCGGCCTGATCGTCTCGACCGCGTTGTCGCTGCTCGTCGTACCGTGCTTCTACCTGGTCGCCGACCGCCTGCGTGGCCGGATTTTGACGCGCTCTCGCCAAACTTCATCCGGGCCTGCGATCCCGCCGCGGCCCCAGCCAGCGGAAGATCTCTACAGCTGATGGCTTAGACTCCAGGCCTCACAGAGCTTGAGTGCGCGAATGCCGACCTTCTCTGAGGCCGAGAGCGAAACCAGCGCCGCACCGGTACGCCAAGGCGATGTATTCGTCTGGCATGAACCCTCCGCGCCCTGGAATAAGTTCGGTCTGGTTGT
>DASWJT010000123.1:0-29852 GCA_036397015.1 Thermoanaerobaculia bacterium
GATCGCCATCATCGGCGGCCTGATCGTCTCGACCGCGTTGTCGCTGCTCGTCGTACCGTGCTTCTACCTGGTCGCCGACCGCCTGCGGACGCGGCTGCTCGGCCGCCGTCGGGCCGCGGCCGGCCGTCGCCTGACCGCGCCCGCGGCCGAGCTGCCTTCCGAGACCTCCTAGCCGCAGTCGCCCTCAGCCGGTGAGCTCGGCGGCGGCGCCGTCGCCGCGCACGGTGTCGCGCAGCCAGGCCCAGGCGGCCTTCATGCCGCGCACCAGGCGGCCGTCGACGATGCGCGTCGCGCCGAGGCGGCGGCCGAGCGCCTCCTCCCCACCCTGGAAGCGCGGCGGGAAGCGGGCGAGGACCGGCTCGCGCACGCCGCCCATCGCGATCAGCACCGGCGAGAGCGCGCCGCGGCGCACCGCCACCTCGCCGCCGAGCGCGGCGCTCCTCTCCGGCAGCACCAGCCACGGCCGCCAGGCGAAGCGGCGTCCGCCCGCCGCGTCGAGCTCGATCCGCCCGTACGAGCGCGGCGCCGGCCCGGCGAGGCCGCGGCCGGCGAAGGCGGCGAGCGGCGCGCTCTCGCCCGCCCGCCGCTGGCGCACGATGTCGCCGGCGACGACCCAGCCGAAGACGGTGAGCCGGAACGCCCAGCCGGCGACGAGCGACGCGGCGAGTAGGACGAGGAGCCCGAACGCCGCGCCGACGTACGGATGCACCGAGGCCGCCATCGCCGTGAGCGACAGCATCGACAGTCGGAAGAGGCGGAGCAGGATGTCGAGCAGGTTGGACGGCGAGAGCGCGATGAGCACCTGGATGGTGTGGAAGGCGAGGAAGACGACCGCGAATGCGAGCAGCACGAGTGCCGCGGTGCCGAGCTTGGCGAGCCAGACGACGGCCGCAGGCAGCGCCGCCACCGCTGCGACGCCGCTCGCCGCGAGCGCTCCGGCCGGCAGCGCCTCGCCGGCGCTCGCGAAGCCCGGCAGAGAGTCGACGATGCGGAAGACCTCGAAGAGGACGACCGGGCTGGCGAGCACGGCCGAGACCTGGTTCTCGTACTGTTCGACGAAGTCCATCGGCTTCGAGAGGCCGGGCACCATGGCGCCGAGGGTCGTGTTGACTGCGAAGAGCAGCGCCAGCGCGAGTCCCGTCCCCCAGTACCACGGCCTTGCGTACCACGGCAGCGCCGGCCGCGCGGGCGCGGGCGTCGTCCACCAGCGGTAGGCGCCGAAGCCCGAGACGCCGAGGAGCGGCGAGATCGGCACGCCGGTGGCGAGCGTCACCACCTCGGCGACGCGCTCGGCGGCACGGAAGTGGCCTGCCGCCGGACCGCTCTGCGCTCCGCCCGGCACCGCCGCGACGGCGCTCGCCACGAACCCGGCGACGAGGGCGCCGGCGATCCAGGCCACGGCGCGGCCGCGTTTCGTCATCGCCCGTCAACGATACCCGAGCGCGCGTTGGCGGGCGCGGCTGCCCTCGGGGGTGGCGGCTCGGCAGACGCGAACCGGTAGGATGAGGCCATGACCACGCTCGACGCCCCGCGCGCGGCCGCGGGCGCCCCGCTCACCGCCTGGGCGCGGCGCTACGCCCAGCGCATGCAGACGACGAAGAGCTCGGCGATCCGCGAGCTCCTCAAGGTCACGTCGCAGCCCGACGTCATCTCCTTCGCCGGCGGCCTGCCGGCGCCGGAGCTCTTCCCGGTCGAGCAGATCGCCGCCGCCGCCGCGCGCGTGCTCGCCGAGCGGCCGCACACGGCGCTCCAGTACTCGACGACCGAGGGCGACCCCGAGCTGCGCGAGATGCTGGTGCGCCACCTGGGTCGCTACGGGATCACGGCGCGAGCGGAGAACGTCCTCGTCACCTCGGGCTCGCAGCAGGCGCTCGATCTCGTTGGCAAGCTGCTGCTCGATCCCGGCGACCTCGTCGTCGTCGAAGAGCCGACCTACCTCGGCGCGCTGCAGGCGTTCAACGCCTACCAGCCGCACTACCTGACGATCCCGATGGACAATGAGGGTGTCGAGCTCGAGAAGCTCGAGGAGGCGTTGCGCGCGGGGCCGAAGTTCCTCTACCTCCTGCCCAACTTCCAGAACCCGGCGGGGGTGACGATGTCGCTCGCGCGGCGCGAGAGAGTGGTCGAGCTCGCCAGTCACTACGGCGTGCCGATCGTCGAGGACGATCCGTACGGCCAGCTGCGCTACGAGGGCGAGCACCTGCCGCCGATCGTCCACCTCGACGCCGAGCTGCGCGGCGGCAACGGCGGCGGGCCGCTCGACGGCGACGTGATCTATCTCGGCACGCTGTCGAAGACGATGGCGCCGGGGCTGCGCATCGGCTGGGTGGTGGCGCCGGTGGAGGTCATCCAGCGCCTCGTGCAGGTCAAGCAGGGCACCGACCTGCACACTTCGAGCTTCGACCAGATGGTGGCCTACGAAGCGGCGCACGGCGGCTTCGTCGACCGTCACGTGCGCAAGCTGCGCGCGGCCTACGGCGAGCGCCGCGACGTCATGCTCGACGCCCTCGCCACGTGCTTCCCTCCCGGCTCCACCTGGACCCGCCCCGCCGGCGGCCTCTTCCTCTGGGCCACGCTCCCCGCGGGCATGGACAGCCGCGACGCCCTGAAGCTCGCCGTCGAGGCCAAGGTCGCCTACGTCCCCGGCCACCCCTTCCACGCCAACGGCGGCGGCGAGCGCACGATGCGCCTCAATTTCTCCTACTGCCCCCCGGACACCATCCGCGAAGGCATCCGCAGACTCGGCGAAGCCATCGCCCGCGCCGCGAACTGAGAAGCGACGTCACCCTGCACAAGTTCCTTATCGTCCTCGAATGGGCGGGAGACAACTACTCCTCCTATTCGCCAGACCTCCCGGGCTGCATCGCCACGGGAGCGACCCGAGAGGAAACCGAGCGCAACATGCTCGAGGCGATCCTGCTCCACCTCGACGGCCTGCGCGAGGACAACCTGCCGATTCCGAAGTCCTCGTCGTTCGCCGAAGTCGTCGTCGTGCCAGCCTAGGTACGATCGACGAGATCGCGCTGCAGCGCGCGCTTCGGTTTCGCGCCCCAGCAGCCCGAGCCACTCACGCACTCGCCGCCCGTCGAGACAGAGCCCTACGTCTCCAACGCCTGATCCGTGGGTCGTTCGTGGCTCGGGCCAGATGGCTCCCTCGGCGCCGAGCGCTGCGATGCCGCGGCCGCCGTGCGCCCTCGGCGTCGCAGCGCTCCGTGCTGTCGGGCCTGCCTAAGGCCACGAGCCTTCGACACCCCGCTAGACCGAGCCACGACCGACTCTCGAGCCTCCCCCTTCGGACCCGAGGCACCTCCGGAAACCCTCGAAGGAGACCGCATCTGCGCCCCGATCACACCGCCCGGAACTTGCGCCGATTGTGCCGAAAAGCAACTTCCTACACGATCACGCTCCCAGCGCCTGCGCGGCCGAACCCGTCTCCCTCAGAAGTGCGCGCGGTGGTCGCCGCTGGTCAGCAACTCTTCGGCGCATTCCAAAATAACGTCCCCCTCGAATTCCACCTCGTCTCCGCCGTGATCACATTCCCCGCCCGATTCCAGGAGAACTATTTCGACTTCGTCTTCGCCGGCTCCAGGCTCTCCAGCGTCGGCGAAACTGGCACAGATGACCGCTCCGCTCTCGCCGTTGTACCGGCCCGTACCGTCGATTTCGATTTCGAATTCCCCCTCCTCCTCGTCTTCATCGCACTCGCGATCCTCCAGGCCCTGGAGGTGGAATCGATTCCCATTCCAGTTGAGCTGCAAATTGTTGGGACGCCCTTCGCAACGCAGGTCGAAACCGTGGGTCACGATAACTTCGTTGTCGTCACCGTCTCGGCAGGTAAAGGTCCCGCCACCGGTGACTCCGGGGGTAATCTGTGCTGCTGCCGAGATCGAAGTGGCCACGCCGCTTGGGTTGTCGACGGCTCTGTCGTCGCTACACCCTGCTACGAACGAAACTGTAAGACTTCCCAAGACAAGAACGAGCAGAGATGGCTTCATATCCCCTCCTGAACAGTTGCGCCCGCACAACAGAACAGTTTCTGTTGGCTGCCAAGCGGCTTCTCGCGCGTCAGCTGTGATGCTACCCAATTCTCTCGGAAAGTCTATGTGGGCTTCCCCGGTGATTGCGCCTTCGGCTCCCCCTTGCGCTCCGCGCTTCACTGCGTGCAGTGGATGGTGTCGGGATCGGCGCTGTCAGGATCGTGGACCTGGCCCCAGAGACCGTGCACGGCGGATTCGGCAGTCCGCCCGAGTTCCGCTCCCCCACCTCGTAAGATCCCCCGATGCCGACGCGGCGGGTGTTGGGGTGGGTGATCGTGCTCTACCTCGCGCAGGGGTTGCCCTACGGGGTGGTGTCGCGGGTGTGGCCGGTGTACTTCCGCAGCCACGGGGTGTCGCTCGCCGAGATCGGGCTGCTCGGGCTCGTCGCGCTGCCGTGGAGCTGGAAGCCGCTGTGGGCGCCGCTCGTCGATCGCTTCGGGGCGCGGCGGGCGTGGATCGCGCCGTGCCTCGCGGCGCTCGCGGCGCTCGTGCTGACGCGCTCCGAGGGGCTTTTTCTGCTGATCGTCGACGAGAACGCCGAGGGGCTCGCGGGATGGAAGCACCACGAGCACGTCGTCCTGCGCGGGATCCTGTCCCGATCCGGAGAGCCGATGGGCCGGCCGCTGCTGCGCGTCGAGACAGTCGAACGATCGGAGATGGGCAACGACTCGCCGTGACCGCTCGGGACCGGGATTCCCGAGCCGCGATGCGGATGCTACACTCGCGTCACACCCCGACAAGAAAGGAGTGGCCGCCATGCGCAGGCTCCTCGTCGTCGCCGTATCCGCTCTCGGCCTCGGGCTGGTCGCGCTCTACGCCCAGGACATCCGCGACTCGACCGTGGCCGATCCCGACGTTCACCAGGTGGTGCTGGAAAACGAGCACGTGCGCGTCCTCGAGGCGATGGCCGCGCCCGGCTACAAGAGCCCGATGCACTCGCATCCGCCGCTGCTCGTCGTCAGCCTCGGCACGGCGCGGGCGCGCCTCACGGGAGCGGACGGCAAGTCCCAGATCCTCACGCTCCGACCCGGCGGCGTCTTCTGGGTCGAAGGCGGCACGGAGCACTCCTGGGAGTTGCTCTCGGGCAGCTTGAACGTCATCGGGGTCGAAGTGAAGGCCGCAAAGCCGGCCGCCGCTCAGCCGTAGCGGCCGTTCGAAGTCGACGTCAGACGCTGCTCTACGCCGGGCTCCGCCGTCTTGCGCTCTTCGTCGCGCGCCCGAAACGCAGCGGCCTCGTAAGATCTCCCGATGCCGACGCGGCGGGTGTTGGGGTGGGTGACGGTGCTCTACCTCGCGCAGGGGTTGCCGTACGGGGTGGTGTCGCGGGTGTGGCCGGTTTACTTCCGCAGCCACGGGGTGTCGCTCGCCGAGATCGGGCTGCTCGGGCTCGTCGCGCTGCCGTGGAGCTGGAAGCCACTGTGGGCGCCGCTCGTCGATCGCTTCGGGGCGCGGCGGGCGTGGATCGCGCCCTGCCTCGCGGCGCTCGCGGCGCTCGTCGCGGCGTTCGGGGCGCTGCCGCCCGCCGTCGGCGCTTTCCTCGTCGCGCTCATGCTGGCGTTCACTCTCGCTTCGGCCACCCAGGACATCGCCGCCGACGCCTGGGTGGTCGACGTCGCCGGCGGACGCGACCTCGGACCGATCAACGGGCTGCGCGCGGCGGCGTTCCGCGTCGCCATGATCGCCGCCGGCGGCGTCGCCCTCCTCGTCGCCGACCGCTGGGGGTGGGGAGCGGCGTGGTGGACCCTCGCCGTGGCGTTCGCGCTGCTCGCCGTCGCCGCCGCCCGCCTTCCCGAGCCGCGCCGCGACAGCGCAGCGGCCGAGCAGCGATCGACGCGAGAGCTGGCGCGGGCGTTCCTCGCCTGGCTCCTCCGCCCCGCCATGCTCCCCATCGTCGCCTTCGCCCTGCTCTACAAGCTCGGCGACCAGGCGATTCTGCGCATGATCGAGCCGTTTTGGGTCGACAGCGGCCGGAGCCTCTCCGAGATCGCGCTCGTCGCCAACACCGTCGGCCTCACGCTCACCATCGCCGGCGCGCTCGTGGGCGGCGCCTTCGTCGGCAGGCACGGGCTCTACGCCGGGCTCCTCTGGCTCGGGCTCGCCCAGGGCGCGACCAACCTCGGCTACGCCGTCGTCGCCGCGACGGCGCTGCCGCCGCAGGCCCTCTGGTTCGCCTCGGCGGCCGAGAACTTCGCCCAGGGCCTCGGCACCGCGGCGCTCCTGGCGTTCCTCACCGCCTCCTGCCGCCGGGAGAACGCCGCCACCGAGTACGCGCTCCTCTCCGCCCTCTTCGCCTTCTCGCGCGAGATCGCGGGAGCGCTCTCGGGCTTCGGCGCCGAGCGCATGGGCTATGCCGGCTTCTTCGCCTTCACCACGCTCCTCGCCGTGCCCGGCCTGGCGCTCCTGCCGCTGCTGCGCGCGCGCGGCCTGCTCGGCGAGCCGGCGCCGAGCTGAGCGCGGCTCAGTCCGCGGCGCGCGACGCGACCCGCCCGAGCAGCGCGCCGGCGGCGGCGCGGAAGTCGTCCGTCCATTCGTGCCCGCCCGCGAAGGTCAGCGTTTCCACCTCGAGGCCGCGCGGCACGAGCCGCGCGCGGTCGAGCTCGAGCTTCTCGGCCGTGTACCAGTCGTCCGCCTCGCCGCGCGCGAGGAGCGCCCGGCGCGGGAACGGCACCTCGCTCGGCAGCGCGGCGAGCTCGGGCGGCAGGTCGCCGGCGAGCGCGATCGCGGCGGCGACCTCGTGCCCGGCGAGCACCGCCGCGCGCCACGCCATCGAGGCGCCCTGCGAGTAGCCGAGCATCGTCACCGGCAGCGGCCAGCCGAAGCGCGCGCGCGCCGACTCGACGACGCCCCGGACGTAATCGACGTTGTCGGCGATCGCCTCCGCGCGCAAGTCGCGCGTCATCCAGCCGCGCACGACGCGGCCCGACCCCGAGCGACTGCCGTAGAAGGCGTGCAGGGCGTCCACCGCGACGAGCGCCCAGGCATCGAGACCGGGAATCGACTCGAGGTCGCCGAGATGCTTCTCGGCGTTCTCGAGATAGCCGTGGAAGCCGACGAGGATTCCACCTGCCTCGCCGCGCGGCGCCCGCACGAAGTAGCGGCCGTGCGTGCGCGCGGCGACGACGTGTGATTCGGCCGTCACGCGCCGCGGTCCCGCCGCCGCGCTCGGCCGCGATCCCTCAACGCGCTCCCGCGCGGCGCCCGCGCGCCGCGGATCGCCCCGGCGAGCCCGCTCGCCAGCTCGACCACCCGCGCGACGACCGCGTCCGGCCCCGCGCCCGCGGCGTCGGCGGCGCGGCGCACCAGGGCGCTGCCGACGACGACGCCGTCCGCGATATGCGCCACGGCGGCTGCCTGCTGCGGCGTCGAGATGCCGAAGCCGACGGCCACCGGCAGGTCGAGGCTGGCGCGCACGGCGCGCACCTGGCGCCCGAGCTCGCGCGGCAGCGCCTCGCGCTCGCCGGTGACGCCGAGCCGAGAGACGAAGTAGACGAAGCCGCGGCCCGCCCGCTTCACCGCCCGCAGCCGCTCGGCGGTCGACGTCGGCGCCAGCAGGAAGATCGGATCGAGGCCGGCCGCGGCGACGGCGGCCAGGCCCTCGCGCTCCGCCTCCTCCGGCGGCAGGTCGACGAGCAGCAGCCCATCGACGCCCGAGCCGGCAGCGTGCTCGGCGAACCGCGCGACGCCGTAGCGGTAGATCGGATTGAAATAGCTGAAGAGCACGATCGGGACGGCCGTGCGCGCGCGCAGCCGGGCGACGCCGGCGAGGATGCGCTCGAGCGTCGCTCCGGCGGCGAGCGCGCGCGCCGCGGCGGCCTGGTTGACCGGCCCGTCGGCGATGGGGTCGGAGAACGGTACGCCGAGCTCGACGATGTCGGCGCCGGCCTCGGCGAGCGCCGCGACCAGTCGCTCGGTCGTCGCCAGGTCGGGATCGCCGGCCATCAGGAAGGGCACGAAGGCGGCGCGCCGCTCGCGCCGCGCGCGGGCGAAGACGCGCGCGATCTCGGAGTCGTGGCGCTGCCTCACGACGCCCCCGCCCGCTCGCGGTCCCAGGCCGCGACCGAGTCGAGGTCCTTGTCGCCGCGGCCCGAGAGATTGACGAGCAGCACGTTGCGGCGCGCCAGGCGCGGCGCGCGGCGGACCGCCTCGGCCAGCGCGTGCGCGCTCTCGAGCGCCGGCAGGATCCCCTCGAGCTCGGCGAGGAGGTGGAACGCCGCCACCGCCTCCTCGTCGCTCGCCGAGGTGTACTCGACCCGTCCGAGCTCGGCGAGCGCCGCGTGCTCGGGCCCGACGGCCGGATAGTCGAGGCCGGCCGAGACCGAGTGCGTCGGCAGCACCTGGCCGTCGCCGTCCTGGAGCACCCGCGTCTTGGTGCCGTGCAGGACGCCGACCGCGGCGCCCTCGCCGGCGAAGCGCGCCGCGTGCTCGCCCGGCCGCGACCCGCGCCCTCCGGCCTCGACGCCGATCAGCCGCACGCGGCGGTCGGCGAGGAAAGCGGTGAACAGACCGAGCGAGTTCGAGCCGCCGCCGACGCAGGCGATCGCCGCGTCGGGCGGCCGGCCGATGCGCGCGTGCAGCTGGGCTCTCGCCTCCTCGCCGATGACGCGCTGGAAGTCGCGCACCATGCGCGGGAACGGATCGGGCCCGAGCACCGAGCCGAGGACGTAATGCGTCGTGCGCACGTTCGTCACCCAGTCGCGCATCGCCTCGTTGATGGCGTCCTTGAGCGTGCGGCTCCCCGCGTCGACCTCGCGCACCTCGGCGCCGAGCAGCCGCATCCGCTGGACGTTGGGCGCCTGGCGCCGCATGTCCTCCGTGCCCATGTAGACGACGCACTCGAGGCCGAGGAGCGCCGCCGCCGTCGCCGTCGCCACGCCGTGCTGGCCGGCGCCGGTCTCGGCGACGACGCGGGCCCTCTTCATGCGCTCGGCGAGCAGGCACTGGCCGAGGGCGTTGTTGAGCTTGTGCGCGCCGGTGTGGAGCAGGTCCTCGCGCTTGAGGAAGATGCGCGCGCCGCCGAGGTGGCGCGACAGCCGGTCGGCGAGGCCGAGCGGCGTCGGGCGCCCGGCGTAGTCGCGCAGCAGGTCGCCGAGCCGGCGGCGAAACGTCCGGTCCCGCGCCGCACGGTCGTAGGCGCGGGCGAGCTCTGCCACCGGCGCCATCAGCGTCTCGGGCACGAAGCGGCCGCCGAACTCGCCGAACCGTCCGTCGCGATCGGGCCAGCGCGCGCTACGTCGCCACACCGCGTACCTCCTCGACCAGCCGCCTCATCTTCGCAGCATCTTTCACCCCGGGGGACGATTCGACGCCGGAGGCGACATCCACCCCCGCCGCGCCCGAAGCCGCGAGCGCGCGAGCGGCGTGGCCCGCACGGATGCCCCCGGCGATCAGCACCGGCCGCGGGCTCGCCGCGATCCACGCTGCAGCCTCGCGCCACGCCCACGCCTCGCCGGTTCCACCGTAGCGCGCATCGCGCGGCGCGTCGATCAGGAACAGGCAAGGCAGCTCACTTTTCGAAGCCAAGACATTCCATTGAAGGGAAAGGCCTGCGGGGCCGGCGTCTCGCGGAGATCCGAGGGTGTCGGCGCGGACGACCTGGAGGAGCTGCTGCGCGAACCGCTCGCGATGGCTGGGCGGCTCGTCGCCGTGGAGCTGGACGAGATCGAGGCCGATGTCGCTGCGCCGCGCTTCGATCTTCGTCGGGTCCTCGTTCACGAAGACGCCGACGAGCGTGGCCTTGCCGCGCGCGAGGACCGCGATCTCGCGTGCCGCCGCGAGGTCGACGCGGCGGGGCGAGCGGGGCCAGAAGTTGATGCCGAGGAGATCGGCGCCGAGGTCGATCGCCCGCTGCGCGTCCTCGGGCCGGGTGAGGCCGCAGAGCTTGACCCAGGGGCGCGGGCGGCTCTCGTGCGGCATCACGCGAAGAGCTCCGCGAGCTTCGCCGCGGGATCGTCGGCGAGGAGCAGACTCTCGCCGACGAGGAAGGCGTCGAAGCCGGCGGCGGCGAGGCGCTCGACGTCGGCCCGCGTGGCGATCCCGCTCTCCGCCACCTTGAGCGCGCCGGCGGGCAGCTTCGGCAGCATGCGAACCGATCTCGCGAGGTCGACTTCGAACGTGCTCAGGTCACGGTTGTTCACGCCGACGAGCTCCCACTCCGCGCCGGCGAGGCGGGCGAGGTCGTTCTCGTCGTGCGTCTCGACGAGCGGCGCGAGGCCGCGACGGCGTGCGGCGTCCGCCCAGGCGGCCAGCTCCGTCGCCGAGTAGAGCGCCGCGATGAGCAGCACGGCGTCAGCGCCCGCGGCGCGGGCGGCGTCGAGCTGCTCGACCGAGACGACGAAGTCCTTGGCGATCGCCGGCAGCCCCGACGCCGCCCGGCAGCGCGCGAGCAGCTCGTAGCTGCCGAAGAAGAAATCGGGCTCGACGACGACCGAGAGTGCGGCGGCGCCGCCGCGGGCGTAGGCCACCGCCTGGCGCTCGGGGTCGATGCGATCGGCCAGTGAACCGAGCCGCGGCGAACCCATCTTCACTTCGGCGATCGCCGCCCCCCCGCGCCGCGCGACCAGCGCGGCGCAAAAGCGGTCTTCATTCTGTTGAAAAACCAAGACTGAAAGATTTTCTGTTGAAGGGGGAGGTGGGAAGGGAGTTTCGCCTGCAGGGAAGTGCTCTCTGCGCCGGCGGACGATTCTCTCGAGAATGCCGGGGAGGCTCATCGAAAGCTCCGCAGCTCCTCGAGCTTCTTCGCCGCCTCACCCGATTGCAGCAGCTCGGCGGCCGTTTTCGTCCCTTCAATGAGAGTCTTCGCTTTTCCCCCGACGTAGAGCGCGGCGCCGGCGTTGACGGCGACGAGGTCGGCGAGTGGGCCGCGTTCGCCCGCGAGCAGGCGCTCGAGGCGGGCGGCGTTCTCCTCCGGCGTTCCGCCGGCGAGCTCCGCGAGCTGCGAGCGCTGGACGCCGAGCTCCTCCGGCTCGATTTCGCGTTGTTGGATGTCGGTGCCCCGCACCTCGACGGCGAAGGTGGTGGTCGTCGTCGTGATCTCGTCGAGGCCGTCGCGGCCGTGGACGACGAGGGCGTGGTCGCAGCCGAGGCTCGCGAGCACCTTGGCGACGGGCTCGACCTTGTCCTCGGCGAAGACGCCGAGGAGCTGCCTTCTGGCGCCGGCCGGGTTGGTGAGCGGGCCGAGCAGGTTGAAGATCGTGCGCACGCCGAGCGCCTTGCGCACCGGCACGACGGCCCGGGTCGCCGGATGGTGCAGCGGGGCGAAGAGGAAGGCGATACCGATGGCGTCGAGCTGGCGCCCGGCGGCCTCCGGTTCCACTTCGATCGGCACGCCGAGCGCGGCGAGGAGGTCGGCGCTGCCCGAGCGCGAAGAAACGGCGCGGTTGCCGTGCTTGGCGACCGGCACGCCGCCCGCTGCGGCGACGAGCGCCGCCGCCGTCGAAACGTTGAAAGTGCCCCTGCCGTCGCCGCCGGTGCCGCAGGTGTCGATCGCGTCGAGCCGGGAGTGCGGCACGCGCCGCGCTTTGCCGCGCATCGCAGCGGCGGCTCCGGCGAGCTCCTCGACCGTCTCGCCCTTGGTGGCGAGAGCGGCGAGGAGCGCGGCGATCATCGGCTCGGCGACGGCGCCCTCCATGATGCGAGCGAAGAGCGCCGCGACCTCGTCGCGCGTGAGGTCCTCCCGGCGGGTCAGGCGGGCGAGCAGCGCCGACTCGCTCACGCCGCTCTCCCCTTGCGCTCGGTGCAGAGGGCGAGGAAGTTGCGCACGAGCCGCGGCCCAGCCAACGTCAGCACGCTCTCGGGGTGGAACTGGACGCCCCAGTAAGGCAGCTCGCGATGGCGCATCGCCATCACCACGCCGTCATCCTCGCTCCACGCCACTGGAACCAGCTCCGCCGGGAGCGACTCCGCCTTGACGTCGAGGGAATGGTAGCGCGTCGCCTCGAACGGATTGGGCAGACCGGCGAACAGCCCTTCGCCGTCGTGGCGCACGCTCGACGTCTTGCCGTGGCGCGGCGCCGGCGCGCGGCCGACCTTGCCGCCGAAGGCGACGCCGAGCGCCTGGTGGCCGAGGCAGACGCCGAACACCGGCACCGCCGGCCGCGCGGCGAGGAGCGCGAGACAGACGCCGGCCTCCTCCGGCCGGCCCGGCCCCGGCGAGAGCAGGATCCCCTCGACGCCGGCGCGGCCGAGCAGCGCCGCGACGCTTTCGGCGTCGTTGCGCACCACCTCGACCTCGGCGCCCTCGACCGCCAGGAGCTGCACCAGGTTGTAAGTGAACGAATCGTAGTTGTCGACGACGAGAATCACGCCTCTTCCTCCAACGCCTCGGCGAGCGCGACGGCGGCGAGCATCCCGGCCGCCTTGTTCACGGTCTCCTTCTCCTCGAGCTCGGGCCGCGAATCGGCGACGATGCCCGCCCCCGCCGTCACCGACACTTCGCGGCCCGCCTCGGTCTCGCGCACGAAGAGCGTGCGGATCGTGATGCAGGCGTCGAGATCGCCGCTGAACGAGAGGTAGCCGGTGGCGCCAGCGTAGAAGCCGCGCGCCTCGGGCTCGAGCTCGTCGAGGATCTCGATGGCGCGGATCTTCGGCGCGCCCGAGACCGTGCCGGCGGGAAACGCCGCGGCGAGGACGTCGAGGGCGCTCCGCCCCGGCGCCAGCTCGCCGGCGACCGAGGAGACGAGGTGCAACACGTGGCTGTAGCGCTCGACCTCGGCGAACGAAGTCACCTCGACCGTTCCCGGCGCGCAGACGCGGCCGAGGTCGTTGCGGCCGAGGTCGACCAGCATGACGTGCTCGGCGCGCTCCTTGGGGTCGGTCGTGAGCTCGGCCTCGAGCGCCGCCTCCTCGGCCGCGTCGCGGCCGCGCCGGCGGGTGCCGGCGATCGGCCGCGTCACCACGCGGGTGCCGTGCTTGGTCACCAGCGCCTCGGGCGAGGCGCCGACGAGCGCCACGCCGGGCAGCTCGAGCAGCACCATGTAGGGGCTCGGATTGATGCGGCGCAGAGCGCGGTAGAGGGCGCTCGGCGACGCCGTGGTGCGCTTGCGGAAGCGCCGCGCCAGCACCACCTGGAAGATGTCGCCGGCGGCGATGTGCTCCTGGGCGCGGGCGACCGCGGCACGGAACGCCGCGCCGTCGAGGCTGACGCCGTCCGGCGCCGCCGGAGTCGGCGTCGCGGCCGGCAGGCGCGTGGCGCGCACCGGCCGCGGCCGGCAGAGCGCCGTCTCCAGCCGGTCGAGCGCCGCCTCGGCGTCGGCGGCGGCCGTCTCGCCCGCGATCTCGTTGGCGAACAGCAGCAGCTTCTGCTGCGCATGGTCGAAGGCGACGACCGAGTCGAAGCGGCCGAGCACGGCGAGCGGCAGCCCCCACGGGTCCGGCGGCGGCGACGGCAGGTGTTCGAGCAGGCGCACGAAATCGAAGCCGAAGCTGCCGACGAAGCCGCCGGTGAACGGCACCGGGCCGGGAACGGCGTCGAGCTCGCCGACGAGCGCCGTCAGCGCGGCGAGCGGCTCGCCGTCGACGCGCTCTTCGCTGCCCTCGCGCGCGATCTCCAGACGATCGGCGTGCACCTCGACGCGCACCGACGGCGCTGCGCCGAGGAAGCTGTAACGCGCCACCTGCTCGCCGCCGGCGACGCTCTCGAGCAGGAAGCGGAAGGCCGAGAACTCGGCGAGGCGGGCATAGGCGGCGAGCGGGGTCAGCGTCTCGGCGAGGAGCTCGCGGCTGTGCAGTCGCACGGCGCGCGTCACGGCTCGCTCCCCAGCCCGAGCGCGCGACGAGCCAGCTCGACCGGCAAGGCGCGGCCGGTCATGAACTCGAACTGCGGGATCGCCTGGTGCAGCAGGACCTCGCGCCCGTCGATCGCGAGGTGGCCGCGCCGGCGTGCCTCGGCGACGAGTCGCGTCGGCGCGCTGCCGTAGACCAGGTCGACGACGGTCGCCCCGGTGCGCAGGCGCGTGACCGGCAGCGGCGGCTCGTCGCCCTCCTCCCGGCCGAGCGGGGTCGCGTGCACCACGAGGTCGAAGCGCGAGACGTCGAGATCGGCGAGGGGCGCGAACGGCAGCCGCAGCGAGCGAGCGGCTTCGAGACCCCGGCCGGCGCTGCGGTTGGCGAGGACGACGAGAGCGCCGGCGCGCGCCAGGCCGACCGCCGCCGCGCGGCCCGCGCCGCCGCAGCCGACGACCGCCACCGCGCGGCCGCGCAGGGCGACGCCGTGCGCGGCAAGCGCGGCGAGGACGCCGTGGCCGTCGGTCGACTCGCCTTCCCAGACGCCGCGATGGAGCGCCAGCGTGTTGACCGCCTGCAGGGCGTGCGCGAGCGGGCTCGCCGCGCCGGCGACGTTGTAGGCGATGTCCTTGTGCGGCGACGTCACCGACAGCCCGCTGAGCGGCAGCCCCAGCCTGGCGAGGAGATCGCTCTCGACCACCCCGAGCCAGAAATCGCCGAAACGCTCGACCTCGAACGGCACGTAGAGCGCCGGCAGTCCGAGCGCGCGATAGGCGGCGTTGTGGAGACGGGGCGAGAGCGAGCCGAGGCACGGCCGCCCGACGACGCCGAACAGGAACCGCGCCGGCGCGAGATCGGGCAATCCCCAGTCGTCGACGAGGCGCCGGAGCGGCAGCTGGCCGGGCGCCGCCGGCGCCTCGCCGACGGCTCCGTAGACGAGCCGCGAGCCGAGCCGCGCCGCCACCAGGCGAGTCCAGAAGCCGATCTCGCCGCCGGCGAACGCCGCGACGTCGTCGGCCCGCAGATCGGCGAGCAGCGCCAGCACCGCCAGCTCTTCGCCGCTCGCCGCCGCCCGCGGCACCAGCTTGTAGAACGCCGCCGGCGTGCGACGCATCTGCTCCAGCCGGCCGCGCAGCGCCGCGACGTCGGCGGCCGGCCCGTGCCACGAAACGACGCGGCGCGCGGGCGCGATCGCGGCGAGAACGGCGGGGGCCAGATCACGCTCGCCTTCGAGATCGACGCGGTCGTAGCGCACCGATTCGTCGAGGATGCGCTGCCGGCGCCGTTCGTGCGTCGCCGAGAAGCGTCCGCCCTCGCCGCGCGAGCGCAGGGTGTAGAGCAGCTCGCCGTCGAACCGCTGGCGCAGCCAGTCGACGTCGAGGTCCGCCACCCGATCGACGCGCACCTCCAGCCAGTCGGCGCGGCCGTTGAGCGCGGCGATCTCCGCGCCGTCGGCCGACGGCGGCTCGCTCAGCGTGGCGACGAGGATCGGACGCGACATGGTCGAGAAACGAAGACCTCCCTCGGTCGCCCGGAAGGAGGTCGGTTCGGATCGCGCGCCGTTCCGCGTCTCGCCCCGGGCCGTGCGGCGGCCGGGGCGAGCGCCGCGGCCGTCAGCTCGCGTGGTGACGGATGCTCGTGCGACGCCAGCGGCGTGCGCCGCGCAACGAACGGCTGGCGAGGAACGTGTCCGTCATGACGGCGCGGATTGGAGCAGAGCCTCCGCGGCCTGTCAAGGCGAAGCCGCGGCGCGGCGGATCTCCTGTGCCACCCAGCCCGCCGCCGCCATGCGCGCGAGGACCCGCTCGCTGGCGCGGCGATAACCGCTGCGGTCGACGCCGGGGTGCCACGCGGAGGGCCGCGGCAGGGCGGCGGCCAGGCTCGCCGCCTCGTGCGCCGTGAGCGCCGACGCCGGCTTGCCGAAATAGCGCCGCGCCGCCGCCTCGGCGCCCCACACGCCGGGACCGAACTCGACGACGTTGAGATAGAGCTCGAGGATGCGGCGCTTCGACAGATGCCGCTCGAGCTGGCGGGTGAGCAGCGCCTCCCTCGCCTTGCGCCAGGGGCTGCGCGACGGCGACAGCCAGAGATTCTTGGCCAGCTGCTGCGTGATCGTCGAAGCGCCGCGCGGCGCCTCGCGCGCGTGCCAAGCGTCGGCGACTGCTCGCTTCATCTCGCCGAGGGCGAAGCCGCGGTGCGTGAAGAAATCGATGTCCTCGGCGACGACGATCGCGAGCTTGAGCTGGCCGGAGATGCGCGGCCACGGCACCGGCCGCCAGTCGAGCTCGCCGGAGCGCCCAGCGGCGCGCTCGCGCTCCCGCCACCGCTGCTGGAAAGCGGTCGAGCGCGGGTCCTCGATCGCGAGCCGCTGCACGTCGGGCCACGTCGCGAGCTCGACGGTCGCCCAGCCCGCGGCGGCGGCGAGGGCGATGACGATCGCAGGACCGAGGCTCCGACGCCGCGCCATCGCTACGCTTCGTGCGCCAGCTTGGCCGCCGCGCGCTCGCCGAGACGGCGCGCGATGGCGAGCGCGGCGGTGGCGGCCGGCGACGGCGCATTCAGTACGTGCAACTGGCGCGCGTCCTCGGCGAAGACGAAGTCGTCGACCAGCCTGCCGCGCCGGTCGACCGCCTGCGCGCGGATGCCGCAGCCGCCGGGCGCGAGATCGGCCTCGCGCAGCTCCGGCACCAGGCGCCGCAGCGCGTCGGCGAAGCGCGCGCCGCTCCACGCCCGTCGGTACTCGCGCCGCGCCACCGCCGCCTGCCGCCGTGCCATGCGCCAGAACCCCGGAAACGAGAGCATCGACGCCGCGTCTCGCAGGCCAAAGGCGCCGGGTGCGTAGCCGTCGCGCCGCCAGGCGAGGACGGCGTTGGGTCCCGCTTCGACCGTGCCGTCGACGCGCCGCGTCAGGTGCACGCCGAGGAACGGCAGGTCGGGGTCGGGCACCGGATAGATCAGCCCGCGCACCAGCTCCCGCCGCGCGGCGACGAGCACGCGGTACTCGCCGCGGAACGGCACGATGCGCACCTCGGGGGCGAGCCGGCAACGGCGCGCCACGCGATCGCTCTCGAGACCGGCGCAGCCGACGACGAGACGGGTCGCGACGCGCTCGCCGCCGAGCCGGACGACGAAGTCGCCGCCGTCGGCGTCGAGGCCGGCGAAGGCGGCGCCGAGGCGGATCTCGCCGCCCGCGCCCGCGAGGTCCGCGGCGAGCGCGGCGCAGACGGCGCCGTAGTCGATGATCCCGGTCTGCGGCACCCACAGCCCGGCGAGGCCGGCGGCGTGCGGCTCGCGCTCGCGGATGCCGACGGCGTCCAGCCGCTCGAGCCCGACGAGGCCGTTGGCGCGGCCGCGCCGCTCGAGCTCGGCGAGCCGCGGCAGCTCCGCTTCGTCGAGCGCCACGACCAGCTTGCCGCAGCGCCGGTGTGGAATCCCCCGCTCGGCGGCGAAGGCATCGAGCGCCGATCTTCCCTCGACACAGAGGGTTGCCTTGTGAGACGCTGGCGGATAGTAGAGGCCGGAGTGGACGACGCCGCTGTTGTGACCCGTCTGATGCGCCGCGAGACGCGCCTCGCGCTCGGCGACGAGCACGCTCAGGCGATGGCGCAGCGCGAGCTCGCGCGCCGTGGCGAGACCGACGATGCCGCCACCGATCACGACAACGTCGCAGGCTCGCATCGAATGCGAATCCTCCCATAGCCGCCCACCCAGCCGACACGCAACGCAGGACGAGAGAAAGGACCGACGATGTGGAAGCGTGAGAACGAAGGCATCCCGATGTCGCCGACCGCGGCGGCCAATCCGGCGGCACCGCCGCGCCGCGAACCCGAGCCAGTCGTCGCTGCGGCGCCGCCGCCTCCGGCGCGCACGAGCGAGAGCGCGTCGACCGGCCGCGCGGTCATCGGCGCCGCGACGACGGTGCGCGGCGAGTTGTCGAGCGAGGAAGACCTGCTCGTCGAGGGCAAGGTCGAAGGCAAGATCGACCTGCGCCAGAACTCCGTGACGGTCGGCGCCAAGGGGCGCGTCGCGGCGGAGGTGCACGCGCGCGCGATCCTCGTCGACGGCGACGTCGAAGGCAATCTCGTCGCCGAGGAGCAGATCGTCATTCGCCGCAGCGGTCGCGTGCGCGGCGATGTCGTGGCGCCGCGCGTGACCATCGAAGACGGCGCCCGCTTCAAGGGCTCGATCGACATGGATCCGAAGCGCGCTCCGGCCGCCGCCGCGGCGCTGACGCCGAAGCCGGCCAACGTCGTCCGCAGCGAGCCGAAGAGCGACGCTCTGTCGGCCTCCCTGGCGGCCGCCGTCGGCGCCAAGAGCTGACCGGCGGATGGCTTGGCTGAGGCCGTCCGGAGCCGTCGCGACGGCTCCGGCGGCGGCCCTCGCGGTCCCGCTCGAGCCGCCGCGCGTCGAGCACTCGGCGCCCGGGCTGAAGCAGGCGCTCGCGCGCCTGCCGCGGCCCGGGGCGTCGGTGCTCGACCTCGGACCGGCGCTCGCCTCGAACGTCGCCTTCTTCAACCGCCTCGGCTCGCGCCTGCGCATCTTCGACCTCGAGGGCTCGCTGCGCGAGGAGGGCCTGTGGGATTCGCCGGCCAAGCTCGCGGTGTGGGAACGCCAGGCGGCGCCGCTGCTCGCCGCCGGCAGCGGCGAGCGTTACAACCTCGTGCTGGCGTGGGATCTCCCCAACTATCTCGGCCGCGAGCGCTGGCCGGTGGTCGCGCGCGAGCTCATCCGGCGTCTGGCGCCCGGCGGCATGTTCCATCTCGTCGCCCGCACCGGTAAGCAGATGCCGGCGATTCCGAGCCACTTCCGCTGGATCGAGGTCGACCTCGTGCGCGAGCAGCAACGCGAGACCGGCGCGGTGACTCCGCCGCGCTTCTCGCACGGCGAGATCGAGCGTCTGCACTGCGGCCTCGCCGCGGCCAAGAGCTTCCTCGACAAGCACGGCCTGCAGGAGTTCCTCCTCGAGCACGTCGCCGAGCTCAACCTCCCGCCCCGCGCCGTCGCCGAGCTGCGCAAGCCCCGCTCGCACTACCCCGGCTGAGCGCAGCGCAGCCGAACAGATTCTTTTCAATATCCTCCCCCTTCATAATGGAAGCCTCTGTTTTCTCATCCCCTTGACTTACGCTTCGTTTACGCCTGATGATCGGGCCGTCGCCCAACCTCTCTCGGGCGGCGGTGGAGATGGCCTTGGCGGAGCCCCTGCGGCAGATCGATGCGAGAGCGCGCACGCCGGCGGCGCGGCGGGCCGAGGTCGAGGCTTGGTTGGCGCGTGCGGCCTCGCCGCTCGCGGCGCGGGTGCGCACGATGCGCGAGCTCCAGGCCGCGGCAACGCCGCCCGAGCCGGCGGCGTGGAGCGCGGCGCTGCCGGCGGTCGCCGCCCTCTTCCCCGCCGGGCTGCCGCGCGGCGAGCTGGTCGAAGTCGCGGCGCGGCGCTCGGCAGGACGCTTCGGGCTCGTCCTCGCCCTCGTCGCCGCCGCCACCGCGAGCGGCGAGAACGCGGCGCTGGTCGACTTGGGCGACGCGCTCGATCCGCAGGGCGCCGCGGTCACCGGCGTCGCCCTCTCCCGCCTGCTGTGGGCGCGACCGCGCGACCTCAAGCAGACTCTGGCGGCGGCCGAAAGTCTCCTCGGCGGCGGCTTCCCGCTCGTCGCCGTCGATCTCGGACTGCCGCCGGTGCCCGGCGGCCGCGGCGCCGAGGCGCAGTGGCTGCGTCTCGCCCGCGCGGCGCGCGCGGCGCCCGCGCTGCTCGTCGTCTCGGCTCCCTATCGCGTCTGCGGCGTCGCCGCCGGCATCGCCCTCACCCTCGCCGCGCCGCGCGCCCGCTGGCACGGCGCGGGGCGTGAGCCGCGGCTGCTCGCCGGGCTCGAGGCGCGCCTCGCGCCGGCGCGGCCGCAGGACGGCGAGGAGGGCGCCGAGGTCGAGCGCACGCTGCGCCTCGCCGCCTCGTGAGCCGCCTCGCCGCCCTCTTCGTGCCGCTCTTTCCTCTCGCCGCCCGGCTGCGCGCCGAGCCCGAGCTCGGCCGCGAGGCCGCCGCCGTGGTCGAGGGCGAGGGCCCGGCGGCGCGCGTCGTCGCCGCCACCCGCGCCGCGCGCCACGCCGGCGTCCGGCGCGGCGCGACCCTCGCCCAGGCGCGCCTGCTCCTGCCCAAGCTCGCCGCGCGCGGCCGCGACCGCGAGTGCGAGCGCGCCGCCGCCGAGGCGCTGCTCGAAGCGGCCGAGCAGATCTCGCCCCGCGTCGAGGAGGTCGCGCCCGGCACGGTGCTCCTCGAGATCGACGACGCCGCCCGCCGCCTGCGCGCGAGCGCCGATCCCGAGCGCGAGCTCGGCCGCGCGCTCGTGCGCGTCGCGGTGCGCGCGGGGCTGCCGGCGCGCGTCGGCATCGCCTCGAGCCGGCTGGCGGCGGAGGTCGCCGCGCAGGGTGCCGGCGACGGCGAGCCGGCGATCGTGCCGTCCGGCGGCGAGGCCGAGTCGCTGGCATTGCTGCCGCTCGCCCGCCTCGCCCCCGAAGTCGCGCTCGCCACCACGCTCGAGCGCTGGGGAGTGACGACCATCGGCGAGCTCGCTCGCCTGCCGCCCGACGAGATCGCCAGCCGTCTCGGCGAGGCCGGCCGCCGCCTGCACGCCGTGGCGCGCGGCCTCGATCCGCGGCCGCTCGCCCCCCGCGAGCCGCCGCGCGAGCTGCGCGAGGGGATGGAGCTCGAGTGGCCGCTCACGACGCTCGAGCCATTCCTCTTCCTGGCGCGCGCCGCGCTCGACCGGCTCTGCCGGCGGCTCGACGGCGAGGGGCTCGGCTGCGCCGCGCTCGGCATCGCGCTGACCCTCGAGCCCGACGGCGTCGACGAGCGCTCGCTCGCGCTCCCCGCTCCGACGCGCGAGGCGAAGACGCTGCTCCGCCTGGCGCAGCTCGACCTCGAGGCGCGGCCGCCGGGGGCCGCCGTGCGCGGCTTCGCCTTCACCGCCGTTCCCGACCGGCCGCGCGCCGCACAGCTCGCCCTCTTCGGCCCGCCGCAGCTCTCGCCCGACCGGCTGGCGACGACGTTGGCGCGACTCTTCGCCTTGCTCGGCCCCGATCGCTCCGGCTCACCGGCCGCCGTCGACGGCCACCGCCCCGAGCGCTGCGCGCTCGTGCCCTTCGCGCCGCCGCCGCCCCCGAGGTTCGCCGCCGAGCCGCGGCGGCGGCGCGGGCTGCTCGCGGTGCGTACGCTGCGCCCGCCGGTCGAGCTCGAGGTCGTGGTCGACGGCGGCGGCCGCCCGCGCGCCGTCGCCCCCGTCGTCGGCGAGGCGAGCGCGCGACGGCCGGAGGTGCGCGGCGAGGTCGCCGTCGCCGCCGGACCGTGGCGGCTCGAGGAGGGCTGGTGGAGCGCGGCGCCCGTCGCGCGCGAGTACTGGGACGTCGAGCTCGCGGCGCGCGGCCTCTGGCGGCTCTTCCGCGACACCGCCTCGGGACGCTGGTTCGCCGACGGCGCCTACGATTGAGTCGCCGCCACGGCGCGGCCGAGGAACCAACGCCGCGCGCAGCGATCGCCCGCCCAGAACAGCAGCACGGCGGCGATCGGCACCGCGACGAGAGCGAAGGCGAGCGGCGGCATCAGCGTCTGCTCGACGCCGAATGGCGCGTACATCCAGTTCAAGTTCTGCTCCGGCGTGCCGCAGGCGACGCCGGCCGGAAAGAGCAACGCTGCGATGCCCGACTGCAGCTTCCAGCCGCGGGCATCGTGGCCGAGACGGCGCACCAGCCAGACGGCGAGCGGCACGCTCCACAGGTGGAACAGCGACAGCGCACGCAGCCAGAACGGCTGCTCGGCGTCGAACATGTACTCGGTGCCGCCGATCGGATGCACGCCGACGAACATCCGGCCGAAGAAATCGACGGCCCACAGGCTCTGGATGAAGAGAATGCCGGCGAGCTGCGACGAGGCGACGAGAGCGCTCTCGCGCCAGATCGCCAAGAGCAGCGCGAAGTTCGCGAAGTCGCAAATCCAGAGGAAGTTCTCGGGTCCGTTCTCCCGCCAGTAGAGCGGCACCCACACCAGCATCCAGGCGGTGTAGGCGAGCTTGGCGACGAGCGGGATGCGCGACATCGTCCTCTCGTGGAGAAGGAAAAAGGGCCGGAACCCGAGAGTCCCGGCCCCTGGAATCAGCTGGGTCTCGCGGCGATCAGAAGCGGAAGCCGATCTGACCCGTGACCTTGCGCGAGATGATGTCGCCGAAGACGTGCTGCTGCGCGTCCTCGTCGGTGACGTTCGAGCCCAGCACCTGCAGCGTCACCCGCTCGTCCATCAGCCGCACGCCGATCGCCGCGTTGACGAGAGTGAACGAATCGGTGGTGCCGGTGGCGAACGGCACGTCGGCCCAGAACGCCTCGTCCTGGTAGTTGGCGTTGGCGCTGAAGAAGAAGCGGCCGCTGTCGTAGGCGAAGCCGACGTTGCCGCGCCACTCCGGCGGCAGGTTCTGGGTCAGCTCCTCGGCCGGCGTCAGGCCCTTGAACTCCGGCTCGTCCTGCCAGGAGGCATTCACGAACCACGACCAGTTGTTGCGGAAGCGCTGGTTGAGCGACAGCTCGACACCCTGGTCGGTCGTCTCGCCGATGTTGCGATAGCTGAAGTCGGAGATGAAGACGCCGGCGAGGCCGCCGAGCGGGCAGGGCGGGAAGGTGCCCGGCGCGAAGAGGAAGCACGGGATGACGGCCGGCGGCACACCCGCGCCGGTCGCCGGATTGAACGGCGGCGGCAGGTTGGTGAAGCCGCCGTAGAAGTTCGAGCTGAAGAAGTCGATCGAGTCCTCGGTCTTGTTGCGGTAACCGGAGAACGTGAAGATCATGCCGTTCGCGTAGCTGCCGACGTAGCCGACCTCGTAGGCGGTGACGTGCTCCTCCACCAGCGCGACGTTGCCGTTGGCGTCGGCCGGCAGCAGAAAGGGACCCTGCTGCACCAGGATGGTGGCGTCGAGGGAGCTGTTGATCACCGACGGAGTGCGGAACGCCTCGTTGTACGAGATGCGGAAGGTGTTGCCCGGCGTCGGCGAGAACAGCAGGCTGGTGCGGGGCGTGAAGACGCCGTCCTCGAGCGGGTCGACGTCGTCCCAACGGCCGCCGATCAGCCAGCGCACCTTCTCGCCGAGCAGGATCTCGTCCTGGAGGAAGGCGCCCCACTCGTCCTTGCTCGTGCCCTGCGGTGCAATCTCGAGCTCGAAGTCGCTGGTCCGGAAGTTGCCGCCGTAAGTCAGGATGTGACGACCCCCGGCGACCGAGGTGTTCGAGAGCTCGAAGTTGTAGGTGTCGGTCTTGAACGCGAACTGCAGGAAGTTTCCGTCGACGCCGCGCGAGAGCAAGTTCTCGGAGTCGGCGTCGAGCCTGTTCCAGAAAGCGCCGACGTGCCAGGCCTGCTTGTTCCAGTCGACCTTGCCGTAGGAGAGCTCGGTTCCCTTGTCGATGTCGAACGGCCCGATGCCGGTGTGGATGATGCCGTCCGTGCGCGCCAGGCCGGCGCCGGTCGACAGGTAGGAGTCCTCGCTCAGATCCCAGTCGAGCCGGACCTCGCCCTTCGGCTGCTCGGTGCCCTCGTTCTGGAACGTGTTGGTCAGGCTCGGCGGCCGGTCGTAGGCATCCTGCTCGTAGTAGCCGCCGGAGAGCTTGTAGCCGAAGCCGACCGGGCCACGGCCGCCGCCGATGCCAGCGTGGGTGACGCTGGCGTACTTGGTGCCGATCTCGCCCCCGCCGACGAGGACCGAGGTGCCGACGATCTCCTTCGGCCGCTTGGTGATGACATTGACGACGCCGGTGAGCGCGTTGGCGCCCCATACCGCGCTGCCCGGGCCGCGCACCGCCTCGATCTGCTTGATCTCGAGCGGGTTCGTGGGCAGGAAGTCCCACATCACGAAGCCGAAAAAGTCGAGGTAGAGCGAGCGGCCGTCGACGAGCACCAGCGTCGAGGTCGCCAGAGTGTTGGTGGCGCCGCGCGTGGTCATGTTGATGTCGCGGGCGCTCGTCTGGATGACGTTGACGCCCGGGACGTTGCGCAGGAGGTCGCCGTAGTCGTCGGCCGGGATCGATTCGATCGTCTTCTGGTCGATGACCGTGATCGCCGCCGGCGCCTCGTTGAGCGCCTGCTCGGTGCGCGACGCCGTGACCACGATGACGTCTTCGATGGTCGCCTCCGGCTCGGCGCCCTGCGCCACCGCTGCCTGCGCCGAGAGCATCGCCGCGAGAACCGTGCCGACGACCGCACTCAGCCCTCTGTCGTGAATCTTCATCCCCGATCCTCCTCGGATCTGTCTTGTCGGGTCGCCGCTCCTCTGCGGCGGGATCCCTGGCCAAACGGAGCTTGCGGGCATGCTAGCTCCGGCTCCGCGGACGCTTCACGCCGCAATGCGGCATCGGGCGCTCTCTCTGCTAGCCTTTCGCGGCGAGCGAAACGCATGACCGCACCCGCGCCGGCTCCTCCGCTTCTCGTCGTCGGCCACGACGGTTCCCTTGCCGCTGCCGGCGTCGTCGCCTGGGCGGCGGCGGTCGCCGCCGCGCGCGGCGGCGTGCGCGTCGATCTCGTGCACGCCGCCGCTCTGCCGCCGATTCCGCGCCACGATTTCGATCTCGACGTCTCCGCCCTGCTCGACCTGCACGAGAAGGAGGCGCGCGGGGTGATCGCCGACGCCGTCCGCATCCTCGACGCGCACGGCCTCCCGTCGCGCGTCGTCGTGCGCCGCTGGCTCGCCGCCGAGACCCTGATCGAGCACGCGCGAGCGGAGGGAGCGGGGCTGCTCGTGGTCGGCCAGCACTCGGGACGCGCCAGCCGACTGCTGCTCGGCAGCACCTCGGGCGAAGTGGCGCGCGACGCCGAAGCACCGGTCGTCGTCGTGCGCGGAACCGACCCCGTCTCCCCGCCTCGGCGCGTGCTGCTCGCCGCCGACGGCTCGCCGCCGTCGCTGCGCGCCGCCGCCTGCGTCGCGGCGTGGATGCCGCGCGCCGAGGTGCTGGCGGTCCACCTGAGGACGAGCGATGCGGCGACCGAGCTCGGGGAGCTGGCGAGCCGTCTCGCTGCGGCGGGACTCGAGCCCGGACGAATCGAGATGCGGGTCAGCGAGGGCGCCGCCGCCCAGACGCTGCTCGCCATCGCCGAGAGCGAGCCGATCGACCTCGTCGCCGCCGGCCGGCGGGGTCACGCCGGCTGGCGCGAGCAGGTGCTCGGCGGTGTCGCCGAGAAGCTGCTCCAGCTCGCGCCGTGCCCGGTCCTGGTCGCGCACTGACGCCTCTCGACGCCGCTCGACTGCGAGCACCTGGCCGCCGGACCGCGAGTCGCCGATGGACCCCCTCGCTCACACCCTAGTCGGCGCCGCGCTGGCGCGCACGCGGCTCGCGCGCGGCGTGCCGCTCGCGACGACGGCGCTCGTCGCCGCCGCCAATCTCCCCGACCTCGACGTGCTCGCCTATCTCGGAGGAGAGGACGCCGCGCTCGGCTTCCGCCGCGGCCTCACCCACGGCCCGCTCGGTCTCGCTCTCCTGCCGGCGACGCTGGTCGGCATCCTGGCGCTCGCCACCCGCCGACGGCGCGCCCGCGGCGAGCCGGTGCCGCTCGGCCGGCTCGCCGGGCTCGCCTATCTGGGCGCGCTCACCCATCCGCTGCTCGACCTCCTCAACGTCTACGGCGTACGGCTGCTCGCTCCGTTCTCCTGGCGCTGGTTCTACGGTGACGTCCTCTTCATCGTCGATCCCTGGTTCTGGCTGATCCTCGGCACGACGGTCTTCCTCGTGCGCGAGCCGACGCGCCGCGCGCTGGCGCTCTGGCTGGCGGCGACGGGCGCGGCGACCTACCTGCTCGTCGCTCGGACGACGCCGGCGTGGGCCGTCGCGGCGTGGTGCGCCGCGATCGCGGCGGTGATCGTCGCGCGCCTCCTCTGGCGCGAGGCGCTCTGCCGGCGGCGCGAGGCGATCAACGCCGCCGCCCTCGCGAGCTGGCTGGCCTACCTCGCCGCCATGAGTGGCGTCACGCTCGTCGCGCGGCGCGCCGTCGCGACCGAGCTGGCGCGCCTCGGCGTCGCTCCCGTCGCGCGCACGATGGTGGCGCCGCTGGCGGTCGATCCGCGGCCGCGCGACGTCGTCGTCGAGGCACCCGGCGGCTACCGCTTCGGACGCTACTCGCTGGTGACCGGCGAGCTCGCTCTCGAAGCGGCAGTCGAGCCCTGGCCGTCGAGCTCGCCGGTCGTACGAGCCGCGCTCGCGGATCCCGCAGTGCGCGGCTTCGTCGGTTGGGCGCGGTTCCCCTTCGCCCGCCTCGAGCCTGCCGGCGAGCTCGTCCGCGTCCACCTGCTCGACGGCCGCTACGTGCGCGAGCCGCCGACGAGCGGCCGACGATTCGGCAGCGCGACGGTCGAGCTGCCGGCCGACCCGACGCTCAGACCGGGGGCAGTCCCCGGTCGGTGAGCGCCGCTTCGGCCTCGGCGTCGAGAATCTCGACCGTGCGGCGGTAGAGGGCGTCGGCCTCCCGCGGCGAGTCGCCGACGGCGGTCAAGCCGACGCGGCCGGCCGCCGGCAGCGCCGACAGCATGTGGAAGACGACGCCGATCTGCCGCGACTGGTCGAACTGCAGCCGGTGGCGCACCGCGATGTCGATCAGGTCGTCGGGCGTGAAGGCGCGGTAGAGCGGCGACTCGACGTGGTCGCTCGCCACGAACGATTTTGCCTTGCCGCTCGGCGCGGTGAAGACGGCGCGCTCGGCGTCGTAGCTGCCGTCGGTGAGGAACTGGAGGGTGAGGAACGGGTGCGTCGTGCCCCCCTTCCTCAGGTTGAGCTCGATGGCGTAGGCGCGCCACTCTCCGCCCGCTTCGCGCACGGCGACGAAGTCGAGCGCGAAGCGGCCGATGACGCCCTCGCGCGCCAGCCGGCGGCCGACCTTGGCGGCCTCGCGACTGATCGCCGCCGCGTAGGCCGGATCGGCCGGGAAGACACAGCCGAGGTAGCTCTGGCCGCTCGGCCCGCCGAGCAGCTGATCGTGCGTCGACAGCAGCTCGAGCTCACCGAGCGGAGTGACGCGCAGCTGCACGCTCGGGCTGCGGAACTCCTCGCCGGTGATGCGCTCCTCGACCACGCCGCCGCGCTCGCCGAGCTTCTCGACGTACTCGTCGTAGGTCACGTCTGCCTTTTCGAAGCGCATGGCGCGCAGGCGCTCACGGAGTGCCGTCGCCTCGCCGGCGTCGCCGGGCGCCGGCAGGCCGGCGAGGTCGACGAGCGCGTTGCCCTCGCCCGACACGCCCTCGTTGAGCTTGACGAGCGCCTGCGCCATCTCCGGCCGCTCGGCGCGCATGCCGGCGAGCGCCGCGACGACGGCGTCGAGGCTCGTGACGTTCTCGACCCCCAGCGGATGCGCCACTCCCTCCTCGGCGAACAGCCGGCGGCAGCCGCTCTTGGTGCCGAAGGCCTCGAACTTGGGATCAGCGCCGAACATCGGGATGCCGAGGCGCAGCGCCAAGTCGCGCTCGAGCGTCGTGGTGTTGAAGGTGACGAGGTGGGCGCGGTCGGGATCGACGATCAGCGAGCGGATCTCCGCCAGCAGCTTCGGCCGCGCCAGCAGCTTCGCCGACAGCGGCACCGGCGAGCCGTCGAGCGGCGCCGGCAGGAAGAGGCGTCGGCGGGCGTGGCTGGGGATGACGCCCGGCATCTGCGCCAGGTAGTAGTCGACGATCGAAGGGTGGATTCCCTGCGAGGTGAGGTAGATCAACCGCGCGCGCGGCTGGCGCAGCAGCAGGAGGAGGAAGAGGAAGCGTTCCTCGTACGCCTGGATCACCGCCGGCGGTGCCTCGAAGTCGATCGAGATCGACGGCGCCACGACGATCGTCTGCTCGTCCTGGCTCAGCGCCCGCATCGACTTCCACAGCGGCACGAGCTTCTTCTGCAGCTCGGCGAAACGGGCGTCGGCTGCGGCGTCCGAAATGCCGAGCGGGGGGATCGCGAGGGGGTCGGCCATGGTCGGCGGACTCTACTGCACGGAGAGGGCGGGACCGGCCCTCGCTGGAGCTTGATTTACGCTTGATTTACGCTATCTTGGAGCCGTGGGCGGACGGAGCCGCGGCGACTTGGCGCGCGACATGGTGGGATCGGGGCGAGCTCCCTACCAATCGCCGGGGGCGCGCAAGGAGAAGCTGCGCGAGCGGGAGTTCCGGCGCGGCGCCGGCTCGACACTCCTCCCTTACGCCGAGCTGCGCTCGGCCTCCGCCTTCTCCTTCCTCGACGGCGCCTCGCTGCCCGAGGACCTCATCGCCCGCGCCGCCGAGCTCGACCTGCCGGCGGTCGCCCTCGTCGACAAGAACGGCGTCCCTGGCGCCCCCAGATTCTGGAAGGCGGCGAAGGCCGCCGGGATCAAACCGCTGGTGGGATCGGAGATCGCGCTCGCAACGCCGGCGCCGCAACGCCTGACGCTGCTGGCCGAGAACCGCACCGGCTATCGCAACCTCTGCAAGCTCGCCACCGCCGCGGCCGCCGGCAAGCCCAAAGGAGAGGCGCAAGCGACGTGGGACGAGGTCGAGCGGCACGCCGAGGGCCTCCACGTGCTGACCGGCGGCGACGAGAGCCCCCTCGCCGAGCTCCTCGCCCGCGACGACATCGACGCCGCAAGGCGCTGGCTCGAGCGCCTCGCCCACGCCTTCCCGGGGCGAGCCCACGTCGAGCTCCAGCGCCACGGCCGCCGCGACGAAGAGCGCCGGAACCGCGCCCTCGTCGAGCTGGCGAAGAAGCTCCGCCTGCCGCTCGTGGCGACGAACGGCGCGCGCTTCGCGCACGCCGGCGACAAGCCGCTCTTCGACGTCCTCACCGCCATCCGGAATCACACCACGCTCGACGCCGCCGGCTCGCTCCTCGCGGTCAACCGCGAGCGTCATCTCAAGAGCGCCGCCGAAATGGCCCGCCTCTTCCCCGACCACTCCGCGGCCGTCACCCACGCCTGGGAGCTCGCGCAGCGTCTCGCCTTCACGCTCGACGACCTCGGCTACCGCTTCCCCGACTATCCGGTGCCGTCCGGCGAGACGCCCTCGTCGTTCCTGCGCGAGATCACCTGGAGCGCCGCCCGCGCCCGCTTCCGGCCGCTGACCGCGCGAGCGCAGGCGCAGCTCCAGAAGGAGCTCGACCTCGTCGCCAAGCTCGACCTCGCCGGCTACTTCCTGATCGTCTGGGATCTCGTCGAATTCTGCCGCCGCGAGCGGATCCTCTGCCAGGGGCGCGGCTCGGCGGCCAACAGCGCCGTCTGCTACGCCCTCGGCATCACGGCGGTCGATCCGGTGAGGATGGAGCTCCTCTTCGAGCGCTTCCTCTCCGAGGAGCGCGGCGAGTGGCCCGACATCGACCTCGACCTGCCCTCCGGCGACCAGCGGGAGAAGGTCATCCAGTACGTCTACCGCCGCTACGGCGAGCAGGGGGCGGCGATGACCGCCAACGTCATCACCTACCGCGACCGCTCCACCACCCGGGAGGTGGCCAAGGCGCTGGGCTACTCGCCGGAGCAGGTCGACCGCCTGGCCCGCCGGCTCGGCACCTGGAACGGCGACCTCCACCACGGCGACCGCCGCAGCTTCGACGCCGAGCTGGCCGCCGCCGGCTTCGATCCGGCGGAGCCCCGCATGCGGCACTTCGCCGAGCTGTGGGTGCGGCTCCACCACCTGCCCCGCCACCTGGGGCAGCACTCCGGGGGCATGGTCATCGCCGCCGGGCGCCTGGACGAGGTGGTGCCGCTGGAGCCCGCCTCGATGCCCGGCCGGGTGGTGGTGCAGTGGGACAAGGACGACTGCGCCGACCTCGGCATCGTCAAGGTCGACCTGCTGGGACTGGGCATGCTCAACGTGCTGGAGGAGGCGGTGCCCCTGGTGCGCCAGCGCGAGGGGGTGCTCCTCGACCTCGCCCACCTACCCCCGGACGACCCCGTCACCTACGAGATGATCCGCCGCGCCGACACCGTGGGCACCTTCCAGATCGAGAGCCGCGCGCAGATGGCGTCGCTGCCGCGCAACCGGCCCGAGAAGTTCTACGACCTGGTGATCCAGGTCGCGATCATCCGACCCGGTCCGATCGTCGGCAAGCTCGCCCACCCGTTCTTCGAGCGCCGGCTGGGCCGCGAGG
>DASWJT010000124.1:0-3714 GCA_036397015.1 Thermoanaerobaculia bacterium
GGGGTGCGCCAGGCGCCAGCCGGAGCCCTCGAGCAGCAGGCGCGTGACCTCCTTGACGACGGTGACCAGGGGCACGGCGATCACCATGCCGAGGATGCCGAGGGCGTGCTCGCCGGCGAGGATCGCCGCGATGACGACGACGGGGTGCAGGTGCACGCTGCCGCCGAGGGCGAGGGGAATCAAGACGAAGTCGTCGATCAGCCGGATGGCGACGAAGAGGACGACCAGCGCGACGAGCACGTCGGGCCCCATGCCGGAGCCGAGCGCGGTCAGGGCCGCGGCACCGAGGCTGAGGAGCACGCCCAGGTACGGCACCGGATTGACCAGGCCGGCGAAGGCGCCGAGCACGAGCGGCGCCGGCACGCCGAGCGCGGCGAGCCCGACGGTGGCGAGCACGGCGACGCCGAGCGACTCGAGCAGCAGGCCGCGCAGGTAGCGGCCGAGGATGCGGTCGAGCTCGCACCAGATGGCGACCGAAGTCTCGATGTGGCGCGGCGGCAGCAGGCGCACGGCGCCGTCGAGCAGGCGCGGGCCGTCGCGCAGGAGGAAGAAGCCGAAGACGGGAGCGAGCAGGAGGACGAAGAGCACCGCGCCGGCGCCGCTGGCGATCTCGGCGGCGTGCTCTCTCTGCGCGTCGAGCAGGCGCTCCGGCCAGCCCGGCTCGGGCGCCGGCAGCTCGCCGGCGAGCACGGGCGCTCGCGCGACGAGCGCCTCGCGAGTCGACGCCACCACGCGCTCGAGACGGGCGGAGTAGTCGGGCAGGGCGCGCACGAGCTCGAGCGACTGCCGCTGCACGGCGGGCGCCAGCGCGAAGCCGGTGACGGTGAGCAGCGCGGTGACGACGAGAAAGAGCGCCAGGACCACCGGGCCGCGCCGCACGCCGCGCTCCTCGAAGCGCACCACGATCGGATGCGCGAAGTAGGCGCCGAGCGCGGCGAGAGCCAGCGGCACGACGAGGCCGCGCACGAGCCAGGCGAGAGTCGCGAAAGCGGCGGCGGCGCCCGTCCAGCGCAGCGCGGCAGAGGTCGACGAGCGCTCGTCGGCGCTCTCCGCGGCGGTCGAGGTCGGTCGGCTCAGGTGCCCTCCCGCCGCGGCGCGGCCGGGCCCTCGGCCTCGCTTCGGCGCTGGCGCACGTAGGTCGCCAGCCGCGCCAGCAGGTTGCGGCTGAGCGCGATCGCGACGCGCGGGTCGCCAGCCATCAGGTCCTCGAAATGGGCGCGGTAGAGGATGAGCAGCGACGTCGACTCGAGCGCGCGCGCCGTCGCCAGCCGCGGCTGGTCGTCGATCAGAGCCATTTCGCCGAACGCGGCGGGCGCGGCGAGGACGGCGAGCTGCCGCTCGCCGCCGTCGTCGGCGCGCACGATCTCGACGCGGCCGGCGGCGACGACGAAGAGGGCGCGCCCGGGGTCGCCCTCGTGGAAAATCTCCTCGCTCGCCTCGTAGCGCTTCTCGAACAGCCGCGTCGCCAGCCGGCCGAGCAGGCTGCGCGGCAGCCCGGCAAACACCGGCGTCTCGGCGAGCAGCGCGACGCGACGCCGGTGCTCGGCGTCGTGAATCCACCGCCAGAAGTTCGCCATGGCGCGGTACATGCGGGGCGAACTCTACCGGATGCGCCCGTGGATCGCCGCCGCGGCGCTTGTCGCGACCGGGCGCTTGCCGCATACTGCGGCCTCTTTGCCGCCGCGCTCCGGAGTCCGCGTGTCACCGCTCGAAGCCGCTCGTCCGCATCCGCCCGCCACCGCCACGGCGCCGCCCGACCTCACCGTCGTGGTGCCGGCCTACAACGAGGAGGCAGCGGTCGGCGAGGAGATCGACCGGCTGCACGCGGCGCTCGGTGCGAGCGCGCTCGCCTACGAGATCATCGTCGTCGACGACGGCAGCGACGACCGCACCTTCGAGATCGCCTCCGGCAAGCGCTGCACGGTGCTGCGCCACGGCGCCAACCGCGGCTACGGCGCCGCGCTCAAGCACGGCTTCGCGCGCGCCCGTTCGGAGTGGGTGGCGATCACCGACGCCGACGCGACCTACCCGGCGGCGGCGATCCCCGAGCTGTGGGCGCGCCGCGACGAGGCCGATATGGTCGTCGCCGCGCGCACCGTCGCCGGAGCTGCCATCCCGCTCGCCCGGCGGCCCGCGAAGTGGTTCCTCACCCGGCTGGCGTCGTTCCTCGTCGGCCGCCGCATCCCCGACCTCAACTCCGGGCTGCGCCTCATCCGGCGCGCCGACGTGCAACGCTTCGCGCACCTGCTGCCCGACGGCTTCTCGTTCACCACCACGATCACGCTCGCGCTGCTGGCCACCGGGCGCGAGGTGGCCTACGTGCCGATCGGCTACGCCAAGCGCGCCGGCCGCTCGAAGATCCGGCCGTTCCACGCCTACGAGTTCCTTCTCCTCGTGCTGCGCCTGGTGGTGCTCTTCCAGCCGCTCAAGGTTTTCCTGCCGCTCGGCGCGCTGTGCTTCGCCGGCGGCCTCGCCAAGTTCGTCTACGATCTCGGCATCGGCAACCTCTCGGAGACGGCAGTGATGGGCTTCCTCGCCGGCCTCGTCATCTGGACGCTCGGCCTGCTGGCGGACCAGAACGCGCGCTTGAACCTCGACCGCGACGCCTGGCGCGAGTGAAGACCGTGGGACGGAGCGCGGAGGCCTCGCGGCGCGGCGCGGCCGCCGTCGTCCTGGTCGTGCTCGTGGCGCTCGCCCTGCGGCTCGTCGGCCGGCTCGACTCGGGCCTCTGGTTCGACGAGATCTGGAGCCTGGTCGAGGTCGGCCGCGCGCCGCTCGCCACCGTCGTCGGCTCGTTCCCGACCGACAATCACCACCCGCTCTACAACCTGCTCGCCTGGCTCGCCGTGCGCCTCTTCGGCGAGAGCGCCTGGGCATGGCGGCTGCCGGCCGTGCTCTTCGGCGCCCTCTCGGTCGGTGCGCTGCTCCATTACGCACGGCGCGTCACCGGGCGGCGCGAAGCGTGGCTGGCGACGGCGCTCCTCGCCACCTCGTACCACCACGTCTGGTTCTCGCAGAACGCGCGCGGCTACACGATGCTGCTTTTCTTCACCCTCGCCGCGACCGCGCTGTGGGAGGAGCTCGACGCGGGCCGCGGCGGGCGCGGCCGTCTCGCCGGCTACGCCGCGGCGAGCGCCCTCGCCGCCTACGCCCACCTGACGGCGGCGGTTGTCGCCGCCGCGCACCTGGCGACGAGCGCTCTGCGGCGCCTCGCCGCCCGGCGCGCGGGAGCGTCGTCCCCGCCGGCCGGCTCCTGGCGCCTTCCGCTCGCCGCCGCCGGGCTCGCGGCGACGCTCGCTCTCGCCCTCTACGCCCCGATGCTCGACGAGATGGTGAGCTTCCTCGCGCGCCGCCGCGGGATCGGCGGCGCGGGCGTCGTCGTTCCCGCGGCGCAAGTCGAGAGCGCCTGGACGTCGCTCGGCTGGGCGGTCGGAGAGACGGCACGCAGCCTGGGGCTCGGTCTCGTGGCCGGCCTCGTCGCGCTCGCCGCCGGCGGCGCGGTGCTCGCCGCCGGCGCCGTGTCCTACGCTCGCGAAGCGCCCCGGCGCTTGGTCGCCTGGACGCTTCCGGGCGCGCTGCTCGCCGTCGCGCTCGGCGCGCTCGGCCGCAACTTCTGGCCGCGCTTCTTCTTCCTGCTCGCCGGCTTCGTCCTGCTCCTGCTCGCGCGCGGGTGGTTGCGGGTGGCGCGCGCCGTCGCGCCCCGCCGTTTCGCTC
>DASWJT010000125.1:0-2936 GCA_036397015.1 Thermoanaerobaculia bacterium
AGCAGGTGCGCGATCTCGCGCCGGCGGTAGGCGAGGTTGACCGGCAGCACCGCCGCGCCGCTCGCGAGCGCGGCGAGAAAGGCGACGACGAATTCGGCGCCGCTGCCCGCGAGCAGCGCCACGCGATCGCCGCGGCCGACCCCGTGCTCTGCCAGCCGGCCAGCGGCGCGCGCGGCGGCCGCGGCGAGGCGCTCGTAGCTCCAGGTCTCGACGACGCCGTCCGCTTCGACGGCGAGCGCTGGGTGCGCGCCGCGCGCCGCGGCGACGCCGCCGACGAGCGAGACGAGGTTCTGCGCAGGGGGGGGGCTCACGGTGCGAGGCATTCTCCACCAGCGTGGAGGTTTGCGCCGCGGACGCGCTTTCGGCAGACTCGGCCGCACTCCGCGCATGGCCGGGATCGGATCGTCTCCTCCGCGCAGCGACGGCGCCGCCAAGGTGCGCGGCGGGGCGCGCTTCGCCGACGACTTCGTCCTCCCCGGCATGCTCCACGGCGCGACGGTGCGCAGCCCGCACGCCCACGCGCGGATCCGGGCTCTCGGCTGGCGCGCCGGCGCGGCGCCCGCGGGCGCCGTCGTGGTGACCGCGCGCGATCTGCCGGGGCCGAACGGCGTCCTGCTGCACGACGACTCCTGGCCGATCCTCGCTGACGGCATCGCGCGCCACGTCGGCGAGGCGGTGGCGCTCGTCGCCGCCGGGTCGCCGCGCGCCGCGCGCGCCGCCGCCGCGGCCATCGCGGTGGAGTACGAGCCGCTCGCGGCGGTGCTCACGATCGAGAGCGCCGCCGCCCAGGCGCCGCTCGCCACCTGTGGGCTCGACACCGGCGGCGTCGATGCGGCGCTCGCCGCGGCGCCGCTCGTCTTCGCGGGCGAGTCCCGCACCGGCCACCAGGAGCACGTCTACATCGAGTGCCAGGCGATGACGGCTTGGCACGAAGGCGACACGCTCGTCGTCCAGGGCTCGATGCAGTGCCCCTACTACGTCCACCGCTCACTCGCCCACGCCCTCGCGCTGCCCGCCGAGAGGGTGCGAGTGATCGCCTCGGCGGTGGGCGGCGGCTTCGGCGGCAAGGAGGACTACCCGAGCCTCCTCGCGCTGCACGCCGCGCTGCTCTCGCGCGCCACCGGCCGGCCGGTGCGCCTCGCCTACGACCGTCACGAGGACCTGGTGGCGACGCCCAAGCGCCATCCTTCGCTCGTCCGCCACCGTACCGGGGTCGACCGCGACGGCCGTCTGCTCGCCATGGAGATCGACATCACACTCGACGGCGGCGCCTACATGACGCTCTCCTCGGTCGTGCTCTCGCGCGCGGTGCTCCACGCCGGCGGGCCGTACCGCTGCCCGGCGGTGCGCATCCGCGCCCGCACGTTGCGCACGAACACGGTGCCCAACGGCGCCTTCCGCGGCTTCGGCGCGCCGCAGGTCGAGTTCGCGGTCGAGCGCCAGATGGACCGCATCGCCCGCGAGCTCGGCCTCGACCCGCTCGAGATCCGGCTGCGCAACGTGGTCGAGTCCGGCGACGCGCTGCCGACGGGCCAGCTCCTCGACGACTCGACCGCGGCGCGCCTCTGTCTGGAACGGGTGGCCGGGGCGACGGATTTCCGCGCCCGCTGGCGCGAGCTCGAGGCGCGCCGAGCGCGCGCCGCCGACGGCGAGCCGCTGCGCGGCGTCGGCTTGAGCCTCTACTTCCACGGCGCCGGCTTCACCGGCAACGGCGAGCGGCGCATGCGCTCGCCGGTCACCGTGCGGCTCGCCGCCGACGGCCGGCTGGAGGCGCTCACCGCGATGACCGACATGGGCCAGGGGGTCGACACGGTCTTCCGCCAGATCGCGGCCGAGGCGGCGGGCGTCGCCTGGGACGACGTGACGCTGGCGCCGGTCGACACCGCGCGGGTGCCCGACTCGGGGCCGACCGCCGCCTCGCGCACGACGATGGTCGTCGGCGGCACGCTGGCGCGCGCCGCCGCCGAGCTGCGCGAGCGGCTCGACGCCTGGCGTGCGGAGCATCCCGCCGGCGACGGCGAGTCGTTCCGCGACGCCGCGCGCCGCTGCCTCGCCGCCGTCGGCGCGCTCGAGGTCACCGTCCGTCACGAGCCGCCGGCGGGCCAGACGTTCGACGAGGCGACCTACCGCGGCGCCGGATACCCGACCTACGGCTGGGGCGCCGACGTCGCCGAGGTCGAGGTCGATCCCGACACCCTCGCGGTCAAGCCATTGCGCGTCACCGCGGTGTGCGAGGTCGGCAGGGTGATCCATCCGACGCTGTGCGCCGGTCAGGTCGAGGGCGGCACGCTGCAGGCGGTCGGCTGGGCGCTGGTCGAGGAGATGAAGCTCGCCGACGGCCGCTACCTCAACGACCGCATGGCGACCTATCTCATCCCCACCGCCGTCGACGCGCCGGCGATCGACGTCGAGCTGCTCGAGCGGCCGTGGGACGGCGGGCCGTTCGGCGCCAAGGGCGTGGGCGAGCTGCCGATGGACGGCGGCGCGCCGGCGGTGGCGGCGGCGATCGAGAACGCCCTCGGCGTCTCCCCGGACGAGATCCCGGCGACGCCCGAGAGGCTGTTCAGGCTGCGCCAGGCGGCGGAGGTCGCGCGATGAAGGTCGACTTCGAAGTCAACGGCCGGCAGGCGACGGTCGACGGCGAGCCGCTCGACCGCCTGCTCGACGTGTTGCGGCGGGACCTCGCGCTGCCCGGCACCAAGGAGGGCTGCGGCGAAGGCGAGTGCGGCGCCTGCACGGTGCTCGTCGACGGAGAGCCGGTGCTCTCCTGCCTGGTGCCGCTGGCGCAGTGCGCCGGCCGGCGCGTCGAGACGGTCGAGCACCTCGCCGCCGGCGACGCCGAGCCGTTCCTCGACCGCCTCGTCGCCGCCGGCGGCGCCCAGTGCGGCGCCTGCACGCCGGGCGTCGTCGTCACCGCGCTCGCGCTGCTGCGCGAC
>DASWJT010000126.1:0-8226 GCA_036397015.1 Thermoanaerobaculia bacterium
CTCGCCGCTGGCGACTCCGTGGGCCCCTACCGGATCGTCGAGCTGATCGGCGAAGGCGGCATGGGCGAGGTCTACCGCGCCGAACAGAGCGAGCCGCTCGCGCGCCAGGTCGCCCTGAAGGTCATCAAGGCCGGCATGGACACGCGACAGGTCCTGCGGCGGTTCGAGATCGAGCGGCAGACCCTGGCGCGGATGAGCCATCCGGGCGTCGCGCGCGTCTTCGACGCCGGCGCGACGCCGACGGGGCGCCCTTACTTCGCCATGGAGCTGGTCGCGGGCGAGCCGGTGACCGAGTTCTGCGACGCGCGGCGTCTGCCCCTCGGTCCTCGGCTGGAGCTCTTCCGGCGGATCTGCGAAGCGGTGCAGCACGCCCATCAGAAGGGCGTCATCCATCGCGATCTGAAGCCCGCGAACATCCTGGTCGAGGAGCACGACGGCCGCCCGCAGCCCAAGATCATCGACTTCGGCATCGCCAAGGCGACGGCGCCCGACGCCGCCGACAGCACGGCGGCGACTCGCATCGGCCAGCTGGTGGGCACGCCCGAGTACATGAGCCCCGAGCAGTCCGATCTCGGCGCCGTCCTCGACACCCGCACCGACGTCTACTCGCTGGGCATCGTGCTCTACGAGCTCCTCGCCGGCGCGCATCCGCACGATGTCGAACGGTTGCGCCGATCGACCCTCGACGAGGTGCGCCGCTACCTGCACGACACCGATCCCGAGCGCCCCAGCGCGCGCGCGGCGCGGTCGGGAGGCGCGGCGGCCGAAGCGCGAGCGTGCGACCCGGCTTCCCTGCGCCGCAGTCTCGCCGGAGATCTCGACTGGATCGTCGCCAAGGCACTCGAGAAGGAGCCCGAGCGTCGCTACGCCTCGGTTTCCGAGCTCGCCGCCGACGTCGACCGGCATCTGCGTCACGAGCCCGTCCTGGCCGGGCCGCCGAGCCGCGCCTACCGGGCGCGCAAGTTCGTGCGCCGCCACCGGTGGGCGGTGACGGCCGCCGCCGCGTTGGCGGTCATCCTTCTCGGCGCTTTCGCCGGCGTCTCGGCCGCGCTAGCTCGAGCCCTGCGCGCCGAGGCGGATGCCCTCCGCCAGGCGAAGGTCGCGGAGGAGGTAACGGGCTTCCTGGAGAGCCTCTTCGAAGCGGATGACCCGTTTCGCAGTGAGCCGAGCGAGCGCACTCTGCGGGATGTCGTGAGCGAAGCGACCGAGCGTCTGGACGGCAGCGGCGTCGCGGACCCGGAGGTCTTCGGGCGCTTGGCCGTCTCGCTGGTCAAGGTGATGCTGAGCCAGGGACTGCGCGAAGAGGGCCTCCTGCTCGCTCGCCGTGCCGTCGGCCGCCTGCGAGGGACCCCGGCCGCCAAGGGAACCTCCTACCTCGAGCTTCTCTACCTGCAGGGCCGCGCCGAGACCCTCTCGGGAAGGTACGAGGACGCCCGCCGAACTACGACGGAGCTGGTCGCGCTCGCAGCGGTGGTGGCGCCGCAGTCGCCACGCCTCGGTGTCTACCTGAAGGCGCGCGGCGACGCCGAGGGCAACGTGGGCGGGACGAGCGAGGCACGGGAGCTCTGGCATCGCAAGGCCTTGGCGGCGCTGCGGGCGGCGCCGGATGCCTCGCCGATGGATCTGGGGATCGTGCTGTTCGCGCTGGCGGGATCGACGACCGACCCGAGAGAGTGCACGCTGCTGGCGAACGAGCAGTTGGGGATCTGGCGCGAGCACCTCGGAACCGCCCATCCCCGCGTGGCCGAGGCGCAGGCTTCGCTGAGCGGATGTGCCCGCATGGTCGGCGACGCCGAGGAGGCCGAACGGCAGTCGCGCCAGGCGGTGGAGCTGCAGCGGCGGATTCTGGGCCCCGGCCATCCGTTCACCTTCGAGAGCGTCATCGCTCGGTTGGATGCGCTCTACGCGATGGGAAGGTTCGACGTCGCCAGAGAGCTCGCGGACAGCTCTCTCGCGGAGGCGTGGAAGACGGACCAACGATCCGCGATCGCGAGCCTGCTGAACGCGGCCTACTCTTTCCTGCCGGGCGATGCGAATTTCGCCGACGCGCGCCGGCGACTCGAAGAGGCGGTGACGATCTACCTCGAGCTCCACGCCGGGGAGTCGGAGTGGAGCCTCATGGCTCGCCATACGCTCGCCGACAGTTACGCCGATGAAGGGAGGCTCCCCGAGGCTCGCGAGCAGTATCTCCACGTCCTGCGAGAACGGGAAGCGCTGGTGCTGCCACCGAACTTCTTCCTCGCGTTGCTGCTCGAGAATCTGGCGACGACGGAGCGACGGCTGGGCCTTTTCGCCGAGGCCGGAGAGCGCATCAGCGAGGGACTCGAGCGGTATCCCGCGGTCGCGTGGGATCCGCGGTACCACGCTCGCGCCTGGGTCTCGAAGGCCACGCTGCTGGTGGCGGAGGGGAGGGCCGAGGAGGCCGACGTCGCTTTCGCGAAGGCGGCCGATTTGTACGCGGGCTGCGAGGGACCCCCGACCTTCCTGGATCTGCGCTACGAGGCCGCCTGGCGCGCGTTGCGCGGCGAGCGCGCGCCGGCGCGCGAGCTGGTGCGCGAGATGTATCGAATGGGCGTGCATCCGGACTTCCTGATTCACGAGCCGGAGCTCGCCGCCCTCTTCGGCGAGGCCGAGCTCCGCCGGCTGGCGGACGAAGTGCAGCTTCGGGACCGCGGCCGGTAGGAGGTCGGAGTCGCCGCCGCCGCTTCTCGGCGAGGATCGCTCGCGGCGGGGCGCACGGAGTGCCGCGAGTCGCGAGAGCTTGCAGCTCGGCGGCCTGGAGCGAGCGGCTGAGCCGACACGACGGGCTCCGCCCCCACGGTGTAGTGAAGGTCGACCTGTCGCGCCGTCGTCTGTTCAGTCTGGACCGGACACGCCGCGCCCTCGTCCGGGCGTTCGGCGGGATCCGGAAGGAGGGTCCGATGAGGGGGGACGAGACCATGAGGGGAACGATCGTCTCGGGCATCGCGCTCTCGCTCGCGATGCTCCTGCCAGCCGGTGCCGGCGGTGCGGGTGCCGCCGATTGCTTGCTCGACGGCAACCCGACCTGCGCGTCGGCCACCCAGCTCGGCCAGCTGGCTGGCGACGCCGGCACGCCGAGGATCACTCGCACCGGCATCGGCGAGGCGTTCTTCGTCTTGCGCCTTCGCGAGGAGTCGAGCTCGAGTCGCGACCTGACGGCGGCGGTCCGCCTGCAGGTGCCGCCGGGAATGAACTACGACCTAGTCGTGCGCTGCGACTCCTGCGCGAGCTCGGTGGCGAAGACTTCCACGAGCCGGCAGGGGCAGAGCGAGGAAGTGCGGCTGAGTCGTCGCGACGACTTCGACGACAACTCGTTCTCGGTCATCGTCGAGGTCCGCTACCGGCAGGGGAAGTCCTGCGCGCCGTGGACCCTGACCTTCGTCGGCAACTCAGGACCTGGAACGAGCCCGCTCGTCTGCGGCTGAGTGTGGCGAGCCAGTCAACTTCTTGTCGGCTTCGCCTCGCCGACCAGGAAGCGCGCCAGCGCCGGCAGCAAGACGATCGCTCCGACCATGTTCGTGACGAAGAGGAAGAAGAGCAGGATCCCCATGTCGGCCTGGAACTTGAGCGGCGAGAAGATCCACGTCGCGACCGCCAGGCCGAGCGTCGTGCCGGTGAAGAGCACGCCGTTGCCGGTGATCTCGAGCGTCTGCTCGTAGGTGTCGTGGAGCGAGCGCCCCGGAACGCGCAGCGACAGGAAGCGGCTGTAGATGTAGATGCCGTAGTCGACGCCGATGCCGACGCCCAGCGCCACGACCGGCAGCGTGCCGACTTTGAGGCCGATCTCGAGCATCGCCATCAGCGCGTAGGCGAGCAGCGAAACGAGCGCCAGCGGGGTCATCACGCAGAGCATGCCGGCGAGCGACCGGTAGGTGATCAAGCAGAGCAGCGCGACCGTCCCGAAGACCCAGACCAGCATCGGGAACTGCGCCGCGGAAACCGCCTCGTTGGTCGCCGCCATGACGCCGACGTTGCCGGTCGCCAGCTCGAACGAGACGTCGGGGTTGCCGTGGCTGGCCGCGAGCCGCTTGACCTTGTCGACGATGCGGTCGATGGTCGCCGCCTTGTGGTCGCTGGTGAACATCATCACCGGCATCACGCTGCAGTCGGAGTTGAGCAGCCCGGTCGAGGTCGGCACGTAGGCGACCGACTGCGTCAGCACCGAAGGATTGCGCGCCAGCACGCGCCACTTGGGGCTGCCTTCGTTCCAGCCGGCGTTGAGCTGCCGCGCGATGCCGGCGAGCTCGATCGTCGACTGCACGCCCGCGGTGTTGGCCATGTGCCAGGAGAACTCGTCGATGGTCGACATCACCGGGTAGTCGACGCAGCCCTCGGGCTTGGTTTCGGCGATGACGGTCAGGATGTCGACGCCGATCGAGAACTTCGAGGTCACCAGCGCGGTGTCCCGGTTGTAGCGCGAGTCGGCGCGCAGCTCGGGCACGCCGCGATGGAGGTCGCCGATCTTGACGTCGTTGCCCTTCCACCAGCCGAAGGCAAACAGCCCGACGGCGACGGCGAGAATCGCCACTGCCGGCTTCGGCTCGCTGACCGCGGCGAGCCGGCGCCAGAGTCCGGCCATGTGACCGGCGCGCTGCTGCAAACGCTCGCGGTAGTCGGCGGGGTAGCGTACGTAGCTCAGGATCACCGGCAACAGAACCAGGTTCGAGAACAGGATCATCGCCACACCGAGGCTGGCAGCGATGGCGATCTCCTGGATCACGCGGATCTGGATGACGAGCAGCGTGAGGAAGCCGATGGTGTCCGTGACCAGCGCCGTGCCGCCGGGGACCAGCAGGCGGCGGTAGGCGATGCGCGCGGCGGACAGCGAGTCGGCGTCTAGGAAGACTTCCGAGCGCGCCGCGCTCACCATCTGGACGCCGTGGCTGACGGCGATGGCGAAGATGAGGAACGGCACCAGGATCGACATCGGATCGATGCCGAAGCCGAGCAAGGGAATGAGGCCGAGCTGCCAGACGACCGCGACGAGCGCGCCGCAGACGACGACGAGCGCCAATCGCCACGACTGCGCGTAGACGGCGACCAACACGGTGATGAGCAGGAAGGCGGCGGCGAAGAAGAGCATCACCCGCCGCGCCCCGTCGGCGATGTCGCCGACGACCTTGGCGAAGCCGAGGATGTGCACCGTCACCGGCGAGCCCTCGACGTGTTCGGCGTCGAAGCCCCGCCGCACCTTGGCCTCCAGCTCGTCGGCGACCTTGAGGAAGTCGAGGCGCTCGCCGGTCGTCGGGTCGACCTCGAGCAGCTCGGCGCTGATGATGGCGCCGCTGAAGTCGTTGGCCACCAGGCGGCCGACGATGCCGGCCTTGAGGATGTTGCGCCGCACCTGCTCGAGCCCCTGCGGCGTGTTCTCGAAATCGTCGGGGATGACGTTGCCGGCGGCGATGCCGTCCTCGACCACCTCGGTGTAGCGCACGTTGGGGGTGAACAGCGACTGCACGCGGCCGCGGTCGACGCCGGGGAGGAAGAAAACCTCGTCCGTCGCTCGCCGCAGGGAGTCGAAGAACTCGGGCGTGAACATGTCGCCGTCGCGCGCGACGAGCGCCACCAGGATGCGATTGGCGCCGCCGAACTCCTGCTGATGGCGAAGGTAGGTCTGCATGTAGGGGTGCTTCGCCGGCAGCAGCTTGGTAAAGCCGGCGTCGATCCGGAGGCGCGACGCCGACCAGCCCATGAAGAGCGTGACCAGCGCGAAGAGCGCGAGCACCGTCCGCCGGTGCTCGAAGATCAGGCGCTCGAACCGGTAGGAGAGAGAGCGGACGTCGGGGGCGGTGGCGCCGGCGGCGCCGGCCTGCTGGTCGGTCATCGCTTCCTCTCCAGCCGACGCGCTCCGCCTTCGCCGAAGAGGAGAACCTCGCCGTCGACGGCGAGCGCCGCGACGTGGCCGCGCCGGTCGTCGAACGCCTCGAGTCGGAAGCTGCGGCCGCCGTCTTCGCTGCGCAAGAGGACGCCCGCCAATCCCGCGACGAGCACTTCGCCGCCGGGAAGCTCGAGGCCCGCCATCAGGGTCGCTTCGGTGCCGGTCGGCACCTCGCTCCAGCTCTCGCCGCGGTCCTCGCTGCGGTAGAGGTGGCCACGCAGGCCGAAGACGAGCAGGGCGCCGTCGGCGAGCGGCAAGGCGCCGAAGTACGAGCCCTCGTAGGGCGTGGGGAGCGCGCGCCACGATTCGCCGCGGTCGTCGGAGCGATAGAGATGGCCGGCCTCGGCGGCGATGTAGAGGGCGCCGTCGGCCGCTTCGACGATCTCGTTGAGATGGTAGTCGTCCTCGCCGATCGGCCGTTCCTCCCAGGTCGCGCCGCCGTTGGCGGTGACGAGGTAGGCGCCGTAGGCGCCGATGGCGAAGCCGTGCTCGGCGTCGCCGAACCAGACGTCGAGCAGCGGCCGCTGGTTGTCGGGCTCGCTGCGCACGAGCTCCCAGGTGGCGCCGCCGTCGCGGCTGCGCACGATCGCCTCGTCGTGGCCGACGGCCCAGGCGCGGCGCTCGTCGAAGAGCGCGACGCCGGTGAGCATGGCGCGCGTCGGCACCTCGGCCTGCGTCCAGCTCGCGCCGCCGTCGCGCGAGAGGAGGACGTGGCCGCGCTCGCCGACGGCCACCAGCAGGCCGCCGCGAGCGGCGGCGTCGAGCAGGAGGGAGCGCGGCGCCAGCGGGGCCGGAATGGAGCGCTCGCCGCCGGCAGCATCGGCGGCGAGCGCGAGAGTCGGCGTCGCGGCGAGGGCAATTCCGGCCGCGACGGCGACCCGCCGCCTCAACGCACGCCCTCTCGGCGCAGCGCGTCGGGCGTGAAGTCGGCCTCGCTCCGCTCGAGGGCGAAATCGTGCGGCTTGCCCTCGGAGAAGAGGCCCAGCACCAGGTAGCGGCCCGCCTGCAGGTCGGTGTGCACCTCGGCCGCGACCCAGGTCGACGGTACGTCGTAGAACACCATGGCGTGCCCTTCCGAGACGCGCCAGAGCTGATCGCGGTTGTCGTACTGGTCGATGGCCAGGATCTGCCAGCTGTCCTCGTCGACGTAGAAGGTGCGCCGCTTGTAGACGTGGCGCTCGCCGGGACGCAGCGTGGCGTCGACGACCCACACCCGGTGCAGCTCGTAGCGCAGCAGGTCGGGATTGACGTGCAGCGGCTTCAAGATGTCCTTGAACTTGTTCTCGGGACGTTGCAGCGCGTAGGCGTTGTACGGCACGTAGATCTCGCGCTTGCCGACGAGCGTCCACTCGTAACGGTCGGGCGCGCCGTTGAACATGTCGAGCTGGTCGCTCGTGCGCATGTTGTCGGCCGCCGTGCCCGGATTGTCGTACGCCACCTGCGGAGCCCGCCGGACGCGGCGTTGGCCCGGGTTGTAGAGCCAGGCGTCGCGCAGTTGCGTGACTTGGTTCATCGACTCGTGGACGAGGAGGATACCGCCCGCCAGCCGCGCCGGCGCGGTGACCGCCTGCTTGAAGTAGAGCAGGCGGTTGCCCAGCTTCTCGGAGGTCATCCCCGGCAGACTGTAGAGGAACATCGTCTCTTCGTCGAACTTGACGATCGTGTAGTCGCCGCCCCGCGTCGGCGCCGCCTGCGCGGCGTCACGGCTGGCGGTGTCGGCGCGGTAGCGGGTGAGGTGATTCCAGATCACCTCGACGCCGCTCTTCGGGAACGGGAACGGCGTGCCGCCGACGGCGTCGAGGACGCCGTTGCCGCCTTCGGCCAGCCGGGCCGTCGCCGCCGCCTTCTTGGTGGCGTCGTAGATGCGCTGCGGCGACGCCGCCGTGCGGTGCGAGGGGTAGACGAGCATCTTGTACGACGGGTAGGCCTTGAGCATCGCCTGGTGGCCCGCCGAGAGCCGCTCGGCGTGCTGCGCCGCGTTCTTGCCGTCGATCGTCAGGATCGGCTTCTCGCCGGCGAACGGGTCGACGTAGTGCTGGCCCTTCTGGTAGCCGGCCGGCGGCTTGGTCAGGCCGCCGTCCCAGGCCGGAATGGTGCCGTCGGCGTTGGCCGACTTCTCGCCGCCGAGCGGGGTCAGGTCCTGGCCCAGACGGGCGATCTCCTGCGGCGTCGCCGCCGCGAAGGCGAGAGCCGCCGCCGCGAGCAGGACGGCGAACGAGAGAACGATCTTGAACGTTGGGTTTCTCATGTCGGGTCCGCCCTCAGAAGGAGAACTTGACGTTGGCCGCGAGGAAGTCGCGGTCGTTGATCAGGTTGTAGCGGCCGGC
>DASWJT010000127.1:0-2680 GCA_036397015.1 Thermoanaerobaculia bacterium
GGTCTTCGCTCGGGCCGAGGGCCGGCCCTTCGACAAGGAGGCGCTCGCGGTCCGGCTGAAAGAGGAAGTCGCCGAGATCGTGCGCACGCAGGCGGCCTGCGGCGTGGACAGCGTCAACGACGGCGAGCTCGGCAAGACCAATTTCAACAACTACGTGCGCGAGCGCCTGGCCGGCTTCGAGTCGCGCCCCTACGTGCCGGGCAAGAGCCCGAAGCCGCTCTCCATCGCGGGGCGGGAACTGATGAAGTTCCCTGAATACTTCGCGGCGGGCGGCCGCGGCTTCGGCGCTTTCGCCGGGTCGGGGCCGAGCCGGCCGCAGGTGTTCTGCGTCGCGCCGCTCCGATACGTCGGCCACGCCGCGCTCAAGGACGATCTCGAGAACTTGCGGGCGGCGCTCCGCGGCGTGAAAGCGCAGGAGGCGTTCATGTCGGCGAACACGCCAGGCACGATCGAGCACTGGCTGCGCAACGAGCACTACCCGGACGAGGAGGCGTTCGTCTATGCCATCGCCGAAGCCATGCGCGAGGAATTCAAGGCGATCGTGGGCGCGGGCTTCCTCCTGCAGATCGACGACCCGGATCTTCCCGACGGCTGGCAGATGTACCCGGAAATAAGCGTCGCGGAGTACCGCAGGTACGCGACGATGCGGGTCGATGCGCTGAATCACGCGCTGAGCGGCATCCCGCGGGAGAGAATTCGCCTCCACGTCTGCTGGGGCAGTTTCCACGGCCCCCACCAGCACGATATTCCGCTCGAGCGCATCATCGACATCATCTTCAGGGTGCGCGCCGGCGCGTACTCGATCGAGGCATCCAACCCCTGCCACCAGCACGAGTGGCGCGTGTTCGAGGACCACAGGCTGCCCGAGGGCGCGGTGCTGATCCCGGGCGTCGTCGGCCACTACTCGGATTTCATCGAGCACCCCGAGCTCGTGGCCGAGCGCCTCGTGCGCTACGCGAATCTCGTCGGGCGCGAGAACGTGATGGGCGGCACCGATTGCGGGCTCGGGCCCCGCGTCGGTCACTCGAGGATCGCGTGGGCCAAGCTCGAAGCGCTCGCCGCCGGTGCCCGCATCGCGACGAAGCGGCTCTGGCCCCGCCGCGGACGCAAGAAGCTGCGGAATAAGTGACGGGAGCTTGAGGTCCCGTCATTCCCGCGAAGGCGGGAATCCGGAGCCAATCGATGCCGGCGTCGTTGCTCCGCGCGCCGCTCGAGTCCAAACGGACGAATCACCTGCCTCGTAGAGCCCGAACCTCAGGCCCGGATCGCCCGGCCGCCAGTCGCAGCGGAACTGCGAGCCTTCCCCGATGTGGCGCGCGCGCGCAACGAGGCTCGAGCCGAGCGCTGTCTGGTGCGCCGACCATCTCTGGAGCGCGCCGGGTAAATCGCCCTCGAACGTGGCGATCGCCTCGGCGAGCGTCCATGCGTTCTCGGCAGCCTTGGCGGTGCCGGCCGCCGCGTGCGGTCGGGCCGCAAATGCGGCATCCCCCAGAAGGCAGACTCGCCCGACGGCCATCGCGGGCGATTCGACGTCCACGATCGCCTGGAGGAACGGCTGCTCCGTGGCCGTGACGACAAAGGCAATCTCGCGCGGCAAGGTGGCGGCAGCGAGCGCCTTGAGCTCGCGCATGCACCGGTCCTGGACCCGACCCGGGCGCAGCGAGGCCGAATGCGGGAAGCCGTCGCGATCGGTCATCAGCTCGTCGAATGGGGCGCCCTGGTCCACGTTCCGGTACCACACGAAGTTCCACAGCCTGTGGCCGCGGTCCACGCGGCTGCCGCCGCCGGGAATCGGATATACGAGAATGTGGCTGTTGGGGACGAGCGCGTAGGTGATCGTGTCGTCGATACGCTCAAGGACGGGGGCCGGGATGTCTGCTTCGGCCACGGTGCCCCGCCACGCGACGTAACCGGAGTAAACGGGTTCGCAGCCCGGAAAGAGCCGCTGGCGGCCAGTCGAGAGGACGCCATCGGCGAGCACGAGAAGGTCGTACCGGAGCTGCCCGCCGCTGGCGAAGCGGAGGTCAACGCCGTTTCCGTCCTGGCTGAATCCGACGAGCGCCGCTCCCTGGTGATAATGCTCGCCGCCGAACTCTGCGAGCAGCGCCCGATAGAGGCTGCCCCACGAAACGAAGCGATAGGCAACGGATTCTTCCCATAGCAGCGCGCCGGAGCCGTCCAGAAGCCGGTAGCTGGGGACCGGCACCGTATGGTCGGCGAGCCAGGTCGGCGCTCGCTGCACGAAGTATCGGGTGCTGACTTCGTGCGCCACGATCCCCGCTCCGAACGCGGTCAGCTCGCCGGTCGCCCGCTCGAACACGTCGACATCGTGGCCGAGGTCGCGAAGCAGGAGCGCCGCCGTCAATCCGCCCATCGAGCCGCCGACGATGGCCACGCGGAGCGCGCTGGCGTCGACCTTGCGCGGCATCGAAGACACGGCTTTCCTCTCTGGCGAGGGGCGTGCCCCTCATCCCCTCTGCTTCACCCGTGCCTTCCAGAGCCCCCACGGCCGGTCGATGACGCTGTCGTTGGCGCGGGCGGCGTTGGCCGCCTCGGCGTCGTTGAGATACGTAATCGTGCCGAGCCGCAGAGCCTCGGATTGCAGGCGCGCATTCACCTCCGCGTAGATCGCGCGATAGACCACCTGCTTCAGCGTCGCCCCGACCGCGACCGAGCCGTG
>DASWJT010000128.1:0-2407 GCA_036397015.1 Thermoanaerobaculia bacterium
GACGAGCACGCCGAGGGCGATCGCCGAGGCGGCGGCCATCGACCGCCGGTCCGCCCTCTCGGCGGCGGCCTCTGGCGCTGCAGACTCGTCGCGCGCCCGCGCGGCGAGCAGAGGCGCGAGCGCCAGCGCGACGGCGAAGGAAGCGACGGCGTAGGCGACGACCGAGGCGGCGGCGACCGCGAGGCCGGTCGCGACGGCGACGTGGGGCAGGCCGAGCACGGCGCGCGCCGCCTCGCACAGTCCGATGACGGCTCCACAGGCCAGCGCGCGGTATCGCAAGCGATCTCCTCGTCCTCGTCCGCGCTCAGAGGTAGCCGAGGCTGTTCAGCCGCCGCATCGTCTCGGGATCGAGAGGACCGACGTCGGCGCTGCGCCGCGCGAGCCGCTCGCGCAGCGCGCCGCGCAGGCGCTCGACAGCCTCCGGCTCGCTTTCGTTCGGCACCAGGTTGCGGAGCTCGCCCGGATCGCTGGCGAGATCGTAGAGCTCCTCGAACGTCGGTCCGCCGCGGTACGGCCAGCTCTTGTCGAGCGTCCAGATGAGCTTGTAGCGGCGATCGCGGACCGAGTGCCGGAGCGGCAACGCGATCCCGCCCCGTCGCAGGATCGCGCCGCCGCCGGTGCCGTGCGCCAGCCGCTCGCCGCCGCTCGCGTCGCCGCGCAGCAGCGGCACGAGGCTGCGCCCATCGAGCGAGCCGTTCGGCGCGACCGCGGCGAGCTCGAGCACGGTCGGAGCGACGTCGGCGAGAGTGACGAGCTCGTCCACACGCCGCCCTGCGCCGACGCCGCCAGGCAGGCGCACGAGGAGCGGCACGTGCATCGTCGTCTCGTAGAGGAACTCCGAGTGGTCGAAGAGCTCGCCGTGCTCGCCGAGCCCCTCGCCGTGGTCGGCGGTAAAGACGACGATCGTCTCCTCGCCGTGGTCGAAGTGGTCGACTCCGGCGAGCAGGTGCCCGACGAGCTCGTCGGCGTGCGCCACCTCGGCATCGTAGAGGCGGCGGACCGCGGCGACCTCCGCGCGGTCGGTGAAGCGCTCCTCGAGCCACATCTCCCGGGGCGATCGGTCGAAGCGCCAGCGTGCCGGCTCGTCTCCGGGCGCCATCGCGCGGACCAGGGCCGCCGGCGGCACGTACGGCACGTGCGGCTCGTAGAGGTGGACGAAGGCGAGGTACGGCTGGTCGTCCCGGCGCGCGATCCAGGCCAGGGCGCGCTCGACGGTGCGCGCTCCGTCGCGCTCGTGGATCTCGCCGAGGAAGCGTCCGCGGCGCTCGGCAGAGGAACCTGCGTCGAGAACAGACATGGCGGTGCGATCGGCGAGCCAGACGAGCGGCAGGCGGTCGACGACGCGCGGCACGCCGTAGCGCGTGGGAAGGTCCTCGTCGTAGCGCTCGAAACGGCGCGCGAGCCCACTGGCAGCGTCGGTGAGCGGCCAGGCGCTGACGAAGCCGCCGGTCCGATAGCCCGCGCGGGCGAGCATTTCGGCGACGGTCTCGACCTCGGCGCGAAGCCGGATGCCATTGCGGAGGACGCCGTGACGCGCCGGCTCGAGACCGGTCAGCAGCGTCGTATGGGTGGGGCCGGTAAGCGGCATCGGCGACGCGGCGCGCTCGAAGGTGGTCCCCTGGGCGGCGAGCCGATCGAGCACCGGCGTCAAGCCGGGCGAACTGCCGTAGGCGCCGAGCCGGTCGGCGCGCAGCGTGTCGATCGAGACGAGCAGCAGGTTCGGCCGCCGCCGCCCGTCGTAGGGCGGCGTGAAGCGCTCGGCGAGCTCCTCGCGGACGGTCGAGATCGTCGCCACGGCGAGCCCGAGGGCGGCGAGCGTCCACCAGGCGGCGCGAAGCCGGCGTGCCGGGAGGCGCGAGGCGCCCCAGGCGAAGGCGAGGCCGGCGAAGAGCCCCTCGAGCAGCGGTCCCGGCGCGAAGCCGACGAGGAGCTCCGGCTGCGCCAGAGCGCCGAACCCGCGCAGCCGCCACGTCGCCACCAGCACGCCGCCCGCGACTCCCGTCGGGAGCGCCCAGTCCGAACGCTCGTCGAACACGCCGGACGGCGCGTCGCGACACCTCCGTCGCGCGCCGACGACCGGACGTAACGCGAGCGCGATGGCGGCGCCGAGGAGAGCGTAGGCCGTCGTCGCGAGCGCGATCACCAGAAAGCCGTCGATTGCCCTCACGTGGGGGAGCGAGGCGAGCGCGCGGGCGGCCTCGAGGAGGCCGACGGCGGCGCCGCAGGCGAGGGCGCGCTTCGTCATGGCGTCGAGTCTCCCTCACGGGCGCGCGCCTTGGCGGTGGCGAGCCGGCGGTAGTCGGCGACGAGCACGCGACGCAACGGCAGCGCGGCCGCCGCGAAACCGGCGGCGGCGAGCATGGCCGCGCCCAGGGGCGGCAGCGCGAGCGCGCGGGTCGCGGCGAGC
>DASWJT010000129.1:0-9284 GCA_036397015.1 Thermoanaerobaculia bacterium
TGACGGTCTCGGCGAGCAGCCGGAGCCGTCTCGCCGCGCGCCGAAAGATCGGCGTGTACTCGGTGACGGCGGCGAGCACGACCGGGGCGTCCGGCTCCGGCAGCTTCTCCTCGAGCGCCTCGGTGACGCGGCGGCAGAAGCTCGCGATGTCGGCCTCGAAGTGCTCCTCGTCGCCGTCGCCGTGGCCGTGGAAGATCGCCGAGCGGCGGCCGAGCGCGGACGGCGTGCCCGTGTGCGCCTGCACCGCCGAGTGGTACTGGAGCTCGCCGACGGCGGCGACGAAGCTCGCGGGCAGCCCGGGGAGCTCGAGCCGCCGCGTCCCCTCGGCGTCGGTCTCCAGCAACCGCACGCGCTTGCGGCTGAGCGCCAGCACGTAAACGAGGCCGGGACGGGCGAGCCACGGCAGCAGCGGGCGGACGACGAAGCGGCGGCCGACGTAGACGAGCTCGGGCAGCTCGAGCCCGACGCGCACGGGGCGGAAGAAGCCGGGCGCGGCGTAGAGCGCCGCTCCGCCCGCGGGTGCCATCCAGAAGCCGTCGTTCTCGGCGAGGGCGCCCGCGGCCGCCAGCAGCGCCTCGCCCTCGGCCGGCGGCACTCCCGCCCTGGCGAGCTCGTCGCCCGCCGCGCGCAGCGCGTTGCGCAGGCGCACGAGATCGGGTCGGCCCGGCGCACCGCCGCCTTCCAGCGGAAAGAGAATCGACAGGCTGGGGAAGGCTTCGAGTCGCGCCAGCGCCCGCAGCTGGCTCTCGCGGATGGCGTTCATGGTCTCTCCTTTTCGGCTCGTGCGCCCATGGGGCGGCTGACGAACGAAGGCGCCGAGAGCATCGCCGCCGGCCTCGAGGGTACGCCGCGGCGGCCGCCGCGCCACCGCGCGGCGGGGTGGGGCCGCCGCCGCGCCCTCAGCCGAAGGCGTGGCGTAGGGCGCGCTCGATCGTCCCCGGCGCGAGCTCGGCGAGCGCGTAGGTGACGTTGACGATCGGCTTGTCGGACTTGAGCACGCGCGCGAGCTCGATCGGCGTGCCCTCCACGACGACGTCGGCGGGGGTGGCGCGGATCGTCGCCTCGAGATCGCGGATCTGCTCGTCGCCGTAGCCCATCGCCGGCAGGATGCCGCGCGCGTTGGGGTACTTGGCGTAGGTCTCGGCGAGCGAGCCGACGGCGTAGGGCGAGGGATCGACGATCTCGGCCGCGCCGGCCTGCTTGGCGGCGAACCAGCCGGCGCCGTAGCTCATGCCGCCGTGGGTCAGCGTCGGGCCGTCCTCGACCACCAGCACCCGCTTGCCGCGGATCGCCGCGGGATCCGAAATGCGGATCTCCGATGCGCAGCGCACGATCTTCGCCCGCGGATTGAGGCGCCGGCAGTTCGCCTCCACGGCTTCGACGTTCGCCGGCTCGGCGGTATTTACCTTGTTGACGACGATCAGGTCGGCGAGCAGCAAGTTGGCCTCGCCCGGGTGGTAGGTCGACTCGTGCCCCGGCCGGTGCGGGTCGACGAGAGTGATCTGCAGTCGCGGCTTGTAGAAGGCGGTGTCGTTGTTGCCGCCGTCCCAGAGGATGACGTCGGCCTCCTTTTCCGCCTCGCGCAGGATCCGTTCGTAGTCGACGCCGGCGTAGACCACGAAGCCGTTGTCGATGTGCGGCTCGTACTCCTCCCGCTCCTCGATCGTGCACTCGTGGAGGTCGAGGTCCTCGTAGGTCGCGAAGCGCTGGCAGATCTGCTTCGCGAGATCGCCGTACGGCATCGGATGGCGCACCGCGACCACCTTCTTGCCCATCTCCTTGAGGATGCACGACACGAAGCGCGTCGTCTGCGACTTGCCGACGCCGGTGCGCACGGCGGTGATGGCGACCACCGGTTTGATCGAATCGAGCATGGTGCGCGTCGCCGAGGCGAGCACGAAGTGAGCGCCGGTGACGATCACCCGCGAACCGAGATGCATGACATCGACGTGCGCGAGATCCGAGTAGGAGAGCCACGCCTCGTCGATCTTCTCGTCGCGCAGCAGGCGGTCGAGCAGCTGCTCGTCGACGATCGGAATGCCGTCGGGGTAGAGCTTGCCGGCGAGCACCGCCGGATAGACGCGGCCGTCGATGTCGGGGATCTGCGTGGCGGTGAAGGCGACGACTTCGAACTGCGGCCGGTCGCGAAAGAGCAGGTTGAAGTTGTGGAAATCGCGCCCTGCCGCGCCCAGGATCACCACTCGCCGACGTCGCATGCAGCCTCCTCGCCATGGGATGGACGAGCCCGCCGCGCCGGCGCCCTCGCGCCGGCTCGGAGCTCGAGCCGAACCAGGATAGCGGGCCGCCGCGGCGCCGCCAAATACCCCTCGGGGCGGGCCGCGCACAAGCCCGCCGCCGCGTCCGGCGGGCGTTCAGCTCGCGCGGCGCGGCCGCCGGCCGGCGGCGCTCGCGCCCGCCCCGTCCGCCGCCAGCTCGGGATTCGGGTTCTTGATCTTGTCGTCGACCGAGAGACCCGACAGCACTTCGATGCGGATGCCGTCGGAGAGTCCGAGCTCGACGTCGCGGCGCTCGAACTGCTGCGGCGCCACCTCGACCTCGACGTAGGGCTGTTCGCCGTCGAACTGCAGCAGCGCCTCGTCGATCGCCAGCACGTCGACGCGCTTGTCGAGCACGATGTCGGCGTTGGCGCTGTAGTTGGCGCGCAGGAAGAGGTCCTCGCGCGGCGCGACCGCGGCGCGGATCTCGAACTGGATCGCGCCGTTCTCCTCGACCCCCTTCGGCGCGATGTGCTCGAGCGTCGCCTGGATCGTCTGATCGGGCAACGCGCCGACGGTGAGCACGAGCTCCATGCCGGGGCGGATCTTGCCGACCTCGCTCTCGTCCACCTTGCCCGCGAAGATCATGTCGCCCATGTTCGCCACCGCGGCGATGGTCGTACCTTCGTTGAAGTTGTTCGCCTGGATCACCGAGTTGCCGACCTTGACCGGCACCTCGAGCACCATGCCGGCGATGGTGGCGCGCACCAGGGTCGTCGCCGCTTTCGCCACCCGCGTGCTAGTACCGGTGCGCACGATGTCGAGCGAGCTCTTCGCCGCCGCCACTTCCTCTTCCGCGTCGGCGGCGGCAACCTCGGCGGCGTCGAGAGCGGAGCGCGCCACCGTGCCCTCGTCGAAGAGCAGCTGCTGCCGGCGCAGACTGCGCCGGGCATCGGCGAGCGCGATCTCCGCCTTGTTGAGCCGCGATTCGCCGTCGGAGAGCCGCGCCATGTCGGGGATGACACGCACCTTGGCGACCTCGGCGCCCTTGGCGACGCTCTCTCCCTCCTCGACGTAGAGCTCGTCGACGATGCCCGAGACGAGCGGCTTGATCGCCACCTCCTCGCGCGGCACCACCGAGCCCGTCGCCACCGTCTTCTGCACGATGTCGGCGCGGGTCGCGGCGGCGGTCGCGAAGACGACGGGCTTCTGCTGCGACTTCCGGTACAGAAAGACGAGCGTGCCGGCGATGACGACGAGCAGCACGACGCCGAGCAAGATGCCGAAGAACTTCTTCATCGATCCTCCACGATCCGTTGCCGAGATGCCTTCACTCCGAGCGCAACGCCACCACCGGCGAGACCACGACGGCGCGCTGCGCCGGGATCAGCCCGGCGACGGTGCCGGCCGCGACCAGGATGGCGAGCGCCTGCAGGGCGTTCGCGAACGAGACGCCGGGATTGACGAACATCGACTGCTCGCCGCCGCCCGACCGCGCCAGCGCGCCGGCAACCAGCTCCATCACCCCGACGCCGGCCGAGAGGCCGAGCAGGCCGGCCCCGGCGGTCAGGATCACCGCCTCGACGACGATCTGCGTCATCACTTTCGACGGCGTCGCGCCGATGGCGCGCCGCAGGCCGATCTCCTGGGTGCGCTCGCGCACGACGATGAGCATGATGTTCGAGACGCCGATGGCGCCAGCGGAGAGGGTGCCGATGCCGACGATCCACATCAGGATGTGGATGCCGTTGAACAGCCCGCGGACCTGGTTGAACTCCTTCTCGAGATTGAAGAAGCCGATGCCGCGGCGGTCGTCGGGTGCCACCTTGTGGCGCTCGCGCAGGATCGCCAGGACCTTCTCCTCCACCACCGAGGCGCCGACCTCGGGCCGCGCGGTGATGGCGAACCAGTGCACCTCGTTGCCGGCGTTGAACGCCTGCTGGAAGGTGGTGAACGGCACGTAGATCGTCTGCGCGTCGCGGTCGCCCTGGTCGCCGGTCTGGCGCGAGCGGAAGACGCCGACCACCTTGAACCAGACGCCGTTGATCTCGATCGCGTCGTCGATCGGCTCTTCGCCCTTGGCGAACATCTCCTCGACGACGCGGGTCCCGATCACCGCCACCTTGCGCTTCTCGTCGAGGTCGAGCCGGTTGAGCAGCCGCCCTTGTTCGAGCGCCATCGACTGGATGCGGAAGATCGCGGGATGGTCGCCCATGATCGTGAAGGCGCTCGCCTCCCGGCCGCGGCGGACGGTAGCGCCGCCGCGCCAGCCGCCGAGCTGCAGCCGCGGCGCGATCACCTCGGCCTCGGGGATGCGGCGGGCGAGCTCGGCGGTGTCCTCGTCGGTGAAGTCGATCGAACGGCCGGCGTCGAGGCCGGCGTACGGCTTCGAAGTGCGCATTCCCCAGACGAACAGGCTGTTCGTCGCGGTGCCGGAGAAGCCCTGCATGACGCCGTTCGACAGCCCGTTGCCCGAGCCGAGGAGAACGACGAGCAAGAAGATCCCCCAGAAGACGCCGAAAGCGGTCAAGAAGGTGCGCAGGCGGTTCTTGCCCAGCGCCGCGCCGATCTCCTGCCAGTGGTCGAGGTCGAACATGGCGGTGCCTCCTCACTCCTCGCGCAGCGCCGTCACCGGCTGCACCAGCGCGGCGCGCCGCGCCGGAAAGTATCCGGCGACGGCGCCGGCGACGATCAGCACGGCCGTCGCAGCGAGCGCCGTGCGCAGGTCGACCTGCGGATTGCGGAAGAACTCCGCCTCCGCGGGCAGGATGCGCGACACGCCTTCGAGCACCGCGACGCCGAGCACCAGGCCGAGATAGCCGGCGACCGCGGTGATGAGGATCGACTCCTTGAGCACGAGGCCGATCACGGAGCGCGGCGTGGCGCCGATCGCCTTGCGGATTCCGATCTCGCGGGTGCGCTCTTTGACCGCCACCAGCATGATGTTCGACACGCCGACGACGCCCGCGATCAGGGTGCCGATGCCGACGATCCAGATGAAGACGCGGATGCCGGCCATCAGGCCGACGAAACGCTGGAACTGCTCGACGTTGTTGCGCAGGAAGATGGCGCGCTGATCCTCCGGATCGAAGGTGTGGTTGACGGCGAGGATCAGGCGAGTCCGCTCCGCCATCGTCTCGCTCTCCGGCAAGTCGGCGTCGCCGGTGGTGTAGAGGATCTGATTGACCCGGTTCCTGCCGCTGAAGGCGCGCTGCGCCGTCGAGATCGGCAGGTAGATCAGCTCGCGCTCGGAGTCGGAGCCCTCGTCGTCGAAGACGCCGACCACCTTGAACGCGACGTTGTTGATGCGGATCTCCTCGCCGATCGCCGGCTCGTCGTGGAAGAGCGCGTCCGCGACCAGATCGCCGAGTACGACGACCTTGCGGAAGTGCTCGATGTCGAGCTGGTTGATGTAGCGGCCGGCGATCACCTTGGTGCGCTCGATGACCTGATGGCCCGGGTGCACCGAGCGGATGGTGAAGCTCCCCCACTCGTTGCGGTAGTTGACCTGCTGGTTGCCGAAGACCCAGAAGCGCGCCGAGGCGTGCTCGACGCCGGGAACGCGGGAGGTGACCTCGTCGTAGTCGGCGTTCTCGAACTGGATCTGACGGCCGGGCTGCAGGCCCTTGTACGGCTTGGTCGTCTGCCCACCCGAGACCCAGATCGAGTTCACCGCGTCGTCGCGGAATTGGTATTCGATGCCGTGCGCCAGGCCCTGGCCCGAGCCGAGGAGCACGATCAGCATGAAGATTCCCCAAGCGACGGCGAAGCCGGTCAGCGCCGTGCGCAGCTTGTTGCGCCGCAGCGTCTCGAAGATCTCCTGCCAGGTGTCGAAGTCGATCATTCTCTCGCCGCGCCCACGTCTTCGCCGCCGCCGCGCTCCGCCACCGCGGCGGCGGAGGCCGCGATCACGTCGAGCTCGCTCGGCGCCGCGGCACCGATCTCGGCGACCGGGTCGTGGCGCTGGATGCGGCGATCCCAGTCGATCGTGCCGTCGACGAGGTGGATGATGCGATCGGTCATGCCGGCGATGTCGCGCTCGTGCGTGATGATGACGACTGCCACACCTTCGGCCTGGACGTCCTGCAGCACCTTGAGGATCTCGTAGGAGGTCTGCGAATCGAGCGCCCCCGTCGGCTCGTCGGCGAGCAGCACCTTGGGCGCCGTCACCAGGGCACGAGCGATCGCCACGCGCTGCTGTTGACCGCCGGAGAGCTCGCGCGGCAGGTGCCCGGCGCGGTCGGCGAGGCCGACTCTGTCGAGATACTCCTCGGCGGTCCGATTGCGCTTGCGGCGCGGCACGCCCTGGTAGAAGAGCGGCAGCGCGACGTTCTCGGCGGCGGTCTTGAACGGAATCAGGTGGAAGCTCTGGAAAACGAAGCCGACGAAGCGACTGCGCAACAGCGCGGCGCGCTTCTCCGAGAGGTCCTTCATCTCCTCGCCGTCGAGCTGGTAGCTGCCCTCGTCGGAATGGTCGAGCAGGCCGAGAATGTTCATCAGGGTCGACTTGCCCGAGCCCGACGCCCCCATGATCGAGAGCAGCTCGCCCGCGCCGATGTCGAGATCGATCCCCTTGAGGACGTGGAGCCGGTTGGACCCCATCCAGTAGCTCTTGTGGAGATTGCGCACCCGAATCATCGTGGAGACACCTCGGCCAGACGCTGAAAGCTCACGCCCGCTAATACGTTTCGGACGCCGATCGGTTCGCCCCGTCGGCGCTGCGGCCCGTCAGCCGCCGGGACCCTTGCCGGGCGTCCACACCGGCACCGGGAACGGCGTCACGATCCCCGCGCCGGCCTTGGCGGGCCGCACCCGCGCCGCGCCCTCGTGCTCGACCTCCTCGAGGCGCACGATGGCGTGCAGCGGCAGAAACAGCCGCTTGGCGTCGCCGTATTCCGCCCGCAGGCCTTCCTCCGAGGGATCGACGACCAGCTCCGAGCGCGCGCCGAAGACCAGATCCTCGACCTCGACGAAGCCGAACAGCGCGCTCTGCGCCACCTGGCGCGCGTAGAGCTCGACGAGCTGCCCCTGCGCCTGGAACACCACCTTGTAGATCGTCCTGCGCCGCACCATAGCTGGTGGATCGTAGCAAACACCGCGCCACCGCCGGCGGCCGGCGCGTTCACGTCAGCCCGCGTACGGGTCGCGCACGTCGAGGAAGTCGAAGCGGCGGAAGTCGCGGTCGGCGGTGTAGAGAGTGCGCACGCCGTGCTGAAAAAGGATGGCCGCGAGGTGGGCGTCGGGCACCAGCTTGCCGCGCACGACCTGGCCCGCCGTCACCCGCTCGTACGCGTCGAGGAAGCCCTCCCTCTCCGAGAGCATTCGAACGTGCGGCTGGCCAATCAGCGAGCGCAATCCGTTCAGAGCGCTCGCCGGCGCGAGCGGCACTCCCAGCACTCCGGCATGGGTCACGAGCCGGAGGTAGGAAAGGGCGGTGATCCAGGCGAGACAGAAGAGCTCTGGGCCGACCGCCTTCGCCTCCAGGAACGCCCGCGCCGCTTCGAATCGAGCGCTACGCGGATGGACCGCGTGTACGAGAATGTTGACGTCGACTGCGAAGCTCACCGGTGCGGGAAACCGGCATCAGCGTCGAAGAGCGCCCAGAGCGCATCCTTGTCGTCGAGATCGATCTTCGGCTGCAGGTCCTGAACGGGCCACTCGAACTTGGGCCGCATCGTCTTCTTCCGCGCGCGCCGCACGGCGAGGCCCTCGGCGAGGAGCTCGGAGACTACCTCACCCAGCGTCTTCTCCTCCTTCGCCTTGAGACGCTTGACCTCCTCGAGGATCGGGTCCGCGATGTCCAAGGTCGTCCGCATGATGCGTGATGCTAGCTAGCAAGGCATCAGATGTCAAAAATCAATCAGTACCGATAGCGCTCGGGCTTGTAGGGGCCCTCGACCGGCACGCCGAGGTAATCGGCCTGCTTCGGCGTGAGCTCGGTGAGCTTGACGCCGAGCTTGTCCAAGTGGAGGCGCGCCACCTTCTCGTCGAGCGCCTTCGACAGCACGAAGACCTTCTTCGGGTACTCGCCGGCGTGCTGGGCGAGGTCGATCTGCGCTAGTACCTGGTTCGCAAACGAGCACGACATGACGAACGAGGGGTGGCCGGTGGCGCAGCCGAGGTTCAGCAGCCGCCCCTCGGCGAGCACCAGCACCGAGTGGCCGTCGGGGAAGCGCCACTCGTCGTACTGCGGCTTGATGTGGATGCGCTCGATCCCCGGCACTTTCTTGAGGCCGGCCATGTCGATCTCGTTGTCGAAGTGGCCGATGTTGCCGACGATCGCCTTGTCCTTCATCCGCGACATCTGCTGGGCGGTGATGATGCTGTGGTTGCCGGTCGCCGTGATGAAGATGTCGGCGCGCTCGAGCACCTGCTCCAGCGTGTTCACCTCGTAGCCTTCCATCGCCGCCTGCAGCGCGCAGATCGGATCGATCTCGGTGACGATGACCCGGCACCCCTGGCCCCGAAGCGCCTGCGCGCACCCCTTGCCCACTTCACCGAAACCGCAGACCACCGCCACCTTGCCGCCGAGCATCACGTCGGTCGCGCGGGCCAGGCCGTCGGGCAGCGAGTGGCGGCACCCGTAAATGTTGTCGAACTTGCTCTTGGTGACCGAGTCGTTGACGTTGATGGCGGGGAAGAGCAGCGTGCCCGCCTCCATCATCTGGTACAGCCGGTGGACGCCGGTCGTCGTCTCCTCGCTCACGCCGCGGATCGACGACGCGATCCGCGTCCAGCGCGACTGGTCCCTGGCCATCGACGCCTTGATGCAGGCGAGGATCACGCCCCACTCTTCCGGGTCCTTCTCGGAGTCGAACGCGGGCACCGCGCCCGCCCTCTCGAACTCCGCGCCCTTGTGCACGACGAGCGTCGCGTCGCCGCCGTCGTCCACGATCAGCGTCGGACCCGATCCGTCGGGCCATTCGAGCGCTTCACTCGTGCACCACCAGTACTCCTCGAGCGTCTCCCCCTTCCAGGCGAACACCGGCGTGCCCTTCGGCGCCTGGGCGGTGCCGCCCGTCTCCGGCCGCCCGACGACGACGGCCGCCGCGGCGTGATCCTGGGTCG
>DASWJT010000130.1:0-2141 GCA_036397015.1 Thermoanaerobaculia bacterium
GATCGGTGCCGTCGTACCACTTGTGGGTGCCGGGCACGCCGTCGTAGACGAAATCCTTGCCGACCGGATTCCACGTCGCGCCGCCGTCGTCGGAGCGCTGCACGATCTGGCCGAACCAGCTGCTCGTCTGCGAGGCGTAGACCCGGTTCGGGTTGGCCGGCGAGCCCTTGAGGTGGTAGATCTCCCAGCCGCCGAACAACGGGCCGTCGACTCTCCAATCGGCGCGCCGGCCGTCGGCGGTGAGGACGAAGGCACCCTTCTTGGTGCCGACGAGAAGACGGACTCCGCTCATATTCCCCCCTGGCGCACTGGTCGCCGCCTCCCGCGGCGAACCGCGCCGTGCGCCGGAATCCTAACCCGGTCCGCTCTTCTCCGCCGTTAGGATGCCCGCATGCCCGGCCGCCTGCTGCTCGTCGCGACGCCGATCGGCAATCTCGACGATCTCTCGCCGCGCGCCGCGCGGGCGCTCGCCGAGGCTGACCTCGTCGCCTGCGAGGACACTCGCCACAGCGGCCGCCTGCTCGCCCATCTGGGCGTGAAGAAGAGGCTGGTGTCCCTGCACGAGCACAACGAACGCAAGCGGGTCCCCGAGCTCGTCGCCGCGCTTGCGCGCGGCGAGACGATCGCGGTGGTCTCCGACGCCGGCACGCCGCTCCTCTCCGACCCCGGCTATCCGCTCGTGCGCGCGGCGATCGCCGCCGGCGCGACGGTCGAGGCGATCCCCGGGCCATCGGCGATCCTCGCCGCGCTCGTCGCCTCGGGCCTGCCGCCCTATCCGTTCACCTTCGCCGGCTTCGCCCCGCCCAAGGCCGGCAAGCGCCGAACCTTCTATCGCCGCCTCGGCGGGCTCGGCCACACCGTCGTCGTCTACGAGTCGCCGCACCGGCTGGTCGCCAGCCTCGACGACGCGCTCGCCGAGCTCGGCGCCGACCGCCCCGCGGCCCTCGCCCGCGAGCTCACCAAGCTGCACGAAGAGATCGTCCGCGGCACCCTCGCCGAGCTCGCCGCGTGGGCAGGCGAGCGCAAGTTGCTCGGCGAGCTCGTCCTCGTGATCGGCGCCGACACCGCCGAGTCCGCGCCCACGTCCGCCAGAGACGAAAAGCCTTCATAGAGGGAAAAACCGTGCTCGGTCAGCGCACCGCGGTCGACCCATCCGGCGCCGCGGTCGGGCGGACGCTCCCCTTCAAGGACGTCTCTGTCCTGCCCGAGCGAGGCGTCGGCTCTACGGCGCGACGGCGAAGCGGTGGCCGGCCTTCTCGAGCGCTGCTTGCGCGCGCTCGCGGTCGCTCTCGCGCACGAGGACGTAGTCGGTGTCGAAGGTCGCGACGGTGAAGACGGGGATGGCGGCCGCGGCGAGCGGGGCGGTGAGCGCCGCGATCACGCCGGTGAGACCGAGGTCCATGCGGCCCGCGACGCGGAAGAGCGCGTAGGGCCCTTCGCTCCGTCCGCCGCGCGGCATCTCCTCCTCTGGGCAGACGAGCGAGAGCTCGTCGGCGGTGCGGGTAATGGACACGAACGGGCCGCTCGGCACCGAGACGAGCGCCGACGAAGGCGGGAATCTCCCGATCCGATAGCGTCCCGAGAGCCAGACGAGCTCGAATCCGGAACCGTTCATCGCGTCACAGCCTCCCCGAGATCCAGCAGCCGCCGAGGACGCGGCTGCCCTGGTAGAAAACGGCGGCCTGGCCCGGCGCTACGCCGCGTTGGCGCTCGCCGAAGTCGACCTCGACCGTGCGGCCGGGGCGCGGGCGGACGAGCGCCGGCACACCGGCGTGGCGGGAGCGGATTTTGACCGTTGCCTCGACCGGGACGGCGGGCGGCGCGCCGATCCAGTGCAGGCGCTCGCCGCGCAGGCCCGGCGCCAGGAGCTCCTCCTCGCCGCCGACGACGACAGTGTTCTCCTCGGGCAGGACTTCGAGCACGTAGAGCCGCCGCCCGGCAGCGACGCCGAGGCCGCGCCGCTGGCCCACCGTGTAGCGGTAGTAGGGCTCGGCGCGGCCCAACTCGCGTCCGTCGCCGGCGCGCACGAGAGCGGGCCCGGCGGGGACGGCGCCGAAGCGCTGCGGGCTCGCCGCCGCCTCGCGCGCCACGAAGTCGCGCACCTCGCCGTCGACGAAGCAGACCTCCATCGACTCGCCCTT
>DASWJT010000131.1:0-2487 GCA_036397015.1 Thermoanaerobaculia bacterium
TCGACCGCGAGCCCGTCGGCTTGCACCGCCAGCATCAGGCAGGAGCGCACCGGCTCGCCCCCGACCAGCACCGTGCAGACGCCGCAGACGCCGTGCTCGCAGCCGACGTGGGTGCCGGTCAGGCCGAGCTCGTGGCGCAGGAAATCGGAGAGCAGCAGGCGCGGCTCGACCTCGCGCTCGTGCACGCGGCCGTTGACCTCGACGCGGACCGCGCGCCGCGTCACTCCGCCTCCCACGCCCGCTCGCGCGCTCGCTCGAGCGCCCGCACGACGAGAACGCGCACCAGGTGGCGCTTGAACTCGGCCGAGGCGTGGATGTCGCCGAGCGGATCGATCTCGGCGCCGGCGGCGAGCTCGGCCGCGGCGGCGAGCGCGGCGGCGTCGAGCGCCGTGCCGGCGAGCGCCGCGGCCGCTCGCCTCGCGTCGACGGGGCCATCGCCGACCGCCACCAGGACGAGACGAGCCGCCCGGCAGGCGCCGCCCTCGTCGAGCGTCACCCGCGCGGCGACGCCGGCGAGCGCGTAGTCGCCGTGGCGGCGGGCGAACTCGACGAAGGCGTGACCGGTGCGCGGCGGCGAGGGCGGCAGGCGGATCTCGGTCACCAGCTCGCCGGGCGCCAGCGCGGTCGAGAAGAGACCGATGAAGAACTCGCGCGCCGCGAGGCGCCGCTCGCCGCCGCGCCGGCGCAGGGTGAGCTCCGCGTCGAGCGCCAGAGCCACCGCCGGCAGCTCGGCCGCCGGGTCGGCGTGCGCCAGGCTGCCGCCGAGCGTGCCGCGGTTGCGGATCTGCGGGTGGGCGACGTACGCCGTCGCCTCGGCGAGGAGCGGCGCCCGCCGCGCGATGCGCGGATCGCGCTCGAGGCTCCGCTGGCGGACGAGCGCGCCTAGCCGCAGACCACCGCCCGCCTCCTCGATGACGGAGTCGAGGCCGGCGACGCGGTTCAGGTCGACGAGCACGGCCGGCTGCGCCAGCCGGAAGTTGAGCACCGGGATCAGGCTCTGGCCGCCGGCCAGCGCCTTGGCGTCGTCGGCGCGCTCGGCGAGCGCCTCGAGAGCCTCGTCGAGGGAGCGCGCGGCGACGTAGTCGAACGGTGCCGGCTTCACGAGATGGCGCGATTGTACGGGAAGCTCACGGCGTGAGAAGCCGCCGCCTCTCGACCTTGCCCAGCGCGTTGCGGGGCAGCGCGTCGCGGAAGAGGTAGCGGCGCGGCAGCTTGAACGGCGCGAGCTCGGCCCGGCAGTGGGCGTCCAGCTCGGCGATCGCGAGCGGGCGGTCGACGACCAGGAAGGCGACGGGCGATTGGCCGAACTCGGCGTGCGGCTCGCCGACGACGGCCGCCTCGCGCACGCCGGGCAGGCGCAGCAGCACCTCCTCGACCTCGCGCGGATAGACGTTGAAGCCGCCCGAGAGGATGAGCTCGCTCGAGCGGCCGAGGAGCGTGACGTGACCGGTCGCCGGGTCGATCCGTCCGCGGTCGCCGGTGCGGAACCAGCGCCGGCCCTCGGCGTCCTCGCGGAAGCTCGCGGCCGTCTTCTCGGGCGCCCGCCAGTAGCCCGAGAAGACGTTCGGACCGCGCACTTCGATCTCGCCCTCCCCGCCCGCCGCGACCGGCGCACCGGCGGCGTCGACCAGCCGCATCTCGACGCCGGGGAGCGGCGTGCCGACCGTGCCCGGCAGCCGCGGCCCGTCGATCGGATTGCCGACGAGCATTCCCGTTTCGCTCATGCCGTATCGTTCGAGGATCTCCTGACCCGCGAGTACGCGGAAGGCGGCGAAGGTCTCGGCGGCGAGCGGCGCCGAGCCGGAGACGAAGAGCCGCACGCGCGGGAAGCGCGCGCCGCCGCGCCGGCGGAGCTCCTCGACCAGGCGCACGTAGAGCGTCGGCACGCCGAAGAAGAGCGTCGCCTCCCCCGCCGCCAGCCGCTCGACGACGGCCGCCGCCTCGCAGCGCGGCGCGATCCGCAGCGTCGCGCCCGCGGCGAGCGCGCAGCAGACGCCGTTGACCAGGCCGTGCAGGTGGAAGAGCGGCAGCGTGAGGTCGAGGACGTCGTCGGCCGACCATCGCCAGGCCTCGTGGAGCGAAGCGATCATCGACAGGAGGTTTCCGTGCGAAAGCACGGCGCCCTTGCTGGCGCCGGTGGTGCCCGAGGTGTAGAGCAGGAGAGCGAGGTCGTCGCGCGCCAGCTCGAGAAGCGGGGCGAGGGCGCCTCCAGCGCCGTCCGCGGCTCCCACCAGCTCCTCCGCCACCAGCACCTCCCCGAGGCTCCGTCGCTCGCTCGCGTCGAGCTCGCCGATCGCCGGGATCCGGTCTCGCGCCGCGATCAGCAGGCGCGGCTCGGCGTCGACGAGCAGGTGCGCGATCTCGCGCCGGCGGTAGGCGAGGTTGACCGGCAGCACCGCCGCGCCGCTCGCGAGCGCGGCGAGAAAGGCGACGACGAATTCGGCGCCGCTGCCCGCGAGCAGCGCCACGCGATCGCCGCGGCCGACC
>DASWJT010000132.1:0-5718 GCA_036397015.1 Thermoanaerobaculia bacterium
CTTTGCTCGGCGAGCGACTCGCCGCCGAGGTCTGGGTCAAGCACGAGAATCACACGCCGGTGGGCTCGTTCAAGCTGCGCGGCGGGCTGGTCTATCTCGCCGCCCTCGCCGCCGGCGCGAATCGACTGCGCGGCGTCATCGCCGCGACGCGCGGCAATCACGGCCAGTCGATCGCTCTCGCCGCCCGCCGCCACGGCCTGCCGGCGACGATCGTGGTGCCGCACGGCAACAGCCGCGAGAAGAATGCCGCAATGCGCGGCTTCGGCGCGACGCTCGTCGAGCACGGCGACGATTTCCAGGCCGCCTTCGAGCACGCGGAGCGACTCGCCGCGGCCGAGTCGCTGCATCTGGTGCCATCGTACGACCGCGGCTTGGTCGTCGGCATCGCCACGGCCGGCCGCGAGCTCTTCCGCGCCGTCCCCGCCCTCGACCGCGTCTACGTTCCGATCGGCCTCGGCTCCGGCATCTGCGGCATGCTCGCCGCCCACGAGGCCCTCGGTCTCGCGACGGAGGTCGTCGGCGTCGTCTCCGCCCACGCCCGCGCCTACGCCGCCTCCCTCGCCGAGAACCGTCTCGTCGAGCTGCCGTCGACCACCCACCTCGCCGACGGAATGGCCGTCCGCACCCCGCACCCGGAATCCCTGGCGATCCTCGAGCAGTACCGGATCCGCATCCTCGAAGTCACCGACCGCGAGGTCGCCGCCGCCATGCGCACCCTCTACGAATGCACCCACAACGTCGCCGAAGGCGCCGGCGCCGCCGCCCTCGCCGCCGCCGAAAAGGAGCGCGAGAAAAACGCCGGTCGCAGAATCGCTGTCGTCCTCACCGGCGGCAACATCGACCGTGACCTCTTCGCCAGCGTGCTCGACCAGACCGTCGACCTCCCGCGCGGCGACCCTGCGTAGGCGCGGAGCGAGGAACGGGTCCGACTTTGGAAAACGTGGAAAACGGGGACAGGCACCGATTTCCGAACTCTTTGCGCGCGCTACGGACCATGGCGGTGCCACAGATTCCAGTGCGGCTGTCAGTTCTTGACAGGGCAATGTGGTAGAAGTCAACCAGCGACGATTTCTTACGGGCATCCGCGTTGAGCTTGGCCCCGAGGAGCGAGAGCCCACGCGGAAGATCGAGGTGACTCCGTGGCAAGCTGGCAGACGGTCACCAAAGACGTTCTCTTCACGCTGCGCAGAACCGGCTCGAAGAACGTCCGGGCGGCGCTCTTCATTCACGGCTTCACCGGCCATCATGAAGAGACCTGGATCAACGCATCGACAGGCGCCTCCTTCCCCGGCCTGCTCCAGGCTGACACCGAACTCTCCGACTACGACGTCTTCGGTTTTCAATACCGCACGAGCGCCGTCAGCGGGGAGTCGATCAAGAAGATTGCGCGACAACTGGCCGACGAGATCGAACAGCGAATGAGCCGTTACGAGCAGATCGTCGTCATCGCCCACAGCATGGGCGGTCTCGTGGCGATGCACTACATTCTGATTCAGTTGCGGGCTGCGCGCAGTTTGCCGATTCGCGGAGTCATGCTGTACGCCGTGCCGATCAATGGCAGCCATCTCGTATCGATGGCGAAGGCAGCGGGAATCGCTCTGAAGTTCGTCGTCCCCAGAGCCGGCGGATTGTTCGGCTGGCTTCGCGGTCAGAACGAGCAGGTCAGCCAGCTCGCTCCGGCCAGCGAGTTCGTTCAGGAATTGAACGACGAGTGGGCGCTGCGGGTCGTGAATGGGGGCCATTCCAGTGAGGAAGCCAAGCGGCGGTCCCTGCTCCCGGTTCGCGTCGTGACGGGCACGAAGGACCTCGTCGTGCGGGAGGTGTCCGCAAAGGGGACCTATGGAGCGATCGACTGGCATCCGCTCGACTTCGGTCACGTCGCGGTGGTCAAGCCGGAGGATGCGACCGATCCGCGATACTTGAAAGCCAAGGATTTTCTCGTCCAGTGCCGGCCGCCGCGCGATCGGTTTGCGTTTCTGCGCCTGCGCGAAATCAGCGACACGCTCTTGAATGCGCAATCGCAACCGCTTTGCAGGAACTGGAACTACGAGGTGCACATTCACGGAGGCGCTCAAGACTCGGAAGGCGATGAACTGCTCGCCGAGGGATTCTCGCCGTACGTCGTCACCCAGTGCAGCTATCAGGCGATTCTGTCGGGAAAGACTCTTCGATTCGGTTTCTCCTGGGGAGGCACTGCAGGGGACGACGTCTGGAAGGAGTCTCCCGTCTACGTTCACCAGATCTTCACGCGTGCCCTGCCGGAGAGTGAGCGGGCCAAGCTCTCGGAGGTAATCGACGACATCCTGCGAAAGCGCCAGGCGGCAGCGAGTTGGGAAACGATCTTCCCGAAGCTCGATGTCGCGATTCGGCACGGTGGAAAGCGGTACGAGCTGGTCCAGGGTGATGTCGAGCGTGGAAACAGCATGATGCTCCGCGAGCTCGCCGTTCCTGCCGAGCTGTCGGAAGCGGTGACCCAGGAAGTGACGTTCGACATCAGCTTCCGCAGTTATGCTCCGAAGACGGTCGAGGAATTCACGCTCAGGTTCCCGTTTCTGCATGTCGGGTTCGAAGGCCTGATCGTCGTCCACGAAGATTGCAAGGAGTTCTCGGTCAACCAGTATCTGGGCGGTGAGAAGGAGTTCGAGCTGAAACCGGAATACTTCGGAAACAAATCGCAGCTGAAGCTGCTCACCGAGGACATCGTCCTGCCGGGCACCCGCGTGGAGGTGGAATGGCAGGCTAGATCGCAGGGAGAAGGAGGCGCTTCGTGAACGGACCCGGAAGGAAGAAGGCGGCGAAGGCGAAGGCCAAGACGAAGGTCACGAGGAAGAAAGCTGGCAAGAAGAAGGCTGGCAAGAAGAAGACGGCGAAGAAGAAGACTGCGAAGAAGAAGACTGCGAAGCGGAAAAGAGCGAAGTAGAACGCGTCTAGAGATCGGAGAAAGTCACCGATCTAGGCTCGAAGTCGGGGACAGGCACTGGTTCTCGAGTGGCGCCGATCCAGGGGAGCTCGAGGACTCCGCCCACGCGCACCGAGGCGGGGGCGGGACGGGGAGCGAAGTAACGGAGGGTCAAGGCGGGTGTACGATCGAGCCATGCGCAACGCGGCGGGAGCCCGCCGGTGAGCCTGCGCTGGCCGCCGCGCCCGCTCGGCCTGGGCACGCCGCTCAATCTGGCATCGAGCGCGACGGAAACCCGCGAGCTGCTCCGCCGTTCGTGGTGGCTCGTTCCGCTGCTCGGAGTCGTCACGCCGATCTCGATGCTGGCGATCGACCGGGTGCTCTTCGCCGGCGCCAGCCTCGAGCGAGTGCGCGCGCTCGGGTCAGAGCCGCTCGCCTTCCGCCTCCTCGTCGTCGTCTACTCCGGCGTCACGGAGGAGCTGATCTATCGCTTGCTGCTCTCGACCCTCGCCGCGTCGCTGGCGCATCGGGCGCTCCGCGGAGCGGGTGCGATCCGCAAGCCGCTGGCGCAGTGGCTCGGCATCGTAGTGGCGGCGTGGTTCTTCGGCCTGGCGCACGTCGGCAACCTGCCCGACGTCGCCCATCCCGTGCTGCGGGCGATCGCGGTCAACAGCGTGGCTGGCGTCGTTCTCGGCTGGCTCTACTGGTGGCGCGGGCTGGAGCTCGCGGTCCTGACCCACATGGCGGCGATCGTCGTGCTCTACGTCGCGCTGCCGCCCTTCCTCTGAGATCGGGCTGCGCCGCGCGCCGGTAGACTCATGATCCGTAGGTGGTACGGTCGAGCGGCTCGAGCGCGGGGGCGTCGATGGAGAGGGCAGTTCAGTTCTTTGCTGCGACGAGCTTCCTGGTCATCGGGTTGTCGCACCTTCTTCGACCGGGAGCGTGGATCGAATTCTTCGCCAAGCTGCGCGAGCTCGGCAGGCCCGGGGCGTTTGCCGAGGGCTTCATCGGTCTGAACTTCGGCGCGATCATCGTTTCGTTTCACAATGTCTGGTCTGGGCCTGCGGTGGTCCTGACGCTGATCGGCTGGAGCCAGGTGTTGAAAGCGTTCTTCCGTTTCGTCGCCCCGGAGGCGAGCCTCCGCGTGTACGAGAAGATCAGGCCGGAGCGCGCGTGGCAGATTCGCGTCGCGGGCGTCCTGGCGGTCGCGCTCTCCGCCTTCCTGGCGTTTCTGGCATTTCGAGAGCCCATGACGGGCAGGTGACCGGATGCGGAACTTGCGCTGAGTCGATTCGGGCTGGACGCGGGGTCGGCCAGTCGGCCGAGATCGACTCGGTGCTCGGTCGGCGCTGAAACCTCCGCACATCCAATCTCCAGGACACTCGCCCGTCGCTCGACGTGGGCGGGGTGGGAGGGTGCGTGCACCTGGCGGAGATCTGGCGGTATCCGGTGAAGTCGATGGCGGGCGAGCGGCTCGTAGAGGCGGAGCTGACGCGGGAGGGGGTGCGCGGCGACCGGCTCGTGCAGGTGCGTGCGGCGGGGCGGCTCGTCACCGCGCGCAGCCGGCCGGGCCTGCTCGGGCACCGGGCGACCCTCGGCGGCAACGGCGAGCCGCTCGTCGACGGCCGCGCGTGGACGGACGCGACCGTGGCTGCCGACGTCGAGCGCGCCGCCGGGACCAGAGCGCGGCTCGTGCGCGCCGCCGCGGTGGGGGAGCGGTTCGACATCCTGCCGCTGCTCGTCGCCACCGACGGAGCGATCGCATCCCTCGGCCTCGACCGCCGGCGCTTTAGGCCCAACCTGCTGATCGCGGGAGTCGAGGGACGGGCCGAGCGCGAGTGGGAAGGGCGCCGGCTGCGCATCGGCGAGGCGGTCGTCGCGCTGGCCGACCTGCGCGGCCGCTGCGTGGTGACGACCTTCGATCCCGACACGCTCGCGCCGGACCCGCGGGTGCTGCGCACCATCGTCGAGCGATTCGGCGGCGTGCTCGGCCTCAATGCGGAGGTCGCGCGCCCGGGCCTCGTGCGCATCGGGGATCCGGTCGAGTGGCTCTGAGAGGACGCGGGCGCCATCCGATCCTCGCCTGCTGGGACGCAGGACAGGCACCGCTCTCCTGCCGTGACGCGCCCGGCGGCGAGCACTTCTCGCTGAGGCTCCCGTCGGAGGCGAGGCCAGGTACGATTCCTCGAGGAGCCGGCCCGAGGCCCCTCGGGCGACCGGAAGGAGAGCTCGACATGCGCCCCAAGCTGCGCACGCGCCTCGTTCGCGGGAGTGCCTTCGTGCACGTTCTCGTCGCCGCCGCCACGCTCGCCGCCGCTGCGGAGCGGCGCGCGCTCGCCGCCGACCCGCTGCCCGCCGCGGCGCCGACCGCCCCTGCCCCGGACCCCAACCTGCCCACCACCGACGCCGAGCGCTCGCTGTGGGCCGCCGAGGCGGGATTCGCCGCCGCCTTCGCCGCGCGCGATCCGGAGAAGTTCGGCTCCTACCTCGCCGACGACGCGATCTTCATCGGCCCGCGCCGCCTCAACGGCAAGCAGGAAGTGCTCGACACCTGGACGCGGATGATGCTGGCGGGCGACGCGGCGCCGTTCAGCTGGCGTCCCGCGCGGGCGGTCGTTACCGGCGACGTGGGCACCACCGCGGGCCCCGTCTACGACGCGGAGGGCAACTGGAGCGGCACCTTCACCTCGGTCTGGCGCCGCCAGCCCGACGGCTCGTGGCGCGTCGTGCTCGACGGCGCCGCCCCCTGCCACGCGCCGCGCGAGGAGGCGCCGGTCGATCCCGCACCCGAGTCGAGCCCGCCCGCGGGCGGGCCCGCT
>DASWJT010000133.1:0-41573 GCA_036397015.1 Thermoanaerobaculia bacterium
CTGCGCCGCCGTCGAGGAGGCCATCCGGCGGTGCTTCGACCTCGAGCAGGAGCTGGTGGTGGAGACTCCGCCGAGGCGCGAGCTGGGAGATCTGGCCAGCCCCGTGGCGCTCCACCTGGCCAAGGTCCTGCGCCGCCGGCCGCGCGACATCGCGGAGGAGATCCGCGACGCCATCGAGCTCCCGACGAGCTGCGAACGAGTCACCGTCGAGGGCGCGGGATACCTGAACTTCTTCCTGCGACGCGGTGACTACGCCCGCCAGCTACTGGAAGCCGATGATCCGCTCCAGATCGACGAGCTCGCCGCAGCCGAACCCGCCGGCAAGGTCATCATCGAGCACACCAACATCAATCCCAACAAGGCGGCCCACATCGGCCACCTGCGCAACGCCGTCCTCGGCGACACCCTGGTGCGCTGCCTGCGCGCCCTCGGCCGCGAGGTCGAGGTGCAGAACTACATCGACGACACCGGCGTGCAGGTGGCCGACGTTGTCGTCGGCTTCGTCGATGTCGAGCACCGGACGGTCGCCGAGGTCGCGGCGGTCGCCGAGCCGTTCGATTTCCACTGCTGGGACCTCTACAGCCGGGTCGGTCGCTGGTTCGACGAGGACCCGGCGCGCCAGGCGCTGCGCCGCGAGACGCTGCACGCGCTCGAGAGCGGGCACGGTGAGCGCGCCGAGATGGGGCGGCTCGTCGCGCGGCGCGTCGTCGCCCGCCACCTCAAGACCATGGCGCGGCTCGGCGTCGGCTACGACCTGCTCACCCACGAGAGCGACATCCTCGCCCTCGACTTCTTCCACGAGGCGTTCGAAAAGCTGCGGGCTGCCGGCGCCATCGAGCTCGAGAGCGCGGGCAAGAACGCCGGCTGCTGGGTCATGCCGCTCGCCGAGACGCCCGAGTTCGCCGGTCTCGAGGACCCCGACAAGGTGATCGTGCGCTCGGACGGCACAGTCACCTACGTCGGCAAGGACATCGCCTACCAGCTGTGGAAGTTCGGCCTTCTCGGCCGCGACTTCGGCTACCGCTGGTGGCGGGAGCAGGACCTGTGGACGACCGCCACCGACGGCGCCGCCGAGCATCCGAGCTTCGGCGGCGGCGACGAGGTCGTCAACGTCATCGACGCCCGGCAGAGCTACCTGCAGCGCATCGTGCGCGCCGGTCTCTCGGCGCTCGGCCACCACGAGGCGGCGCGGCGCTCGACGCACTTCGCCTACGAGATGGTGACGCTGTCGCCGGCCACGGCGCGCCTGCTCGGCGTCGAGGGCGGCGACGGCAAGGGCGTCGAGATGTCGGGCCGCAAAGGGATCGGCGTCAAGGCCGACGACCTGCTCGACCGGCTGGAGCAGAAGGCGCGCGAAGAGATCGCCGAGCGCAACCGCGACCTCGGCGGCGAGGAGCTCGGCCGGTTGGCGCGCGAGCTCGCGACCGCCGCGCTGCGGTTCTTCATGGTCAAGGCGACGACGACGCGGGTGCTCGCCTTCGATTTCGCCGAGGCCTTGAGCTTCGAGGGCGACTCCGGGCCGTATCTCCAGTACTCGCTCGTGCGGGCGAAGAACATCGGCCGCAAGCTGGCGAGCGCCGGCCGCGCCGCCGCGGTGACGGCGGACGAGGTCGCCCAGCTCCCACCCGAGCTCTTCGGCGATGACCTCTGGGAGCTCGTGCACGCGGTGGCGCGCACCGGCGAAGCGGTCGAGAAGGCGGCGACGACGCTCGAGCTCTCGCTCGTCGCCCGCCACGCCCTCGACCTCGCGCAGCTCTTCCACGCCCTCTACCACCACCACCCGGTGCTGCACGAGGACGACCCCGCCGTCTCCCGCGTCCGCCTCGCCACCTTCCAGGTCTTCGCCCGCGGCCTGCGCGCCACCGCCGCCCTCCTCGGTCTCCCCGAGCCCGAGCGGATGTAGCTCGCGGGGCGCCCGCTCAGCGCGTGCGCTGCGGATTCCAGGTGTGCGTCTCGCCGCGCGCGCGAGTGAGCCACGCGTAGAGCGCGTCGTAGACGACGAAGCCGCGGCGGACCTGATCGTGGTCGTCCGAGAAGAGCTGCGAGAGGCCGAGCGAGACGGCGAGCAGGCCCGCGCACTCCGGGGCGAGGTCGAGTCGCGCGGTGTCGGCGCCGCGCACGATCTTCGCCAGCGCGGCGAGCGCCGGCTCGTCGAGCTCGTATTTCTCGAGAAAGGCGTCGAAGCTGCACTTGGGCCCGACGTGAGAGAGCTCGACCCCCTCGACGTCGAACGGAATCGCGGCGAGCTCCGCCGCCCGTGCCTCGACCTCCGACGCCGGCACGAAGTGGAACTCCGCCGCCGGGTCGAGGAAGCGCGCAATGAGCCACGGACAGGCGACGCGGTCGATCTTCGGCCGCTCGCGGGTGATCCACTTCATCGCTTCTGTCCTTTCGGTCGGCGGCGAGGCGGCGGATTTCTTCTCTCTTCGGTCCTCTTCATCGTCGGCTCCTTTCCCGACTGCTTTCGCCCGCGGCCACCGGCCCGCCCGCGCGCCGACGCGTAGAGCGCCTCGAAGAGCGCGATACCGGCCGCCAGGAGCTCGCCATCGTCGGGGTAGGCGGCGCGCAGTCCCGCGACCATCCGCTCCACGTTGGCGGCCTCCGCTGCGTCTGGCGCCGGCTCGGCGAGGTCGACGGCGTGGACCGTCCTACCGAGCCCCTGCACGGCCGGGTCGTCGACTCCGAATCGCCGTGCCAGCACCTCGAAGGTGCAGAGGCCCTGCTGGTGGCCGAGCTCCGCCCCAAAGGTGTCGAACGGGATCGACTTGCCGCGCCGGCGGTCGGCTTCGGCGACGAACTCGAAGCGTGCCTTGGCGTCGACGAAGCGCCGGATCAGCCAGGCCGACGCCATGCGGTCGACCCCCGGTCGTGGCCGCGTCACCCACGTCCGTCCGCGGAACTGGGCCGGGTCGAGCGGCGCGAGCGCATCAGTTCGCGAGGATCTGGCCGCAGGCGAGTCCGTCACTCCCCGGTGCCGGCGCTCGAACACCGCCGCAGTTCCGGCGTCCGGCCGCGCCTCGAACAGCATTGCCTCGCCGCCGGCTGCCTCGATATCGCGCCGCAGCCACTCGCAGCTCTCGCGGCTCTCGTCGTCGAGCGGCAGTGCCCAGGACGCGCCGAGGCTCACCGCGCCCAGCTTGCGCAGGCGCCGCCAGATGCCGACGCGCGAGGATGACTTGCCGCTCGGCAGCCGAATCTGCAGCACCAGGTAAACCGCGTCCCGTGCGGAATCTCTTGCCGCCATCTCGCGGCCATTGTAATATACGTTGCCCATGAATACAACGTCTGTTGCAGACGGTCGCCGACCGCTCCCGGATCCCGACTCGCCGCCGTGGCTCGGCGCCGCGACACTGCGACGCCTGCTGCCGGCGGACATCGTCGTCGACGCCGTCGAGGCGGCGCTCCGCGACGCCGGTCCGCGCGCCGTCTCCGGCCACGCCGGCCTCGCCTACGACGTCGACGCCGGTGCTTTCCACGTCAAGACGAGCTCGCTCGCCGCGCCGCGTGCGGTCTACATCGCCAAGATCAACGCCAACTTCCCGGGGAATCCGCTGCGCGGGCTGCCGACGATCCAGGGCGTCGCGGCGCTCTTCGATGCCACCGACGGCCGGCTGCTGGCGCTGCTCGACTCGCCCGAGCTCACGGCGCTGCGCACCGGCGCGGCGACCGCCGTCGCCGCGCGTCACCTTGCCCGGCCCGACTCGGAGCGCTGCCTGCTCGTCGGCGCCGGTCGCCAAGCCTCGGCGCAGATCCGGGCTCTCGCCCAGGTGCTGCCGCTCGCTCGGGTGGTGGTTTTCGACGTCGACACCGAGCGGGCCCGGCAACTCGTGCTGAGCCTCGAGACGGAGCTCGGGCTCGCAGTCGAGCTCGCCCCCGAGGTCGTGTCTGCTGCGCTGGCGAGCGACATCATCGTGACCTGCACCACCGCGCGGACACCGCTCCTCTTTCGGGGCCAGGTCGCCCCCGGCACCTTCGTCGCCGCCGTCGGCGCCGACCATCCCGCGAAGCAGGAGATCGATCCGGCGCTCGTCGCCGCCTCGCGCCTCTTCGTCGATTCGCCCGAGCAGGCGCTCGCCTGCGGCGAGCTCCACCACGCCGTCGCCGCCGGAGCGATGACGCCGGCCGACGTCGCCGGCCGCCTCGACGAGCTGGTGACCGGTGCCGTCGTCGGCAGGCGCTCGGCGGACGAGATCACGCTCTTCGACTCGACCGGCATCGCGATCGAGGACGCCGCCGCGGCGCTCGCCGCCTACGAGCGCGTCGCGACGCCGGGCGGCGCGCCGCCGTGAGCGACGTCGTCGCCATCCAGGGCGCGCCGAGCTTCCGCGAGGCGGCGCGCTACTGGCTCTTGCTCGGTTGGATCAACTTCGGCGGGCCGGCGGGGCAGATCGCGCTCATGCACCGCGACTTGGTCGAGCGCAAGCGGTGGATTTCCGAGGGGCGGTTCCTGCACGCGCTCAACTTCTGCATGTTGCTCCCCGGCCCCGAGGCGAAGCAGCTCGCGATCTACGTCGGCTGGCTGCTGCACGGTTTGCGCGGCGCCCTCGTCGCCGGCGTCGGCTTCGTCCTCCCCTCGGCCGCTCTCCTCTGGGGCCTCGCCTGGATCTACGTCTCTTGGGGGACGCTGCCGGCGGTGACGGCGGTTCTCGCCGGCATCAAGCCGGTGGTCGTCGCGATCGTCGCCGAGGCCCTGTTGCGCATCGGCGCTCGGGCGTTCCGGCACGCCGCGCACGGGCTCTTCGCCGCGGCGGCGTTTGCCGCCATCTTCGCGCTCGCCGTGCCCTTCCCGGCGATCGTCGCCGGCGCGGCGCTCGCCGGCCTGGCGGCCGGCGCTCTCTTGCCCGGCTTCGCGCCGGCGCCACCGGCCGACGAATCGACAGACGGCGGCGAACCGCCGCCTCGCCGCAGCCGTCCGCTCGCCGTTCTCGCCGCCGGCCTCGCGCTCTGGGCGCTCCCCTTCGCGGTCGTCCTCGCCCTCGCGGCCGAAGCGCCGGTGGTACGCGACGTCTATCTCTTCTTCACCCGGGCGGCCTTCGTCACCTTCGGCGGTGCCTACGCCGTGCTCGCCTACGTGGCGCAGGTCGCGGTCGAGGGCTATGGCTGGCTCGCGGCGCCGGCGATGATCGACGGCCTGGCGCTCGCCGAGTCGACGCCGGGACCGCTCATCGTCGTCGTCCAGTTCGTCGGCTTCCTCGCCGGCTGGAACCACCCCGGCGCGCTGGCGCCGCTCGCCGCCGCGACGCTCGCCGCGCTCGCCACCAGCTGGGTCACCTTCCTGCCGTCGTTTCTCTTCATCCTGCTCGGCGCACCGCACGTCGAGCGCCTGCGCGCGCGGCGCGGTGTGGCGGCCGCGCTCGCCGGCGTCACCGCCGCCGTCGTCGGCGTCATCCTCAACCTGGGCGTGATCTTCGGCCGCGCGGTGCTCTTCCCGACGGGCGCTCTCGACCCGTTCGCCCTCGCGGTGACGCTCGCCGCGCTCGTCGCCCTCGCGCGCTTCCGCCTCGCGCCGCAGTGGGTGGTGCTCGCCGGCGCGATGGTCGGCCTCCTCCCGCTGGCCCTCTCCGGCTGAGGCTGCCCGTCCTCACTCGCCGGAGTAGAGCACCTCGAGACGGCGCGCGCGGCGCGCGGCGACGAAGAGCAGCACGGCGACGAGCGCGAGCAGGCCGCCGACGGCGAGCGGCGCCGGCGTCGGCTCGCCCGGCAAGGCGAAGGGGCCGCCGGTCAGAGGCACCGGGCAGAGCGACTGCAGGTAGTGGAACACCGAGATCTTCTTGAGCGCCGGCGGCAGCAGGAAGTTGAGCCACTCCCAGCCGAGGATCGCCGCGGCCGGGATCATCGGATTGCGCACGACGAGCGCGAGGGTGAGGAAGACCGCGCCGTAGCCCGCCACCGCGAGCAGCGTCACCAGCGCGTACGCCGCCGCGTGGCCGGCGCCCGCACCTTCGAGCAGGTACGCCGTGCCCCCCCGCGTCGCTTCGTCGTTGGCGAAAGCGAGCAGGAGCTGGAGCACCAGGCTCAAGAGCGCGACGCTGCCCGCCGCCACCAGGCCGGCCAGGTACTTGCCGGCGAGGAAAACGTCGCGGCGCAGCGGCGCCAGCAGGTAGAAGTGCAGGCTGCGCTCGGCGATCTCGCCGCGCACCAGGTAGGTGAAGACGGCGAAGCAGACGAAGAAGATGACCAAGCGCACGAAGAAGAGCTGGAACATGCCGCCGTAGACGCTCGCCATGTCGGCGGCGGCCATCGTCCGCCCTTCGCTGAAGCGCACGGAGGCGAGGCGCAGCACCAGGAGCACGACCGGCAGAAAAGCGGCGAGCAGCACCGGCAGGGCGCGCGCCCGCAAGAACGTCTTGCGCAGCTCGAGGCCGAGCATCGCGCCGATCTGCCGGCGCCAGAGTCCCATGCCGTCGGCGAGCGCCGTCCCGTCCACGCCGCTCATTTCACGCGCTCCCCGGCGCCACGGCGCCAATCAGGTACTGATAGACCGATTGCACGTCGTCGTCGGTCGGCAGCACCGCCTCGATATCGATCTCGCCTTCGCTGGCGATGCGATTGAGCATCAGGTAGAAGCGCTCGGCGCTCTCGGTGCGCACGAGCAGCCCGCGCTTGTCGTCGTCGAGCCGCGCCTCGACGACGTGGTCCTCGGAGAAGACGCGCGCCGCGAGCAGCGACGGCCGGTCGCAGCGCACGAAGACCTGCAGCGGGCGCTCCGCCGAGAGCTCGTCGCGGACGCTCTCGACCGCGCCTTCGGCGACGACGTAGCCGCCGTGCACGAGGACGACGCGGTCGGCGAGCTCGTCGACCTCGTGCAGCACGTGGCTCGAGACGAGGAGCGTCCGGCCCTCGGCGGCGAAGCCGCGGAAGAGCTCGACGGTCTCGGCGCGCGCCAGCGGATCGAGGCCGTTGAGCGGCTCGTCGAGAATCAGCACCTCGGGGTCGTGGGCGATCGCCTGCGCCAGCTTGATGCGCTGCTTCATCCCCTTCGAGTAGGCGGCGACGCGCCGCGTCGCGGCGTCGACCAGGTCGACGCGCTCGATGGCGAGACGCGCCAGTCGTTCCGCCTCGGCGAACGCGAGACCGTGCAGGCGCAGATAGAGGTGGACGAAGTCCCATCCCGTCATGCCGCGCGGGAAGCTCTCGTACTGCGTGCAGTAGCCGAGGCGGCGGAAGAGGATCTCCGGGCGGTCGGGGCTGGCGCCGAGCACCTCGACGCGGCCCTCGGTCGGCCGCAGCAGTCCGGCGGCGAGGTTCATCAGCGTCGACTTGCCGGAGCCGTTGGGACCGACGAGCGCGGTGATCCCGGCGCCGACGGCGAGGTCGATGCGGTTGACGCCCAGCACCTCACCGTAGAACTTCGAAACGCCCGCGAAGGCGAGCGGCGCGGCGGCCGCGCTCACGACACCACCTCGTGGGCGCGGATCTTGCGCCGCAGCAGCGTCAGCGACAGCGCCGCGAACGTCGCCAGGGCGAGCCAGCAGACGGTCACCGGCAGGGTGCGCGGGCCGTCGCTGCCGCCGAAGATCGCCGCCACCCCGAAGAGGTCGAGCCAGATCGTCTTCACCTGCTCGACGAACATGAAGAGCGTGCCCCAGCGCGTGTCGAGCGTCTCGTTGATCGCGGTGCCGAAGGCGCTGCCGACGATGACGAGGCCGAAGAGCGCGCCGGTGGCGAGCGGCCGCCAGCGGATCCACGCCGAGATGGCGAGCGCGGCGAGCGCGAGGACGGCGATCCACGCCGCCGAGCCGAGGACGATGCCGAGCGGGATGCGGACATGGCTCGCGAGCCAGCCCCAGCCGGCGAGCGAGCTCTGCAGCGCCACGAGCAGGAGCCCCGGCACCCAGGTGATGGCCGAGAGCAGCGTCACCAGGATGGCGAGCTTGCCGAGCACGTAGTCGCCGCGCGTGAGCGGGCGCGAGAGGTAGAGCGGCATGGCGCCGTGGGCGAGGTCGGGCCCGACGAGAGACGGTCCCGCGAAGGAGGCGAAGAGGAACGCCAGGTTGCCTTGGCCGACCACGAACCAGAAGAAGAGGCTGCCCGAGAGGCTGTCCTGGAGCTCGTTGTCCCGGATCCGCAGCAACGTCAGGAGCTCGAGGTTGTTGGCGACGTAGATGAGCGTCGCGAAGACCACCACCGGCAGGCAGGCGGCGACGAAGAGCACGAGGAGCAGCCGCGTCGAAAAGATCTCGGCGAAGCCGAAGCGGGCGAGCGTCCAGAACGCGCCGCGCGGCGAGCGGCGCTCGCCCGCGAAGCCGCGGTAGCGGCGGTCATAGACCGGCACGCGTCTCCTCCATCGCCTTCAAGAACAGGTGCTCGAGCGAGTTGCGCGAGCTGGTCAAGCGCCGGAGCTCGACGCCGCGCTCGCCGGCGAGGCGCCAGAGCTCGCGCGCCGCGACGCCCTCGGGCAGCACCACCTTCAAGCGCCGGTTGGGCAGCTCGGCGACCTCGCAGCCGAGGCCGGCCAGGGCGGCGACGAACTCGCCGTTGCCGCCGCGCGTTTCGAGCTCGAGGAAGCGCCGGTTCTCGTGCCGTTCGGCGGCGAGGTCGGCGATCGTCGCCACCCGGCCCTCCCGCAACACGATCACCTCGTCGCACACCGCCTCGACGTCGCGCAGCAGGTGCGACGACACCACGATGCGCACGCCGGTTTCGGCGATCTCGCGGATCAGGCGCAGCATGCGCTGACGCGCTCCGGGATCGAGGCCGTTGGTCGGCTCGTCGAGCAGCAGCACTTCGGGACCGTGGGCGATCGCCTGCGCCAGCTTGGCGAGCTGCTTCATGCCCAGCGAGTAGGTCTCGAGCTTGCGGTAGCGCGCCTCGCCCAGGCCGACGTAGAAGAGCGTCTCGTGGGTGCGCTCGAGAGCGGCCTTCGGCGGCAGGCCGGCGAGCTCGGCCATCAGGCGCACGAAGCGCACGGCGGTCAAGTGGCCGATGTAGGCGTCGGTCTCCGGCATGTAGCCGATGCGGCTCTTGAGCTCGGCGCGGTCGCGCGCGATGTCGCGGCCGACGAGCCGCGCCGTGCCGGCGTGCGCCGGGTAGAAGCCGAGCAGCGTGGCGAGGAGCGTCGTCTTGCCGGCGCCGTTCGGGCCCAGCAGGCCGACGATGCGGCCGGAGAGCGTGCCGGCGAGCCCGGCGAGCACCGTCCGGCCGCCCAGTCGGACCTCGAGCCCGTCGAGCTCGAGGAGCGGTGGCGCCGCGGTCGTCATCCCGGCGACTTTACGCCGTCGTCGCCGCCGGGGTTTCGTTCCCGGCGTCCTCCGCCGTCGGCGCCTCCGCGCGCAGGGCGCCGGCGAGAGCCAGCAGCTTCTCGAACGACAGGCCGAGCGGGCCCGAGCTGCCGCGCGACACCAGGCGCACGCGGTCGGCGTCGCCGTAGGCCAGCACCAGCGTCGGGCCGATCTCGCGCGACAGCGCCTCGATCTGCTCGCGCTCGTCCGCGGGCAGGGCGCTGCCCAGCAGCTGGCCGAGCGGACCCGCCGCGCCGCCGAAGTTCTGCCAGACGAGCGCCGAGAAGTCGGTCTCGGCGTCGCTCGGCAGCAGGTCGCGGAACGCCTGCGAAGCGACGAGATGGGTGCCGGCATCGCGAAGGGCGATCGCTTCGACGACGAGCGCCCGCGACGGCGCGGCGACCAGATAGCCGTCGACGAAGCTCATCGCGGCGAGCGACACGCCGGCGTCGGTCCCGAGCGTCAAGTAGCGGCGCCCGTCGACCTCCTCCTGGCCGAAGCGCAGGCCGGGGTGACCCTCGGCCGCCGCTTCGCGGTTGACCGCCTCGATCGCGCGGCCGAGCGCGAACTCGAGACGCGACGGATCGACGACCTCGACGATCGCCTTCCACGAGGGGCTGGGCAGCAGCGGGCCGTCGAGCGCGAACGCTGCGTCGCCGCCCAGCGCCGTCGCCAGGTCGTCGCGCAGCGAGAAGCCGAGCTTGCTCTCCGCTTCGGCGAGCTTGGCGAGCGCCTGCTCGCCGCCCTCGGTGCGGGCGAGCGCGAGCAGATCGTCGAACATCTCCACCGGCCGTTTCGAGATGCCCGCGACCACGAAGCTCGCCGCCGGCGAGACGAACTCGAGCGCCCCCGACGGGGCCGGCGCCGCGAGCCAGGCCACGGCGCCGCGGCGCGCGCCAGCGAAGGCGAGCGCCGCGCGCGTCTCGCTCACGCCGGCGACCGTTTCGCTCTCGAGCAGGAAGTGCTCGGCGTCGGCGAGGCCGAGCGCCGCGAACGCGCCGGCGGCGAGCTCGCCCTGCGCCGACGCCGCCAGGATGCGCGCCGCGTCGACGCCGACCAGCCAGCCGGTGCCGTCGCGGTAGATCTCGGTCAGCCGGCCGTGCAACGCGCTGCCGGCGAAGCCGCCGCTCGCTAGCTCGGCGAGCCGTGTCGGCGAGGTCGAGGCCGCGAACAGCCCGTCGGCGCCGTGCCAGAGGTAGAGCACGCCCTCGCCCGCGTCGGCCGCGGACGGATCGCCGACGCGGCGCAGCCGCTCGGCGCCCGCTTCGGCGTTGAGGCGCGCGATCTCCGCGTCGAGCAGCTCGTCGAAGCCGGCGGCGTCGACGACCTGGGCGAAGACGAGCGGCGCGCCCGGCTCGCCCGCCGAGTCGACGCCGACCGCCACCGCGATCTCCTCGCCGAGGTGCGATCCGAACTCGCGCAGGTGGTCGAGCGTGTCGGCGATGCGCGCCGCGTCGGCGCCGGCGAAGCGCTCGCTCCACCACTGGGCGAGCGCCGGATTCTCGGCCACCCGCTGCTCGACGAGAGCCCACGCGGTGGAGAGCTGGTCGGCGACGTTCGGCAGGCCGACCCAGATTGCGGTGCCGGCAGGAGCGCGGTCGACGAGCGCGGTCGAGGTGCGGCCGCCGGTGACGAGCGTGGCGTCGAGCTCGCGGCCGAGCGCCGCCAGCGCCGCGATGCGCTCGCGGTAGTCGGCGGCGTTGCGGCTCCAGGAGATCTCGTCCGCGAGCGAGACGCGGCCCAGCTGCGCCGTGGTCGCCAGCTGGTCGCCGGGCCGCAGGACGGCGTGACGGGCGCCGCCGTCGACGCGCACCTCGCCGTCGAGAACCGAGACGCGCGAGCCGCGCACGCCGTGGTTGACCGAGAAGATGGTGCCGACCACCGTCACCAGGCAGTCGTCGGTGCGCACGTAGAGGCGACCGCGCTTCTGTTCCGCCGCCTCGACGATCAGCGCGCCACGCTCGAGGTCGAGCACGACGCCGTCGCTGCGGCGCGCGAGCGCGAGCTGCGAGCGCGCGGCGAGCTCGACACGGCTGCCGTCGGCGAGCTCGAGCACCGCGCCCGAGCCGCTGCCGGTGCGCACCGTGTCGCCGCGCTCGAGCGCGTCGCCGGCCGCCACGGGGCGCACCGCGCCGCCGGCGAGCGCGACCAGCTCGCCCTCGATGGCGCGCACCCGCGCCGAGGCGTCGGGTCCGACCAGTCCGAGGCGGCCGGAGACGATCGCCGCGCCGGCGATCACGAGCCCGGCCAGGCCGGCGGCCAGGGCGTAGCGCCACGCCGTCGAACGCTCGCGCCGCGCCCGCCAGCCGGCGCTGCCGGCGCCGCCGCGACGGGCGTCGGCGAGGGCGCGCCGGCACGGCACGCACTCCCGCGTGTGATCCTCGAAGAGAATGCGCCGCGGCTCGCTGAGCGCGCCGGCGAGATAGGCCGGAATCAGGCCGCGGAAGCCGTCGCAGCCGCGAATGCGGTGCTCGCTCCCCGCGCCGGCGGCAGCGTCGAGCTCCGCCGCGAGCCGGCGCTGCACGCGGTCGCGCGCCGCGACGAGCGTCTGCGGATCGACCGGCTCCTCGCGCACCGCGGCGATGGCGTCGTCGAGCAGCTGGTCCGGGTTCGGGTGGTGGTTCATCGGATGACTCCTTCCAGGGCGACGAGCTCCTTGCGGAGCCGCGCCCGCGTGCGGTGCAAGAGGACGGCGACGACCCCCTGGGAGACACTGAGGAGGTCGGCGATCTCGCGGTTGGGCAGGCCTTCGAAGTAGCGCAGGGCGAAGATCTCGGCGGCGCGCGGGCTCAAGCGCGCCAGCGCCAGGCGCAGGTTGGCGCGCAGCTCGCGGCTCGCCTGCTGGCGCTCGGGATCGGGCGCGTCGGCGGCGAGCGTCGCGTGGCCCGCGGCCGGCTCGAGCGGCACCCAGCCGGCGCGCTGGCGCGAGCGCACCACGTCGAGCGCCGCATTCACCGCCGAGCGGTGGAGGTAGCCGCCGGCCCGCTCGTCGAGCTCGTCGTCGCCGCGCCGGGCGAGGCGCAGGAAGACGGTCTGCAGCACGTCCTCGGCGTCGGCCGGGTTGCCGGTGACGCGGTAGGCGGCGCGGAAGACCGCTTCCGAGTGCGCGCTCCACAACCGCTCCAGGCGGGCGAAGCCGCCGGCCGGCGGATCCGTCGTCGCGCCGGGGGATGGGGTCGAATGGGTCGTCGGTGTCGCCACGGGCTCCTCCGTCTCCACCCAGCTAACGCCGGGGGACGGGGATTCTTACGCCGCGGCGCCCGCGCCGGGCCGCCCGCTCAGCCGCCGAGCAGGTCCGGCGGCTTTTCGATCTCTGCCTCGGCGGTGAGGACCTTGTAGAAGCACCAGCCGGTGAGGCCCCAGACGAAGAGCATCGAGAGGGTGAGGAAAATCCAGCCGAGCGGGCTCATCGTCGCGTCCTCCTCAATCCGCCGCCGGCTCGCGGCCGTCGACGTCGAGCCCCGCGGCGCGCCAGCGCTTCTCGCCGAGGCGCGTGCAGACGACGAGCAGCACCGTCGTCGCCACGATCAGCGCCACCGCACCCTGCTTGAGCGGCTCGTCGACGACCGACTGCACCCAGGCGGGGAGGTTGTTCTTGCAGAAGAAGACGAAGATCACCAGCAGGTAGGTCGGCGTCACGTACTTCATGATGAAGCGGTAGAAGTGCGGGATCTCGATCAGCGCGCCTTGATGCGCCTCCTCCATCCCCTTGTCGATGCCGAACACCCAACTGAACAGGATGATCTGCACCATCGCCAGGACGAAGATGAGGAAGGTGCCGACCCAGTCGTCGATCGTCGACCAGAACAGGCCGCCCTTCGAGAAGTACATGACGAGGAAGGAGCCGGCGATGCAGATCGAGACCATCAGCGTCGTCGCCGCCTTGCGGCTCCAGCCGAGCGACTCCTGGAAGAAAGCGAGCGACGGTTGGTACATCGAGATCGAGCTGGTGATGGCGGCGAGGAAGAGCATGAAGAAGAAGACCGCGCCGATGAAGTTGCCGAAGGCGCCCATGTGCGCGAAGACCACCGGCAGCGTCGTGAAGCCGAGCCCGAAGGTGCCGCCCTGCACGGCGCCGATCATGTTCGCGGCGCCGAGGAAGACGAAGGCCGCGGTGACGGTGATCAGGCCGCCGAAGCCGACCTCGAACAGCTCGTTGGTCGCCGAGGCGGTGAGCCCGGAGAGCACGACGTCGTCTTTCTTGCGCAGGTAGGAGGCGTAGTTGATGATGACGCCGAAGCCGACCGAGAGGCTGAAGAAGATCTGGCCCGCCGCGGCGAGCCAGGTCTGGGCGTTGCCGAGGGCCGAGAAGTCCGGGTTCCACATGTAGCCGAGGCCGCTGACGACGTTCTGCTCCGGGATCGCCGGATTGGGGGTGCCGAGGGTCAGCACGCGGACGAGGACGATGAGCGCGCAGACCGCCATCGCCGGCATGGCGTAACTGACGAACTTCTCGATCCCCTTCGAGATGCCCTTGAACACCAGCCAGATGTTGACCGCGAAGGCGAGCACCCAGAACACCAGCGTCTCGAGCGTGCCGGCGCTCACGACGCCGTTGGCGGCGCGGCCGGTCATGTCGCTGTAGACCTGCGCCGCGCGCGCCGTCTGCTCGGTGATCGGCGTCGCCGTGTCGATGCCGATACCGCCGGTCGCGAACTCCCAGAAGTAGCCCAGGCACCAGGCCTCGATGTAGGTGTAGTAGAAGGAGACGGCGAGTGGGATGAGCACGCCGAGCACTCCCAGATAGCGGCCGGTGGCGCCCTTGCCGAACACGCCGAGGATCGAGGGCGAGGAGTGGAATCCCTTGCGACCGCCGTAGCGGCCCATTGCCCACTCCGCCCAGCCGATCGGGATGCCGACCAGCAGCAGAGCGGCGAAATACGGGATCATGAAGGCGCCGCCGCCGTTCGCCGCCGCGTTGCCGGGAAAGCGCAGGAAGTTCCCCAGGCCGACTGCGGAGCCGGCGACGGCGAGGATGACGCCGACGCGGGTGCCCCAACGCTGCTCGTGCGAGCTCTGCTGCGACATCGAGCCTCCTCCCCACCGAATCCGAGCCAGATCGGAAGCGAACCGCGGGAGATTAGCATGCGCTCCGGACCCCTGTGACATAATTCGCCCCCGCTCGAAGCCCAGTTTCTTTCACCGACCGACTCGCCGCTCCCGGATCCGGACGCATGAACGCCCAAACTCTGCTCTACGTCATTCCCCTGCTCGGCGTCGCCGGGCTCCTCTTCACCTGGTGGAAATCACGCTGGGTCGCCCGCCAGGAGGTCGGCACCGAGCGCATGGCGCGCATTGCCGCCGCGATCCAGCAGGGGGCGATGGCGTTTCTCCGGGCCGAGTACCGGGTGCTGGCGATCTTCGTCGTCGTCGTCGCGGCGCTGCTCGCCTGGTCCGGCGCGGCGCAGCCGGAAGTCAACTCGCCGCTCGTCGGCCTGTCGTTCGTCATCGGCGCCACTTGCTCGGCGCTCGCCGGCCTGATCGGCATGAAGGTGGCGACCAAGGCCAACGTGCGGACCACGAACGCCGCCCGCACCGGCCTCGGCAAGGCGCTCGAGATCGCTTTCGCCGGCGGCTCGGTCATGGGCCTGGGAGTGGTCGGCCTCGGCATCCTCGGCCTCGGCGGCCTCTATCTCGCCTACGACGGCCTCTTCGACGGCAACGTCGAACGGGTGGTGACCGTCATCACCGGCTTCTCGTTCGGAGCCAGCTCGATCGCGCTCTTCGCCCGCGTCGGCGGCGGCATCTACACCAAGGCGGCCGATGTCGGCGCCGACCTCGTCGGCAAGGTCGAGGCCGGCATCCCCGAGGACCACCCGCTCAACCCGGCGACGATCGCCGACAACGTCGGCGACAACGTCGGCGACGTGGCGGGCATGGGCGCCGACCTGTTCGAGTCTTACGTCGGCTCGATCGTCGGCACCATGGTGCTCGGCATCGCCTTCCGCGAGGCGGCGGCGAACGACGGCTTCGGCGGCCTCTCGGGTGTGCTGCTGCCGCTCGTCTTGGGCGCCGTCGGCATCCTGACCTCGATCGCCGGCACCTTTTTCGTGCGCGTCAAGGAGGGCGGCAACCCGCAGAAGGCGTTGAACGCCGGCGTGCTCGGCTCGTCGGTGGTGATGCTCGCGCTGTCGTACGGAATCATTCGCTGGATGCTCCCCGCGAGCTTTACCTTCCACGACGTCCTCTACGGCGTCGATCGGACGATCACCGCCAACGGCGTTTTCTTCGCGACGACGATCGGGCTCGCCGCCGGCGTCGCGATCGGCTACCTGACCGAGTACTTCACCGGCACCGGCAAGCCACCGGTCCTCGGCATCGTCCGCCAGTCGCTCACCGGCTCGGCGACCAACATCATCGCCGGCCTCGGCGTGGGGATGATCTCGACCGCGCTGCCGATGCTGATCCTCGCCATCGGCATCATCATCGCGTTTCAGTTCGCCGGCCTCTACGGCATCGCGATCGCCGCGGTCGGCATGCTGTCGAACACCGGCATCCAACTCGCGGTCGACGCCTATGGCCCCATCTCCGACAACGCCGGCGGCATCGCCGAGATGTCGAAGATGCCGAAGGAGGTGCGCGGCCGCACCGACAAGCTCGATGCGGTCGGCAATACCACGGCGGCGATCGGCAAGGGATTCGCGATCGGCTCGGCGGCGCTCACCGCGCTGGCGCTCTTCGGCGCCTTCATGAGCGCCGCGCACGTCAGGACGATCGACGTCTCGCAGGCGCACGTCATGGCGGGGCTGTTCGTCGGCGCGATGATGCCGTTCCTGTTCTCGGCGCTCGCGATGCAGGCGGTCGGGCGCGCCGCGATGTCGATGATCCAGGAGGTGCGGCGGCAGTTCAGCGACATTCCCGCCTTGAAAGCCGCCCTCGAAGTGATGCGCCGCCACGAGGACCACGACCCCGAGAAGTGGCCCGAGGCCGACCGCCGGATCTTCGACGAGGCCGACGGCAAGGCCGAGTACGCGCGCTGCGTCGAGATCTCGACGACCGCGGCGATCCGGCAGATGGTCCTCCCCGGCATGTTGGCGGTTCTCGCGCCGGTGGTCGTCGGCTTCGCGCCCAGGCTCTTCGGCTCCGCGGCCGGACCCGAAATGCTCGGCGGCCTGCTCGCCGGCGTGACGGCGTCGGGCGTGCTGATGGCGATCTTCCAGGCCAACGCCGGCGGCGCCTGGGACAACGCCAAGAAAATGTTCGAGGAGGGCGTCGAGATCGAGGGCCAGCGCTACTCCAAGGGCTCGGATCCGCACAAGGCGGCGGTCGTCGGCGACACCGTGGGCGACCCGTTCAAGGACACTTCGGGCCCGTCGATCAACATCCTCATCAAGCTCATCTCGATCATCGCCCTGGTCATCGCGCCGCTGCTCTAGGCGGCGCGAGGTTGACTCCGGCCGCGGACGCCGCGCGCTGCGGGCCTAGCGGAAGAAGACGAGCGAGACGACGACGAAGATGGGGATCAGGACGGCCAGCGACCACCCCATGTAGCCGAAGAACGAAGGCATGCGGATGCCGTTCTCCTCGGCGATCGCCTTGACCATGAAGTTGGGGCCGTTGCCGATGTAGGTGTTCGCCCCCATGAAGACCGCGCCGCACGAGATGGCGGCGAGCAGATCGCCCGCCCCGTCGCGGGCGAGAAATGTCGCGAGGTAGGTCGAGCCCTCGACCGAGACGCCGACCTGGCCGGCGGCGGCGGCGGCGAAGGTCAGGTAGGTCGGGGCGTTGTCGAGGAACGAGGAGAGCACGCCGGTGGCCCAGAAGTAGCCGAGCGGCGTCGCCAGCCCGAGCGCCGCGCCGCGGGAGTTGAGGACCAGCAGCGGCGCCACCATGGTGACGAAGATGCCGGCGAAGAGCACGGCGACCTCGACGATCGGCCCGGCGGTGAAGCGGTTCTCGGCGCGCAGCGCGTCGCGTGTCGACGCATAGGCGGCGAAGGCGAGCGCCCCCATCAGCCCCTCCTGCACGCCGAACGGCCACGGCTCGGGCCACGTTCCCCACGCCTGGCCCTTGCCGACGATGACGACGACCACGCCGGCGAGGAGCAGGAAGTTGTGCCAACCGGCGATCGTGAGCGGCTGGTGCTCGATCATCTCCTCGAGCAGCGGTTCCTTCGGATTCTCCGCCTCGTCCTTGGTCAGCAGGTGCTGGTCGAGGAAGTTGAAAGCCAGGATCAGCAGGCCGTTGACCAGCAGCCACTCTTTCCACAGCCGCAGCGTCCAGTCGAACGGCACGCCCTTCAAGAAGCCGAGGAAGAGCGGCGGGTCGCCGAGAGGCGTCAGCAACCCGCCGCAATTCGACACGACGAAGATGAAGAAGACGACAATGTGCACCTTGCGGTGGCGCTCCTCCACCGCGCGCAACAGCGGCCGCAAGAGCACCATCGAGGCGCCGGTGGTGCCGATCAGGTTGGCGAGCACGGCGCCGATCGTGAGCAGCGCGCTGTTGGCGAGCGGCGTGCCGGCGAGCGAGCCGCGCACCACGACGCCGCCCGAGATGAGGAAGAGCGAGCCGAGGAGCGCCATGAACGAGATGTAGTCGAGCACGGCGTGATGGATCTCGTGCGCTCCCGCCGCGCCGTGGGTCAGCACCAGCCAGCCGGCGAACGGCAGCGCCAGCGCCGCCGAGACGAGCCCCTTGTTGCGGTTCGACTCCCACCAGTGCGGCGCGGCGAGCGGCAGCACCGCGATCGAGAGCAGCAGGAGCGCGAACGGCGCCAGCGAGAGAAGCGGCAGCCGCGCGCCGAGCGGATCGACCGCGGCGAGCGGCGCGAGACCGGCGAGCCCTGCGAGCGAGATCGGCGTCATCTGCAGACCCCCTCCGAACGGCGCGAACGGGCGGATCCTGCCACAGGCTCGGAGCGTTTCGGTGACCCGCCTCGCCCGGCCCGTGCCGCTCAGTACGCCAGCACCTCACGCGCGGCGGCGAGGAGCTTGTCGCGGCCGGGCAGCAGGGCCTGTTCGAGGACGCGGGCGTAGGGGCTCGGGCGGTCGGCGGCGGCGACGCGGCGGACGGGGGCGTCGAGCCAGGGGAAGGCCGAGTCGGCGAGGCGCGCCGCGATCTCGCCGCCGAAGCCGCCGGTCAGGTGCGCCTCGTGGACGACGACGGCGCGGCTGGTCTTGCGAACCGAAGCGAGGAGCGTCTCCTCGTCGAGCGGCACGAGCGTTCGCAAATCGATCACCTCGGCCTCGACGCCCTCGGCCGCCAGCGCCTCGGCCGCCTCGAGCGCCCACCAGGTGGCGATGCCGTAGCCGACGATCGTCAGTTCGCGCCCCGCGCGCGCCACGCGGGCGCGGCCGAGCTCGACCAGGTGCTCGCCCGCGGGCAGGCGCTCCTTGATCCGCCGGTAGAGGAACTTGTGCTCGCAGAAGATGACCGGGTTGGGATCGCGGATCGCCGCCTTGAGCAGTCCCTTGGCGTCCGCGGCGCCGGCCGGGCAGACGACCTTCAAGCCCGGCACGTGGGTGAACCACGCCTCGGGATTCTGCGAGTGGAACGGCCCGGCGCCGACACCGCCCCCCGCCGGCAGGCGAATGACCACCGGACAGCTGCGTTCGAAGCGGTAGTAGAGCTTGGCGAGGACGTTGACGATCTGGTTGAAGCCGCAGGCGACGAAATCGGCGAACTGCATCTCGACGACCGGGACGTAGCCCATGAGCGCCGCCCCCGCCGCCAGGCCGAGCGTGCCGCTTTCCGCGATCGGCGTGTCGAGCACACGGCTCGGCCAGCGCGCGTGGAGACCGCGCGTCACCCGGAAGGCGCCTTCGAAGGCACCGATGTCCTGGCCGAGCAGCACGACCGCCGGGTCGCGCTCCATCTCCTCGGCGAGCGCCTCGTGCAGCGCGTCGAGAAAGGTGCGCTCGTCAGCGGCGACGGGCGAGGTCGGCGCGCCGGTGAAGGCCGCCATGGCCGTCGGCGCCTCCGCCGGGCCGGCGGCCGCGCGCTCGCCCGGCGCCGACTCGAGAGCGGCGTCGGCGGGCGGGCTCGGGCGCTGCGAATCCTGCGTGTCGTCCTCGTCGGCGCCCGGCCGCGGCCGGACGACGGGCGCGCTGCGAGCGGTGGCGAAGACGGGGCGGAGCGCCACCGCCGGCTCGGGCGGTAGCGCTTCGAGGCCGCGCTCGACGGCCTGCTCGACGAGCTCCCGGGCGCGCGCGTCGAGCGCCGCCCGCTCCGCCTCGTCGAGCACGCCCTCGCTCGCGAGCCGGCGCGCGTAGCTCGGCACCGGGTCTCGCGCCTGGTCGAGGTCGAGCTCGGGCGCCGGCACCACCTTCATCGAGCCGTCGCCCTCGGCGTGGCCGCGCAGCCGGCCGACCATCGCCTCGACCAGCGTCGGGCCGTGGCCGGTGCGGGCGCGCGCCACGGCGCTCTCGAGCACGCGCGCCATGGCGTCGGGGTCGTTGCCGTCGACCGTTTCGGCGGCGATGCCGTAGCCGGGCCCGCGGTCGGAGAGTTGCAGGCAGGCGTACTGCTGCCGCGACGGGGTCGAGAAGGCGTAGCGGTTGTTCTCGACCACCAGCACGAGCGGCAGCTTCCACACCGCGGCGAGGTTCAGCCCCTCGTGGAAGTCGCCGGTCGAGGTGCCGCCCTCGCCGATGAAGTTGACCGCCACGCCGTCCGAGCCGCTCGCCTTGAGGGCGAAGGCGCAGCCGGCGGCCACCGGGATCATCGCCCCGAGATGGCTGATCATGCCGACGTGCACGATCCCCGCCGCGGGCGCGAAGTAGCCGTAGTGGTAGGAGCGCTCGATCCCCTCCGAGAAGCCGCCCCGCTTGCCGAGCACCTGACGCGCCAGCCGCTCGAGGAGCGCCGCGGGCTCGGGACGCCGGCCGTCCGGCGCGCCGAAGCCGGCGGCGGGAAAGGCGCGCGCCGGGTCGAGGTAGAGGGCGACGATGGCGCCGACGTCGCGGTGCAGCGAGCAGAGGACGTCGCCGGGCTCGAGCAGGTGGCCCGCCGGCACGGTGATCGCTTCGTTGCCGATCGCCGAGTACCACTTGGCGACGCGGCCGGTCTTCAAGAGCGCCTCGAAGCGCGCGTCGAACTCGCGCGCCAGCTTCATCAAGGCGTAGCGCTGTCGGCGCCGGAGCGAGTCGTCCACGGGGCGGGGAGTCTAGCGAAGCCTCGGCGGCGCGGTGGCGAGGCGCCCGGTTGAGCCGGCCGGCGCCGTGCGAGAGAGTTGCGGCGATGGGACCGCCCGCCGCGCTCGCCGTGCTCGCCGCCCTGCCACTCGCCGCCGCCGCGCTCGTCGCGCTGCGCTGGCGCGCCCTCCGGCGCCCGCTCGCCGTCGACCCGCAGTCCCGCGAGGCGCCCCTGGCGCCGGGCGAGCTGCTGCGTCTGCGCACCTGGGCCCACCGCCTGCGCCGCGCTCTCGTGCTCGTCGGCATCGCCTATCTCGGCCTCGTCGCCGCCTCGCTCGTCGGCGACGAGCCGCCGGCCGGGCGGGCTGCCGCGGCGCTCGTCCTGCTCGGCGCCACCTGCCTGCTGGCGGCGGCGATTCAGTTCTCGGAGAGCTGCCCGCGCTGCGGCTACAACCTCGGCTTCCAGCGCCGGCTCGCGCTGCCGACCGCCTGCGAGCGCTGCGGCGGCGCGCTCGCTTGATCCGGCGGCGAGCGCTGCGATAGATTTCGCCGGGTCGCGCGATCGGCGCGCTCGCTCGCGAGACCCCTCGAGGGTCGACCCGGACAAGCTGAGCAGGTATCGAGCTCCGTCGAAAGCGAGGGCTCGCGATGAACGAGCGCAACGACTCCAAGGGTTGGCTGCGGCTGGCCGGGCTCGGAGTCGAGCTGGCGGCCTCGATCGGCGGCGGCGCGCTCCTCGGCTGGTGGATCGATCGCCGGGCGGGAAGCTCGCCGCGCTGGCTCGCGATCCTGGCCGGCGTCGGCGCGGTTGGCGGGCTCTACAACCTGATCCGTACCGCGCTCGCCGCCTCGCGAGAAGCGCGGCGCGGCACGGGGGAGCCGGAAACGTGACGCGGGTGGTACGCGCGGCGCGCGAGGGTTTGCTCGGCGCAGCGGCGGCGCTCGCAGCGCTGGCGGCGATCGGCGCTTGGCCGACGTGGCGTTGGGCCGGTGTCGAAGGGCTCGCGGCGCTGGCGGCGGGCTGCGCGATCGCGGCGCTCGGGGCGCTCGTCGGCGCCGCGCCGGTGCTGCGATCCCTCGCCGCCGCCGGGGGCGCGAGGCCGCACGTCGCCGCCGGCTGGGCGATGGCGCTGCGCAGCGCGACGACGCTCGCCGCGGCGCTCGTCGTCGCGCTCGGGAGCGAGCTGCCGCGGCGGCCGCTGGCGATCTGGGTGGCGGTCGCCTACGGTGCGCTCCTGGTGGTCGAGACGCGATGGACTCTCCGCTGGCTGCGCGCCGGGGGAGCGGATTGAGGGCAGGAGCGGAGTGGAATCGATGGCCTCGGAAAATCCCCTCGGACACGTCGTCCAGCATCCGATTCGTCAGCTCGACGCCGACCTCGGCTTCCTGACGCCGGAGCACAAGATCACGCTGCTCTCCGATCAGATCGTGATGCTGATCGTCGCCGCCGTGCTGCTCGTCGCGCTCGTGCCCCGCCTGGCGCGCCGCCGCGCCGGCGAGGACGCGATCGGGCGGCTGGTGCCGAGCGGCTGGGGCAACTTCTTCGAGACCGTCTGCCAGTATCTGCGGGTCCAAGCGGTCGAGCCGGTCTTGGGCAAGCACACCGACCGCTTCATCCCCTATGTCTGGAGCGCGTTCTTCTTCCTGCTGACGGTGAACCTCCTCGGCCTGCTGCCGATCGCGCCGCTGGCGGCCTTCGGCGGTCTCCATCTCGGCGGCACCGCGACCGGCAACATCTGGGTCACCGGCGCGCTGGCGGTCGTCACACTCGTGCTCATGGTGACGAACGGCCTGCGCTTCGGCGGCCTCGACTACGTCAAGCACTTCTGCCCGGGTCCGCTCTGGCTGGCGCCGCTTCTCGTCCCGGTCGAGATCATCGGCCTGTTCGCCAAGATCTTCGCCCTCGCCGTCCGGCTCTTCGCCAACATGATCGCCGGCCATATCCTGCTCGGTGTGCTCGTCTCGCTGATCCTCACCGCGGGCACCGCGCTCGGTGCCGGCGTCGGCTTCGCCATCGCCCTCGTGGTCGTCGCCGGCGCGGTGGCCATCAGCCTGCTTGAGGTCTTCGTCGCCCTGCTCCACGCCTTCATCTTCAGCTTCCTCACCGCCCTGTTCATCGGCATGTCGGTCAACGTCCACCACGAGTCCCACGAAGCGGCTCCCGCCCACTGATCCCACTGTCTCCGCGGCCGAGACCGGACCGCGGCCGTTCCAGAGAGGAAATCCCGTCATGAACCAGAAGCAGCTCTCGAAAGTCGCTCTCGTCGTCGCCGTCTTCGCCGTGGCGCTCGTCTTCGCTCCCGCCGTTTTCGCCCAGGAGGAGGGCGGTGCGTCGGGCGCCACCGCCGCCGGCGGGCTCGGCAAGATGGGCGGCGCGATCGGAGCCGGCCTCGCCGTCATCGGCGCCGGCCTCGGCATCGGCAGGATCGGAGGTTCGGCCGTCGAGTCGATGGCGCGTCAGCCCGAGATGGCGGGGCAGATCAACACCGCCATGATCGTTACCGCCGCGATGGTCGAAGGCGCGGCGCTCTTCGCCGTCGTCGTCGGCCTGCTCGGCGCCCTGTGAGCGGAGCGCGCGCGGGAATCGTCGCGGCGCGGCGCCGCGTCGCGGCCCTCGCCGCGCTCGCGGCGGCCCCCGCCGTCGCGGCCGATGCCGAGCGCGGCGCGTTGACACCGTTCGCCGGCGACGTCGGCAACGCGCTGTGGACGCTCGCCATCTTCGCGCTCGTCGTCTACGTGCTCGGCAAGTTCGCCTGGAAGCCGATCTTGAGCGGTCTGCAGGCGCGCGAGGCGTTCATCCGCAGCTCGCTCGAGGAGGCGCGGCGCGACCGCGCCGAGGCCGAGGCGCGCCTCCGGCAGTACGAGGAGCGCCTGAACAGCGCGCGCTCCGAGGCGACGGCGATCGTCGAGGAGGCGCGGCGCGACGCCGACGTCGTCAAGCGTCGCATCGAGGTGGAGGCCGGCGACGAGGCCGGGCGCATCGTCGAGCGCGCCAAGCGCGAGATCGCGATCGCCAAGGAGACCGCCGTCAAGGAGCTCTACTCGCTCTCGGCCCGGCTCACCGCCGACGTCGCCGGCCGCATCCTCGCGCGCGAGATCACGCCCGGGGACCACGAGCGGCTGATTCGCGAGTCGATCGCGCGGCTCGGCGGCGAGGGCGCGAGCTAGGGCGCCATGGCGGGCGGGATCGAACGTCAAGCGGGAGTCGCGGCGGTGTGGTCGGACGCCGTAGCGCGGCTCGCGGCCGAGAGCGGCCGCGAGGACGAGCTGCTCGCGGAGCTCGAGGGCCTGGTCGCGATGCTCGATCGCGCGAGCGGCCTCGAGCCGCTGCTGACCAGCCCGATCGTCGACGACGACGCGAAGCGCGCCCTGCTCGAGCGCGCCTTCCGCGGCCGCGCGAGCGACCTGTTCGTCGACCTGCTTCAGGTGATGCGCCGCAAGGGCCGCCTCGACCTGGTGCGCGCGCTTGCCGCGGCCTATCGCGGCGAGTGGCTGCGGCGGCGCCACCGCGTCGAGGTGCGGGTGACCAGTGCCGTGCCCCTGAGCGCTGCGCTGCGCGACGAGCTGCGGCAAGCCATCGCCCGCACGACCGACCGCGAGCCGGTGCTCGTCGAGAGCGTCGATCCGGCGCTGCTCGGCGGTCTGGTAGTGCGCATCGACGACGAGAAGTTCGACGGCAGCGTAGCGCGGGAGCTCGCCCGCCTCGAGGAGACGCTCCTCGCGCGCGCCTCGCACGAGCTGCACGCCGGCAAGAGCTACTTCGAAGAGACTGCCTAGGTCAGGAGACCGCACGCCATGAAATTCAGGGTCGACGAAATCTCGTCCGTGCTCACCGAAGAGATCCGCCGGTACCGCAGCGAGGTCGATCTCGCCGAGGTCGGCCGGGTGCTCGAGGTGGGCGACGGCATCGCCCGCGTCTACGGGCTCTCGAACGCCATGGCCGGCGAGCTGGTGGCCTTCCCGAACGGCTCGATGGGCCAGGTGTTCAACCTCGAACAGGGCTCGGTCGGCGTCGTCATCCTCGGCGAGTACCTCGAGATCAAGGAGGGCGACGAGGTCCGCCGCACCGGCGAGCTGGTGTCGATCCCCTGTGGCGACGCCATGGTCGGCCGCGTCGTCGACCCGCTCGGCCGCCCGCTCGACGGCCTCGGCGTCATCGCGACACCGCACCGCCGGCCGCTCGAGTTCAAGGCCCCCGGCATCGCCGAGCGCCAGCCGGTCAACGAACCGCTGCAGACCGGCATCAAGGCGATCGACTCGATGATCCCCATCGGCCGCGGCCAGCGCGAGCTGATCATCGGCGACCGCAAGACTGGCAAGACGGCGATCGCCATCGACACCATCATCAACCAGAAGGGCACCGGCGTCGTCTGCGTCTACGTCGCCATCGGCATGAAAGAGTCGACGGTGGTCGGCCTGGTCGAGAAGCTGCGCGAGACCGGCGCCATGGACTACACCATCGTCGTCTCCGCCGGCAGCGCGGACCCGGCGCCGCTGCAGTACATCGCCCCCTACGCCGGCGCCGCGATGGCCGAGTACTTCATGTACAAGGAGGGCAAAGCGACGCTGTGCGTCTACGACGACCTGAGCAAGCAGGCCGCCGCCTACCGCCAGCTCTCGCTCCTGCTGCGCCGTCCGCCCGGCCGCGAGGCGTATCCGGGCGACGTCTTCTACCTCCATTCGCGCCTGCTCGAGCGCGCCGTCAAGCTGCGCGACGAGTACGGCGTGGTGCCGAGCGACACGCCGGCCGACACGACCGACCGCGCGCTCGTGGTGAAGCATCCGCAGGGTCTCGCCGCGCCCGAGGAGGTGCGGCCCGACGACCTCTTCGGCCTCTTCCACCGGCCGCACGGCCGGAAGAAGGCCGAGGCGTTCCTCGCCTCGCTCCCGGACGCCGGGAAGTACCGCGTGCACAAGTTCCCCGACTCCGGCGGCTCGATGACGGCGCTGCCGATCATCGAGACCCTCGAGGGCGAAGTCTCGGCCTACATCCCGACCAACGTCATCTCGATCACCGACGGCCAGATCTACCTCGAGCCCGATCTCTTCTTCGCCGGCGTCCGGCCGGCGGTCAACGTCGGCATCTCGGTCTCGCGCGTCGGCGGCAACGCCCAGCGCAAGGCGATGAAGAAGATCGCCGGCTCGCTGCGCCTCGACCTCGCCGCCTTCCGCTCGCTCGAGGCCTTCGCCCAGCTCGGCACCGACCTCGACGCCGCCACCCAGCGCCAGCTCGACCGCGGCAAGCGCATGGTCGAGCTCCTCAAGCAGCCACAGTTCCGGCCCTACGAGACCTTCGAGCAGGTGGCGGCGATCTTCGCCGGCACCAAGGGGGTGCTCGACGAGCTCCAGGTCGCCGACGTGCTGCCCTTCGAGACCGAGATGCTCAAGCATCTGCGCAACGAGTTCCCGGAGCTGCTCGACGAGATGCGGCAGAGCGGCGACCTGCCCGACGCGCTCGCCGCCAAGCTCCTCGAGGTGCTGACCAACTTCAAGAACGCCTGGCTGGCCGAGAAGAAGAAAGTGGCCTGAGCCGATGGCCAATCGCCGCGTCCTCGTCAAGCGCCGCAAGTCGATCGGCAACATCCGCAAGATCACGCGGACGATGCAGCTCATCGCCACGGCGCGCTTCCAGGCGGCGTTCAACCGCGCCGTCGCCTCGCGCCCGTACACCGAGAAGCTCGCCGAGCTGGTCGGCGATCTGTCGCGCGGCGCCGACGGGATCGACCATCCGCTGATGCGCTCGCAAGACCCCGCGGCACCGGCGGCGCTCGTGGTCCTCACCTCGATGCGCGGCCTGTGCGGCGGCTACAACGCCAACGTGCTGCGCGCGGCGCAGGAGCGGCTCGCCGCGTGGCGCGGCGAAAGCCACGCCTACCAGCTGCGCGTCTTCGGCAAGAAGGGAATCGCCTACTTCCGCTACCAACGCCAGGAGATGGCGGAGCAGAACCTCTCGGTCGGCGACACGCCGCGCTTCGACAAGGTGGAGCCGGTGGTGACGGCGCTGATCGCGGACTTCCTCGCCGGGCGCATCGCCGAGGCCCACGTCGTCTACATGCGCTTCTACTCGGCGGGGCGCCAGCGGCCGGAGATCGTGCAGCTGCTGCCGCTCGTCCGCGAGGCGCCGGCGGGAGAGCCGAAGCAGCGCGCGGTCGAGTACGAGTTCCGGCCCGACGCGGCGACGCTCCTCGCCGAGCTGCTGCCCGCCACCGTGCGCGTGCGCCTCTTCCAGGCCTTCCTCGACGCCGCGGTCTCCGAACAGATCGCCCGCATGGTGGCGATGAAGGCGGCGACCGAAGCGTCGGAAGAGATGATCAAGACCCTGACGCGCAAGTACAACCGGGCGCGTCAGACCCACATCACGATGGAGCTCCTCGACATCGTCGGCGGCGCCAACGCGCTCGCCTGAAGCCCTTTCGAAAGGTTTCGAGATCATGTCCACTCCGAACTACGGCACCATCACCCAGGTCATCGGCTCGACGCTCGACGCGCAGTTTGCCGAGAAGTCCATGCCGGCGCTCTACAACGCCCTCCAGGTCGAGGTCGAGCGCAAGGTGCTCGGCGAGACCAGCCGCGAGACGCTGTGGTGCGAGGTCGCCCAGCACTTGGGGGGCGGGCAGGTGCGCGCCGTCTCGCTCGGCTCCACCGACGGCGTCCGGCGCGGCCAGCAGATCCTCGACACCGGCGCGGCGGTGACGGTACCGGTCGGACCCGAGACCCTCGGCCGCGTCTTCAATCTCGTCGGCGAGCCGATCGACGGCCGCGGCCCGGTGACGACCGCGGCGAAGCGCGCCATCCACCAGTCGCCGCCCGAGCTCGACGAGCTGTCGTCGAAGACCGAGATCTTCGAGACCGGCATCAAAGTCATGGACCTGCTCTGCCCGCTGGTGCGCGGCGGCAAGGCGGGTCTGTTCGGCGGCGCCGGCGTCGGCAAGACCGTCATCATCCAGGAGTTGATCGCGCGGCTCGCCCGCTTCCACTCCGGCTACTCCTGTTTCGCCGGCGTCGGCGAGCGCACGCGCGAGGGCAACGACCTCTGGCTCGAGATGCAGGAGGCGAAGATCGGCGACACCGGCAAGTCGGTCATCGACCAGACGGTGATGGTCTTCGGCCAGATGAACGAGCCGCCGGGCGCGCGCCTGCGCGTGGCGCTCTCGGCGCTCACCATGGCGGAGTACTTCCGCGACCAGACCGGCGCCGACACGCTGCTCTTCATCGACAACATCTTCCGTTTCACCCAGGCGGGCTCCGAAGTGTCGGCGCTCTTGGGCCGCATGCCGTCGGCGGTGGGCTACCAGCCGACGCTGGCGACCGAGATGGGCGAGCTCCAGGAGCGCATCACCTCGACCAAGCGCGGCGCGGTGACGTCGATCCAGGCGATCTACGTGCCAGCCGACGACTACACCGACCCGGCGCCGGCCAACGCCTTCACCCACCTCGACTCGACCGTCAACCTCGAGCGCTCGATCGCCGAGAAGGGCATCTACCCGGCGGTCGATCCGCTCGCCTCGTCGAGCCGCATCGTGGCACCCGAGGTGCTCGGTGAGCGCCACTACGCCGTCGCCCGGCGCGTGCAGCAGATCCTGCAGCGCTACAAGGACCTGCAGGACATCATCGCCATTCTCGGCATCGACGAGCTCTCCGAGGACGACAAGCTGGTGGTGCGGCGGGCGCGCAAGATCGAGCGCTTCTTCTCGCAGCCGTTCTTCGTCGCCGAGCAGTTCACCGGCTTCGCCGGCGTCTACGTTCAGCGCGAAGACACCATCCGCAGCTTCGAGGAGCTGTGCGACGGCAAGTGGGACCACCTGCCGGACGCCGCCTTCATGTACGTCGGCTCGATCGAGGACGCGGCCGCCAAGGCCGAGAAGCTGGGCTGACCGTGGCCGCTACCTTCCGTGTCTCCGTCGTCACCCCCGAGCGCGAGGTGCTCGCGGTCGAGGCGCGCTTCGCCGCGCTGCCGGCCTACGACGGCGAGATCGGCATCCTGCCGCGGCGCGCCGCGCTCTTGACCCAGCTCGGCTCCGGCGTCCTCCGCGTCGAGGACGCCGCCGGCGGCAAGCGGCAGCTGTTCGTCTCGGGCGGCTTCGCCCAGATGGTCGACGACAAGCTGACGCTGCTCACCGAGGAGGCGCGCGAGCCGGAGACGCTCCCGGCCGACGCCGCCAACGCCAGCCTGAGCGAAGCGGCCGCGCTCCCCGCGACGACCGACGCCGAATTCGCCAGGAAGCAGCGCGTCGTCGCCCGCGCCCGCGCCCTGCGCCGCCTGCGGCGCTGAGCCGGCCGCCGGCGCGCGGCACGCCCGAATCCGCTCAGCCGACATCAGTCGGACCCGAATTAAGATCAAAATCTCTCGAATTTAGAGTAAATCAATTGACTTTTAATTCCTGCGGGAGCATCCTTCGGCGAAACGGAGGAGCTCCCGCATGGATTCGTCGGCCGCTCTCACGCCTCCGCTGCCCGCCGCCGCCGCGCCGGACATCGCCTGGCTCCTCGTCTCGACCGCTCTCGTCCTGCTCATGGCGCCGGGCCTGGCGTTCTTCTATGGCGGCCTGGTGCGCGCCAAGAACGCGCTCAACACGATCATGATGACGCTCGGGGCGTTCGCCGCCGGGACGCTCGCCTGGTCGCTCGCCGGCTACAGCCTCGCCTTCTCGGGCGACGGCGCCTGGTTCGGCGACCTCGGCCATCTGGCGCTCACCGGCGTCGGACTCGAGCCGCGCGGGACGGTGCCCCACCTGCTCTTCTTCGCCTTCCAGGCGACCTTCGCCGGCATCACGGTGGCGCTCGTCGCCGGCGCGCTGGTCGAGCGCATGCGCTTCGGCGCCTGGCTCGCCTTCTCGGCGCTGTGGACGATCGTGGTCTACGCCCCGGTTTGCCACTGGGTCTGGGGCGGCGGCTGGCTCGCCGACCTCGGCGCGCTCGACTTCGCCGGCGGCACCGTCGTGCACGTCAACGCCGGCGCCGCGGCGTTGGTCGGAGCGCTCGCGCTCGGCCCCCGGCGCGACTGGGGACGGCAGGCGCTCCTGCCGCACAGCGTGCCGTTCGTCCTGCTCGGCGCCGGCCTGCTCTGGTTCGGCTGGTTCGGCTTCAATGCCGGCAGCGCGCTGGCGGTCGGCGACGCGGCGGTCGTCGCCTTCGCCAACACCCTGCTCGCGCCGCTCGCGACCCTGGCCGCCTGGATGGCGCTCGACGCCGGCCGCACCGGCCGCGTGACGGCGGTCGGCGCCGCCACCGCGATCGTCGTCGGCCTGGTCGCCGTCACCCCCGCCGCCGGCTTCGTTTCGCCGCGCGGCGCCCTCGCCATCGGCCTGGTGGCGGCGCTGCCGAGCTACTTCGCGCTGCTCGCCCGCGGCCGCAGCCGGCTCGACGACTCGCTCGACGTCGTCGCCGCGCACGGCCTCGGTGGGCTCTCCGGCGCGCTGCTGACCGGCGTTTTCGCGAGCGCCGCCTGGGGCGGCACGCCCGGCCTGCTCGAGGGCAACGCCCCCCTCGTCGGCCGTCAGCTCGCCGCGGTGCTGGCGACGCTCGCCTGGTCGGGCTTGGGAACGGCCGGCCTGCTGCGGCTCGTCGCCGCCTTCGCGCCGCTCGCCGTCGATCGCCGCGTCGAGGCGCGCGGGCTCGACGTCGCGCTGCACGGCGAGGAGGCCTACGGCAGCGGTGAGGGCGCCATCCTGGTGCTCGCCTCGGCCGGGCCGTCGCACGATCTCCCGGCGCCGGTGCTGAGCGCCGCCGAGAGCGGACGGGCCTGAACGTCGTGAAGCTGATCGTCGCCATCGTCCGTCCGGACCGCCTGAACGACGTGCTCGAGGCGCTCTTCCGCGCCGACGTGCGCGGCCTGACGCTCTCACGCGTCGAGGGGCACGGCGGCGAGCTCGAGGCGGTGCAGACCTACCGCGGCACGACGGTGAAGATGGAGCTGGTCGAGAAGGTGCGGCTCGAGATCGGCGTCTCCGAGCCGTTCGTCGACGTCACCGTCGAGGCCATCCGCGCCGCCGCCGCCACCGGCGAGGTCGGGGATGGCAAGATCTTCGTCCTGCCCGTCGAATCGGTGGTGCGCATCCGCACCGGCGAGCGCGACGTCGATGCGGTCACGCCGGTGGCGGCGCCCGCCGTCGCACCACGCTAGCTCAGGCTCCCGCGGCTTCCTTCCGGGCTTCGGCGCCGTCATCTCGAATTCCGTAAGCTCGCGCCGGACGCTCGCCATGTCCGAATACGATCCGGTCTTTCCCGAGCGCCGTTCGGGCGACGACGCGGCGGGCGATCTCGCCCAGACGCGGCAGCTGTTCGCCCGCGCCAGCCGCCCCTACCTGAGCTCGCCGGTGCCGTGGCTGGCCTGGGCGGTGCTGCTGCCCGCCGCGGCGCTCGCGACGCCGCGTGCGTCGGCGGCGGCGAGCTACGCCGGCGTGCTCATCCTGTGGTCGGCGGCGATCGTCACCGGCGGCGCCGTCGAGAGCGTCTATCTCTTCCGCGCCCGCCGCCGGCTCGGCGGCGGCACGCCGCTCGGTTCGTGGGCGATGACCTTGCAGGGTAATCTCTCGCTCGTCGCCGTGGCGCTCTCGGCCGTGCTCCTCGCGACCGGCAACGGCCGTTTTCTGCCGGGGCTCTGGCTGCTCCTGCTCGGCCACTCGCTCTTCGGGCTGGGGGGCCTCGCCTTCCGCCCGCAGCGCACGGCCGGCATCCTCTACCAGCTCGGCGGCGTGGTGGCGTTGATCCCCGGCGTGCCGGAGCTGTGGACTTTCGCCGCAGCCACCGCTCTCGGCAATCTGTGGGTGGCGGCCGGTCTCGTGCGGCGCGGCGAAGAGCCGCGGCCCGTTCGGACCTGAGCGTCGGAGTTTCGTGAGCCGACGGCGGGCGTGGCGACGACGAGTCGCCGCCCGCCCCTTTTCGATGTCACCACTCAGCCCGGCGCCGGCGGCGTGAGCGCGTACGTCGCCGAGCGGGACAGCCGGTCGGTGAGCGAGCGGCCGGTGAGCGCGAGCAGACCGGGGAGGCCGGCCAGTGCCCAGGTGAGCCAGGTGCCGAGCCAGCGCCGCACCGATTGGCCGAAGGAGAGCGGCTCGGTGACCGCGTTGCGCGCCACCAATCCGCTCCAGATCATCCCCGGCGTGCCGCCCCAGAAGGCGAGCGGGATGACGAAGTAGACGAAGCTGAAGCTGAGAACGAACAGCGCGAGCGGCACGAGACCGGCGGCCTCGACGGCCACGCCCAGGCGGCTCGCTCCCGCCGCCGCGACGACGCCGGCAGCGGCGAGCACGGTGAGATCGCCGGCCGCGGCGCGGCCACGTCTGCCGAGCGGTGCGAGCGGCGGCGCCGGCGGCGGCACCGGCAGCGGGCGCGGACCGGCGCGACGCGGGCCGAGCTCGGCGAGCTCGGCGGCGGTCGGCTCGACGCCGAGAGCGCCGCCCAGCGCTTCCTCGATCTCCGCTTCCGAGAACAGCGGCAGGCTCTCGCCACGCGGCCGAACCGCGGCGCGCGGCGCGCGCTCTGCTGCCGGCGGCGTCGGCGGCGGCTCGAGCGGCAGATCGAAGAGGCCGGGCTCGTGGCGTGGATCCTCGTTCATCGCACCGGCAGGTACTTGACGAAGATGCGGTAGAGGAGATCCTGCTCGCGCTTCTCGTAGACCGCGCAGAAGCGATCGAGGCGGTCGAGGAGCGGGTCGCTCTGATCGAAGTTGCGCGCTTCGCGCACTTTCAGGCGAGCCGCCGCCGGATCGCCACGCTGCAGGTCGGTGACGCTCAGGTTGTAGTAGGCGTCGACCATCAGGCGGCGGAGGTCCTTGTCGGCGGGATCGGCCTCGTGCCGGCGCCAGAGCAGGTTGAGCGCGCGCTCGTACTCGCCGTCGCGGACGAGGGCGAGGACGTCGGCGTACTGCTGCGCGCGTTGCTCGACGGTGGTTTGGAGCTCCAGGCCGCGCCTCTCGAGCGGCGCGACGGCGGCAGCCTCGGCGAGCAGCCGGCGCCCCAGGAAGTGCTCGCCCGCAGCGACCGCCGCGTCGGCGCGGGCGACGAGCTCGTCGCGGCGTGCCAAGAGCTCGCGGTCGACGCCGGGCTCGGGCTTCTCCTTCTCGCTCAGCCGCTCCCACTGCGAAATCAGCGACTGCGCCTCGGCGTAGGCGGCGTCCTGCGGCGGCACACGCCGTAACTGGGCGATCGCCACCACGGTCTTGCCGTCTTCGTGCAGCTTCCTGGCGCGCGCCACCACCGAAGCGGCGTCCGCGGCCGCGGTCACCGCCGCTGCCGGCGCGTTGGGGAACAGATGGCTCCAGTTGCTGGCCAGCAGCCAGCCGCCGACGCCCAGGGCCGCGAGCACGCCGCCGCCGATCCCGAGAAACGCCGGCGTCGCGTGGAAGCCGCGCTTCTTCTTGACCGCGAAACCCTCGACGGCTGGCGCCACGACCTCGCGGTGATCGCCGGGCTCCGGCGGCACCAGGATCTCTTCGCTGCCGACGCGGCGCCGGCTCGCCGGCTCGGCTCGCGCCGCCGGCGGCGCTGCCGGCGGCGCCAGCTCGGACAGGCGGCCCGGACCGGCGCCCTCGGCAGCGCGCTCTTCGAGCTTGTCGAGATACTCCCGGGCGAGCACGTACGAGGGCTGCGCCTCGAGGACGCGGCGAAAGACGTCCCGCGCCGCGTCCCACTCGCCGGCGTCGAAGTGGGAGACGCCCTGGTGAAAGACCTCCTCGATCTCGCGCTCCCGCTCGCTCTTCAGCTGCCGAACGCGCTCGATGCGCTTGGCGGCGTCCTCGTTGTCGATATCGATGAGGAAGATGCGCGACCAGGCGTCGATCGCCGACTGGTAGTCGCCGCTCTGGAAGGCCGCCTCGCCCTCGTCGAGCAAGACCTTCACCCGTCCGTCGCCGTCGCCGCCCTCAAGCGGTTCGCCTGCGGCATCGCCCGCAGCCTCGGCCAACGGGGAGGCGTCGAGCTCCGGCAGCTCGAGATCGTCGGCCGGCGACGGCAGCGGCGGGCGAGCGCTCGGTCCGGCGGCTCGCGGCGCCGGCGCCGCGAGCGCGAACGCCGGCGGCGCCGAGACCGACGAGAAATCGATCTCCGGCAGCTCGAGATCGTCGGCCGCCACGAAGGTCGGGCCGGCGGGCTCGCCCGGCGGCGGCGCGGCCACATGCGGCGGCGCCAGTTCCGCCGGCGGCGGCACGGCGTTGTCTTCCTCGTCCCAGTCGATCTTGAGCGAGCTCGACATCGAGGCGGCCGACGCGCGCAGTCGCTCGATCTCGGCCAGACCCGGATGCGATGGATCGAGCTCTCTGGCGCGCGCCACCGCCTCGGCGACGTCGCCGAAGCTCCCGCTGCCGAGGGCCCGGCGCGCGCGGTCGAGCTGCTCGCGCACGAACGGCTCGGCGTCGTAGCGCGCCTGCGCCTGGTTCACCAGCTCGTGCAGATTGGGATCGCCAGCCACCGCCGCAGCCTGCGCCTGTGCCGCCGACAGCAGCTCGCCGAAGCGGCGCGCCTCGAACAGGCGGTTGAAAGTCGCCACCAGGCCGGGCGCAGCAGCGGTGAACGAAGCCGTGCCGGGCGCCGTCCGCTCGTCGCCGAATGCTGCGGCGAGAGCGCGAATCGCCTCCGGAGGGCGTCCCTGCTCGATCATCTGCTGCAGCTCGAGCGCCGGCTCGAAGGTCGGATCGAGCCGCAACACGAAGTCGCAGCCGAGCAGCGCCTCGTCGCGGTTGCCGTCCGCCCCCGCCTCGACCGAGTGGCGGAAAGCCTCGAGGATGCGTTTGCGAATGTCGGGGGCGAGCGCGGGATTTCCCGGATAGGTCGGCATGAGCGAGGAGCTCGAGTGCGCGGCGGAGCTCGGCGCGATGCTAGCAAAGGCCCCACGGGCCCTCAACCCGTTGAGCTATTTCGATTTCGACTGCGCGCTCGCCACCAGCTCGGCCGCCAGGCGCCCGGCGAGTCCGGAGAACGAGCCGGACGACATGGTGACGAGCACGTCGCCGCCGCGCGCCGTGCTGAGCAGTTCGCTCGCCACTTCGTCGACACTCGCGCAAGCGCGCGTCGCGACGCCCGCCGCGGTGAGGTCCGCTGCCAGCCGGTCGAGATCGAGACGATCTTCGGGCGCCAGCCGGTCGCGGTGGAAGATCGGCGCCAGCAGCACGCGATCGGCGGCGAGGAAAGCGCGCCGATAGCCGTCGAGGAAGAAGGCGCGTCCGGCGGTCAGGCTGCGCGGCTCGAAGGCGACGACGAGCCGGCGGGGCGGAAAGCGCTGACGCAGCCCGGCAAGGGTGGCGGCGACCGCCGTCGGGTGGTGCGCGAAGTCGTCGATGACCGAGATTCCGCCCGCTTCGCCGACGAGCTCCTGGCGGCGCTTGACGCCGCGGAAACGGGCGAAGGCGGCGGCGATCGTCTCCGCCGCCAGCCCGTCGCCGCGCAGCGCCGCCCACACCGCGAGCGCGTTGGTCGCGTTGTGCAGACCCCAGACGCCGAGGCGCGCCGCGTGCTCGCCGCCCGAGCGTTCGCGGACGACGAAGCTCGAGCCCCGTTCGTCGGCGCGCGGCGGCGCGGCGAAGGTGACGTCGTTGTCGTTGCGCTCGCCGTAGAAGACGACCGCCGTGCGCGCCGCTGCGGCGAGCTCCCTCACCTCGTCGCTGTCGCCGCAGAGGACCAGCCGTCCGCCCGGCGGCACCAGCGCCACGAAGCGCCGGAAGGCGTCTCGAAACGCCGCCGCGTCGGGATAGAGATCGGCGTGGTCGTACTCGACCGAGGTGACGATCGCGGTCTCCGGCCGGTAGTGCAGGAATTTCGCGCCGCGGTCGAAATAGGCGGCGTTGTACTCGTCGCCCTCGACGACGAAGCGCTCGCCGCCGCCACGGTGGAAGCTCGCACCGAGATCGAGCGGCACGCCGCCGACGAGGTAGCCGGGATCGCGTCCGGCCGCGGTGAGCGCCCAGGCGGCGAGCGCCGTCGTCGTCGTCTTGCCGTGCGTGCCGGCGACGACGAGCGGCCGGCGGTCGGCGAGGAAGAAGCGCGCCAGCGCCTCGGCCATCGACAGGCGCGGCAGGCCGAGCCGCTCGCACTCGACCGCCTCGGGATTGTCGCGCCGCACGGCGTTGCCGACGACGACGAGGTCGGGCGCCGGTGCGAGGTGCGCCGCGTCGTAACCCACGTACGGCCGGATACCGGCCGCGGCGAGCAGCGTCGACATCGGCGGATAGAGCTCGCCGTCGCTGCCGGTCACGCGCCGGCCGTCGGCGGCGAGCAACGCCGCGAGCGGCGCCATGCCGGTGCCGCCGATGGCGACGAAATGAACGTGCAGGCTCTGGGGCGTGGGCTTCAAGCGACAGTCGCGCGCGCGGGAGCGACGAATATAACATCGGCGGCGAGGAGACTTCCGATGTCCGCGCGTCCACTCGCCCCCGCTCTCGTCGCCGCCCTGCTCTCTCTCTCTCCGCCGCTCGCCGCGCGCGACGACGAAGCCGCGCCGCCCGAAGCCCACTCCGCCGCGTCGGAGCCCGTCGCCGCGACAACGGACGCCGCGAAGAGCGAGACGCCCGCCGCCGAGGCCGCCCCCGCTCCGGCACCGCAGCTCGTCGTCGTCGACGCGGTCCGCGATCTCGGCAAGATCCAGCGCGGCGAGCGCGCCGAGGTCGAGTTCACGCTCGAGAATCGCGGCGAAGGACCGCTCAAGATCAAGAGCGCCCAGCCCGCCTGCGGCTGCACCGTCGCATCGTTCGACGCCGAGATCGCGCCCGGCGGGAGCGGCCACGTGCGCGCCTGGCTCGACAGCTCGACGCTCGCCGGCGCCGTTGCCAAGTCGATCACCGTCGTCTCGAACGATCCCGCGAGCCCGCGCGCCGTCCTCACCATCAAGGCCGAGATCGTCACCTTCGTCACCGTCTCGCCGGCTTTCGCGCGCGTGCTGCAGGTGCGCTCGCAGCCCGCCGCGCCCACGGTCGTCCAGCTGTGGAGCGGCGACGGCACGCCGGTCGAGGTGCTCGCGGTGCAAGCTCCCGAGCCGTGGATCGTCGCCTACGCGCGACGCGCCGCGCCCGGCGAGCTGCGCGCCGAAGGGCCTGCCGACCAGTGGCGAATCGAAGTCGAGCTCTTGCCCGACGCACCGCTCGGCCCGCTCGCCGACAAGCTGGTCGTGCGCACCAGCCATCCGCGGCAGAGCGAGGTCGAGATCCCGCTCTCCGGCTTCGTGCGCGCCGTGCTGACGCCGGCGCCGGCGATCGCGGATTTCGGCAGCCTCGGCCGCAACGTGCTCGACAAGTCGCGCTTCGTGCTCAAGCTGTTCAACTTCGGCAGCGAGCCGATCGAGATCCAGCGGGCGGCGATCGACGTCCCGTTCGTCACCGTGGCGACCGCGGCCGAGGATCCCGGCCGGCGCTTTCGCGTCGAGCTGCGCCTGGCGCCCGACGCTCCCAAGGGCAAGTTCGAGGGCACGCTCCGGCTCGAGACGACGAGCCCGTCGATGCCGGTCGTCGAAGTGCCGGTGCGCGGCAAGATCGGCTGAGCGAGCGGACGGGAACCGCGAGCGTTTCAGCCGCTGCTGCGCGGCGGTCCCCACAGCTCGCGCTCGCTCTTCGGCGACGCCGGGCGGCGCGGCCCGCGGGCGCGCAGCTCCTCGACCGCCGCCAGCCGCTCGGCGAGCGCTGCCGTCTGCCGGCGGCCGAGCTCGGCGATGCCGGCGGCGGCGAGATCGAGCAGCCGATCGAGCTCGGCGCGCGCGAAGCTGCGCCGCTCGCCGGTGCCCTGGACCTCGACGAGCCGGCCGTCGACCGTGGCGACGACGTTGCAGTCGACCTCGGCGCGCTGGTCCTCCGGATAGTCGAGGTCGAGCAGCGGCCGGCCCTCGACCAGGCCGACCGAAACCGCCGCCACCTGCGCCACCACCGGCCAGACGGCGAGGTCGCCGGCGATGTAGAGCCGCGCCAGCGCCGCCACCGCCGCCGTCCAGCCGCCGGTCACCGAGGCCGTGCGCGTCCCGGCGTCGGCCTGCAGGACGTCGCAGTCGATCGTCAGCGTCCGCTCGCCGAGCCGCTCGAGGTCGATCGCCGCGCGCAGCGAGCGGCCGATCAGGCGCTGGATCTCGGCGGTGCGTCCGGAGGGACGCCCCCTCGTCACCTCGCGCGGCGAGCGCGTGGCGGTCGCGCGCGGCAGCATGGCGTACTCGGCGGTCAGCCACCCCTTGCCCGAGCCGACGAGGAAGCCGGGCACCCGATTCTCGACCGAGGCGGTGACCAGCACCCGCGTGTCCCCCGTCGCGACGAGGGCCGAGCCCTCGGCGAACTTGGCGACGTCGAGCTCGATGGTGACGCTGCGCAGCTCGTCGTCCCCGCGTCCGTCGGCACGGCAGATCTCACTCATGGCGTCCTCCTCCCCCTCGGCTCGCCGATGTCGACGAGCTCGAGCAGCACCTCGCGGCCGAGGATCGTCCGCGCCAGCTGCGCGAAGCGCTCCGCGTCGTCGGTGACACAGACGTGGTCGTGGCGGTCGCCGGCGGGCGCCAGCGCCCCGCTCGCCGCCAAGTCGGCGGCGACGCGCGCCGCCACCGCCTCGGCCGAGTCGACGAGGGTCACACTCTCCCCCGCGACGCGAGCGATGAGCGGCGCGAGCAGCGGGTAGTGCGTGCAGCCGAGCACCAGCGTGTCGATCTCGGCGGCGACGAGCGGCGCCAGGTAGCGCCGCACGACGCTCTCGGTGACCGCGTCGTCGAGCCAGCCCTCCTCGACCAGAGGCACGAGCAGCGGGCAGGCCTCGGAGAGGATGGCGAGCTCGGGGCGGAGCGCGCGCAGCGCCGCGGCGTACGCTCCGGAGCGGATCGTCGCCTCGGTGGCGATGACGCCGACGCGGCCGCGGCTCGTCGCCGCGGCGCGCGCCGCACCGGGCTCGACGACGCCCCACAGCGGCAGCCGCGGCGCGAGGCGCGGTAGCGCCAGCGCCGAGGCCGTGTTGCAGGCGACGACCACCGCCTTGACGCCGCGCGCGGCGAGGAAGTCGAGGTTGCGTTCGGTGTAGCGCGCCACCGTGTCGGCGGACTTCGTGCCGTAGGGCAGGCGCGCCGTGTCGCCGAGATAGAGGATCGACTCGCCGGGCAGCGCGCGTGCGATCGCCGCCGCCACGGTCAGCCCGCCGACCCCCGAGTCGAAGACGCCGATCGGACGCGGATCGCTCATCGCGCCTCGAGCTCCGGCTTGAGCAGCAGCGGCCGTCCGGTGTCGACGTGGCCGGCGAGCGACTCCCGCTGCACGCCGTTCCACAGCAGCACGACGCGCTCGATGCGCGGCTCGTTGCGCAGCACGGTGTGGACGATCGAGTAGATGCGCTGCGTCTCGAGCGTCGAGCCGGCGCCCGGCGGCGGCCCGCCGTCCTCGGCGCGCAGGTCGAGGTAGAGCGTGCCGTCGGCACCGACGACCAGCGCCGCCGCGCGCACCGGCGCCGGGAAGACGGCGGCGAGCTCGCCCGCCGACGGTGCCGCGAGGAGCGCCGCGAGGAGCGCTGCGAGACGCGAGGCGAGCTCGGGCGCGCTCTCCACCTCGACCGCGAGCGGCCCGAGCCGGCCGCCGGTCGTCGGCAGCCAGAGCGTCACCTGCCGCGGCTCGGGCGGCGGGCTGGCGGCAGTGGGCGGCGAGAGCTCGTCGCTCGCCGTGCCGGGGGCCGCGGGCGCGGCACGCGATCGCGCCAGCCACAGGCCTCCGAGGACGGCGACGAGGGCGGCGAGAGCGAGGACGACGGCCGCCGCGCGGCGGCTCATCGCCCGGCTCCGGCGGCCTCGGCGCCGGCGTCGAACTCGCGCTTGAAGCGCGCGACGGCGCGCACCAGCGTGTCGACCAGGCCGGCGCGGTACGCCGGGTCTCTCAGGCGCTCCTCCTCGGCGGGCGAGGAGACGAAACCGAGCTCGACGAGAACCGCCGGCATCGCCGCACCCATGAGGACGCGGAACGGCGCCTGCTTGACGCCGCGATCGGCGAGCTCGAGCGAGCGGTTGAGCTCCTCCTGGATGAGGTTGGCGAGGCGCTGGCTGGCGGCGAGATGGGCGCTCTGCGCCAGGTCCCAGAGCATGAGCTGGACGTCGAACTCGTCGGAGCCGGGCGCCGCCGCGGCCTCGCCGACCAGGTTCTCGATCGCCGCCGCGTCGGCCGCCCGCTGGTCGCTCGCCTGCAGCGACAGGAAGTACGTCTCGGCGCCGCGGGCGTCGCCGCGCGCGGTCGAGTTGAGGTGGACGGAGAGGAAGAGGTCGGCCTTGTTCTGATTGGCGAAGGCCGACCGTTCGACGAGCCCGAGGTCGACGTCGTCGGTGCGGGTGAGCGCCACGCGCACGCCGAGCTCGCTGCTCAAGCGCTCGGCGAGCGCGCGAGAGATGGCCAGCGTCAGCTCCTTCTCCATCGTGCCGGCGGGACCGATGGCGCCGGTCTCGGCGCCGCCGTGGCCGGGATCGATGACGACGGTGCGCAGGCCGCGTGGCGACGGCTCGCGCGGCGGCACCGCGGCCGCCGTCTGCCCCGGCTGGTAGAGATCGAAGACGACGCGGTCGGGCGAGCCCAGCCGGTAGTGCTCGCCGGCGACGCCGTCGGCGACGACGAGCGTGATGCGGTCCGCCGTCACGGCAGCGAAGCGCAGCAGCGGATCGTCGAAGCGGCGCGACGGCGCGGGCACGAAACGGTCGCCGACGGCGATCACCTCGAACGCGCTCTCGTGGCGCTCGACGCGCACGCGCGGCGCCGCCGGAAAGCGCAGCACGACGGTCGAGACGCCCTGCGAGTGGACCGCCGAGATCTCCACCGCCAGCTCGCGCGCCGACGGCCGCGCCGCATCGAGCCGCTTCGCCGCGCCGTCCCACGACGCGCTGACGCCGGCGAGCGTTCCCCACACCCGCGGCACGAGATCGATCGGCACGTAGAGGGCACCCAGGACGACGCGCGCCGGCTGCGAGAGCGGCAGGATCTCGGTGCCGCGCGTCACCGCCGGGCTGCCGTCGGCGACGACGAACTCGACGTCCCCCAGCGCGACGGTAAAGGTGGTGCCGAAGGCGCCGGTCTTGAGGCTCCCGCCGAGCCGCTCGACGAGGGGCGCGAGAGCGACGAGCGGCCCCTGCACGGTCTCGATCCAGGGCAGCGGCGAGGTCTCGCCGCCCACCGCGAGCACGCCGGTGCCCGCGGCGACGGTCAGAACGCCGGGCTCGGCGGACTCCGGAGGCGCTTCCTGGGCGGGGAGCACAGCGGCCGCGGCGAGGGCGACGAGGGCCCCGACGAAGGCCTGGCGCATCACGGCCCGGAAGATTACCACCGGCGCTCGACCTGCCGCGGCGAGTCGTGGAACAATGCGCGCGCCGCGCGAGCACCGCGCGCGCTCTCGCAGCCAGGGAGAGAGGTTGACGATGGACATCCGACAGTTCCGCGTCGTCCTGCGGGCGCGCGACTTCGATCGCACCTGCCGCTTCTACGGCGACGTTTTGGCGCTGCCGCGCTTGCAGAGCTGGGACCGCGAGAACGGCCGCGGCGCCCTCTACCAGGCCGGCTCGGGCGCGATCGAGGTGCTCGGCCGCGCACACGGCAGCGAGGGCGGCCGCGACGAGGCGTTCGACTACCAGGGCCCGCAGCACAAGCTCGTCGTGGCGCTCACCGTCGCCTCCGCGGAGAAGGCCTACGAGGAGCTCCTCTTCCGTGACCGCAACATCCCGGGCGGTTTGCGCACCGAAGCTGACGGCGCCCTCGTCTTCGAGACCCACGATCCCGACGGCGTCAAGGTCCTCTTCCGCCAGAACGCCCCTTGAGCCGCGCCCGCCGCGCGCGACCCTGAAGCGGTTGTCTCCGCCGCCGCCTTCTTGTTAGATTTCGCCGTCCTGGCGCATTCGTCTAGGGGTCTAGGACGCCGGCCTCTCACGCCGGTAACACGGGTTCGAATCCCGTATGCGCTACCACGATTCAATCGCAACCGGACCTCAGCGGTCCCCTTCGAGGTCGGCCAGCCCGCGAGCGCCTTCTGGCCTCGCGGAACCAGACGAGCACACCCCTTCCGAAGCGCGGTGGGTGACCCGATTCGCGTGCCCTCTGCTGGCGCAAACCTCGGCCAATCTCGGCCTGCCGTTTCGAAGCTGAGCCCGGGTCGGACTGAAACCCCTTCTCCCGGGCACCGTATAGGTATGTAAGATATCTATATGACGACCACCGGTGACGACTCCCCGCCGACGCGCTCGCTGCAGAAGGGCTCCGCCGAGCTGCTCGTGCTCGCCATGCTCGAGGGACGCGATCGTCACGGCTACGAGATCGCGCAGCGCATCGAGGCGCTCTCCGACGGCCGTCTCGCCTTCCAGGCGGCGACGCTCT
>DASWJT010000134.1:0-81753 GCA_036397015.1 Thermoanaerobaculia bacterium
TTCATCTTGCTCCTCCCTTTCCGAGCCCGGAGACGATCCGGGCCGAAGCCCTTCATGCGCGTGCCGTCCGCCACACGCGGGACGCGCACCGATTCACGAAAGGCCAGTAACTTGCGCCGGATGTTAGCCGTCCCATCGGCCGAGCGCAAGCCCATGTGCAGCGACGGCGGAGCAGCGGGCCCACGGACGCGCTCACGGCGTCCATGCAAGGGCGCCGAAAGTGCGCAGGATCTCGCTGACCGCCGGGAAGAAAACGATGACCACGAAGAGCGGAAAACCGCACAGGATGACCGGCACCAGCGCCTTGACCGCGGCCAGCTGGACGCGCTTCAGCACGTCCTCACGGCGGCGGGCGCGCAGCAGCTCGGCCTGGGCGCGGAGCGTCGCCTCGACCGAAGCGCCGAGCCGGAGGCCGCTCTCGAGCGCCGCCGCGATCGCCTTCATCGGCACCACGCCGGTGCGCGCGTAGAGGGCGCGGAAGGCCGCCGCGCGGTCCTTGCCGAGGTCGATCTCGCGCGACACCAGGGCGACCTCCTCGGCGAGCGGGTGATCCGGCGCGAAGCCCTCGCGGCCGGCGCGGCGGAAGGCCTCCTCGAGACCCAGGCCCGAGCGCAGGAAGGCGACGATCAGGTCGAGCAGGTAGGCCAGGCTCCAGACGATCTTCTTCTGCCGCTCCTTGCGCACCGAGAGCAGCCAGAGGTCGGCGAGGAAGAAACCGAAGGCGACCGCCAGCACGAGGACGGCGGCCGGCACCTGCCAGTTGCGCCGCGCCGAGATCTCGAGCACGGCGAGCGGCACCAGCACGGCGCCGATCAGCTTGAGCGCCCAGAAGATGGGCACGAAGGTCTTGGAGACGAAGCCCGCCTGGCGGACGAGGCGGGAATAGGTGCCGCGGATCCGGTACTCGTCGCGCGTGTCGTCGAGACCGCGGCCGCGGCGGAGCAGGAAGACGAGAGCGATCGCCACCGCCGCCACCACCAGCAGGATCAGGTCGAATCCACCGTTCATTGCGCCACCCTCATCAGCCGTCGGAGCCACAGCATACCCACGAACTGCAGCAGGATGGCGATGGTGAGGAGCTGCAGGCCGAGGGGCGTGCCGACGATCTCGTGGAACCACTCCGGCCGCTTCCAGACGAAGAACGGCAGCAGCAGGTAGGGCAGGAGCGCGGTCAGGACCGCCGAGGCCTGGGCGCCGGCCAAGTGGGTGCGCAGCTCGCGGTCGTGGCGCAATCGCTCGCGCGCGATCTGGTTGACCGAGCGCAGCACCGGCGAGAGGTCGCCGCCCGCCTGCCACTTGACGATCATCGTCTGGGTCAGCAGGCGCAGACCCTCCGAGTCGTAGCGCTCGATCATGCGCGCGAAGCTGCGGCGCACCGAGAAGCCGACCTGCAGCCGCTGGTGCGCCTCGCGGATCTCGCTCTTCGCCGGCTCCTCGGCCGAGATGGCGGCCGTGGCCAGCGCGTTGGCCGGCGGCTCGCCGCCGTCGAGGGCGGCGCACATGACGTCGACGGCATCGACGAACTTCTCGAGGAAGCGCCGGGCGCGCCGGTGCGCGGCGGCCTCGACCAGCGAGAAGGGCAGATATGCGGCCAGGATGCCGGCCAGCACGGCGGCGAGCGGCAGCTGCGGGATCGCCGCCCACACGCCGAAGCCGACGGCGAGGACGAACAGGGCCACGGCGATCAGGAACAGCCACACCGGCAGCGCCAGGCCGGCGCCGCGGAGCAGCCGCTCGAGCCGGCCCGGGGTGCGGTCACGGACGCCGGTGGTGTCGCCGCCACCGGTCTCCTCACCCGCCACCCGGTCGAGATGCTCGCGCTCGGCGCGCCGCCGGCGCGCCTCGCGCAGGAGCTCGCCGGCGGCGAAGGCGGCGACTCCCAGCGCCAGGAGCAGGAGCACGATTTCGTAGATCCCGGGCATGATCGTCAACCCTCCCCGACCGTCTCGGACGGCCGCCAGCCCGCGCGCACGAGCCGCTCGTGGAATCGGCTGCGGGCGCCCGTCGCGACGTGTCGGCCCGCGCCGGAGCCGGCGCGCTCGGATGCGAAGCGGAAGATCTCCAGCGTGTCGAGCTCCTCGCCCTTCCACTGCACCTCGCCGAGCGAGGTCACGCGCCGCGTGCCGTCGGCGAAGCGCGTCAGCTGGACGACGACGTGGATGGTAGCGGCGAGCAGCTCGCGGATGGCACGGCTGGTGAGCTCGAAGCCGCCCAGGAGCACCAGGTTCTCGAGCCGCCTGAGCGCGTCGCTGGCGCTGTTCGAGTGCACCGTGGTCAAGCTCCCCTCGTGACCGCTGTTCATCGCCTGCAACATGTCGAAGACCTCGGGGCCGCGCACCTCGCCGACGATCAGCCGGTCGGGCCGCATGCGCAGGGTGGTGCGCACCAGGCTGCGCACGGTCACCTCACCGCGGCCCTCGACGTTCGGCAGGCGAGCCTCGAGCGGGATCACGTGCGGATGGTCGAGCTTGAGCTCGGCGGTCTCTTCGATCGTCACCACGCGCTCGTGCGGCGGAATGAAGCGCGAGACGACGTTCAGCAGCGTCGTCTTGCCCGAGGCGGCGCCCCCCGAGACCACGATGTTCAGCCCCGAGCGCACCGCCGCCGCGAGACACGACCCCATCTCCGGGCTGAGCGTGCCGTTGGCGAAGAGCTCGTCGAGGCGCAGCGGCACGGCGCGCGAGCGCCGGATCGACACCGTCGGACCCTTGGCCGAGAGCGGCGGCAGCAGGGCGTGCAGCCGGCTGCCGTCGCCCAGGCGCACGTCGACCATCGGCGACGCCTCGTCGAGGTGCCGGCCGTGGGCCGAGACCATGCGGGCGAGCAGCCGCCGCAGGTGCCCCTCGTCGTCGAAGCGCACGCCGGTGCGCTCGAGCCGGCCGAAGCGGTCGACCCACACCTCGTCCGGACCGTTGACCAGGATGTCGGAGACGGTCGGATCCGAGAACAGCGGCTCGAGCGGACCGAGACCCGTGAGCTCGGCCACCAGCTCGCTCTCGAGCCGGTCGCGCTCGACCGGCGAGAGCGGCGGCGCGCCGCGCTCCTCGAGCGCCTGCGCCAGCACCTTGCGCGCCCGGTTGCGCGCCACCACCGGCTCGCGCAGGCCGCCGACGCCCTCGCTTTCGATCTCGCGCAGGATGCGCTCGAACAGCTGCTGGCGCAGCCGCTGGGGAGGCGCCACCCGCCGCGTCCCCGCCTCGCCGCTCTTCATCCGCATCGCCGCGGCCGCGCCGTGCCGCTCGCGCCAGCTCGCGCGCAGCCGCTCGCGGTACGACGGCGTCGGGGTCTGGGTCATCGCCTCAGCGCCTCACCGCCGCCGCCGCGGCCGGGCTGCGCAGCGACTCGACGAACTCGCCGGCGAGCTCGCCGATCGCCTCGGAGAACGCGCCGCGACGCTGCGCGAGAACGAGCGGCGCGCCGCGGTTGGCGGCCACCACCACGGCGCGATCGTAGGGAACGACGCGGTCGACGGGGCGGCCGAGCCGCTGCGCGACGATGCCCTCGGAGAGATTCCCCTCGTAGCTCGAGTACTGATTGACCACCACCCTCACGCGCTCGCCCAGGCCGACCTCGTCGAGCAGTCCGAGCAGGCGGCCGGTCGAGACGACTGCCGGTGCAACGGCCTCGGTGACCACCCAGATGCGGTCGGCGAGATCGAGCGCCGCGAGCGACATGAGGTCGACTTGCGCCGGCAGATCGACGACCAGGGTCTCGAAGCGGCGACGCAGCGCGACCAAGGCGCGCGAGAGGTCTTCCGGGGCGAGCCGCTCCGCCTCGGCGGCCTCGCGCGGCGGAGCGAGGACGTTCAAGCCCGTCTCGGCGTGGTGGATGAGATAGGGCGTCAGGGTCGTCGCCGCGTCGAGGTCGCGCAGCAGGTCGACGATGTCGCGATCGGCCGCCAGGCCGAGATGCGCCGCGGCGTTGCCGAACTGCAGGCCGGCGTCGCAGAGGACGACGCCGCCGGCGGCGCGCGAGCCGGCGAGCAGCAGCGCCGCGCTCGTCGCCAGCGTCGTCGTGCCGGCGCCGCCCTGCGCCGCGACGAAGGCGAGCACCCGCGCCTCGCGCCGCGTCTCGGCGGCCGTCGCTTCGAGCGCGACGAGCGCCGCCTGGAGCTCGGCGTCGGAGGCCGGCAGGGCGACGAAATCGGTGATGCCGGCGCGGGCGCCGGCGCGGAAGAGCTCGGCGCCGCGGTCGGCCGCGAGCATCGGATTGTACAGGCCGAGGATCGCCCGCCCCGCACGGCGCAAGGAGCGGGCGGCGTCGAGCGCCAGCTTGCGCTCGGCGGAGAGGTCGAGCAGGACGACGCGCGGCTCGAGCCAACCGGCGATCTGTAGCGCCTGCGGGGCGCTCGCCGCCTCCGCAACGTGCAGCGCGGCAGCGGGCAGGGCCCGGCGCAGGCCCTCGATCAGCAGCCCCCGGGTGGCGGCTTCCGGGTGGACGATGAGGGCGGAGAGAACGCGCGAGCCCGTCATCGCTCGGGCCCGGCGGCCGGAGACGAGGCGTGAGGCCGCGCGCAGGGAAAAACAGGCGAAACGGAAACGCTCATCGATCTCCCGCGGGCGATTCGAATCCCCTTCCCGGCGGCTCGCCGGGAGGGGTCGCATCGTCGAGCTTGAACTGCGCGCGAGTCTAGCAGATGGCTCCGTTTCCCAAGGCGGGCGCCGAGTCCCTCAGCCGGGGCCGGCGATCCGATCGAGCCCCCGCAGGTAGGGCCGCAGGGCCGCCGGAACGACGACGCTGCCGTCGGCTTGCTGGCAGTTCTCGAGCACCGCGACGAGCGTTCGCCCGACCGCCAGCCCGGAGCCGTTCAGCGTGTGGAGCAGGTGCGCTTTCTCCCCCTCGCGTCGGAAGCGCAAGCCGGCGCGGCGGGCCTGGAAGTCGCCGCAGTTCGAACAGCTCGAGATCTCCCGGTAGGCGTCCTGGCCCGGCAGCCAGACCTCGAGGTCGTAGGTCTTCGCTGCCGAGAAGCCCATGTCGCCGGTCGCGAGGCAGACGACTCGGTAGGGCAGCTCCAGGCGCTCGAGGACGCGGCCGGCGTTGGCGACCAGGGTCTCGAGCTCGTTCTCGCTCGTCTCGGGCGTCGCCAGGTGAACGAGCTCGACCTTGTGGAACTGGTGCTGGCGAATCAGGCCCCGCACGTCCCTGCCGTAGGACCCCGCTTCACTGCGGAAACACGGCGTCCACGCCACGTAGCGGCGCGGCAGCGTGGCCTCGTCGAGGATCTCGCCGCGATGCAGATTCGTCACCGGCACTTCCGCCGTCGGAATCAGGAAGTAGTCGTGCCCCTCGAGCTTGAACAGGTCGGAGGCGAATTTCGGCAGCTGCCCGGTGCCGACGAGCGCCGCGCGGTTGACGATGTAGGGCGGCAGCACCTCGGTGTAGCCGTGCTCGCCGACGTGCAGGTCGAGCATGAACTGGGCGAGGGCGCGCTCGAGCGCCGCGCCGGCTCCGAACAGCGTCGTGAAGCGGGCGCCGGCGACGCGCGCGCCGCGATCGAAGTCGAGAATGCCGAGGGCCGGTCCGAGATCCCAGTGAGCGAGTGGCTCGAAATCGAACCGCGTCGGCTCGCCGACCACCCGCTCGACGCGGTTCGAGCCCGCGTCGGCGCCACGCGGCACGCTCGGATCGGGCAAGTTGGGCAGGGCGAGCTCGATCGCCTCGAGTTGCGGCTCGATGGCGGCCAGTTGCTGCTCGAGCGCGCCGATCGCGCCCTTGAGCTGGCCGACCTCGGCGATCGCCGCCTCGGCCTCGCTCCCGGCGGCCTTCAGACGGCCGATCGCGCGACTCGCCTCGTTGCGACGGTGCTTGAGGCTCTCGACCTCGGCGAGCGCCGTCCGCCGCGCCTCGTCGAGCCGCAGCCAGTCGTCGAGCGCGGCGTCCGGTTGGCCCCGCTCGGCGAGCGCCGCGCGCACTCGTTGGGGCTCTCGACGGAGTAGTTCGCGGGCCAGCATGCGCCCGGCGAGTGTAGCAGCGCCGAGGCGCGCCGGACGGCGCGCCGAAGCTGCGAAAGGCTACTTCGCCGCCGGCTTGCTGGCGAAGGCGAGGACGAGATCGCGCACCAGCTCGCGCAGCTCGCTCGTGTAGGTGGTCAGGTCGCGCACGCGATCCTCGAGCTGCTCGAGCGTCGCGCGGCTCGCTCCGCCTCGCGCGCGCAGCTTGTGGCCGAGCCGGTCGTCGAGCGATTCGAGCCGCTCGTAGACCTCCTTGAGCTTGTCCGGGTTCATCCCCTCACCTCCCCGCCAGGCGGACGGCGAGCTCCACCAGCTTCTCGATGTCGCCGCGCGGCAGCTTGTGGGCGAAACCGGGCATGGCGGCGTAGCCGTTCGCGATCCGTTGAAAGATCAAGCCACGTTCTCGGCGCGCGATCATCGGCGAGCGCGCGAGGTCGAGCCACGGCTCGAGCGTGCGCCGCGCGCGCCGATCTCACTGCCTCTCGCCGCGCAGGTAGTAGAGCCAGTCGAGGAGCGCGGCCATCTCCTCGGCCGTCAGGTCGTCGCTCCCGGGCATCAGGCCGACGAAGCCGGTGCGGGTCACCTCGGCGACGGTGTCGGGATCGCCCGCGGTCCGCCAGCTCTCGTCGGTCAGGTCTGCCCACGGATTGCCCATGAAGCGCACCGTGTTGCCGCGCGCGTCGATGCCGTGGCAGTCGGCGCAGCGGTCGCGCCAGAGCTGCTCGCCGAGCGAGCGCTCCGGCAGCAGCCCGCAGGCGCCGCCGACGAGGGCGAGGAGCGCCGGCAGGGCGAGCAGGGCGCGGCGGCGGCTCACCGGCCGGCCTGCGGCGAGCGGCGGTGGACGAGCGTCGCCGTCGCCTGGTCGCGCGGGCGCAGCACGAGCTCGTCGACGTTGACGTGCGGCGGCCGCGTCACCACCCACGCGATCGCCTCGCCGACGTCGGCGGCGGCGAGCGGCGTCATCCCCGCGTAGGCCTCGGCGGCGCGCGCGGCATCGCCGGCGAAGCGGACGAGGGCGAATTCCGTCTCGGCGAGGCCCGGCGCGATCTCGCAGACGCGCACCGGCCGGCCCAGCAGCTCGAGCCGCAGGGTGCGGGTGAGCGCGCGCAGGGCGTGCTTCGAGGCGGTGTAGCCGGCGCCGCCCGCGTAGGTCTCGAAGCCGGCAATCGAGCCGAGGTTGACGATCACGGCGTCGTCGGAGGCGAGGAGCCTGGGCAGCAGGGCGCGCGTCACGCGCAGCACGCCCATCACATTGAGCTCGAACATGGCGCGCCATTTCGCCTCGTCGGCCTCGGCGATCGATTCGGCGCCGAAGGCGTTGCCGGCGTTGTTGACCAGCACGTCGACTCTCGGCAGCGCGGCGGCGAAGGCCTCGACGCTCGCGGCGTCGGTGACGTCGAGTCGCCGCCAGCGCGCACCGATCTCGTCGCCGAGCCGCGCCAGGCGCTCCTCCCGCCGTGCCCCCATCACGACCTCGAATCCGGCGCCGGCCAGCGCGCGCGCCGCCGCCGCGCCGAATCCGGAGCTGGCGCCGGTGACCACCGCGACTCGCCCAGCGGAGCTCATCGAGCCGCGAGTGTAGCGAAACGGTTCCCGTGTCCGTGCGAAATCCGCCACGCCCGGTCCGCGGCGCGCCGCTGCGGCGTCACGGCTCGGCGGACGGGCAGAGCTCCGCCAGCGAGCACTCCGCGCACCGCGGCCGCGGCGCCCGGCACACCCGCCGGCCGTGGGCAATGAGCAGATGGGCGAGCCGCGCCCACTCGGCGCGCGGGAAGAGCGGCTCGAGATCGCGCTCGACGCGCACCGGGTCGGTCTCGCGGGTGAGCCCCAGCCGCCGCGCCAGCCGCCCGACGTGAGTGTCGACGACGATCCCCTCGTTCTTGCCGAAGGCGTTGCCGAGCACGACGTTGGCGGTCTTGCGCCCGACGCCCGGCAGCGCGACGAGCTCTTCCATGGTCGACGGCACGTCGCCGTCGTGACGCTCGACGAGCGCCGCGCCGAGCGCCTTGAGCGAGCGCGCCTTGTTGCGGAAGAAGCCGGTCGGGCGGACCAGCGCCTCGAGCTCGTCAGCCGGAATGGCGGCGTAGTCCGCCGCTTTCGGGCAGCGGCGAAAGAGCGCCGGCGTCACCTGGTTGACCCGCGCGTCGGTGCATTGCGCCGAGAGGATGGTCGCTACCAGCAGCTCGAGCGGGTCGCGATGGTCGAGCGCGCAGCGCGCCGCGGGGTACGCGCCCGCCAACCGGGCGAGGATCTCCGCCGCCCGCGCGCGGTGCGCTGCCGCGGACTCGCCGCCTCGCGGGCGCCGCGGCAAGCGGGGGCGGGCCGTCACCGCGGCACGTCGCGCTCGCTCGCGAAGAGCACGCGGACGACGAGATTGAACAGGGCGAGGAAGAGCCCGCCGAGGATCGCCCACACGAAGCCGTCGATGCGCAGCGCGTCGAGGAGCCAGTCGGCGAGCACGAGCATGGCGCCATTGATGACGAGGTAGAAGAGGCCGAGCGAGAGCACGATCAGCGGGCAGCTGAGCACGGTGACGACCGGCCTGACGAGCAGGTTGATGACGCCGACCACCATGCCGGCGACGAGCAGCGCGCCGAGGCCTCCCGACCAGTGGATGCCCGGCAGCAGAAGAGCCGCGGCGAGCAGACCGAGGCCGTTGAGCAGGACGCGGACGACGACGTTCACGGCGCGACCTCCCCTTCGACCAGGCGACGCGCGCTCGCGACCACGCGCCGCTCGTTGGCGTGAGTGAGGCGCGCGAGCGCCTCCTCCCACGGGAACCAGCGCGCCGTGCTCACCTCGCGAGAGTCGAAATCGACCTCGCTGCCGGAGACGTAGTCGAGCAGGAAGTAGTCGACGTGCTTGCGGATGCGCTTGCGCGCCCCCTCGGCGAACCAGTAGTCGATGCCCGGCAGGGGCGCGACGACGTTACCCGTCACACCGGTCTCCTCGCGCACCTCGCGCACCGCCGCGTCGCGCGGCGTCTCCCCCTCCTCGAGACGCCCCTTGGGCAGCTGCCAGCGGGCGCCGCCGGCGGTGGCGATGAGCAGCACCTCGCCGCCGCGCACGACGAGGCCGCCGGCCGAATGCTGGCGGACGACGCGCGGCCGGCGGCGGCGCCGCTTCACGGCTGCAGTCGTTCGCTCCGCCATCCGTCCGCCGTCAGCGTGTACAGCTGGCGCTCGTGCAGCCGGCTGCGCCTCGATTTCCAGAACTCGACCGCCCGTGGCGAGAGGAGGTAACCGCCCCAGTTCGGCGGCCGCGCGATGGCGCCGCCCAGGAAGCGCGCCTCGCTGCGCGCGACGCGGCGCAGCAGGGCGATGCGCGAGCCGAGCGGCGCGCTCTGCGCCGACGCCCAGGCGCCGAGCTGCGCGCCGCGCGGGCGGGTGGCGAAGTAGGCATCCGACTCCTCCGCCGTGAGCTTCGTCACCGCCCCCTCGACGCGCACCTGCTCGTCGATCCACGGCCAGTAGAAGCAGAGCGCGGCGTGCGGTTTGGCCGCGAGCTCGCGCCCCTTGCGGCTCTCGTAGTTCGAGAAGAAGCGGAAGCCGCGCTCGTCGACGCCCTTGAGCAGCACCATGCGAGCGCTCGGCCGGCCGTCGGCGCCGGCAGTGGCCAGGGTCACGGCCGAAGGGTCGAACGGCGCCCCGCTCGCGGCGCGCGCGTAGAGCTCCACGAAGCGCGCCAGCGGGTCGGCCGCGGCCATCAGTTCGGTGCGCCCTCGTCGTCGGTCTCGGTCCACGCCGGCAGCGTCGCGGGATCGACGCCCACCGAGCGCAGCGCCCGCTCCCAAGTCTGCTCTCCCGGCTCGCCGAAGATCAGCTCATGGTCGACCGGCGCGGTGAGCCAGTCGTTGCGGACGATCTCGGAGACGAGCTGGCCGGCGCCCCACCCGGCGTAGCCGAGCAGCAGCCGCAGGCGCGCGGGGGGCCGCTCGGCGAGCCGCGCTAGCTCGGAGAGGTTCTGGCTCAGCCGGATGCCGGGCAGAACCTCGCTCGCCTCCGGCAGCTCGGGCAGCTCGCCGCCGGCGGCGAACAGCACCGTACCCACCTGCGGCTGCACCGGGCCGCCGAAGCGCGCCCGATCGGCCGGATCGCCGCCCCATTCGATCTCGAGATCACGCAGGATCTCGGCCACCCGCAGATCGGTCGTGCGGTTGACGATGAAGCCGAAGCTGCCCTCCTCCTGGTGCGCGAGCAGCAGGATCACGCTCTTGCGGAAGAAGGGATCCGCCACCTGCGGCATGGCGAGGAGCATCACCGGCGCGACGAGATCGGCGGCCGCCATCGCCGAGAGCATATCCGCCCCTCCGACGGGCACGGAGAGCCTCGGCGCCTGCGATATCGTCTTGCGGGCCGACGCAGCGATCCTCTCTTCGCCCTCCGGAGCTTCCCGATGCTCGATACTTTCGGCAGCCGCGATACCCTCGACGTCGGCGGCGAGAGCTTCCGCATCGCCCGCCTGGACGCGCTCGTGCGGCGTGGTCACGATCTTTCTCGCCTCCCTTACGCCCTGCGCATCCTGCTCGAGAACCTGCTGCGCCGGGAGGACGGCTCGGTCGTCACCGCCGAGGACATCGAGGCGCTCGCCGCCTGGGATCCGCAGGCCGAGCCGTCGCGCGAGATCGCCTTCATGCCGGCGCGGGTGCTGCTCCAGGACTTCACCGGCGTGCCCGCCGTCGTCGATCTCGCCGCCATGCGCGACGCCATGCGGGCGATGGGCGGCGACCCCGAGAGAATCAACCCGATGCAGCCTGTCGAGCTCGTCATCGACCACTCGGTGCAGGTCGACGAGTTCGGCTCGCAAGCGGCGCTGCTCATCAACAGCCGCAAGGAGTTCGAGCGCAACCGCGAGCGCTACCTCTTCCTGCGTTGGGGCCAAAAAGCCTTTCGCAACTTCCGCGTCGTGCCGCCGGCGACGGGCATCGTCCACCAGGTCAACCTCGAGTACCTCGCGCGCGTGGTGATGAGCGAAGACGGCTGGGCCTATCCCGACACCCTCGTCGGCACCGACTCGCACACCACGATGATCAACGGCCTCGGCGTCCTCGGCTGGGGCGTCGGCGGCATCGAGGCCGAGGCGGCGATGCTCGGCCAGCCGGTGTCGATGCTCATTCCCCAGGTCGTCGGCTTCCGCCTGACTGGTCGGCTCGCCGAGGGGTCGACCGCGACCGACCTCGTCCTCACCGTCACCGAGATGCTGCGCAAGAAGGGCGTGGTCGGCAAGTTCGTCGAGTTCTTCGGTCCCGGCCTCGCCGGTCTGCGGCTCGCCGACCGGGCGACGATCGCCAACATGGCGCCCGAGTACGGCGCCACCTGCGGCATCTTCCCCATCGACCGGTCGACGCTCGACTATCTCGAATTCACCGGCCGCGACGCCGAGCGCGTCGCGCTCGTCGAGGCCTACGCCCGCGCGCAGGGGCTCTTTCACGACGCCGCGACGCCCGCGGCCGAGTACTCGGACAGCCTCGAGCTCGACCTCGCCACCGTCGAGCCGTCGCTCGCCGGCCCGCGCCGGCCGCAAGACCGCGTCGCGCTCTCGGCCGTCAAGGAGAACTTCCTCGGCGAGCTGCCGACGCTCGTCGCCAAGCCGGCCGCGGCGGCCAAGCCGCGGCCGGAGACGGTCGGCCGCTGGGAGGGCGAGGGCGGCAATCCGGACGGCGTTGCCGCCGGCAGCGAAGCGAACGGCGAGGTGGCGACCGAGATCGACGGCGCGCCGTGCGTGCTGCGCCATGGCTCGGTCGTGATCGCCGCCATCACGTCCTGCACCAACACTTCGAATCCGACGGTCATGGTCGCCGCGGGGCTCGTCGCGCGCAAGGCGGTCGAGCGCGGCCTCGCGACGCCGCCGTGGGTCAAGACCTCCCTCGCTCCCGGCTCCAAAGTGGTCACCGACTACCTCCGCGAGGCCGGCCTGCTCGACGACCTCGAGCAGCTCGGGTTCCACGTCGTCGGCTACGGCTGCACGACTTGCATTGGCAACTCGGGCCCGCTGCCGGCAGCGGTCTCGCGGGCCGTCGCTCAGGGCCAGCTCGTGGCGGTGTCGGTGCTCTCCGGCAATCGCAATTTCGAGGGCCGCATCAGCCCCGAAGTGCGCGCCAACTACCTCGCCTCGCCGCCGCTCGTCGTCGCCTACGCCCTCGCCGGCCGCATCGACCTCGACCTCGCGAGCGAGCCGCTCGGCAGCGACCGCGAGGGGCGCCCGGTTTATCTGCGCGACCTCTGGCCGAGCGGCGAGGAGATCGAATCCACCGTCCGCTCGTCGCTGCGCTCGGAGATGTTCCGCGCGAAGTACGCCGACGTCTTCACCGGCGAACCGGAGTGGCGCGACCTACCGGTGCCGGAGGGCGAGACCTTCGCCTGGCAAGACGACTCCACTTACGTCCGCCGCCCGCCGTATTTCGACGGCATGCCGGCCACGCCGGCGCCGGTCGCGGACCTCGCGGGAGCGCGCTGCTTGGCGTTGCTCGGCGACTCGATCACCACCGACCACATCTCGCCCGCCGGCGCGATCAAGCGCGACAGCCCGGCCGGGCGCTACCTCGTCGAACACGGTGCCGGCCCGGCGGATTTCAACTCCTACGGCTCGCGGCGCGGCAACCACGAGGTGATGGTGCGCGGCACCTTCGCCAACGTGCGTATCCGCAACCGCATGGTGCCGGACGTCGAAGGCGGCTTCACCCAGCACGTGCCGTCGGGCGAGACGCTCCCGATCGCCGACGCCGCCGAGCGCTATGCGGCCGAGGGCACGCCGCTCGTCGTCGTTGCCGGCAAGGAGTACGGCTCCGGCTCGTCGCGCGACTGGGCGGCGAAGGGGCCCTCGCTCCAGGGCGTGCGGGCGGTCGTCGCCGAGAGCTACGAGCGCATCCACCGCTCGAACCTGATCGGCATGGGCATCGTGCCGCTCGAGCTCGAGAGCGGCGCGACGGCGGCGAGCCTCGGCCTCGACGGCTTCGAGACCTATTCGATCGCGGGGCTCGCCGAGGGCGTCGCGAGCGGCTTTACGGGCGGCCGCGAGGTCACCGTGCGCGCCGCGAAGCCGGGCGGCGAGACCGTCGAGTTCCGCGCCCGGGTCCGGCTCGACACGCCGCAGGAGGTCGAGTACTACCGCCACGGCGGCATCCTCCAGTACGTCCTGCGCCAGCTGCTCGCGAGCTGAGCGGGAGGGGCGGCGCGCGGTGCGCATCTACCTCACCGGCGCGACCGGCTACATCGGCCGCGCGCTCTGCCGCCGCCTGGTCGCCGAGGGGCACGAGGTCCGCGCCCTGGCGCGCTCGGCCGAGCGCGCCCAGCCGCTCGCCGAGCTCGGCGTCGCCACCTTCCCGGGCGACGTCACCGACCGCGCCTCGCTGCGTGAGGGGATGTCGGGTGCCGACTGGGTGATCCACGCTGCGGCCGACCTCGACTTGAACGGCCCGGCCGGGCGCATGGAGGCGGTCAACGTCGGCGGCTCGGAGAACGTCGCCTCGCTGGCGCAAAAGCTCGGCGTGCCGCGGCTGCTCTCCGTTTCCTCGGTCGCCTACTTCGGCGGCAGCCCCGACGACGGGACGCCGGCGACGGAAGAAACGCCGCCGCGCCAGCCGTTTCCGACGCGCTACAGCGACACCAAACACCGCGGCGAGCGCGCCATCCGTGCCTGGGCCGCGCGCGGCCTGAGCGTGGTGACCGTCTACCCGAGTCTGGTCTACGGCCCGCCGGGCAAGCGCGAGGGCGCCAACGCCATCCTCCGCCAGCTCCTGCTCGGACGCTTCCCGGCCCTCGTCGGTGCCGACCGGGTCGCCTCGTGGATCCACCTCGACGACGTCGTCGACGGCATCGCCCGCGCGCTCGCCCGGGCGGCGCCCGGCGTCGCCTACCTCCTGGCCGGCGAGGCGGTCTCGGTGCGCGCGCTGGCCGCGGCGGTGGGGAGGCTCGCCGGCGTCCCGACGCCTCGACGCGAGGTCTCGGTGCGCACCGCGCGCTGGGCACTGCGGCTGGCGCTGCCGCTCTACCGGCTGCGCGGCCGCCGGCCCCCGATGCCCCTCACGCAGCTCGACTCGCTCGCGCGCCACTGGCGCTTCGACGACACCCGCGCGCGGCGCGAGCTCGACTGGTCGCCGCGCCCCCTCGACCAGGGGCTGCCGCCGACCCTCGCCTACCTGGCCGCGGCCGAGCGCGCCCGCCGCGCCCCGGCCGAGCGCGGTTGAGGGCGAGCGCGGCAGCGTCGCGACGGCGCCCGCCGGGGCGCCGCTGCCCAGCTGCTAAGCTTGCTTCCCCTGCCGCAACGCCCCGCCGATGTTCACCGTCTTCAAGGACTACACCTTCGCCGCCGGACACGCGATCCGGGGCCACGCCCGCGGTTGCCAGAACTTGCACGGCCACAACTACCGCGTGCGCGTGCACGTCGCCTCGCCCGAGCTCGACGAGCTCGGCATGGTGATCGACTTCGCCGACCTGAAGTCGATCGCCGACGAGGTCCTCGGCCGCTTCGACCACCGCGTGATCAACGAGCTCTCCCCCTTCGACGAGCGCAACACGACGGCCGAGCTCCTGGCGCACTACACCTACGAGGAGATGTCGAGGCGACTGCCGGCGGGCCGCACGGTGCGCCGGGTCGAGGTCTGGGAGACGGAATCCTCCTGCGCCGCCTACGAGCCGTGAGCGCCGCCGCGCCGCGACTCAAGATCCACGAGATCTACCGCTCCATCCAGGGCGAGTCGACCCACGCCGGCCGGCCGTGCGTCTTCGTGCGGCTGATCGGCTGCCAGATGCGCTGCGTCTGGTGCGACACCGCCTACGCCTTCTACGGCGGCGAGTTCCGCCGTGTCGACGAGATTGTCGCCGAGGTCGCGAGCCACCGCTGCCGGCTGGTCGAGATCACCGGCGGCGAGCCGCTGCTGCAACCCGCGGTGCATCCGCTGATGAGCGCCCTCTGCGACGCCGGCTACGAGGTGCTGCTCGAGACCGGCGGCGGGCTCGACATCTCCGGCGTCGACCCGCGCGTCGCGCGCATCGTCGACATCAAGTGCCCGGCGAGCGGCGAGGCGGAGAACAATCGCTGGGAAAACCTCGCGCGCCTGCGCCCCGGCGACGAGCTCAAGCTCGTCCTCGCCGACGAGGCGGATTACACCTGGGCGGCCCGCCTCGTCGCGGATCGCCGGCTCGCCGAGCTCGGCGTCCCGATCCACTTCTCGCCGGCGTGGGACGCGCTCGACCCGGCGGCGCTCGCCGCCTGGATCCTGCGCGACCGGCTTCCCGTGCGCCTCCACCTCCAGCTGCACAAGATCCTGTGGGGCGCCGAGGTCCGGGGCGTCTAGAGCGAGGCTCGGCTCCTCCGTGCCGGCGGTAGAGTGCATCGAATGAGCACGACGCGCCGACGCGGACGGCCGAGCGAGCTACGCGCCCTCTCCTCGCTCTACGAGGCGACGCGGGCGATCGGCATGTCCGAGGACCTCGACGCCCTGCTCGACCAGGTTTTGCTCCGCGCCGAGGAGCTCACCGGCTTCGAGCACTGGGCGGTCGTCCTGCTCGATCGCGAGCGCTCGGAGCTGGTCGTCCGATGCGTGCACGGGCCGGGCGGCTGGCAAGTGGGAGTCGAGGGCAAACGCCTGCCGCTCGATCGCGGTCTCTGCGGCTGGGCCGTGCGTCACGGTCGCGCGGTTCGCGTCGGCGATGTCGATCACGATCCCCGCTACGTCCCCGGCCTCGAGGGCGCGCGCTCCAATCTCGTCATTCCGCTCATCGTCGGCCAGGAGACCGTCGGCGCCATCAACGTCGAGTCGCGCCAGAGAGCGGCCTTCTCCGCCGAGGACGAGAAGCTGCTCACCGTGCTCGGCGCGCAGGCGGCGCTCGCCATCGTCGCCTCGCGCGCCACCGAGCGCTTGCAACTGCGCGTGCGGGAGCTCGACGCGCTGTTCCAGATCAGCCGGCTGGTGAGCAGCGGCCGCGAGCTCGACTGGGTGCTCAACGAGATGCTCGAGATCATCCACAGGTTCTCGTCGGCGGGCAAGTGCGCGATCCTGCTCCTCGAAGAGGACACCGGATTGCTCAACGTGCGCGTCGCACGCGGTTATCTCGACGGCGTCGTCGGCATGTCGATCTTGCCCGGCGAGGGGATCACCGGGCGCTGCGCCGAGTCGGGCGCGGTCCTCGTCGTCGACGATCTCCGCGCCGAGACGAGATACATCCCGGGCATCTCCGACGCGCGCAGCGAGGTCGCCATCCCGCTCGTCGCCGAGGGCAAGGTGGTCGGCGTGCTCAACGCCGAATCGACGCGCACCGCCGCCTTCTCGCCCGACGCGGTACGCCTGCTCGAGATCGTCGCCCATCAGGCGGCGACCGTCATCCAGGCGACGCGCTGGTTCCTCGAGACCGCCCGGCTGGCGAGCACCGATCCGCTCACCGGGCTCGCCAATCGGCGTCGCTTCGTGCAAGAGCTCGGGGTGGCGCTGCGCCGCGCCGAGCGCTACGGCGAGCGCTTGGCCCTGGTCGTCTTCGACCTCGACCGCTTCAAGTCGGTCAACGACGAGCACGGCCACGAAGCCGGCGATCGCGTCCTCGTCGAAGCGGCGCGGGTGCTGAGCGACGGCTTGCGCGACACCGACGTCGTGGCCCGGCTCGGCGGCGAGGAGTTCGGCGCCATCCTGATGCACACCGGCGCCGAGGCCGCGCGCGAGGTTGCCGATCGGCTGCGCATGAGCGTCGCCGCGCTGCGCATCCCGCTCGCCGCGGAAGGAGGCGACGTCGTGCTGCGCGCCACGCTCTCGGCCGGCGTCGCCGCCTACCCGGAGCACGGCAAGGACGACCGGCAAATCCTGCGCTTGGCCGACCGCGCCCTCTACGCTGCGAAGGGCGAAGGCCGCAATCGCATCGTCGTCGGCGCACCCGTCGACTGAGCGGCAAACGCGGTGATTGCCGCGCCGGGACCCTCGACTAGACTCGATGGATGCGTCGCTCTCGCCGCGCTTTGCTCGTTCTCGCCGTCCTTGCCGCTCTCCTGCCTGCGGCGCTCGCGGCGGCGAGCGTGGCCGCCGATCCGGGCTTTCCGCTGCCGCTCGCCGCCTACCGGGGCGAGGAGGGGATGACGCTGCTCGCGACGCTGCGCCATCGCATCGCCATCGAGCCTCTGAACCTCGTCGCTTCGCTGCTCTTTCTCGGCGCCATCCTGCACACTTTTGCGGCGCCGAAGATCGCCGCGCTGGCGCATCGGCTCGAGCACCGCATCGCCGCCGACTACGATCGCGACGGCGTGATCGAGAAGCACGAGCGGCCGCTCGCCGAGACCAGCTTCGGCGCCGAGATGCTGCACTTTCTGGGCGAGATCGAGGCCATCTTCGGCCTCTGGGTGGTGCCGCTCATGGTGGTGATCACCTTGTCGAAGGGTTGGCCGACGGCCGAGGCGTTCCTCGGCCGCGGCGTTCACTTCGTCGAGCCGCTCTTCGTCGTGGTGATCATGGCGATCTCGGGCACGCGTCCGGTGCTGCAGTTCGCCGAGCGGGCGATCGGCAGCGTCGCGCGCCTGGGCGGCGGTACGCCGTTCGCGTGGTGGCTCGCCATCCTCACGCTCGGCCCGGTGCTCGGCTCGTTCATCACCGAGCCGGCGGCGATGGTGATCTGCGCCCTGCTCCTGTCACGACGGCTCTACGCGCTCGAACCCTCGCGCAAGCTCGCCTACGCTACCCTCGGCCTGCTCTTCGTCAACGTCTCCGTCGGCGGCACGCTCACCCATTTCGCGGCGCCGCCGGTGCTCATGGTAGCGGGCAAGTGGGGCTGGGGGCTGAGCCACATGACGCTCCACTTCGGCTGGAAGGCGGTGCTCGGCATCCTGGCCGCCAACGCCGTCTACGCCTACCTGTTCCGCGCCGAGCTCGCGGCGCTCGCCACGCGCGCACGGCCGACGGAGCAGAAGCCGGGCGGCGAGCGGCCGCCGGCGCCCGTCTGGGTGGTCGCGATCCATCTCGCTTTCCTCGCCTGGACGGTCTTCACGGCCCACACGCCGCCGCTCTTTCTCGGCGGCTTCCTCTTCTTCATCGCCTTCCAGCAGGCGAGCGCGCCGCATCAGGATCCGCTCAACCTGCGTTCGCCGCTGCTCGTCGGCTTCTTCCTCGGCGGCCTGGTGGTGCACGGCGCCCTGCAGCAGTGGTGGATCGCGCCGGTGCTCGGCAGCCTGGGCGAGCTACCGCTGTTCGCCGGCGCGGTGGTGCTCACCGCGTTCAACGACAACGCGGCGATCACCTATCTGGCTTCGCTCGTCCCCGAATTCAGCGACGGCATGAAGTACGCGGTGGTGGCCGGCGCGGTGACGGGCGGCGGGCTGACAGTGATCGCCAACGCCCCCAACCCGGCGGGCCAGTCGATCCTCGGCCGGCACTTCGACGAGGGGATCTCGCCGCTCGGGCTGGCCGGCGGCGCGCTCGCGCCAACGCTCATCCTGGCGGCGACGTTTCTGCTTCTCGCCTAGGCCTCGCCGACGGCTCGACGGCGTCGCCCTCGGCGAGGAGCGGCGCGATCGTCGCACGCAGCAGGTCGGCGGGCGGCTCGCCGCCCGCGCTCGCCGCGGCGGCCAGCGACGCGAAGGCCTCCTCCCCCGGCAAGGCGCCGTCGAGGAGGATCCAGCCGACGACCCGCCCGCCGCGCTCGCCACGGCGCGGCTCGGCGGCGAGGCCGAAGGCGTGCGCGAGGTCGAGCAGGCCGGCGTCCGGAACGGTCTCGGCGAGTGCGGCCCGCGCCTCCGCCGCGCCCTCGACACGAAAGTGATCGCAGCCGGCGGCGGCGAGCGTCGCTCCCACCGCGACGCCGACCTCGCGCCGCGCGGCGACGAGCACGAGCGGACGGCGACCGAACGGGCGCGGCGCGGCGCCCGCGGCGCGCAGCGCCAGGCGCATCTCGGTCTCGCTCGGGGCGCTCGCCACGACGCGCGCGAAGGCGAGTGCCAGCGCCCGACCTTCGACCATCGGCAGGAGGAGTAAAGGGACGCCGCGCTGACGCACGAGCTCGACCGTCGCCGCCACCAGCGAGCGCTCGCCCTCGCGGCGCGGATCGACGGGCAGCACCACCGCGTGGGGCCGCAGGGCGGCGAGCGAGCGGCGCAGGGAGTCGAGGCCCTCGACGCGCACGGCGAGAACGTCGTCCGCCAGGGGGCGGGTCATCTCCGCGAAGCGCTCCCAGTCGGGCTCGAGCACGAGGACCTGCGCCCGCTCGGCGTCGTAGCTGCCCGAGTCCGCGCCCCCGGCGAGCGGCGTCACCGGGTGCGGGTCGACCGGCAGCCGCACGACGAAGCGCGCGCCGCCGTCCGTGGCCGGCTCGGCGCCGAGCGTCCCGCCCATGAGCTCGACGAGCTGACGCGCGATCGGCAGGCCGAGCCCGGTTCCCGGCGCGCCGTCGGCCTGCGCCAAGCGGCGGTAGGGCTCGAAGATCGTCTCCAGCTCCTGCGGCGGAATGCCCGCCCCGTGATCGCGCACCACGATCTCGTAGGCAGCGCGGCGCCACGGCGTCGCCGACGCGGCCAGCTCGCGTGCCTCGATCTCGACCGCCGCCCCGTTGGGCGAGTACTTGATGGCGTTCGAGATCAGGTTCATGAGCGCCTGGCGGAGCTTGGCGACGTCGCTGCGCACGCGCGCCGGCGCCTCGCTCGCGCGCACCTGGAGATGGACGCCGCGGTGCAGGGCGAAGCCCTCCATGAGCGACGCCACGCTCTCGACGATGCCGGCGAGCTCGCTCTCCTCGAGGTGCACCTCGACGCGGCCGGATTCCAGACGGAAGTGCTCGAGCACCTCGTTGACCTGCCGCAGCAGCAGCTCGCCGCTCTCCCGCACGTGGGCGAGGTAGCGCCGCTCCTTGTCGTCGATGCGCTCCGCCAACGAGCGCTCGAGCAGCTCCGAGAAGCCGAGCACGGCGGTGAGCGGAGTCCGCAGCTCGTGGCTGGCGCGCGCGAAGAGCTCGCGACGCAGCTGCTCGGTCTGGCGCGCGCGGTCGCTGGCACGATCCACGGCCTGCAGGTGCTCGCTGAGCGCCGTCGCGTAGCGGCGAAGATCCTCGGTGCGCTCGCCGATGCGCCGCTCGAGCTCGCTCTCGAGCCGGCGAATCCGCCGCACGCGCCAGCCGGCGAGCGCCGCCGCCAAGCTCGCCGCCGCCGCCACCGCGAGCACCGGAAACAGCGGCCGCTGCCACCACGCCGGCTCGATGCGGAAATCGAGCGTCGCGGGCTCGCCCCAATCGCCGTCGGCGTAGGCGGCGCGCGCCTGCAGCCGGTACGAGCCCGGTCCCAGGTTCATCAGGTCGCGGAAGGGCTCGCGGCGCTCTTCGCTCCACTCCAGCTCGACGTCGAGCAGGCGGAACTGGAAGCGCAGATCGTCGCGCCGCACGTAGGTCGGCGCCCGCACCCACACCCGCAAGCTGCGGTCGTCGTGCGGCAGCAACGGCCGCGAGCCCTCGAGCCAGCCGACCGGCACCGGGCCGACCTCGGTGAACGCGGCGGCGAAGATCCGTCCGCCCCGCGATTCGAGACGCGAGACCATCACGCGCGGCGCGGGCGGGGTCATCGCCAGCTGGCCGAGCACACCGGTCAGGCCGCCCTTGAAGCCGAACCACAGGCGGCCGGCGGCATCGCGCGCGAACCCCTCGCTGTGCGAGACCTCGGTGGCGATGGCGCCGCCGCGCGAGTCGAGGTGCGAGACCACACCGCCTTCGCCGCCGCGGGCCTCGGGATCGAAGAGCAGGACGCCCCGGTTGGTGCCGAGCACGAGGCGGCCGCCCGTCTCCTCGGCCAGCGTCAGCACCATGCGGCCGACGAGGCCCGCGGAGCGCTCCCAGCGGCGCAGCCTGAGCGGCTCGCCCGCCGCGCTCTCGACGCGCGCGATCCGCCCGTAGCCGCCGACGAGGAGCCTGCCGGCGGCGTCGGTGCCCAATCCGCGCACCGAGCGCCAGTCGAGCCCGTGCGCGCCGCCGACGACCTCGAACCCGCCGTTCGTGTAGCGCGAGAGCGCCTCGCCGTGGGCGAACCAGACGTCGCCGTTGCCGTCGCTGGCCAGCGCGTATGCGCGGCTGCTCGCGAGGCCGTCGGCCCGAGTGAAGGCATCGACGCCGAGAGGCGAGCCGCCGGCGTCGAGACGGGCGCGATAGATGGCCTCGGAGGTGCCGACCCACAGATGGCCAGCGGCGTCCTCGGTCAGGCTGGTGACGTAGACCCCGGCGAGCCGTTCGAGTCCCGGCGGTCGTTCGCAGCGCGACGGGCGCTCGGCTCGCAAGCGACAGACGCCGAGCTCGGTTCCGACCCAGACGTCGCGCCGGCGGTCGACGTGCAGAGCCCACACCCAGCGCGCCGGCAGGCCGCGACCGACATCGTAGCGCTCGACCTCCGGCTCGCCGTGCACGCCGATGCCGAGCCGTGCCAGCCCGGCCGTCGTGCCGACCCACAATCCCCGCTCACCGTCGGGAACCAGGGAGTAGACGTTGGCGTCGGCCAAGCCCTCGCTCTCGCCGTAGCTCCACAGATCGTCGCGGACGAGCTGGGCCAGACCGCCTTCGGTTCCGATCCACAGGCTGCCTTCGGCGTCTTCGAGAAGTGCTCTCACGGCATTGTCGGGCAGCCCGTTCGCCTCGCGCACGATGCGACAGCGCGGGGGCGCGAGCGACAAGCAGAAGCCGAGGCCGCGGTCGGTGCCGCCGACCAGAACCGCTCCGTCGCGTCGCACGAGCAGCGCATAGATGTCGTCGTCGGGCAGTCCATCGCGGGTGCCGAGCGTCGCGATCCGACCGGCGGAGACGATCGAAAGGCCACCGCCCCGCGTGCCGACCAGGACGCGTCCGGCAGCGTCCTCCGCGAGCGCGCGGACGGCGCTCGCGCCGAGGCCGTCCCTGACGGTGAAGACGCGGCAGTCGACGAGGTCGCCCCCGGCATCCAGGCCGCACCGCGTCAGGCCGGCGCCGCGGGATCCGACCCACAGGGTGCCGTCCGACGCCGAGAGGAGCGAGTAGACGTAGCTCGAGGCGAGGCCGTCGGCTGCGCCGAAGCGGCGGAAGCCGCCGTCGGACCAACGATAGAGACCGCTCTCGGTACCGAACCACAGGCGCCCGGCGCCGTCGATCTCCGACGCCCACACCGTCTGGCGCGGCGCCTCCGGTTCGGGGAAGGAGGTGACGGTCCGTCCGTCGAAGCGGCCCACGCCGTCGTTGGTCCCGAACCAGAGATTGCCCTCGCGGTCCTCGAGGACCGTGCGCGCGTTCGGGCTCGGTAGGCCCTCGCGCGTGGAGATGCTCGCGAAGCGCGCGCCGTCGAAACTCGAGAATCCCCAGGTGCCGGCGACCCACAGCAAGCCGCGGCGATCCTGGTGCAGGTCCCAGATCTGGGTGCCGGTGAGGCCGTCCTCGGCGTCGTAGAGATTGAACGGCAGCCGCTGCGCCGCGAGGCCGGCGGGTAGCAGAAACACGGCGAGGAGCGCCCGCTGAGCCCGCCGCGACCCGGCTCCATCTCGTGACGTCGCGCGCCTTCCGCTCATCGACTCCTTCGCTCCCGGAGGGGAGGCGCGAGCGTAGCACGCGGCGATTGCGCGGCGGCCGTCGGCTCAGGTCGGCGCTTCGGTCGAAACCGCCTCGCCACCCCCCACGAGCGCGGCGCGCAGCGTGTGCCAGGCGAGGGTGGCGCACTTGACCCGCATCGGGAACTGGCGCACGCCGCCGAGCGCGGCGAGCTCGCCGAGCGACTCCTCCCCGCCTCCCGCGCCGCTGCCGGTAACCAGGTCGTGGAAGCGGTCGAACAGCGCGGCGGCCTCGGCGCGCGACCTGCCGCGCACGGCGTCGGTCATCATCGACGCCGAGGCGGTCGAGATGGCGCAGCCCGAGCCTTGGAAGCGGACCTCGGCGAGGCGATCGCCGTCGAGCTTGACCTGCACGTGCACGCGATCGCCGCACAGCGGATTGTGACCGTCGGCTTCGCCGTCGGCGTCGGCGAGCTCGCCGAAGTTGTGCGGCCTCCGATAGTGGTCGAGGAGGATCTCCTGGTAGAGCTCGTCGAGCTCGTTCATCGCACCAGGATCCTGCACGCCCTCTCGACCGCGGCGACGAGCGCGTCGACGTCGTCGCCGCCATTGTGGATGCCGAACGACGCGCGCGCCGTGGCTGGCACGCCGAAGGCGCGCATCGCCGGCTGCGCGCAGTGATGGCCGGCGCGCACCGCCACGCCGGCGGCGTCGAGCACGGTACCGACATCGTGCGCGTGCGCGCCCTCGACGACGAACGAGACGACGCCTGCTCGCGCCCGCGGCGTTCCGATCAGGCGCACGCCGGCGAGCGCGGCGAGGCGCTCGGCGGCGCCGCGGGCGAGCGCCTCCTCGTGCGCGGCGACCGCCGCCAGATCCTTCGCCGCCAGCCATTCGAGGGCGACGCCGAGGGCGTGCGCCTGCGGCCCGGCGGGCGTCCCCGCCTCGAAGCGCTGCGGCGGCGGCGCGTAGGTCGTGCGCTCGAAGCGGACCTCCTCGATCATGCCGCCGCCGCCCTGGTAGGGCGGCATCGCGGCGAGCAGCTGCCGACGTCCCCACAGCACGCCGACGCCGTTCGGGCCGTAGATCTTGTGACCGGAGAAGGCGAAGAAGTCGCAGCCGAGCGCGGCGACATCGATCGGCATCCGCGGCGCCGACTGCGCGCCGTCGACGAGGACGAGCGCGCCCGCGGCGTGGGCGAGACGCGTGATCTCGGCGACCGGCAGCACGGTGCCGAGGGCGTTCGAGACGTGCGCCACGGCGGCCATCCGCACTCGCCCCGAGCCGAGAGCGCGCGCGACGCCCTCGAGCGGCACCTCGCCGCGGTCGTCGATCGGGGCGACCACGATACGCGCGCCCGTCGCCGCGGCGGCGAGCTGCCACGGCACGATGTTCGAATGATGCTCGAGGCCGGTCAAGAGGATCTCGTCGCCGGGCCCGAGATTCGCCCGTCCCCAGCTCGCGGCGACCAGGTTGATCGCCTCGGTCGTGCCGCGCACGAAGACGACCTCGTCGGCCGCCGCGGCGCCGAGGAAGCGCGCCGCCTTGCCTCTCGCCGCCTCGTAGAGCGCGGTCGCCTCCGCCGACAGCCGGTAGACGCCGCGGGCGATGGCGCCGTAGCAGCGCTCGTAGAAGTCGCGCTCGGCGTCGAGCACCGCGCGCGGCTTCTGCGTCGTCGCCGCGCTGTCGAGATAGACGAGCGGCCGCCCGGCGGCCGCCGCCCGGTCGAGAAGCGGGAATTCGCGCCGCAGAGCGGCGAAATCGAGCGCCGCCGCCGCTTCCGGATTCGCCGTGCCGATCGCCAAACCGCCTCCTCGCTCCCGCCTCAGATCGCCTCGCGCACGACTTCGCCCTGCGGGATCCAGGCGAGCAGGTGCTCCTGCAATTGCGCGTGGACCGCCGGCACGCGCACGCGCTCGACAAGGTCGCTGGCGAAGGCGTAGGTGAGCAGACTCCTCGCCGCCTCGAGGCCGATGCCGCGCGAGCGCAGGTAGAAGACCGCCAGCTCGTCGAGCTGGCCGACCGTCGAGCCGTGCGTGCAGCGCACGTCGTCGGCGAAGATCTCGAGCTGCGGGTTGGCGTTGACCAGTGCCTGATCGGAGAGCAGCAGGTTGCGGCTCGTCTGCTTGGCGTCGGTCTTCTGCGCCTGGCGGTGGACGTGGATGCGGCCATTGAACACGCCGCGGCCGCGCTCGTCGAGGACCCCCTTGAACAGCTCGTGGCTCGTCGTATGCGGCGCGGCGTGGTCGACGCGCATGTGGAAGTCGGCGAGCTGCCTGCCGCGCACGAGGTAGAGGCCGTTGAGCGTCGTCTCCGAACCGTCGCCGACGAGCGCCGCTTCGACGTCGTGGCGGGCGATCTCGGCGCCGAGCGAGAAGGTCTGCGTCGCGACGTTGGCGGCCCTGCCGCTCTCGACGTGCAGCAGCCCGAGGTGGAACGCCTGGTCGCCCTCGCGCTGCAGCTTGTAGTGGTCGACGCTCGCCGACTCGCCGGCGACGATCTCGGTCACCGGCGCCACCAGATAGCGCGCGCCGTCGGGCCCGCAGAACGTCTCGACGATCGTCACCTGCGCCGTCTCGCCGACGACGACGAGCGTGCGCGGGAAGTTCGCCGTCGGATCGCTGCTGGCCGTGGTGTGGAAGATGACGTGGATCGGCCGCTCGATCGCCGCGCCGCGCCGCACGAGAATGACGGCGCCGTCCGCGAAGAGCGCGGTCGAGAGCGCGGCGAACGGCCGCTCGACGAAGCTCGCGTGGCGTCCGAGGTGCGGCGCGAGCGCCGCGAAGTCGGCCGCCGCGGCGACGGCGATGCTGCCCGCGGTCGCGCCCGCGAGCGCCGCCGGGTCGGACGACAGCTCGGGCGCGAAGCGGCCGTCGACGAAGACCAGCTCGTGCGCGTCCCCGAGGCGCAGCGGCGCGAGCGCCGCCGCCACCTGCTCGCGGTCGTAGGCCGCCGGTGCCGGCGCGAAGCGCGTCCTCGCCACCGGCGCGACGTTGGTGAATCGCCACTCCTCGAGGCGTGACGACGGAAAGCCGAGCTCCGCGAAGCGCTCGCCGGCGCGGCGCCGCAGGTTGCGGAGCGCCGCCGGCTGGTCGGCGGCGAGCGCCGCCGCGAGCTCGGAGGCGTAGGCGGACGGCGTCAGCGCCGCTTCGGCGGTGACCGTTCCGCTCACGCCGAGGCCTCCGTGGCAACCCTCTCTTCGAGCCACGCGTAGCCCTTCTCCTCGAGCTCGAGCGCCAGGTTCTTGTCGCCCGAGCGCACGATGCGGCCGTCGATCAGCACGTGCACGAAGTCGGGCACGATGTAGTTGAGCAGACGCTGATAGTGGGTGATGACGAGGAAGGTGCGCTCGGGCGAGCGCAGCGAGTTGACGCCGTCGGCGACGACGCGCAGGGCGTCGATGTCGAGGCCGGAGTCGGTCTCGTCGAGCACGCACAGGCGCGGCTCGAGCACCGCCATGTGGAAGATCTCGTTGCGCTTCTTCTCGCCGCCCGAGAAGCCCTCGTTGACCGGCCGCTGCAGCAGCGACTCGTCGAGGCCGACGAGCTTGACCTTCTCGCGCACCAGCCGCAGGAAGCTCATCGCGTCGTACTCCGGCTCGCCGCGGTGCTTGCGCACGGCGTTGACCGCCGCGCGCAGGAAGTAGGTGTTCGAGACACCGGGAATCTCGACCGGGTACTGGAAGGCGAGGAAGAGCCCCTCGCGGGCGCGGATCTCGGGATCCATCGCCAGCAGATCCTGGCCGTCGAGCAGGACCTTGCCCGCGGTCACCGCGTAATCCTCCTTGCCGGCGAGCACCTGGGCGAGGGTCGACTTGCCCGAGCCGTTGGGGCCCATGATGGCGTGCACTTCGCCGGAGTTGAGCGTCAAGTCGACGCCGTGGAGGATCTCGTTGCCGTCCACCGCGGCGTGCAGGTTCTGGATCTCGAGCAGCATGAGCGGTTCCTGTTCGTCAGTCCGTCGTGAGTCCTGCGTTCGTCGCCGGGCGCGGGGGCAGCTGTCGCGGGGCGACCGCGGTGCGCCGCGTCAGCCGACGCTCCCCTCGAGCGAGACCGCCAGCAGCTTCTGCGCCTCGACCGCGAACTCCATCGGCAGCTCGCGGAAGACCTCCTTGCAGAAGCCGTTGACGATCATCGACACGGCGTCCTCGGTGTCGATGCCGCGCGAGTTGCAGTAGAAGATCTGGTCCTCGCCGATCTTCGAGGTCGTCGCCTCGTGCTCCATGCGCGCCGTCGGGTTCTGCACGTCGATGTACGGGAAGGTGTGCGCCCCGCACTCCGCGCCGATCAGCATCGAGTCGCACTGCGAGAAGTTGCGGGCGCCGGTGGCGCCCTTCAGGATCTTGACCTGGCCGCGGTAGGTGTTCTGGCCGTGGCCGGCCGAGATGCCCTTCGAGACGATCGTCGAGCTCGTGCGCTTGCCGACGTGGATCATCTTGGTGCCGGTGTCGGCCTGCTGATAGTTGTTGGTCACCGCCACCGAGTAGAACTCGCCCACCGAGTCGTCGCCCTTCAAGATGCACGACGGGTACTTCCAGGTGATCGCCGAGCCGGTCTCGACCTGCGTCCACGAGATCTTCGCGCGCGCGCCGGCGCACAGGCCGCGCTTGGTGACGAAGTTGAAGATGCCGCCCTTGCCGTGCTCGTCTCCCGGGTACCAGTTCTGCACCGTCGAGTACTTGATCGAGGCGCCCTCGAGGGCGACGAGCTCGACGACCGCGGCGTGCAGCTGGTTCTCGTCGCGCATCGGCGCCGTGCAGCCCTCGAGGTAGGAGACCGAGGCCCCCTCCTCGGCGACGATCAGCGTGCGCTCGAACTGCCCGGTCTTCGAGGCGTTGATGCGGAAGTAGGTGGAGAGCTCCATCGGGCACTTGACGCCCTTGGGCACGAAGACGAACGAGCCGTCCGAGAAGACCGCCGAGTTGAGCGCCGCGAAGAAGTTGTCGTTCGGTGGCACCACGGTGCCGAGGTACTTGCGCACCAGCTCGGGGTGCTCGCGCAGGGCCTCCGACATCGGGCAGAAGATGACGCCCGCCTCGTTCAGCCGCTCCTTGAACGTCGTCGCCACCGACACCGAGTCGAAGACGGCGTCGATCGCGACGCCGGCGAGCTTCTCGCGCTCGTGCAGCGGAATGCCGAGCTTCTCGTAGGTGCGCAGGAGCTCGGGATCGACCTCGGCGAGCGACTTGGGCGCGTTCTGCATCGACTTCGGGGCCGAGTAGTAGGAGATCGCCTGGTAGTCGATCGGCGCGTACTCGACGTTGGCCCAGGTCGGCTCGCTCATCCCATGCCAGTGGCGCAGTGCCTTGATCCGCCACTCGGTCATCCACGCCGGCTCGTCCTTGATCGCCGAGAGGCGGCGCACGACCTCCTCGTCGAGGCCGGGGGGGAAGGTCTCCTGCTCGATCTCGGTGACGAAGCCGAACTTGTATTCGCGCCTCGCCAGCTGTTCGATGGACTGCGTATCGGTGGTCATCGTTCTTCCGTGCTCCTCTCGTGACCGGCTTCAGTGCCGCAGCGGCGCAGCGACGGCCGCCGCCGCGCTGCGGCCGAGCTGCACGAGGCCGGCGGCGGGAGCGACGAGCTGCGCCAGGCTGATCCGCGCCAGCGCCGCCTCGACCGCGACGTTGATGTGCTGCCAGTGGCCGCGCACGCTGCAGTAGGGCTCGAGGTCGCACTCGCCGGGGCTGCCGTCGATGCAAACCGTCATCGCCACGGGGCCCTCGAGGGCGCGGACGATCTCGACGGCGTTGATCTCCTCGGGAGCGCGCGCCAGCGCGTAGCCGCCCTTGACCCCACGGTGCGACTCGAGCAGCTTCGCGCGCGCCAGCATCTTGAGGATCTTCGAGACCATCGGCAGCGGCAGCCGGCACTCCTCGGCGAGATCCGGCGCGTTCGCCACCCGCACGGGGTCGAGCGCCAGCCGCGAGAGCAGGACGAAGCCGTAGTCGGTCTGTTTGGTCATTCGGATCATGGTCGGGGCGCTCCGCCGGCGACTAAACAGTACACTTTCGGTACTGTTTACGAAAGGATACCAGGGCAGCGTGCGAAGTCAAACGCGCCGCGGGCTCGTCGGGGGGGCCGCCGACCCGCCCTGCCCGAGCAGCTCGGCGACTCGCTGCTCGAGCACTTCCGCCGAGAACGGCTTGCGCAGGAAGGCGGCGCGCTCCTGCAGCACGCCGTAGCGGAAGATCAGGCTGTCGCTGTAGCCCGACATGTAGAGAATGCGCATCTCCGGATGCTGGCGCAGCAGGCGGTGGGCGAGGTCGGCGCCCGAGACGCCCGGCATCACGACGTCCGTCAGCAGCAGATCGATCGGCGTCGCCACTTGCTCGGCGAGCGCCATTGCCTCGCTGGCGTCGGCGGCCGCGAAGACGCGGTAACCGGCTTCGGCGAGAATCTGCTCCGCGAGATCGCGGATGAGATCCTCGTCCTCGACGAGCAGCACGGTCGGCGGTCCGCCGGACGCGGCGGCCAGCGCGCCGGACGCCGCCTCGACCGCCGGCTCGTCGGCCGCCGTCGGCAGGAGGATCTCGTAGAGCGTCCCCTCGTCGTCGGAGCGCGCCAAGAGCACCATGCCGCCGCACTGGCGGACGATGCCGTAGGCCGCCGCCAGCCCGAGGCCGCCGCGCGCCGGGGCGTGGCCTCCGGAGAAGGGCTCGAACAGGCGGCTGGCGACCTCTGCGGCGAGCGGCGGGCCGTCGTCGTGGACGCCGATGCACGCTGCCTGCGGCCCCAGCGCCTCCAGCAGACCGCGGCGCCGCAATGGCTCGCCGGCGAGCAGCTCGCAATGCAGCTCCACGCGGCCGCCGGCCGAGAGCCGTTCGCGCGCGTCGAGCACGAAGGTGACGATCGCCTGCTCGAGCAGATCGGGGTCCACCTCGAGCGGCGCCGCGAGCGGCGCGGCGGCGACGTCGATCTCGATGTCGTCGCCGACCAGCCGGCGCAGCAGGGGCAGGCGGCCGGCGAGCCACGCCGAGAGCTCGAAGCGCACCGGCCGCGCCGGCTGCCGCCTGCCGAGCGAGGCGAGCTCGCGGGTCATCTCGGCCGCTCGTTCGCCGGCGAGCAGCATCTCCGAGACGTCGGCGCGGATCGGGTCGCCCGGGCGCAGCCTCGCGAGCGCGCGTTCGCCGTAGCCGCGAATCGAGGTCATCACGGCGTCGAAGTCGCGGGCCAGTCCCGCAGCCAGCCAGCCGAGCGCGTCCATGCGCTCCGCCCGGCGCGTCCGCTCGTCGCTCGTCCGCTCCTCGTCCTCCGCTACGGCGCGCTCGACGGCAGCTCCGAGCCAGCCCGCGACGGCGCGCAGCGCCTCCCGCTCGACGCCGCTCCACTCGCGAGCGTCGCGGCTCGCGGCGAACCCGAGCGCCCCCCAGAAGGTGCCGGCGGAGAACACCGGCACGAGCCGGAGGCTGCCGCTCCCTTCGCCGCCGACGACCGGCGCGAATGCCTCCGGCACCTCGCCGGCGGCGACGGTAACGACCTCGCCCGCGACGAGGCGATCGAGGATCCCCCGCGCGCCACCCTCGGCGCTGGAGATCCGGCGCACCGCGTCACGCGCGGGCGGCCCTCCGGCGTCGTCGCCGCCGATCGCGATTCCGACGAACTCGCCCTCGGCGGCGTTCACGGTCCGGCGGAGCAGGATGACGCGGCCTGCTCCCGCCGCCGCGAGGGGCGAGAGCACAGGCTCGGCGAGCGCGGGCGAGAACGGCTCGCGGACCAGCCGCCCGGCGACCTCGGCGGCTGCGGCGAGCAGAGCCCGCGGGCCGGTGGACGCCGCGGGCCGACCGGGCGCCGCGCTCAGCTCGCGCCCCCGCCGCCGGCGGCGACCGACTCGACGCCGTCGAGGGCCGCCGCCGACGCGGCGGACGAGCGCGCGCGGGCCGGCGAGTCGAGCAGCACGGCCAGCCATCCCCACTCTTCGCTGTCGCCGAGCGCCATCTTGAAGGCCATGGTCAGAGGCACCGACAGGAACATGCCGAGCGGCCCCCACAGCCAGCCCCACACCAGCAGGGAGACGAAGACCGCGAGCGTCGAAAGGCCGAGCCGGCGCCCGAGCAGCGTCGGCTCGACCAAATTGCCGAGCACCACGCCGATCGCCAGGTAGCCGACCGCCACCAGCACGCTCTTCAGCGGATCGTGCTGCAGGAATGCGATGAGCATCGCCGGCGCCGCAGCAAAGGCGGCGCCGACGTTGGGCACGAAGTGAAAAGCGAATGCGACCAGGCCGCAGAGAACGGCGAAATCGACGTCGAGCACGGTCAGCCACAGCCCGGTGGCGACGCCGATGAGGCCCGACATCGCCGTCTTGATGACCAGGTAGCGCTGCAGCTCCCGCGAGACGTGCGCGAAGCGGCCGATCGATGCCCGCATCGCCGCCGGCAGTCGTTCGAGCTTGCGCCGGAAGGCCGCCGCTTCGCCGAGAAAAAAGATGAGCAGGAGGAAGACGATGATGATCTCGGAGAGCAGGATGGCGGTGCCGCGAATGGCCGTGCCCAGCAGCTCGGCGACTCGCTGCGGCTCGCGCCAGCGCAGCGGCACCCATTCGCGCAGCGAGATGCCGCGCCCCTGCCACCATTCGTCGGTGTAGGCGACGCGCTCCTGGAGCGTGCGAGCGTATGTCGGCGCCACGTCGCGCAGCTCGTCGAGCGACACGAGCAGCAGCACGCCGAAGAGTCCGACCGCCGCGAGCAGGACGAGGAAGGTGACGAAGATCGCCAGGCCGACGGGCACCCGCCGGGCGAGCAGCCGCCGGAACAGCGGCAGGCTGAGCACGGCGAGGAAGAGGGCGAAAGCGATGGGGACGAGCAGGCCGGCGGCGAGCTTCAAGGCGGCGAGGACGACCGCGATCGCGGCCAGGTTGCGCAGCGTCCGCTGCGCCGTAGCCGCCGGCCGCGCCGCCTCGTCCATGACCCGAGGACTCTAGCATCCGGCCCTGTCGCGTCACGGCATCGGCGCCGCGCGCGGGAGTAGACTCGAGCCCGGTGCGAGCCGCGATCCTCAAGCTCGTCGGGCTGGCGGCGCTCGTCGGTGCCGGCTGGCTCGCTTTGACCAGCCTGGCGCCCGGCTCGTGGGTCGCCTCGTGGGCGCCCTGCCCGCGCAACTGGACGTGGGCGGACGCCTGGGGCCGGCGTGCGAGCCCGCTCGCCGCGGCGACGATGCGCTTCTCGCGCGGCCACGGCAAGCTCTGCTACGGACGCCCGTCGTTGCGCGGCCGCGCGATGCTCGGCGGCGAGGCGGTGCCCTACGGCCGGCTCTGGCGCACCGGCGCCAACGAGCCGACGACGCTCCACCTCGACGTCCCGGCCCGGCTCGGCGAGCTCTTTCTCGAGCCCGGCAGCTATGCCCTCTACAGCGTGCCCGACGAGCGCAGCTGGGAAATCGTCGTCAACCGCTCGACCCGGCAGTGGGGCCTCGAGAGCCTCTACGACGAAGAGCTCGCGAGCCGGGAGGTCGGACGCTTCACGGTACCGGTCGAGCCGCTCGACCGGCCGGTCGAGACCTTCACGATCCGGCCGGTGCCGGTGGGCGGCGACCACTGGACGCTCGACCTCGAGTGGCAGATGACGCGCCTGCGGCTGCCGTTCGAGGCGTCCGCGCGCCCACCCGTCGGCGAGGAGGAAGACTCCGCGCTGCCCGACGACGGCGGCTGATCGCCGCCGCGCCTCAGCCGCCGATCAGCTCGCGCAGCCGCGCGTGCCCGTGGCGCGAGACGGGCAGCTTCGTGCCGTCGGCGAGGATCGCGATCCAGCTGTCCTTGGCGTAGAGCTCGAGACGCGCCAGCCGTTCGACGTTGAGCAGGTAGGAGCGGTGGATGCGCACGAAGCGCGCCGGATCGAGGTCGGCCTCGAGACGCGCCATCGTCTGCTGCTTGCGGAAGCGCTTGCCGGCGGCGGCGAAAGAGAGATAGTCGTCCTGCGCTTCGACGAAATCGATGCGCCCGACCGGCAGCACGTTGACGCGCCCCTCTTCGCGAAAGAGCACGCGCTCGAGCCGGCGGCCGGGCGGACGCGCCGAGCTCGCCAGGGCCTCGGCATCGATCGCGGGCGGCGCGGCGGCGAGGCGTTTCTCGGCGCGCGTCACCGCCGCCGCCAGCCGTTCGGGCTCGACCGGCTTGAGCAAGTAGTCGACGGCGTGCACCTCGAACGCCTGGAGCGCGAACTCGTCGTAGGCGGTGATGAAGATCACCGCCGGCGCGTCGTCGCCCGCCAGCTCGAGCACCTCGAAGCCCGAGAGCTTCGGCATCTGGATGTCGAGGAAGACGAGGTCCGGTGCGAGCTCGCCGATCTGCTTGACGGCGTCGAAGCCGTTGGCAGCCTCGCCCACGATCTCGATCTCGGGATGCGCCGCGAGCTGCTCGCGCAGCAGCGCGCGCGCCAGCGGCTCGTCGTCGACCAGGAGCGCACGCATCAGCCGCCGCTCAGAGCCCGGCCGCCAGCGCCGGCAGACGCATGCGCACGCGGTGACTCTCCGCCGTCGCGTCGATCTCGACGCGCGCGCGCTCGTCGTAGAGCGCCGCGAGACGGGCACGCACGTTCGCGAGACCGACGCCGGCGCCGCGCGAGGCGGGTCGCTCGGGATCGCAGGGATTGAAGACTTCGACGAGCAGGCGTTCCCCCTCGCGCCGCGCCGTCACCCGTACCTCGCCGCCGTCGACGAGATGGGCAATGCCGTGGTGCACCGCGTTCTCCACCAGCGGCTGCAGCACGAGCGGCGGCACGGCGAGCGCGAGCGCCGCCTCGTCGATCTCGAAGCGGGCGCGCAGGCGTTCGCCGAAGCGCACCTGCTCGATGGCGAGGAAGGTCTCGGCGAGATAGACCTCCTCGGCGAGCGGGATCGCCTCCCTGCGGCCGAGCGTGAGGCTCTTGCGGAAGAAGCCCGACATCAGGAAACACATGCGCCGCGCCGCGGGCGCGTCGGTGCCGATCAACGCCGCCACCGAGTTCAAGCTGTTGAACAGGAAGTGCGGATCGAGCTGCGCCTTGAGCGTCTTGAGCTCGGCCTCGCGGGCGAGCACGGTGGCCTCCAGTGCGCGGCGCTCGGCCGCGCGCGAACGCTCGAAGGCCTCGATCAGGTAGAAGCCGAGCGTTGCAACGGCGAAGCCGAGCAGGCCGACCACGGCGAGCAGCAGCGCCGAGCTCGCCAGGATCTGCGCCTTGCGCTCGGCCGCGAGCGGATTCGCGCGCAGCAACCACGCCGCCCAGCCGACGCCCACCGTCACCCAGGCGCCCACCGACAGCACGGCTGCCGTCGTCCAGCTGGTGAGCAGGCGCCCCCAGGGAGTCGATTCGCTCGGCAGGGCGCGCGCGAGGTACCAGTTGCCGAGCGCCTGGAAACCGAAGACGACGGCGAGCGGCAGCGCGAAGGCGAGCGCCCACTCGACCGGCGCGCGGCCGCCGTAGACGACCACGCCCGCGACGAGCAGGCCGAGCACGAGGGTGAGAATGCCGTAGAGAGCCAAGCGGTCGCGACGCGCGAAGATCGGATGTCGCATGGCTCAGTTCTTGACCTCGACGCCGCCCATGACGACGAAGCCGCGCACGACGAGCCGTCGCACGGGTCCGCCCGTGCGCGGCTCCGTCTTGTCCTCGAAACCGGCCATCAGCGGCACCACCTTGCTCGCCACCGTCCACTCCCGAGGCACGCGGATCTCGACGGCGCCCCACATGGCGAAAACGTCGATCTCGGCCTCCTCGCCGGCGAGCTTCGCCTGCGTCAGGTCGAGCGTCACGCCGCCCATGAAGGCGCCGAGGTCGGCGCTGCGAAACCCGGCGGAGGTCGACCGCACCTCGTTGCCCGACATGACGGCGAAGCTCCGCACCTCGGCCTCCGGATCGTCGGCGGCGGCGCGCTCGCGGCGCGGGCCGCGCAACGACCTGAGGACGAGCGAGGCGCCGAAAAGCACCAGGATGCCGGGGAAGAAGAGATCCCAGAAGTCGACGTCGATCCACTCGCGCTGATAGGCCCAGATCCAGCCGCCGGCGACGATCCAGACCAGGCCCCACAGCCGCCGCCCGCTGCGCGAGCGCGGCTCGAAGAGGATCACCAGCCCGAGGACGACGAACGCCGCGGGCCAGAAGATGCGGAACGCTTCGCGGGCGTCGAAGTAGCCGAGGTTGGCGCCCAGGAAGAGGACGCCGAGCGCGATGGCGAGAAGGCCGAGGACGACGCGCGCCGGCGCCGCGCCCGCCTGGCCCCGGCCCGCGAGGACGTCACGTCTCATCGGCCACCCGCTCTCGCCGCGACCGCCCGCGCCCGAGCCCCTCGAACACCATGGTCATGCCGCCGGCGACGAGGAAGATCGGCCAGGCGTTGTGCCAGTCGAGCCCGAACAGCTGCCAACTGCCGATCCAGCAGTAGAGGCCGGCGACAAGGATCCAGAATCCGCCGCTGCGCTCGTCGCGGTCGCCCGGCCACAGCATCTTCACCGCGCCCAATCCGAGCAGGAGGAACGGCCAGTAGCTCCACACTTCGCCCGGAACGTCGTAGCCGAGATTGTCGGCGAGCAGCAGCGCGCCGAGCCCGAGCAAGAAGGCTCCGATCACCATGCGCCCGGCCGAGCCGCGCCTTTCGTTTCTCTCCGTCGTCATCGTTCACCTCCCGCCGGTCGACACGCTTCCGGCGCCGAAGGAGACGATACGGTCCGCCGTCGTCGCTGGCGAGCGGCTTTCGGCGAACGGCGGCCGCCGACCGGCGAGCGGCGTCAACCGCGCACCGCGGCGATGAGTTTGTCGACGACGCCCGGATCGGCGAGCGTCGAGACGTCGCCCAGGTCGCTCGTGTCGCCGGCCGCGATCTTGCGCAGGATGCGGCGCATGATCTTGCCCGAGCGCGTCTTGGGGAGCCCCGGCGCGATCACCACGCGGTCGGGCGTGGCGATGGGTCCGATGACCTGCCGCACCTGCTCCTTGAGCATGCCGGCGAGCTCGTCCGCGTCGCTCGCCTCGTAGTCCGGAGTGACGATGACGTAGGCGAAGATGCCGGTACCCTTGATCTCGTGCGGGAAGCCGACCACCGCGGCCTCGGCCACCGCCGGGTGGGCGACGAGCGCGCTCTCCACCTCCGCCGTCCCCAGGCGGTGGCCGGAGACGTTCAGCACGTCGTCGACGCGGCCGGTGATCCAGTAGTAGCCGTCCTCGTCGCGCCGGCAGCCGTCGCCGGTGAAGTAGAGACCGGGGAAGCGGCTGAAGTAGGTCTCACGGAAGCGCGCGTGATCGCCGTAGATGGTGCGCGCCTGGCCAGGCCAGGAGCCCTCGAGGCAGAGGTTGCCGCTGACGCCGTTGCCCTCGAGACGCCGGCCGTCGTCGTCGACGAGCACCGGCTGGACGCCGAAGAAGGGGAGCGTCGCGGCGCCCGGCTTGGTCGGCGTCGCGCCCGGCAGCGGCGTGATCAGGATGCCGCCGGTCTCCGTCTGCCACCAGGTGTCGACCACGGCGCAGCGCCCCTCGCCGACGACGTCGTGGTACCAGCGCCAGATCTCGGGGTTGATCGGCTCGCCCACCGTGCCGAGCACGCGCAGCGACCGGCGCGAGTGCCGGCGCACCCAATCGTCGCCCTCGCGCGCGATCGCCCTGAGCGCGGTCGGCGCCGTGTAGAAGATCGTCACCCCGAGGTCGTCGACCACCTGCCAGTAGCGGCCGGGATCGGGATAGGTGGGGATCGACTCGAAGATCACCGTGGTGGCGCCGTTGGCGAGCGGCCCGTAGACGATGTAGCTGTGGCCGGTGATCCAGCCGATGTCGGCGGCGCAGAAGAAGACGTCGTCCTCGTGCACGTCGAAGATCCACTCGTGGGTGAGCGCGGCGTAGAGCAGGTAACCGGCGGTCGTGTGCAGGACGCCCTTGGGCTGGCCGGTCGAGCCCGAGGTGTAGAGGGTGAACAGCGGCGATTCGGCGTGCATCCACTCCACCGGACAGGTCGAGCGCTGGCGGGACATCTCCGCGCCGAGGTCGAAGTCGCGCCCCGGCGTCATCGGCACGTCGCCGCCGGTGCGGCGGGCGACGAGCACGGTTGCTACGTGCTCGAGCCCCGCCAGCGCCTCGTCGACGGTCCGCTTGAGCGGAATGCGCTTGCCGCCGCGCAGCCCCTCGTTGGCGGTCACCACGACCTTGGCGCCGGCGTCGAGGATGCGCCCGCGCAGCGCCTCGGCCGAGAAGCCGGCGAAGACCACCGAGTGCACGGCGCCGATGCGCGCGCAGGCGAGCATCGTCGCCGCCAGCTCGGGGATCATCGGCAGGTAGACGGCGACGCGGTCGCCGCGGCGCACGCCGTGGGCGAGCAGCACGTTGGCGATGCGCGCCACCAGGTGCTTGAGATCCCGGTAGCTCAAGGAGCGGTAGTCGCCCGGCTCGTCGCCGACCCAGAGGATCGCGGGTTTGTCGCCGCGCTCGCCCAGGTGCCGGTCGACGCAATTGAAGCAAGCGTTCAGGCGACCGCCCCCGAACCACGAGAAATCGACCTCGCGCGGGTCGTGATCGAAGATCGTCGTCGGCGGATGGAACCAGCTCAGGCGCTCCGCCTGCTCCCTCCAGAACCCCTCGGCATCCGCGAGCGAGCGCCGATAGAGCGTCCGATAGTGCTCGAGCGAGGCGATGTGCGCGCGCTCCGCGATGTGCTTCTTGACCGGAATCATGGCGTCTCCTCCGCGGCGGTGGGCCGGACGACGGCGGCGATTCTAAGAACTTTTTTCTGCAACCCCTTGCACTCTGGCGCGAAATGTTGACAATTACTCTCAACATTCATTTCTCTCCCGCTCGTCGCCCGCGCTCAACTCGCACTCGCGCGGGGAGCGCGGCGAGGGGGAGGGGGCGGTCGGAGGCACCGCTTTAACGCAAGAGGAGAATCGGAATGGCGAAGAAGAAGGCAAAGAAGAAGGCCACCAAGAAGAAGGCCACCAAGAAGAAGGCCACCAGAAAGAAGGCCAAGAAGAAGGCCACCAGAAAGAAGGCCAAGAAGAAGGCCACCAGAAAGAAGGCCAAGAAGAAGGCCACCAGAAAGAAGGCCAAGAAGAAGGCCAAGAAGAAGGCGACCAAGAAAAAGGCCGCCAAGAAGCCCGCCAAGAAGCGCAAGAAGGCGGCCATGAAGAAGATGGCCGCTCCGGCGCCGGCGCCGGCTCCCCCGCCGATGATGTAGGGCGCGGCGGCCTTCGCGGTCGCTCTCCGGGCCCTGGCGCCGCTCGCCCGACGCCAGGGCCGATTCTTTTCCGCTCGACCACTCCCGAAGCCCGCCGCGGCTTGGCGAACGCGGCCGCTCGCTGTTCGTATACTTTGCGCCTCGCCGGCCGCGGGAGGCGGCCCGCCGTCGCTTCGGAGGATTCCTTGCGCACCTTCGCCCTCGCCGCTCCGCTCCTCGCCGCCGCCCTGGTCGCGCCCTCGGCGCTCCATGCCGCGCCTCAGAAGATCGAAGTCCGCATCGTCGACGGGGCGGCACAGCCGCTCGCCGGCATCACCGTCGAGGTCGCCACCGTCGCGGGCGACGACTACGCCGCCGCCGGGACGAGCAACGAGCTCGGGATCGCCGCCTTCGAGCTGCCGACGGTCGAACGCGTCTATCGCCTGCGCATCGAGCACCCCGACTACGTCGGCTTCGAGCGGGAGTTCGACTTCGGCGCCTCGAAGCCGCACCGCGGCGAGGTCGTGCGGCTGGAGGCGACGCTCGCGCCCCTCGGCCCCACCGACCTGTTCAACCGCGCCGTGCGCGCCTACGAGGCGCGCGACCTGGCCGGCGCCGAGGTCGAGCTCCGCCGCGCCGTCGAGCTCGATCCGGCGTTCGCCAAGGGCTGGACCGTGCTGGCGCTGGTGCTGCTCGAGCAGCAGCGCCCCGCAGAGGCGCTCGCCGCGGCCGACCGCGCGCTCGCCGTCGCCGCCGGAGACGCCGAGGTGCTGCGGCTGCGCTACGACGCGCTCGTGGCGCTCGGCCGCCACGACGACGCCGACGCCGCGCTCGACGCGCTCGCCGCGCGCGACGGCTCGGCCGAGCTCGGCCGCGTGCTCTTCAACGCCGGCGCCACCGCCGCCAACAGCGACCGGCCCGAGCGCGCCCGCCGCCGTCTGGGCGAGGCGCTGGCGCGCGACCCTTCGCTGTGGCAGGTGCACGGCGCGCTCGCCGAGCTCGAGATCCGCGAGCGGCGCCTCGAAAGCGCCCTCGCCGAGCTCGACAAGGCGCTCGCCCTGGAGCCGCGCCAGGTGCGCGTGTGGGAGCGCAAGCTCGAGGTGCTGCGCGCGCTCGGCCGCGCCGACGAGGCCGCCGCCGTGGAGAGCCGCCTGGCCGAGCTGCGCGCCGAGGGCTGACCGGCGAAGTCGCCGCGCCGCGATGCCGCTCGCTCCTGCCGATCGCCTGCCCACGGCGCTGCTCGTCACCGTCATCGCCGCGACCGCGCTCTCCGGCGTGCGCCCCCACGACCGTCTGACCTGGCTGCTCGAGGTGGCGCCGATCCTCGTCGCCGTGCCGCTGCTCGTCGCCACACGGCGTCGCTTCCCGTTGACCACCCTCGCCTACGTTCTCGTCGCCCTGCACGCCCTCGTCCTCGCCGCCGGCGGTCACTACACCTACGCTCGCGTGCCGCTCGGCTCTTGGGCGCAGGAGGCTTTCGGCCTCGCCCGCAATCACTACGACCGCCTGGGCCACCTCGTTCAGGGCTTCGTGCCGGCGATCGTGGCGCGCGAGCTGTTGCTCCGCACTTCGCCGCTGCGCCGCGGCGGCTGGCTCAATTTCCTCGTCTTCGCGGCCTGCCTGGCGATCTCGGCGCTCTACGAGCTCGTCGAGTGGGCGGCGGCGCTCGCTTCGGCCGAGGCGGCGACGGCGTTTCTCGGCACCCAGGGGGACGTCTGGGACACGCAGTGGGACATTTTCCTCGCCGCCGTCGGCGCGCTCGCCGCCCTTCTTCTCCTCGCCGGCGCGCACGATCGCGCCCTGCGCCGACTCGCCGCCGCCGGGGCTCCCGCGTCATGACCTCACTCGTCGCGCTCGCCGATTCGTACCTCGTGCAATATCTCGAGAAGATCGAGCTCGCCACCGCAGCGCTTCCCGACGCCGCGCTGTGGTGGCGCGCCAACGAGCGCTCGAACTCGATCGCCAACCTCGTTCTCCACCTGCGCGGCAACCTCTCGCTGTGGATCCTCGCCGGCCTCGGCGGCGAGCCGTTCGACCGCCATCGCGCCGCCGAGTTCGCGGCCCGTGACGACACGCCGCGCGACGAGCTCCTCGCGGCGCTGGCCGCGACCGTCGCACGCTGCCGTGCCGTCCTCGCTCGGCTCGCGGCCGACGAGCTCGACCGCGAGCGGCGCATCCAGGGCTACGCCGTCGACGGCTGGGCGGCGCTCTTGCACGCCGTCGAGCACATGAGCTACCACACCGGCCAGATCGTGCTGCTCGCCAAGCAGCTGCTGCCGCCGGAAGTCGAGCTCGAGTTCTATCCGCAGCACCGCGACGAGTAGCCGCGCGCAGCTTCGCCGCGCGCCGGCGCCGGCGCTGCGCGCGGGTTAGACTGATCGCAGCCGAGATGAAACGCGAGGATCCGCCCGTCCGCGACCTGCCCGCACCGCCCATCGGCGGCGCAGCGGGGGTCGAACGGCTCGCCGTCGACGACCTCGACTCGAGCTTCGCGTGGCTGCAGACGGTGGCGGCGTCGACCGTCATCGGCATCTTCGTGCACGACTTCGAGCGCCTCATCTGGGTCAATCCGGCGGTCGAATGGATCACCGGCTACGACCGCGACGAGCTCCTCGCCATGGCGCCGCTCGACATCGTCGACCCGGCGGCGCGCAGCTACCTCGCCGAACGCATGCGCGATCGCCAAGTGCGGCAGGACAACGCGCCGCGGCGCTACGAGGTCAAGGTCCTGCGCAAGGACGGCAGCGCCCGCTGGACCGAGGCCTCGCTCAGCACCATCCTGCACCGCGGCCGCCTGGCCGGCCTGGGCGTCGTCTTCGACGTCACCGAGCGGCGCGACGCCGAGCGCGCCCTGCGCGAGAGCGAGGAGCGCCTACAGCTGGCGCAACAGGCCGGCGAAATCGTGGTCTGGGACTGGGATCTCGTCGCCGACCGCGTGCACTTCTCACCCAACGCGCGCGAGCTGCTGCGGGTGGCGACGTGGGAGAGCGCCGCGAGCCGCGAGTTCTTCGCCCACGTCCATCCCCAGGATCAGCCGCGCCTGCAGGCGGCGCTCGACGCCACGCTGGTCGACGATCGCGACTACTTCTTCGAGCACCGGCTGCTGCTGCCGAACGGCCAGACGCGTTGGCTCGCCCAGCGCGGACGCGTCGTGCGCGACGCCGCCGCCCGGCCCACTCGCCTGCTCGGCGTGGCGCTCGACATCACCAGCCGCAAGCTCGCCGAAGAGGCGCTCTTCCAGGAGAAGGAGCGCGCTCAGGTGACTCTGGCCTCGATCGGCGACGGCGTCATCCGCACCGACGCCCGCGGCATGATCGAGTTCATGAACCCGGCCGCCGAGCGGCTCACCGGCTGGCCCATCCACGAGGCTTACGGGCGCCACCTCCGCGACGTCTTCAAGGTCGTCGATCCCGAGACCCACACGTCGCTGCTCGACCCGGTGACGCGCTGTCTGGCGGAGGGGCGCTTCGTCGAGTTCCCGGGCGAGCGCGTGCTCGAGCCGCGCACCGGCCACTCGATCGCGGTCTCCGACTCGGCCTCGCCGATCTTCAATCGCCAGGGTCGCACCATCGGCGCCGTGCTCGCCTTCAAGGACGTCTCCGAGTTGCGCACGATGGAGCGCGAGCGCAGCTTCCTCGCCACCCACGATCCGCTGACCGGCCTGCTCAACCGGCGCAGCTTCGGCGTCGAGGTCGACCGCGCCGTCGAGGCGGCGCGCGCGCAGCACCGCACGCACGCGCTGCTCATCGCCGAGCTCGATCCCTACCAGCTGCTGCTCGACACCTGCGGGCACTTCGCCGGCGACGAGGCGCTCAAGCACTTCGCCGAGCGTCTGCAGTCGCGCCTGCCGCCGGGAACGCTGCTCGCCCGCGTCGGCACCAGCGAGCTCGGCGCGCTCCTGCTCGACACCACTCCGGCGCACGCTCTCGAGCAGGCGCGCGAGTTCCGCGCCGCGCTCGCCGCCGCCGGTTTCTCGTGGCAAGGCAGGACCTACGAGCTCACCGCCTCGGTCGGGCTCGCCGCCGTCGGTGCCGACACGGTCGACGGCACCGCGGCGCTCGCCGCCGCCGACGCCGCCCGCTTCGCCGCGCGCCAGCACGGCGGCAACCGTCTGCACGAATACCGCCCCGGCGACGACGCCATCGCGCGGCGCATGGGCGAGCTGCAGTGGGCACAGGAGATCCGCCGCGCGCTCGAGGGCGGCCGCTTCCGCCTCTATGCCCAGCAAATCGTGCCGCTGCACGCCGCTTGCGAGGGCGAGCCGATGGCCGAGATCTTCCTGCGCATGGTGTCGGAGGCCGGCGATCCCGTGCCCACGGCCGCCTTCATCGCCGCCGCCGAGCGCTACGGCCTGATCGCGAACCTCGACCGCTGGGTGATGACCGCGGGACTGCGCGCCATCGCCGCCGCGAGCGGGCCGACCTACACGCTCAACGTCTCTGGCCAGTCGCTCGGCGACGACGGCTTCCTCGAGCACGTGCTCGCCGCCGTCGAGGCGAGCGGAGTCGACCCGCGTCGCGTCTGCTTCGAGATCACCGAGACGGCCGCCATCGCCAATCTCTCGAGCGCCTTGCGCTTCATCTCGGCGCTGCGCGCGCTGGGCTGCCGCTTCGTTCTCGACGACTTCGGGTCCGGCTTCTCGTCGTTCGCCTACCTGAAGAACCTGCCCGTCGACTTCCTCAAGATCGACGCCTCGTTCACCCACCAGTTGCCGCAGGACCGCGTGCAGCGCGCTCTCGTCGAGTCGATCCTGCAGATCGCGCGGGTGCTGGGAATGAAGACGATCGCCGAGGGCATCGAGGACGAGGCGACTCTCGCGCAGCTACGCGAGCTGGGCGTCGACTACGGCCAGGGCTTCGTCCTCCACCGGCCCTCGCCGCTCGCCGGCGCCGATTGACGGCCGCGCTCAGCCCGCCGTCGCGGCTTGCGGCTTGAGCACCACGCCGGTGCCCCGGCGGCCGTCCATCTCGACGACGAGCGGTGCGGCGAAGCGCAGGTGGCGCACGGCGCCCCGCTCGCTCGCCGCCGGCTGCGCCGCCAGCCACTGCCAGTCGACGAAACCGTCCTCGCTCTGCTCGCCGATGGTGAAGTAGCCGACCTCGAAAGCCGTCAGGTTCTGGAAGAAGTGGCTGCCCTGCGACGGCGTCACCGCCGCGTCGCGCAGGCCGGCTTCGACGATGACGCGGGCGCCGGCGACTTGATCCCAGTTCACCGGGATGCCGAGCCAGGGATCGCGCGAGCCCCAGCGACCGACGCCGACGAGCAGGTACGGCCGCTGCTCGGCGAGGAGCCGGCCGTTCAGGCGCGCGACCTCGGCGGCGACCTCGCGGCTCGCGGTGCGGTCGAAGCGATGGAAATCGACGTAGACGAGATCGCGCAGGCCGTCGAGACGCCCGTTGCCGAGCACGCGGGCGCTACGGCAGACGACGTCGCCGTCGTCGACGGCGCCGAGCTCCATCGTCTCGCGGGCGCTCGACATCGCCAGCGGCCGCATCTGCACGATGCCGAGCTCGGCGCGGCCGGCGCCGAGGTCGACCGCGAACTCGATCTCCACTGCCGTCCCCATGCCGCGCGCCCCCTCGGCCTGGATCGCGGCGAGGATCTCGCCGAGCGGCAGCAGGCCGTGCTTGAGGATGGGCGCGAAGGTGACGACGGGCGTGCCGGGACGCCCCGTGCCGTCCGAAATCGCGTCGTTCTCGTGCGAGTAGGTGGATCCCACCGCCGCCAGCACCCCATCGCGCTCCGCCACCTCGAGACCGTAGTGCGCCTCGCGCATCGTCTCGTGCCCGCCGCCCGGCGAGGTGGGCAGCGCCCAGAATTCTCGTTGCGTCGAGGCGAGCGCCTCGCGCGCCGAAGCGAGCTGCGGCACGTGCTGCGGATAGCGCGGGCAGAAGCGCAAGCAAGCGCCGCCCTCCGCAATCGTCCTACCGAGACCGAGCGCCACCGCCGCGATGCCGTCCTCGGCGCGCATCGGGCCCGCGGGGTAGAAGTTGTGCGAGCGCGCCACGCCGGAGAAAGTCGGATAGAAGCGCTCGCCGTGCGGCGAGCCGACGATGCGCTGCAGGATCACCGCCATCTTCTCCTCCTCGAGCCGGTAGGTCGTCGCACTCAAGTAGGCCTTGGCGGCGCGCGCGAAGGTCGAGGCATAGACCGCCTTGACGGCGGCGAGAGCTTGCGCCAGTCGCCGCTCGCTGCCGGGATCGTCGTTGGGCAGCATGAGCGTGTCGTAGACGCCGGTGAACGGCTGATGCTGCGAATCCTCGAGCAGCGACGAGGAGCGCACGGCGAGCGGAAAGCGGGCGTGTTCGAGGAAGGCGGCGAGGTCGAGCTCGGCCTGGCGCGGAAAGCTCGCCGCACCGAAGCGACGAGCGAGCTCGTCGTCGTCCTCGCACTCGATGGCGAACCGCCGCAGGCCGTTCTCGGCCAGGAAGCGGTCGAAGACGTCGGTGCCGAGCACCACCGCCGGCGGCACCGCGACCTCGACGCCCGGCCACCGGCGCCGCAAGCCACTCTCGGTGATCAGGCGCCGCACGAACGCCAGCCCGCGCGCCTTGCCGCCGAGCGAGCCGCCGCCGATGCGGTAGAAATCGCTCGTGAAGTCGAAGGCAGCGCGATCGAAATCGGCGACCAGGCCCCTGCCCTGCTCCTCGCGGTGGGCCGCGATCGCCTGCACCAGATGCGCGCGCAGGGCGTCGACCGACGCGTACTCGTCCGGCCGGCGGGGGCGCAGCGCGTGCGCGACGGAGAACGCGGTTCGTGCCTTCAGCCAGCGCGAGAAATGGTTGCGCGTGGCGTGATAGAGCACCGCTTCGTCGGGCACCGTGTGCAGCTTCGCCTCCAGCTGCCGGAGGTCGGCGGCGCGGTCGATCTCGGTGCCGTCCGGGCGCCGGAAGACGAAGTCGCCGAAGCCGAAATCCTCGAGCATGACGCGGCTGAGCTCGTCGAGCAGGAGCGGCGAGCCCTTGAGCAGGAAGCGCGTGCCGAGCTCGCGCGCCAGCGCCTCGTTCTCGGGCTGCGACGAGTGCAAGATGATCGGGATGTCCGGATAGCTCGCGCGCACCTGGCGCGCGAGCTCGGCGCCGGCGGTCGCCGACTTGACGCCGCCGCGCGGGAACTCGACGTCGGAGACGATGCCGAGCACGTCGTCCGCGTACTCGTCGAACGCCGCACGCGCCTCCTCGTAGGTCGTGCACAGCAGGATCTTGGGACGCGCCCGCATGTGCAGGATCTTCTGCGACAGGTTGAGCCCCTCGACGATGACGCGCTGCGAGTGCTGGAAGAGCTCCGTGTACATGGCGGGCAGGAAGGAGCTGTACTGCCGCGGCGTGTCCTCGACCAGCAGGATCACCTGCACGCCGACACCGTGGCTGTCGTGCGCGACGTTCCTGCGGTCCTCGACCGACTTGACGATCGCCACCAGGATGCGGGTGTCGCCCTGCCAGACGAAGGCGCGCTCGAGGCCGTCGAGGCCGTAGCGGGCGACGAAGTCCTCGAGCTCGCGGCTGTCGCGGGCGAGCAGCACGACAGGCACGTCGAGGCCGGCGCGCCGCGTGGCGGCCGCCAGCTCGACGGCGTTCATGTCGGCGAGATAGGGGGTGGTGACGAGCAGGTTGAAGCGGCGCTGTCGTTCGGCGAGATCGATCGCCTCGGCGCCGGTCGCCACCGCGGTCAGGCCGGGCGCGTAGTGCAGGTCCAGATTGCGGAACTCGCCGAGCATGCGCTCGGAGAGCTCGCCCGCCTCCTCGAGCACGAAAGCGTCGTAGGGCGTCGCCACCAGCAGGATGTCCAGGATGCGGAAACGCATCAAGTCCTGGAACTCCTGGAAGCGCGGGCGGCGGCGCGGCGCGTGCTCGGACATGGCGGCGGACAGGCGGCGGTGCGTCGCCGAAGCTAGCACGGCGCCGCCCGGCGCCGAGCGCCGGACAGCGCGGGCGGGAGACTCAGGCGCGGCTCAGACGACTCCCTGGTCGAGCATCGCGTCGGCGACCTTGAGGAAGCCGGCGATGTTGGCGCCGTTGACGTAGTTGCCGGGGGTGCCGAACCGCTCCGCCGTCTCGACGCAGGCGGCGTGAATGCTCTGCATGATCAGGCGCAGCCGGTTGTCGACCTCCTCGCGCGTCCAGCTGTAGCGCATCGAGTTCTGCGCCATCTCGAGCCCCGAGGTGGCGACGCCGCCGGCGTTGGCCGCCTTGCCCGGACCGTAGAGGATCCGTGCCTCGACGAACTGGTTCACCGCCTCGATCGTCGACGGCATGTTCGCCCCCTCGCTGACGACGTAGACGCCGTTGCGCAGCAGGTTGCCGGCGTCGACGCCGTTGACCTCGTTCTGCGTCGCCGAGGGAAAGGCGCAATCGGCCTTGTGGTCCCACAGCGGATTGTGATCGGCCTGCGGATCGACCGCCGTGTAGACCGCGTGCGGATACTTCTCGACGTACTCCGCGACGCGCCCGCGGCGGATGTTCTTCAGGTGCAGGAGGAAGGCGAGCTTCTCGCGACCGATGCCCTCCTCGTCGTAGACGTAGCCCGACGAGTCGGAGACCGTCACCGGCTTGGCATCGAGATCGAGCAACTTCTCGATCGTGAACTGCGCCACGTTGCCGCTGCCCGACACCAGACAGATCTTGCCGTCGAGCGAACGCGAGCGCATCTCGAGCATCTCGGCCGCGAAATAGACCGAGCCGTAGCCGGTGGCCTCCGGGCGGATGAGCGAGCCGCCCCAATTGAGGCCCTTGCCGGTCAAGACGCCGGTGAACTCGTTGCGCAGCTTCTTGTACATGCCGAACAGGTAGCCGATCTCGCGCCCGCCGACGCCGATGTCGCCCGCCGGCACGTCGGTGTCGGGGCCGATGTGGCGGAAGAGCTCGGCCATGAACGCCTGGCAGAAGCGCATCACCTCGACGTCGCTCTTGCCCTTGGGATCGAAGTCCGAGCCGCCCTTGCCTCCTCCCATCGGCAGCGTCGTCAGCGAGTTCTTGAACACCTGCTCGAAGGCGAGGAACTTGAGGATGCCGAGGTTGACCGAAGGGTGGAAGCGCAAGCCCCCCTTGTACGGCCCGATGGCGCTGTTCATCTCGATGCGGAAGCCGCGGTTGACGCGCACCGCGCCCTGGTCGTCGATCCACGGCACGCGGAAGAGGATCACGCGCTCGGGCTCGATGACGCGCTCGAGGATCTTGGCGTGGCGGTACTCGGCGTGGCGGTCGAGCACCAGGGCGAGCGAATCCACGACCTCCTCGACCGCCTGGTGGAACTCCGGCTCGGCGGGATTCTTGGCCTTGACCTCGTTCATCAGCGCGCGGACGTATTCACTACTCATCGCTCTCTCCTCGCTCTGCAGTCGGTATCGGGAATCGTCGCCGGCGGGCCGTCGAAAGCCTATCCTGCAGCGGCGGCGCGCTCGCGGCGCCGCCTCGCGGGGTGGTCGCGGCCCGGGGCCCGGCAGCGCCGCCGCGAGTGCGCCGCCGCGTGCCGCGAAGGCGCTGGCTGCGACTCCCTCGCTCGACCTTCGGCTAGACTACCGGCTCGCCTTGCCGCAGCCAACGGCGAGGGGCCCCGGCCGGCGGGGCCGAGCCGACGGGCAATCTCGCCGCGCCGGCGCTCCCGGTTCCCTTCATGTCCGAGGCGCTCAGCTTCTTCGACCAGGTCAACGCCAACTTCGACCGCGCCGCCTCCTACACGCGGCATCCGAAGGGCGTGCTCGAGCAGATCAAGACCTGCAACAGCGTCTACCACCTCGCCTTTCCGGTCGAGCGCGACGACGGCTCGATCGAGGTCGTCCACGCCTGGCGCGCCGAGCACTCGCAGCACAAGCTGCCGACCAAGGGCGGCATCCGCTACGACTGGCGCGTCAACGAGGACGAGGTGATGGCGCTCTCGGCGCTGATGACCTACAAGTGCGCGATGGTCGACGTGCCGTTCGGCGGCGCCAAGGGCGGCATCCGCATCGACCGGCGCAACTACTCGGACGGCGAGCTCGAGCGGATCACGCGTCGCTACACCTACGAGCTCTTCCGCAAGGGCTTCATCGGTCCGGCCGTCGACGTGCCGGCGCCCGACTACGGCACCGGGCCGCGCGAGATGTCGTGGATCGCCGACACCTACATGGCGCTCGCCAACGAGGACGTCAACGCCTTGGGCTGCGTCACCGGCAAGCCGGTCGGCCAGGGCGGCGTGCGCGGCCGCAAGGAGGCGACTGGCCGCGGCGTCTTCTTCGGCATGCGCGAGGCGTGCGACGACGCGGAGGACATGCGCCGGCTCGGCCTCTCGCCGGGGCTCGGCGGCAAGACGGTCGTCGTGCAAGGGCTCGGCAACGTCGGCTACTACGCAGCGAAGTTCTTCTCCGCGGCGGGCGCCCGGCTCGTCGGCCTGGCCGAGCGCGAGGGCTCGATCGCGAGCGAGCACGGTCTCGATCTCGAGGCGGTGATGGCGCACCGCGCCGAGACCGGCTCGATCCTCGGCTGCCCCGGCGCCCGCGACCTGCCGGAGCGCACCTCGGCGCTCGAGCTCGAATGCGACCTGCTGATTCCCGCCGCGCTCGAGAACCAGATCACCGACGAGAACGTCGATCGCATCCGGGCCAGGATCATCGGCGAGGGTGCCAACGGCCCGATCACCGCCGCGGCGAGCGACAAGCTCTACCGCCGGGGCGTGATGATCGTGCCGGACATGTACTTGAACGCGGGCGGCGTCACCGTGTCGTACTTCGAGTGGCTCAAGAATCTCTCCCACGTCCGCTTCGGCCGCATGGAGAAGCGCTTCGAGGAGTCCGCCTACCGCCGCCTGCTGACCGCGGTCGAGCAGCTGACCGACAAGTCGTTCACCGACGAGGAGAAGGCGATCTTCTCCGCCGGGCCGTCGGAGGAGGACCTCGTCAACTCGGGCCTCGAGGAGACGATGGTCACCTCCTACGCCAGGATCCGCGAGGCGCGGCGACAGCTGGGCGACGAGCCCGACCTGCGCATCGCCGCCTTCGTCGTCGCCATCAACATGATCTGCGCCACCTACGGCGACATGGGGATCTTTCCCTAGACCCCGGGCCGCCCGTCCGCCCCGCCGCCCGCCCGCAGCCCTTGCTCGAGAAAGGTTTACGCCGGCGTTGACATCGCGCCGAACGTTGCACAGACTCCTGTGCATTCGACCGCGGCCCCGCGGGGGCGCCGCGGCGGCGAGGCGGGCTCGGGCGGCCCGCGGCGCCGGGCGGGGTTGGGTCCCGCCGGGTTCGCGCCCAGACAAGGAGGTGATCCAGTGAGTTCGAGCAACAAACCTGGCTTCGTGGAGGTGGCGTCCTCCTAGAAGGAACCTCCTGGGGCGGATGAAGTGGCCCGAGGTTGAGCTTCCCGAGTTGTGAGGGACAGCCCAACGCCACCGACACGAAACCCCGAGGCCCCGGAGCGCGCAACGCGCTCCGGGGCCTCGTTGTCTTCGCCGATTCTCGACGGTCCCGGCGAGACGCCAGCCGATTCTCCGCTTCGCCGTCCGGTTCGCTCGCCGCAGCTCAGGCGGCGAGCGCCGCGTCGAACTTGGCGGCGAGGACGAAGTCGGACTCGGTCAGGCCGTCGATCTTGTGCGTCCAGATCTCGATCCGCACCTTGCCCCAGGTCAGGTGGATGTCGGGGTGGTGGCCCTGCTCCTCGGCGATCGCACCGACGCGGTTCACGAAGGCGAGCGCTTGGGCGAAGTCGGGGAAGCGGTACTCCTTGTCGAGATGGTGCGCCTCGACGGCGCGCCAGCCGTTCGGGCCGAGCTCGGCGAGCAGGCGCTCGATCTCGGCGCCGGCGAGCGGCGGCACGCCGCCTCGGCACGTCACGCAGGACTTGGCGGCGAGACTGGACGGGGACATGGCGGATCCTCCTAGGCGCTCTTGCTCTTCAGGCGCGCGACGAGCGCGGCGAGCGCGGTCTGCGTTGCGGGCGAGAACCAGTCGTCGACGAACGAATTCCAGGTCGCCTGCTGCTCCGCGGCGAAAATCGCCGCCAGGTCGCGGCGAGCGAGCGCGCGGGTGCGATACATCGCCGTCGGCGGCAGGACGAGGTAGTCGCGGGCGATCTCGACGGCGCGCTCGACGACCGACGCGGGCGCCACGAGCTCGTCGACCAGGCCGATGGCGCGCGCCTCCTCGGCGGAGACGAGCAGGCCGCGCACGCCCAGTCGCTCCGCCTGCCGGCGGCCGACGACGCGCACGAGCACCGAGTGCAACGATTGCGGCAGCGGGATGCCGACGCGCACCTCATTGAGCCCGATGCGGAAATCCCCCGCCGCCATCACGCGGTGGTCGCAGTGGATGGCGAGCACCGCGCCGCCGGCGGGAGCGTGGCCGGTGATCGCCGCGACGACGGGGATCTCGGAGAGCGCCAGGCTGCGCAGGAGCTCGAGGAACTCGCCGAGGAAGCCCGCCATCGCCTCGCGGTCGAGGCCGAGGAGCACCGGCACGTCGAGGCCGCCCGAGTACATCCCCGGCCGGCCGGAGAGCACGATCGCGCGCGCCCCCTCGCCGGGCGCCGCCGCGACCGCCGCGCGCAGCTCGGCGACGAGCGCCGGATCGAGCGCGTTGGCGGGCGGCCGGGCGAGGCGCAACTCGCGGACGTCGCCCCGGTCGTGGCGTTCGACGGACATCGTCGGCATGCTAGCCGATCGCCTCGCGTTCAGCCCCGCAGGCCGTAGCGCTCGGCGAGGACGCGCAGGTGGTGCTCGACGTGGCCGGCGAGGATGAAGACGAGAGCGCGGAAGCTGACCGGCCAGCCGCCGGCGACGCCGGTGCGGCCGGCGGCGTCGGGCAGCAGCCGCCGGATGGCACGCAGGTTGGCATCGCGCATCGCCGTGAACTCCGCCAACGCCTCGGCGAGCGGGATCGCGTCGAAGCCGGCAGCGGCGACATAGCCATCCTGCTCGAAGCTCGCGAGCGGCGTCGCGTCGCCGTGGCCGATGCGGTAGGCGCGGTAGCCGAAGACCCGCTCGGCGTCGATCAGGTGGCCGAAGATCTCGCGCACGCTCCACTTGCCGGGCGCGTAGCGATCGCGCTCGCGCTCGCCGCCGGCCGCCGCGGCGAGCCGGGCGAGCCGGGCGGGCTGCGCTGCGAGCAGGGCGAGGACGTCGCCCGCCGGCACCGCGGCGACGTAACCCGCGAAGTACAGGTCGTGTTCGGCGGGGGCCGGACGCTCGAGCATCGAAGCCTCGCTTTCGGCGACGAGCGGCGACGGGCCCGCCACAAGAAGAACGGCCCCGGCGCATCGCCGGGGCCGCAACGATCGATTGGCTCCTGGGGAGGGATTTGAACCCCCGACCAATCGGTTAACAGCCGATCGCTCTACCGCTGAGCTACCCAGGAAGGGAAACGCCCGCAGGCGCGGCGTCGAATCTTACCGGACGCTCGCGGAGAGTCAAAGGACGCCGGCGTCGTCGCAGGCGTTCAGAACGTGGTGTCGAGGAACGGCTTGAGCTTCGCCGCGCGCGACGGGTGACGGAGCTTGCGCAGCGCTTTCGACTCGATCTGGCGGATGCGCTCGCGGGTGACGCTGTGCAGCCGCCCGACCTCCTCGAGCGTGTGCTCGGTGCCGTCGGCCAGGCCGAAGCGCTTGGCGAGCACCTCCTCTTCGCGCGGCGTCAGCGTCTTCATCACCCGCCGCACCTCGTCGGCGCGCGAGGTCGAGACCACTGCCTCGAGCGGCGAGATGGCCGCCTTGTCCTCGATGAAGTCGCCCAGGTGCGAATCCTCCTCCTCGCCGATCGGCGTCTCGAGCGAGATCGGCTCGAGCGCGATCTTCATGATCTTGCGCACCTTGTAGGCGGGCAGATCCATGCGCTCGCCGATCTCCTCGGCGGTCGGCTCGCGGCCGAGCTCCTGGACCAGCGAGCGCGAGGTCCGCGTCAGCTTGTTGATCGTCTCGATCATGTGCACCGGGATGCGGATGGTGCGCGCCTGGTCGGCGATGGCGCGGGTGATCGCCTGGCGGATCCACCAGGTGGCGTAGGTCGAGAACTTGTAGCCGCGCCGGTACTCGAATTTCTCGACCGCCTTCATCAGGCCGATGTTGCCCTCCTGGATCAAGTCGAGGAACTGCAGCCCGCGGTTGGTGTACTTCTTGGCGATCGACACCACCAGGCGCAGGTTGGCGACGATCAGCTCTTCCTTGGCGCGCTCGCACATGATCTCGCCGCCGCGGATGCGCCGGATCGTCGTCGCCACCTGGTCGTGCGTGGTGCCGTAGCGCTCCTCGAGCTCGACCAGCCGCCCGCGGTACTTTTCGATGCGGCGCCGCTGCAGGTCCTTGAGCTCCTTGTTGGTCTCTTTCTCGAAGGCGGTCTTGGCGCGCCGAATGTCCTGCTCGAGCGCCGAGAACTGGCGGTCGAGGTTCTTCAGGTAGTCGACCAGTCGGTTGCGCGTCTGCAGCGAGAAGTCGATCGAGCGGATTTCTTGCGAGATCTTGCCCAAGAGCCGGTCGATCTCGCGCTCGAACTCCTGGTGGCGGTCGCCGCCGACCTTGTAGCGCTCCTGCCGCTTGCGCAGCCGCTGGATCTCCGTATCCAGCTTCGCGATCTGATCGAAAGTCTTCAGGTTCCGCTTGATGCGGTCGGCGGCTTTGGAGTCGAGCGGCTCGTCGGGATCGTTGCCCGAGACGAGCTCGCGCATCACCTTCTTGTCCTTCTGGGCGAGCTCGTTCAGGCGCAGCAGCTCGCGCAGCACGAGCGGGTTCTCGCACAGCGCCTCGTAGATCATCCACTCGCCCTGCTCGATTCTCTGCGCGATCTCGACCTCGCCCTCGCGGTCGAGCAGCGGCACCGTGCCCATCTCGCGCAGGTACATGCGCACCGGATCGGAGGTCTTCTCGTGGTCGTCGACCACGATCTCGAGCATCTCCTCGGCTTCCTTCTTCTCGAAGTCGGCCGGCGGCGTCGATTCGATCTCGTCGCGGTTGACGTAGCGCTCGGGCCGGTCGACGACGGCGATGCCGAGCTCGGCGAAGCGCAGGTAGATCTCGTCGACTTCGTCGGGCAGGCCGACGACCTCGTCGGGGAGGATCTCGTAGATCTCGTCGTAGAGCAGATAGCGCTTGTGCTTGCCGAGCTCGATGAGCTGACGGACGGCCTGATACTTGTCTTCGATATGGACGATCTTGGCTCGGCTCACAGACTCACTCCAGGTCGGCTCCGCGCGCGCTCACGCCGTGCAACTCGTCGTTGATGTCGTGTTTCTCGGCGATCAGCCCCGCCAGGCGATCCCGGTTCCCCTGGCGCTCTGCCTCGGAGACCTCCCGATTCAGCTCGCGGAGTCGGCTCTTCAGCCACCGCCGCCTGAGGTTGCGGAGCGCCTCCGCACTCGGCACGACGGCCGAATCCTCTGATTCTAGCAGCAGATGCGCCGCCCTCTCGTCGGCACCCTCCTCGTCGCCGACCGCGGCGAGCACCGCGGCGAGGGTCGTCTCCCGCCCCTGGTCATAAAGACTGCGAAAGGCGACGAAAAATTTCCTCAGGCCGAGATCGAGGAAGGCGGCCGGGGGCGGCAGCTCCGCCGGGCTCGGCAGCGCCAGCCCCCGCTCCGCGGCGAGGAGCAGGCCGCGCAACGCCTCCTCCTCGGCCCGCCGGCCGGGGGTCGGGCCCGACTCCGCCGGCGCCGGAGCGAGCGCCGCGCGGATCGCCTCGCGCCCGATCCCGACGCGCTGCCAGACGAGCTGGGCGGGCACGCCGAGCCGGTCGGCGGCGGCGCGCGCGTAGCCGTAGCGCACGATCGGATCGGGGATCGCCAACAGCAGCTCGCTCACCCGCTTGCCGGCCTGCGCGCGGGCCGCCGGGTTGCGGTGCAGATCGGCCGGCGCCGCGCGCTCGAGCTCGAGCAGCACGAGGTCCTCCGCCTCGTCGCAGGCGGCGCGCACGGCGCTGTCGCCGGCCGAGCGGCGCAGCGAGTCCGGATCTTCGCCGGCCGGCAGACGCATGCGGCGCGCGGCGAGGCCCTGGGCGAGGAGCAGCGGCAGCGCCCGCCGCGCCGCCGTCTCGCCGGCTTCGTCGCCGTCGTAGCCGACGACGACCTCGTCGGCGAAGCGGGCCAGCAGCCGCGCCTGCTCGGGCGTGAGCGCCGTGCCCATGCTCGCCACCGCGGTGTCGAGCCCGGCCGCCACCGCGGCCAGCACGTCGAGGTAGCCCTCGACGAGCAGCGCCCGCCGCGTCTCGCGCAACGGCCGCTTGGCGAGCTCGAGGCCGTAGAGGAGCTCCCCTTTTCGAAAGCGCTCGGTCTCGGCCGTGTTGACGTACTTGGCGGCGTCGTCGCCGAGCGTGCGGCCGCCGAAGCCGACCAGACGCCCGGCGGCGTTGCGGATCGGGAAGATCAGGCGATGGCGGAAGCGGTCGTAGGGCTCGCCGCCGCCGTCGGGCCGCGCCGCCAGGCCGACCTCGATCAGGTCGCCGGCCGAGAAGCGGGCGTTCATCGCGCCGAGCAGGTTGCGCCAGCCCTCGGGCGCATAGCCGAGGCCGTAGCGCTCGACGAGCTGGCGCGGGATCTGGCGCCGCTCGAGGTAGGCGCGCGCCGCCTCCGCGCGCGCCAGCTGGTCGACGAACCACTCGGCGGCGGCCGAGAGCACCGCCTCGGGGTCGCGCTCGGCGGCGGCGCGGGCCCGCGAGCCGCGGTGGGCCGCGGCGGGCGCCGGCAGCGGCACGCCGAAGCGCCCGGCGAGCGCCTCCATGGCGCCGGCGAAATCGTCGCCGGTCAGTAGCATGTGGAGCTTGATCGCGTCGCCGCCGGCGCCGCAGCCGAAGCACTTGAAGAAGCCGAGCTCCGCGTCGACGTGGAACGACGGCGTCTTCTCCTTGTGCAGCGGACAGAGGCCCTTCCACTTGCGCCCGGCCCGCGAGAGCTTGGTGTAGGCCGAGGCGATCTCGACGACGTCGATCGCGTCACGCACCGCCTGCACGAACTGCGGCGTGAGCTGGATGTGGGAGAGCTTCATGGCGGCGCGGGGCCCGACTCTACGACGGCGAGCGCGCTCAGTCGCGGAGCTCGGCGACGGTCGCCCCGTCGCCGCCCTCGTTGGCTGCGCCGGGTCGCTGCGCGACCACCGCCGGGTGGCGCTCGAGGTGCGCGCGCACCGCCTGCCGCAGCCGGCCGGTGCCGTGGCCGTGGACGATGCGGACCTGCTCCCGCCCCGCGCGCAGCGCGCGGTCGAGATAGGTCTCGACCGCCGCCAGCGCTTCCTCGACGCTCAGCCCGAGCAGCAGTAGCTCGCCCGGCGCCGCCTCGTCGTCGACGGCGACGGTCGTCGCGGCGCGCTCGTCGCGCCTGCGCTCGTCGGCGGCGAGCGCCGCCAGCTCGTCGCGAGCGCAGACGAGCCGCTTGCCGGAGACCACGACTTCGGCACGCTCGCCGTCGAGCTTGTCGAGGCGGCCGCGCCAGCCGAGCGTGCGGTGCCGGACCTCGCCGCCGAGCGTCAACGGCAGCTCCGCCGCGGTCTCCGTCTCGCTCGCCGCGAGCGACGGCGCGCTCTCGAACAGCCGCGCCGTCGCTTCGCGCTCGAGGCCCCGGCGCCGGCCGCTCTCGAGGGCGCTCCGCATCCGCTCGACCTCGCCGGCGAGCTCGCGCCCGACGCGCTCGCGGAACGTCGCGAGCTCGGCCGCGAGCGTTCTGCCGACCATGCGGCGCTCGCGCTCGAGGGCGGCGCGCTCGCCCTCGAGTCGCGCCGTGGCGAGCTCCGCCGAGCTCGCGCGCGCCTCCGCCGCGGCCACGGCGTGGCCGAGCTCCGCTCGCGTCGCCGCGAGCTCGGCGAGCGCCCGCCGCAGGTCGCGGTGCGCGGGGCCGACGAGCGACTCGGCCCGTTCGATCCACGCCGCGGGCAGCCCCAGCCGGCGGGCGAGGGCGATCGCTTCGCTCGCTCCCGGGGCGCCCGGGCGCAGGCGAAACGTCGGCCGGCCGTTCGCGGCGTCGAACTCCATCGCCGCGCACGCCGCGCCGTCGCGCTCGAGCGCCGCGATCGCCACGGTCGCGAGATGCGTGGTGACGAGCGCGAGGCCGCGGCGCGCGAGCAGGTGCTCGACGAGCGCCACGGCGAGCGCCGCGCCCTCTTCCGGGTCGGTGCCCGAGCCGAGCTCGTCGACGAGCGCGAGGCTCGCCGGCGAGGCCTCGCGCCAGAGCTCGCCCAGTCGCTCGAGCCGACCACTGAAGGTCGAGCGCTCGGCGAGCAGGTCCTGCTCGTCGCCGATCGCCGCCGCGAGCGAGGCGAAGACCGGCAGCTCGGTGCCGCGCTCCGCCGGCACCGGCAGCCCCGCCTGGTGGGCGAGCGCCAGCAGACCGAGGGTCTTGAGCGCCACGGTCTTGCCGCCGGCGTTGGGGCCAGTGACGACCAGCAGGCGGCGCTCCGGCGCGAGCTCGAGGTCGAGCGGGACGATCGCCGCGCCTTGACCGGCGGCACCGAGCACGCGCTCGCGGCGACCGGCGAGACGGGGATCGAGCAGCGGGTGCCGCGCGCCGACGAGCCGGACGCGGCCCTCGACCGCCACGCCGGCGAGTCGGGCGCCGGCCGCCGTCGCGAAGCGCGCCGCCGCCTCGTGCGCGTCGAGCTCGCCGACGAGCGCCGCCACGCGCTCGACGAGCGGCAGCTCGGCGGCGAGCGCCGCGAGGAGCTCGCGCAGCACGCGGCGGCGCTCGAGCTCGAGCTCCTCGACCGCGCTCTCCAGCGTGTTGTTCTCCTCGAGCGCGACGAGCGGCTCGAAATAGAAGCTCCTACCGGTCGCCGAGCGGCCGTGGACGACTCCCGGCACGCGGCCGCGCGCGCCGGCGGCGAGCATCAGCATCAGCCGGCCGCCGCGCAGCGGCACCGTCTCGTCGCTGAACAGCTCGGCGTGCGCGCCGCGCGTCCGCTCGAGCTCGGCGTAGAGCCGCTCGCGGCTGGCGCGCACCTGGCGCGCGAGCTCGACCAGGCGCGGGCTGGCGTCGTCGCGCACGCGGCCCTGGCGATCGAGGACGCGCTCGATGCGGCCGACGAGCGGCGCCGGGTCACCCAGGCCGACGAGCCGGCGGGCGAGCTCGCGACAAGCCGGCTCGGCGGCGGCGATGCGCGACGCGGCCTCTCCACCCGCCGCCAGCAGGCGCGCCAGGAGCAGGATCTCCTCGCCCTCGAGCGCCGCTCCAGCGCCGCCGAGACGGACGACGAGCGGCGCGAGCGGCACTTCGAGCGACGGCGCGAGCGGGGACTCGACCGCCAGGCGCGAGGCTTCCTCGTAGGCCTCCCGGCGGGCAGTGAGTTCCTCCGCGTCGGCCGTCGGGGCGAGCCGGAGCAGCCGCTCGGCTCCCAGATCGGTGCGCGCCTCGGCGGCCACCAGCGCGACGAGCGCCGGCAGCTCGAGGGCGTCGAAGGTGGCGGGCGAGACCTTCATCGGAGGGGCTCCGGGCGCAACGAAAAACGGGACCGGAGTCGCGCGACCCCGGCCCCGTCGGAAGCGACGATGCGGTCGGCGGACCGCCGACTCAGATGAGGCCGAGCCGGCGCTCCTCGGCGACCTTGCGCAACATCTTCTTGCGCGCCTGGATCGCCTTGCGCTTGCGCTTGACCGAGGGCTTCTCGAAATGCTGGCGCTTCTTGAGCTCGGTCAGAACGCCGGCTTTCTCGCACTTGCGCTTGAAGCGGCGCAGCGCGTTTTCGAAGCTCTCCTCCTCACGCACGTGGACGATGGGCACTAACTATCACCTCGTTTCGTCTGCGGTCGAACCGGCCGGGCCGGTGCGCAGACCCCCAGCGGGGTCAAATAGTCTACGACCTCCGCGGCGATGTGGTCAACGTGCGGAATTCGCTCTACTGGCCGTCGGCCTGCTTGACGGCGTCGAAGTCGGTCGAGTAGACGCTCTTCTTGTCGTTGAAGAAGACGCCCGCCGCCTCGCCGGCCTCGTTCTTGGGATAGAACCAGGCCGAGACTTTCTTCTCCGGGTAGTCCCGGACGTTGCGCGCCAGCGGCCGGCCGAGCGCGGCGATCACCTCGCCCTCCGTCATCCCCTTGCTGACTTGCGCGAACCGCTCGCGAGTCATGTAGCGCCGGGCTTCGGCATCGGCGCGCGCCGACTCGAGCGCCGGATTGTCGGGATCGACGGCGAGCGCCGAGTTGTAGATGTCGATGGCGCGTCGATAGTCGCCGCCGAGCTCGATGAACTCCTTGGCGATGACGATGTCCTCGCCGCTCTTCAGACGAATGGCCGCGAGCTGCTCGGGCTTCATCGCCTCGCCCACGAGCGGCGGATCGGCGTTGATGAACGTGGCGAGACGCGAGCCGAGATCGTCCGAGAGCCGGGTCACCTCGTTGTTCGCCGTGGTCATCGCGGCGGCGACGTCGCCGCCGGCGGCCGCCTGCTCGCGCAGCGAGGCGAGCTCCTCGCGCTTGGCGTCGAGCTGCTGCTTCACGCTCTCGATGGCCGTCCATTCCTTCTGCCGACTCGCCGCGTCGAGCGAGCCGCCGCCTTCGCCGCCGCGCTCGCCGCAAGCGATCGCCAGCGCCACCGCGGCGACTGCCATCCACTTCGTACGCTTCATCGGCCTTCTCCCTTGAAGATTCGAATGCTCGGGCGCCCAAACGTAGCACAGCGGCAGCGACCGGCATAGCCCCGCGGCGTCGATTCAAGTCGTTGCCGCGGAGCGATTTGCGAATCGCCGCGCCTTGACGCCGGGGGGTGGTGACCGGATAATCATCGATTCGCGAAGCTCGTTGCGCAACGCGTTCGAGGAGGAATCCGGCATGGCGCTACCCCCCCACCTCGCGGACCTCGAGAGCCGGCTGGCGAGCCGTTTCGCCGAGGCCATCGCCGAGTTCCGTCGCGCCGTCGAGGCGCAGCTGCGGCGCGAGAGCGAGCGCTGGCTCGGCGGCCTCGCCGACGTCCCGGCCCCCGCGGCCGCCGACTGGCTCGCCGCGAGCGACGTCGCGAGCCTCGACCTCGTCCCCAAGCAGGAGGCCGCGCGCGACGCGCTCGCTCGGCTGGCCGCGGCGCTGCGCGCGCTCGACCTCGCCGGCTCGCAAGCCGAGGCGCTCGACGCCCTCCTCGACGGCGCGCGCGGTTGGGCCGATCGGGTAGCGCTCGTGCTGGCGCGCGACCAGGGCCTCGCCGGCTGGGGTGACCGCGGCTTCGGCGAGGAGTCGCTCGCCGGCCGCGAGCTCGAGTGGGACACGACGCTGCGCGAGCGCCTGCTCGCCTCGCGCGGCTGCCTGCGCCTCGACGCCGAGGCGGCGGGCGAGGTACTCGAGCGCTTCGGCGTCGCCGCCGGCGGCGACGCCGTCGTCGTGCCCATGGTCTTGCGCGACCGCATCGCGGCGCTGGTGTGGGCCGACCGCGCCGAGGGCGAGCTCGAGCTCGCGCCGCTGCAGATCCTCGTCCACGCCGCCGGTCAGCGGCTCGAGCTGCAGGCGCTCTCGGATCGAGCCTACTCGCCGACGCTCTGGGAGGGCGCCGAGGCCCCCGGCGAGCCCCTGCCGCTGTGGACCGTCCTCGCGCCGGCCCCCGTCGCGGAGGCGAGCGCCGAGGTCGCGGCCCAGCCCCCGGTCGAGGGCGCGGAGGAGGATCTCGGAGCGGAGCTCTGGCAGGCGGAGGAGCCCGCGAGCGCCGAAGAGCCGCTCGCCGGCTCGCCCGCGGCGGCGTTCGCCGAAACGACGGCCGAGCTCCCGGCGGGCGCGGCGACGTACGTCGAGATCTCAGAGCACGCCGGCGCCGTCGGCGAGGTCGCGCCGCCCGAGAGCGCCGCCGAGCGCGACCTGGCGCGCGAGCCGCAGCCCGAGTTCGAGCTCGAGAGCGCTGCGCCGCTGCCCGACGAGGCCGCGGAGGCGGCGCTCTGGGAGCCCGCCCCCGCCGACGCGGCGGAGGCCGAGCCGGTCGCCGAGACCGCCGCGTTCGAGGCTCTGCCCGCGGCGCCCCCGGCGCCCGGGTGGGAGGCGGAGCCCGAGCCGGCGCCCGCGCCCGCGGCCGACATCGAGGCGCCGCGGGAGGACCTCCTCGGCACCGTGCGCATGGCGCTGCCGGCATTCGAATCGCTCGCGGCGCCCGCCGCGGAGACGACGGCGCCGTATCCCGTCGTCGAAGCGGCCGCCCTGCCCGCGAGCCCCGCCGGGACGCAAGAGATCGCGGCGCCGCCACCCGACGCCGCGGCCGAAGCGAGCGAGGAGGCGACCCACCTCTCGCTGCGCCGGCCACCGATTCCGGAGGTCCCGGCGTCGCCCCCGCCCCCGGCGCCGCCGACCTGGAGCTCGGCTCCACCGGCCGCGCCGAGCGCCGAGGAGCACCCGATGGACCGCACCGGGTCGCGCTTCGGACGCTCGACCGAGGTCGCCCCGCCGCCCGACGTCTCGGGGCCGGGGCTCGCCTTCCTCGCCGGGCGCGCCGGCCGCTCGTCGAGCGAGCCGGCGCACGATGAGGCGAAGCGGCTGGCGCGGCTGCTCATCTCCGAGATCCGCCTCTACAACGAGGAGCAGGTGCTCGAGGGTCGACGCAACCGCGACCTCTATCACCGCTTGCGCGAAGACATCGATCGCTCGCGGCAGATCTACGACGAGCGCGTCGACGCGGCGGTGCGCAACGAAGTCGACTACTTCCAGCAGGAGCTCGTGCGCAGCCTCGCCGGCGGCGATCCGCGCGTCCTCGGCATCTGATGCGCGCATGAGCTGCCGACGAGAGCGCCCGAGATCCCCGCGACGCCGCGCCGCGGCGGGCGTCGCGGCGGCGCTCGCGCTCACCGGCGCCCTCGCCGCGCTCCCGGCGGCTGCGGTCTCGCTCGATCTCGCGCTCGCCGCCGCCGCCGAGGCGAGCCGGCGCGAGGGCCTGGCCGCGGCCCGCCGCGAGCTCGCGGCGTGGACCGCGCCGCCGGCGAGCGCCGACGAGACCGCCACCGCCCTCACGGTGCTCGGACTGCTCGCCTGGAGCCACGGCGAGACCGCGGCCGCCGCCGAGCTGCTCGCGCGCGGCGACGGCGCGCCGGGCGAGCTGAGCGACTGGCGGCTCTGGGCGCTCGCCGAGGTGCGCGCCGCGGGCGGCGAGACGACGGCGGCACGCGCAGCGCTCGACGAGCTGCTCGCCGCCGAGCCCGCCTCACCGCTCGTCCCGCGCGCCGTCGTGCGGCGGGCCGAGCTCAGCCTCATCGCCGGCGATACCGCGGCGGCGCGCGCCCAGATCGCCGCGGCCCGCGCCGAGCGGCTGCCCAGGGCCGAGCGTATCGAGCTCGAGAAGATCGCCTGGCGGCTCGCCCGCGAGCGCGGCGATTCCGCGCTGCTCGCCGAGACCGCCCGCCATCTTCTCGTCCTGGCGCCGCTCGAGGCCTCGACGCTGCATGTCGTCGACGAGGTCGCCGCACGCCGTGCGGCGGCCTCCGATTGGCGGCTCTGGCTCGCGCCCGCCGAGCTCGTCGAGCGCGCCGCGGCGCTCGTCGAGGTCGACCTGCCGGCGGGCGCGTTGACGACGCTCGCCGCCGTGCCGCCCGAGCGGCGGGACCTGCGCTGGCGGATGCTCGAGGCGCGCGCGCTCACCGCGGCCCACCGCGGCGCCGACGCCTACCTGGCGCTCGCCGGGCCGCTCGCGGTCACGGCCGACGAGCGCGCCGAGCTCGAGTGGGAGCGCGCGCGCGCCGCCGGCGAGGCGCGCGAGCCGCGGCCCGGCCGGACGCTCGACGCCGCGCAGGCGGAGCGCTACCGGCGACTCGAGCGCGAGCACCTCTTGGCGGTGGCGCGGCACGACTCCGCGGGCGAGCTCGCGGCGCGTGCCCTCGAGCGGCTCGCCGCCGACTACCTCGGCGACGCGCGCTTCCCGGAGGCCGTCGCCGCCCTGCGCCAGCTCGTCGCCCTGCGCCCCGAGTCGACCGCCGGCGCACAGCGGCTCTGGGAACTCGGCTGGGCGGCGTACGTGCGTGGCGACGCCGAGCGCGCCATCGCGCTGTGGAGCGACTTGACAGAGCTCTATCCGCGCTCGTCGGCGGCGCGCGGCGGCCGTTACTGGACGGCGCGAGCGAGCGAGCGACGCGGCGACGCGCAAGGGGCGCGTCGCCTCTACCTCGAGCTGCTGGCGACCAACATCGCCGACTTCTACGCGCGCCAGGCCGCGCTGAGGCTGGCCGGCGCGACGCAGACGATCGCCGTCGCGCCGAGCGAGCGCGAGCGCTGGCCGGCGAGCCCGGCGCTCGCGCGCGCAGAGCGACTCTCCGCGCTCGGCCTCGACCAGCTGGCGCGCCAGGAGATCGCTCTCGTCGGAGCGCGCGCCGACCGGCGGGCCGTGGCGGCGCTCGGCGCCGTCGTCGCGGCGCGGCTCGGCGACCGCCGCACGAGCCTGCACGAGCTGCGCCGGGCCTTTCCGGAGCTCGGCACCGCGCATCAGGCGCGCACCCCGAGCGAGGCGCTCGCGCTCTTCTATCCCGTCGACTACCGCGACGCGGTGACGGGCGCCGCGGCGCGCGAGCGGCTGTCGCCGAGCCTCGTCTTCGGCATGGTCCACCAGGAGAGCGGTTTCGACGCCGCGGCACGCTCGCGCTCCGGCGCGCGCGGGCTGATGCAGATCATGCCCGCGACCGGGCGCGAGGTCGCCCGCGGGCTCGGCCTGCCGTTCTCGACCGACCGGCTCGGGGATCCCGAGGTCAGCCTTCGGCTCGGCACCCGGTACTTCCGGCAGCTGCTCGACCGCTTCGACGGCAACGTCGAGCTCGCGCTCGCCGGCTACAACGGCGGCCCCGGCCGCATCTCGCGTCTGTGGCGCGCCGCCGGTCCCGGCGCCGAGTTGGATCGCTTCCTCGAGAGTCTGACGGTCAGCGAGTCGCGCAACTACGTCAAGCGCATCCTCGTCCTGGCCGACAGCTACAGGAGTCTCTATCCCGACCTCGGCTGATGCCGCCGCGCCGCTCCTCCGGACCGTTCGCTCCCGGCGGCGGCGGTCGACGCGCTCCGGGTCCATAGCTCAGCGGTCAGAGCAACCGGCTCATAACCGGCAGGTCCCTGGTTCGATTCCAGGTGGACCCACCATCGCCCCTTCACGCTCCTCTTCCACGAGGCACCGATGAATACTCCCGACATCGCCCCCCGGCTCGCGGAGTTCCACGCCCGTACCCGCGAGCTCACCCGTGCGCTCGCCCGTCTGACCGGCGTCCCCGACGACATGCGCGCCCTGCACGACGACTTCACGGCGGCGCGTGCCGCCATCGACGAGCTCGCCGCCGACGCCGACGAGGCGCTGCGCCAGCGCGTGGCGAGGGAAGGCGAGATCACCGACGCCCAGGAGCGGCTGCGCAAGTTCCAGCAGCAGGTGCCGCGCGTGCGCAACCAGCGCGAGTACGGCGCGCTGCTCGCCGAGATCGACGGCGCCAAGGCGGCGCTGCGCTCGCTCGAGGAGAGCACCCTCGACCTGCTCGAGCGCGCCGAGCAGTCGCAGCGCGAGCTCGCCGCGCGGCGGGAGGCGTTCGCCGAGCTCGCCGCGCGCCATGCCGCGGCGCTTGCCGAGTGGGAGGCCAAGAAGCCCGCGGTCGAAGCCCACGTCGCCGAGCTCGAGGCCGCGCTCGCGGCGCTGCGCGGCGAGCTGCCGAAGGCGGTCGTCCAGCAATACGCCCGCCTCACCGCGCGCTACCAGGGCGAGGCCATCGCCCAGCTCGGTCGCACCGAGCGCGCCGGCGGCACGGTGATCTGGCACTGCTCGGCGTGCAACTACCACGTCCGCCCGCAGGCAGCGCTCGAGATCCGCTCGCGCGGCATGCTGTCGCAGTGCGATGGCTGCCGCCGCTTCCTCGTCGCCGACGTCGCGACGGCGTGAGCGCGGTCGGCGAGCGGCTGGCTGTGATCGAGGCGCGCATCGCGGCGGCGGCGCGCCGCGCCGGCCGCGATCCGGCAGCGGTGCGGCTGGTCGGCGCGTCGAAGCAGCAGCCGGTCGCGGTGCTCGGCGCCGCGTACGCCGCCGGGCTGCGCCACTTCGGCGAGAACCGCGTGCAGGAGGCGCAGGCGAAGGCGCCGGAGCTCCCCGCCGACGTCGTCTGGCACCTGCTCGGCCCGCTGCAGTCGAACAAGGTGCGCCCGGCGGTGGCGCTCTTCGAACTCTTCCACGCCGTCGACCGCGTCAAGATCGCGCGCGCGATCGACGCCGAAGCGGCGGCACGCGGGCGCGCGGTGCAGGGACTGATCGAGGTCAACGTCGGCGGCGAGACGTCGAAGCACGGCTTCGATCCCGCGACCGTCGCCGACGAGGCCGCGCCGCTCGCCGCGCTCGCCCACTTGCGCTTCGTCGGCCTGATGACCCTGCCGCCGCCGCGACCGCAACCCGAGCTCGCGCGAGCGGACTTCCGCCGCCTGCGCGAGGTCGCCGCGGCGCTCAACGAGCGGCCGGAGTGGAACGGCCGCCTCCGCGAGCTGTCGATGGGGATGAGCGACGACTTCGAGGTCGCCGTCGAGGAGGGCGCCACCTGCGTCCGCGTCGGCACGGCGCTGTTCGGCCCGCGCGGTTGAGGCCGGCGGCGCGCGCGGCGCGGCGGCACGGTGCAGCGCCGGTTGTGCAGTCGTGCTACCCTAGGCGGTCTTCGTGCGAGCCGTAAGCTCTCGCAGGAAAGGGGTTGTGGGGTGATCCGCGGGTTCGGGCTGTCGCTCCTCCAGGTGGTCGTCGGTCTGCTCGACGTCTACTTCTGGGTGGTCTTCGCCCGCGCCGTCATCTCGTGGGTGAACCCCGATCCGTACAACCCGATCGTGCGCCTCCTCCATCTCGTCACCGAACCGGCGCTCCGGCCGTTCCGCAGGCTCCTGCCGCCGCACAAGGTCGGCGGGCTCGATCTCTCGCCGCTCTTCGTCCTCGTGCTCCTCCAGTTCGTGAAGAACGGCCTCATCTACTCGTTCGGCTTCCGCCCGCGCTTCTTCTTCTGAGGGAGGCTCCTCATGGCGCTCACTCCGCTCGACATCCGCAAGCAGACCTTTGCGCCGAAGCTGCGCGGCGTCGACCCCAACGAGGTCGAGCAGTTCCTGGCGCTCGTCGCCGACGAGCTCGAGCGCCGCCTCGCCGAGCTCGACCGACTCGAGCGCGAGAACCGCCAGCTGCGCGAGCGACTCGAAGTGACGGAGAAGCGCGAGCGGCAGCTCCAGGACGCCATCCTGCGCGGCAAGACGGTCTCCGACGAGATGATCGCCACCTCGCAGCGCGAGGCGCAGCTGCTCGTCAAGGAGGCCGAGATCCACGCCGATCGCGTGGTCACGCAGGCGATCGAGCGCGCGCAGGAAGTCGAGAGCCGCATCCAGGAGCTGCGCACCCGGCGCAAGGAGCTGCAGCTCAAGCTGCGCGGCACGCTCGAGCTCTTCGCCCAGATCCTCGAGGCGGAGATGGAGGACGAGCGCACGACCGCCAGCGTGCACACCCTCGCCCGCCGCAAGAGCGGATGAGAACCGCTCCGCCCGGCGTCGACCGTCATTTCGCCGGCGCCCCGGTCGACCTCGACAGTCCCGGCGGGCGCGCGCTCGCCGTCGAGCGCCTGCTCGAGGACGGCGACCGCGCCGACCTCGCCTGGCTCGCCGCCGAGGTGCCGCCCGTCGCGATCGCCGACTGGTTCGCCCGCCGCGGCGCGCGCCGGCTCTCGCGCCGCAGCCGCGCGCTGTGGGCCGCGGCGCTCGGGCTGCCGAACCCGCCGGCCGCGCCGGCCGCCGCCGCGCTGTGGCCTCTCGCCTGAGCCCGCTCGACGACGACGCCCTGGCGCCGGCGGCGCGGGCGCTCCTGCCTCGCCTCGCGCGGCGCGTTTTCGCGCCCGACTTCTACCTCGCCGGCGGCGCCGCCCTGGCGCTCCATCTCGGCCACCGCACGGCACACGGCCTCGATCTGATGAGCGCGACGAATCGGCTGGCACCTGCCGACCGGCGCGACCTGCTGCACGACCTGCTCGCGCTCGCGCCCGTGACGCGCGTCGAGACGGCGCGCGACGGCTACCTCTTCGTGCACCTGCCGGGACCGGTGGCGCTGCGTTTCTTCTGGTATCCCTATCCGCTCGTCGACCCGCTCGCCGCGTGCGCCGGCTTCGCCGTCGCCTCCGCCGTCGACCTCGGGTTGATGAAGCTCGGCGCGCTCATCAGCCGCGGCACGCGGCGCGATTTCGTCGAGCTCCACCTGCTCTGCCGCGAGCTGCCCCTCTCCGAGCTCCTCGCCCGCTCGGGCGAGAAGTTCGGTCACGTCGGCGACTTCCCACTGCAAGCCTGGAAGGCGCTCGCCGACCTCGCCGACGCGGAAGAGGATCCGATGCCGCGCTTGACGGTCGAGCTCGACTGGGACGAGGTGCGCGGCTGGGCTCTCGCCGAGGCGGCGCGCGGCGGCCGCGAGGCGCTCGCTCGATGAGCGGCGAGCTGCTGATCACGAACCTCGCCGAGCTGGCGACGCCGGAGGGCTCGGCCTCGCTCTCGGGCAGCGACCAGCGGCGGGTGCGCCGCATCGCCGACGCCGAGATCCTGGTGCGCGGCGGCCGCATCGCCTTCGCCGGCGAGCGCACGGAGCGTCTCGCCCGCTTCGGCGAGCTCGCCGCGACCGCACGCCTCGACGGCCGGCGCGGCACCGCCGTGCCCGGTTTCGTCGACGCGCACACGCACCTGCCGTGGGCGGGCTGGCGCGAGGAAGAGTTCCTCGCGCGCCTCGCGGGCCGCTCGTACGAGGAGATCGCGGCGGCCGGCGGCGGCATTCTGTCGACGGTGCGCGCGACGCGCGCCGCCGCCGGCGAGGAGATCCTCGCCGCCATGCTGCGCCGACTCGACTGGATGCTCGCCTGCGGCACGACCACCGCCGAGGCGAAGAGCGGCTACGGGCTGACGCTGGCGGACGAGATCAAGCAGCTCGAGGCGATCCGCGCCGCCGCCTCGCGCCACCCGATCGAGCTCGTGCCGACGCTGCTCGCCGCGCACGAGACCCCGCCCGAGCACCGCGGCGACCGCGGTCGCTGGCTGGATGTCATCTGCGCCGAGATCGTCCCCGCGGTCGCGGCGCGCGGCCTGGCGCGCTTCGCCGACGTCTTCTGCGAGCGCGGCGTCTTCAGCGCCGACGAGTCGCGGCGCGTGCTCACGGCCGGCCGCGAGCACGGCCTCCTGCCGCGCCTGCACGCCGACGAGTTCGCCGATTCGGGCGGTGCCGAGCTCGCCGCCGAGCTCGGCGCGCTGTCGGCCGACCACCTGATGGCGGTTTCGGGGGCGGGCATCGCGGCGCTGGCGCGCGCGCGGGTCACCGCGCTGCTGCTGCCCGGCACCAGCTTCTTCCTCGCCAAGCACCGCTATGCGCCGGCGCGCCGCCTGGTCGAGGCCGGGGTGCCGGTGGCGCTCGCGACCGACTGCAATCCCGGTTCCTCGCACACCGAATCGCTGCCCACGATCGCCCAGCTCGCGGTCATCGAGCTCGGCCTGACGGTCGAAGAGGCCCTCGTCGCGCTGACGCTCAACGCCGCGGCGACGCTCGGTCTCGCCGGCGAGATCGGCACGCTCGAGGCCGGCAAGCGCGCCGATATCGTGCTCCTCGACGCGCCCAACCTCCTGCACTTCGCCTATCATTACGGCGTGAATCCGGTACGCTCCGTCGTGAAGAGCGGGCGCGAAGTCTTCCGCGCCGGCAATCTCGTCGATCGACGCTCCTGAAGGAGCCTGCCCATGCGCCTCCATCGCTTCGCTGTTTGCTTCTTCCTGCTCGCCGGCGTCGTCGGCTGCGACCGGCTGCAGTCCTCCTCCGCCGGCGCCGCCGACGAGGACTCCGCCTCGACGCGCGCGCTCGCGCTGCGCGTCAAGCTCGAGCTGTTGCAGAAGCTCGGCACCGACGCGCTGCGCATCGACGTCGACAACGAGGGCGGTGAGGTCCGCCTCGCGGGCGAGGTCAAGAAGCGCTCGACCGCCGAGCTCGCCGAGGACATCACCAAGAAGGTCTCCGGCGTCACCGCGGTCGCCAACGACTTGCAGGTCGCCGGCGAGCCCGCGCCGACGGCGAGCACCGACGCCTTCGTCGCGGAAGCCGAGCGCGAGGTCTCGGACGCGGCGCTCGAGGTACGCGTGCGCCTCGCCCTCGTCGACCGGCTCGGCTCGGACGGCTTCCGCATCGGCACCGACGCTGCGAGCGGCGTCGTCACCCTCGAGTTCCCGGCCGCTTTCGAGCGCGCCCGCCGACGCGACGCCATGGCCACCGCCGAGAAGGTGAAGGGCGTCGAGAAGGTCGTCGCCCTCGACAAGGACTGACGGGCGGCGCGGCGATGCCCTGCTGGCTGGTCAAGGCCGATCCGGACGACTACGGCTTCGCCGCGCTCGAGCGCATGGCGCGAATCTGAGGCGATGGCGATCACACTGCTCGGGCCCGGCTCCCGCCGCCGCCGTCGCCGCCACCCGACGCGGCGCCGGCGTCCCGGGCCGCGCCTCGCCCCGCCGCCGTCGGACGTTCCCGGGCTGCGCCTGCTGACGCTCAACATCGCCCACGCCCGCCGCGAAGCGCAGCATCAGGCACTGCTCGCTCCGCCCGCGCTCAAGCACAACCTGGCGGCGATCGCCGCCGTGCTCGCGCGCGAGGCGCCGGACGTGGTCGCGCTGCAGGAGGCCGACGGCCCCTCGGCGTGGAGCGGCGACTTCGACCACGTCGCCACCCTCGCCGGGCTCGCCGCGCTGCCGCACGCCTTCCGCGGCGAGCACAACCCGTTCTCGTTCGGCCGCTTCGACCTCTCCTCCGGCACCGCCCTGCTCTCGCGCCACCCGCTCGCCGGAGCGCGCTCGCGAGCCTTCCTCGAGAGCTGGCGCGATACCAAGGGCTTCGTCGCCGCCACCGTCGAACCCCCGTCGCTCTGCGGCACCGGCGTCGACGTCGTCTCGATCCACCTCGATTTCCTCGCCGAGCGCATCCGCCGGCGCCAGGTCGAGCAGCTCGTCGAGATCTTCCGCCAGCGCGAGCGGCCGCTCGTCGTCATGGGCGACTTCAACTGCGAATGGAGCGAGCGCCGGCGCAGCCTCGACCGCCTGCGGCGCGCGCTCAACCTGCGGCCGCCGGCGGCGCCGGCGCACGCCACCTTCCCGAGCTGGCGCCCGCTCGTCCGCCTCGATTGGATCCTCGTCTCCGAGGAGCTCGACTTCACGAGCTACGAGACGCTGCCCGACCGTCTCTCCGATCACCTCGGGGTCGTCGCCGGGGTGCGGCTGCGCGACGCGGCGAGCGCGGCGCGCGATCTCGGCGAGGAGGCGCTGCCGCTGGCGAGCGGCTTCGGCTGGCGCCGCCGAGTGCGCCGCGCGCGGAGCTGAGCCGCGCTCAGTGCACCTCGCCGCCGGCGGGCGGCGTCGCCTCGACGACGGCTCCGAAGCTCTCCTCGTAGCGCGCCAGGTTGGCGGCGAGCGCCCGCACGATGCGCTTCAAGTGCCCCGGGCTCGTCACCACGCGGGCGGTGACGACGCCCTGCGGCGGCACGAGCTGGATGAAGTCGAGGATGAACTCCTCGCGCGTGTGCGTGATGCGCAGCAGGTTCGAGTAGTGCCCCTTGAGCTCCTCGTCGTCGATCTTGATGTCGAAAGCGTCCGCGGGACGGCCGCCGGCCTCGTTCATCGCTCCGCCTCCTCCGTCGCGCCGCCCGCCCGGATGCCGCCCGTGAACTCCCAGCGGTGAACGGGGAAGTAGACGCCGGCGCCGCGCGACTCGGCGGTGACCGAGAAGGCGAGCAGCCGGCGCCGGTAGTCGTAGGCGACGCCGTCCTGCGAGTGCACGGCGACGTCGACGCGGTACTCGCCCGGGGCGAGCCGCAGCTGCGGGCAGACGAGGCGCGCCGTGCCGGCGCCGGCGAAGCGCTCGCTCCGCATGCCCGAGAGGTCGCTGTTGGTGCCCCAGACCTCGGTCCCGCGCGGCGTCGAGACCGCGACGCCGAAGACGAAGTCGTCGAGCGGCTCGTGCGCCGTGGCGTCGATCTCGAAGCGCACCGTCTCGCCGCACGCGAAGTGGTAGCGCTCGTTGCCGTCGGCGTCGCACAGCCGGACGCCGGTGATCTCGGCGGCGCCCGAACCCCAGCGGTCCGCCTCCGCCGCCGCTCCCGGCGCCGGCTCGCTCTCGCCCCGCTCGCTCGCCTGCTTGCGCGCGCGATGGCTCTCCCCCTCGAGCTCGGCCACCGATTGGCGGTAAGCGTCGACCACCCGCCGCGGCTCGCCGGTCATGCGCGCCACCCCGCGGTCGAGCCACATCACGCGCGTCGACAGGTCTTCGACCATGCCGAGCGCGTGACTGACGAAGACGACGGTGCGTCCAGCGGCGAGCAGCTCCTCGATCTTGCCGATGCAGCGATGGGCGAACGCCTCGTCGCCGACCGCCAGCACCTCGTCGACGAGGAGCACCTCGGGATCGGTGTGGATGGCGACGGCGAAGCCCAGGCGCACGTACATGCCCGAGGAGTAGTTCTTGACCGGCTCCTCGAGGAACTCGCCGAGGCCCGAGAACTCGACGATCCGCTCGTAGCGCTCCTCGATCTCGCGCCGGCCGAGGCCGAGCACCGAGGCGGCGATGAAGACGTTCTCGCGGCCCGAGATCTCGGGGTGGAAGCCGGCGCCGAGCTCGATCAGCGCCGTGACGCGGCCGTCGACGACGAGCGTGCCGGAGCTCGGGCGCAGGATCCCCGAGATGAGCTTCAAGAGCGTTGACTTGCCCGAGCCGTTGCCGCCGATGACGCTGAACATCTCGCCGCGCGCGACCTCGAAGCTCACCTCGCGCAGCGCCTGCACCATCTCGCCATCCCGCCGCGGCGGCGCGTCGTGGCGAACGAAGAGGCTCTTTAGCGTGCGCAGCCGGTGGCCGGGCGAGAAGCGCCGGTAGCTCTTCGACAGCTCGCGCGCCCGGATGACGGCGCTCACAGCGCCTCCACCAGCGTGTCGCGCAGCCGCGTGAAGACGAACGCGCCGACCACCCAGGCGAGGAGCGAGACGACCAGCATCTGCAGCCACAGCGCGGCGTCGGGGAAGCGCCCCGCGACGATCGCCTGCTGGTAGGCGAGCGTGAACGGCGTCGTCGGCGCCAGCCGGACGACCCAGCGCAGGGCGGGAATCTGCACCGCCTCGAGCGGGTAGAAGATCGGGGTCAGGAACATCAGCAGCATCAGGCCGCTCGTCAGCAGGTCGCGCACGTCTTTGAAGTGCGCGTGGAGCGTCGCCAGCCCGAGCGCGCAGCCGGCGACGAGCGGCACCTCGACGAGGACGACGAGCGGCACGGCGACGAGCCCCCAGCCGCCGACGTCGAAGCCCTCGAGGCGGCTCCACAGGAGACCCGCGGCCACCACCGGCAGCGCCAGCAGGAAGTGGATCATGTTCGCGAGCACCGCCACTCCGGGCAAGAGCTCGATGGGGAAGATCGAGCGCCGGATGAGGTTGGCGTTGGTGGTCAGCGAGATCGTGCCGTCGCTGAGCGAGGTCGAGAACCAGATCCACGGGAACATGCCGGCGACCAGGAAGAGCGGGTACGGCTCGGCGCCCGGCACCCGCGGCTGGAAGACGTGGCCGAAGACGAAGCTGTAGACGAGCAGCAGGAGCAGCGGCTGCACCAGCGACCAGAAGAAGCCGAGCAGCGAGCCGCGATAGCGGCCCTTGAGCTCACGCGCGGTGAGCGTGGCGAGCAGCGCGCGGTGGCGAAGGAGGCTGCCGCCGGGCCCCGGGACGGCCCCGCGGCTCACCGGCCGGGGGGACTCTGCAGGTTGCGCAGCGACTCCTCGATCTCGCGCATCTTGCGCCGCGCCTCCTCGATCTGCTTCTGGCGTTGCTGCTCGACGTCGACCGCCTTGCCTTCGGTGACCACGTAGACGTGCGGGAACTTGCCGACGTCGCCCCTTTCGTCGAACTGCAAGCTGCCGGTGACGCCGGCGAACTCGTGGACGTTGCGCATCCCTTTCCAGAACGACAGTCCGCTCGTGCCGCCCTGCCGGTAGGCCTCGACGAGGATGTTGAAGGCGTCGAAGCCGTGCGCGGCGTAGAGGTCGGGATCGTGCTGGTACTTGGCGCGGTAGGCCTTGACGAAGGACTCGACCTGGGGCGCGAGCTGGCCCTCGACGTCGAAGGACGTCTGCGCGTAGTAGGTGCCCTCGGCGGCAGTGCCGGTCTTCTCGATCGTCTCCGCGGCGGCGAACGAGGAGGTGGTGAGGACGAGGCCGGAGAAGCCGAGCCGATCGAGGTGCTGGATCATCCTCGACAGCTCTTCGGCGTAAGCGGCGAGGAAGACGAAATCGGGCTTGAGCGTCACCACGCGCTCACACAGGGCGGCGAAATCGGCGGTCCCCTCGGGATACTCGACGGTCTCTTCGATGCGGCCGCCCTTGCGCTGGAACTCGTCCGAGAAGACCTGCTGGATGCCCTTGGCGAAGGTCTCCTCCTTGGCCAGGACGACACCGACCCTGAGGCGCAAGTTGTCGTGGGCGTAGCGCGCCATCACCGTCCCCTCCGCGAAGTCGGACGGGAAGACGCGGAAGAAGTTCGAGGAGATGCCGGTGAGCTGGGGCGAGGAGGCCGAGGGCGAGAGCAGCGTGCGCTGCCTGTCGTCCGCTTCCTTCACCATCGCCAGGGCCTCGGCGCTGGTGACGCCGCCGATCACCGCCATGGCACCGTCGCGGTAGAGCTTGCTCAGCTCGTCCTTGGCGCGAGCGGGTTCGCCGCCGGAGTCGACGATCACCAGCTCGAGCCGGCTCCCCAGCTCCGGATCCGCCTTCGCTCTCTCGTAGCCGAGCTCGATGCCCTTGCGAATCGCCTGCCCGTAGACCTCGGCGTAGCCGGAGAGCGGCAGCACCGCGCCGAAGCGGATCGTCTTGTCGCCGCAGCCGACGGCTGCCGCCAGGCACACCACTGCGCACGCTGCGAGCCATCGTCTCGAGTTCGGCACCGGGCGAACCTCCTCGGGGCCCCGTAGTATGCCACGCACCCCCCGGCGCGGGGCTAGAATCGGGGCGATGACGACCCGCTCGCACCTGCGCCTGCGCTGCCCCGATTGCGACTGCGAGCTCGTCGTCGACGCCGCGACCGGCGAGGTCCTGAGTCATCGCCCGGCCAAGCCCGCGCCCGGCGGCGGCAAGAGCTTCGATTCGCTCTTCGCCGACCTCGACGCGCAGAAGGCGAGCGCCGAGGATCGCTTCGAGCAGGAGAAGAGCGCCTACGCCGACCGCGAGCGCCTGCTCGAGGAGAAGTTCAAGGAGGCGATGAAGCGGGCCGAAGAGGAGCCCGACCAGCCGATCCGGCGCCCGTTCGACTACGACTGAGCGGCTCGGCCGGCAGCACGAAGAGTCCCCCCTTGCACCCGCTCCCCCTCGTCCTCGCCCACCGCGGCGGCGCCCGCGAAGCGCCCGAGAACACGCTCGCGGCGCTCCGCCATGCCGTCGCCTCCGGCGCGGACGGCGTCGAGCTCGACGTGCGCCTGAGCGCCGACGGCGTGCCTGTCGTCTTCCACGACGAGGACCTCGCCCGCTTCGTGCGCCGGCCGGCGCGGCTCGAGGAGCTCGCCGCCGCCGAGCTCGCGGCCACCGACCTCGGCCTGCGCCGGCGGCGCTTCCGGGGCGAGCGCGTGCCGACGCTCGGCGAGGCGCTGGCGGCGGCCGCTCCGCTCGCACTCGTCAACCTCGAGCTCAAGCCGACCGCCCGGATCGAGCCGCTCGCCGCCGTCGTCGTCGAGGCGGTGGCAGCAGCCGGCCTCGGTCACCGGACGGTGATCACGTCGCTCGATCCGCGTCTGCTCGCCGAGCTCGAACGGCGTGCCCCGGCGCTCGCCCGTGGCGCCGTGCTCGAGGCGCCGCAAGACGACGACGGCTGGCTCGCGCATCCGCTCGTCAGCCTCGCCCTGCCGCTCGCCCGCGCCGGTCTCGCCGAGCGCGCCCGTCGCGCCGGCCGGCGCGTTCTGGTGTGGACCGAGAACGATCCGCGGCAGCTCGCGCGCTGGGCCGAGCTCGGCGTCGAGGCGGTGATCACCGACCGGCCGGCGCGCTTCGTCGCCGCCGGCCGGAGGTGAGGCTCAGAGACCTTCGGGCCGCCGCGTGAAGACGAGGTGCGCCGGGCCGGCGTCGAAGCGCCGGAAGCCGAGCAGGTGGAAGACGTCGCGCACTCCGAAGCGCGCGACGCGGCGGTGGACGACGTAGGTGTCGGCCACCTGCGGATGCCGCGCGACGCCGGGCAGCAGGGGCAGCAGGCGGTCGACGCGCAGCCGCCGGAGCGTCGCCGAGAGCTCGAACCAGAAGCGCGGCACCGGCCGCGCGACGAAAAAGCCGTCGTCGCCCAGCGGCTGGTAGAGCGGCATCAGCAGGCGGCCGCCCATCGGCGCGGCGACGACGCCGTCGCGATCGGTGGCGAGCGGCTGGCCGCGCTCGATCGGATCGAAGCTCGCGAAGCCCGGCTGCATTCGGAAGCGGTCGTCTTCCGAGACGCGGTGCCGGTAGAGCACCTCGACGAGTTGCGGCGTCTCGCCGCGGCTCGCGCGCAGCAGCTTGCGTCCCTTCTCGGCGCGGGCGCGCAGGCCGCGCGGCAGCAGGCCCGCAGCGTCGAGCGCGATCCACACCGCCGCCTCGCAGCGGTCGATCGAAGCCGGATCGTCGTGGCGCCCGCCCTCGAAGGCGAGGCTGGTGACGCCGCGCGCCGCGAAGTCGAAAACGAGCGTGCCGACGAGCTCCTCCTCGAGGCCGAGCACGAGCGGCACCGGGAAGTGGAGCGCGAAGCGGCGGTTGGGCAACGAGTCATCGAGCACCGCGAACGCCGGGCCGGCACCCGAGGTGGTGTGGAGGTCGAGCAGGAAAGCGCGGCGCGCGGCCACGGCGCCGATCTCGCCGGCGAGCGCCGCGTCGAGCTCGGCGAGCTCGTGATCCTCGCGCGTGCGCCACTCGCCGCCGCGCGCGGCGGCGAGCGTCGGCTCCCGCCACATGCGGTTCAAGTCGCGGTCGAGGTAGCGCTGGCCGGCGGCGAGCGCGCCGAGGTGGCCGGCGAAACCGACGACGCCGCCCGCGAGCGGCTCGGCCGGCTCGTCGAGCGCCGCGAAGACCCGGGCGAGGGCGGCGACGCCGGCCGGCTCGTTGCCGTGCAGACCGGCAATGCAGACGAGCCGCGGTCCGTCGGCGCGATCAACGCGGCGGCCGATGAGGCGCGCTGGGGGCGCGGCGGCAGGACGGGGCGGGTTGGCGGGGCCGATGGCGAGGGCGCGGGGCGACGACATCCGGGGCGGCATTCTATGCCGCGCGAGGTGCCAGCCGATTCGCGATCCGTGACTTCGCCCGCCAGGTGCCAGCCGATTCGCGCGCGCGCGCGTGTCTGCCGCGGCCGCAGCCCCGACCCGATCAGAGCGGCAGATTCAGGTTGTAGGCGTACCGGCCCCGCTGGACGACGAGGAAGAGGCTGCCGCGATCGAGCGAGCGCAGCACCTCGTGGCCCAGCTGCTCGAGGTCGCGCAGGCGCTGGCCGTTGGCGGCGAGCAGGCGATCCCCGGCCGCGAAGCCGGCGCGGCCGGCGCGCGAGCGGCGATCGGCGCCCTTGACGAGGAGTGCGCCGCGATCCTCCGCCACGGTGAGACCGAGCGTCTCGGCCAGCACGCGCACGCCGAGCCCCTTGGGTGGCCGGACCGCGGCGAGCGCGAGCTTCAAAGTCTGCTCGCCCCGCCGCACGTCGACGCGAACCGGCGTGCCGGCGGCGACAGTGTAGAAGGCCGTCATCAGGTCCTCGCGGGCGGTAAGCGGGCGGCCTTCGATGGCGACGAGGAGGTCGCCGGCCCGAACGCCCGCGCGCGCCGCCGGGGAGGCCTCGAACACGCGTACGACGTAGGCGCCACGGCTGACCGGAAGGCCCTCGCGGCGCGCCAGCTCGGGGTCGATCGTCTCGAGCCGGAGCCCGGTCCACAACGGCTGCAGCTCGCCGTAGCGCAGCAGATCGTCGACGACGCGCTGGGCGCGATCGGCCGGAATCGCGAAGCCGATGCCGGAGGCGCCCTGGATGATTGCGGTGTTGATGCCGATCACCCGGCCGGCGAGATTGACCAGCGGCCCGCCCGAGTTACCGGGATTGATCGACGCGTCGGTCTGCAGGAAATCCGAGAAGCGCGCGCTGCCGCCCTCGCCCGGCACCGTGCGGCCGCGTGCCGAGAGCACGCCCGTCGTCACCGTGTTGGAGAGCCCGAAGGGATTGCCGATCGCGATCACCGACTCGCCCATCAGCAGGTCGGCGCTCCTCCCGAGCGGCGTCGCCGGCAGGCCGCGCTGCGCGACTTTGAGCACGGCCAGGTCGGCGTCGCGGTCGGCGCCGAGGACGTCGGCCTCGATCTCGCGGCCGTCGCGCAAGACGACGAGGATCCGCGACGCACCCTCGATGACGTGCGCGTTGGTGACGACGATGCCGGCCGGGTCGATGATCAGTCCCGAGCCGAGCGACTGGGCGCGCCGCGTGCGGTAGCCGAAGAGCGAGCCGAAGAACGGATCGACCTCGCGCACCATCGATTCGGCGGCGATGTTGACGACCGAGGGAGCGACGCGCTCGACCACCTCGACCACTGGCGTGCGGCGGACGGCGTCGGCCTGCGCCGAGAGCGGGGAGAAGGGGGCGAGCGCGAGAGCGGGAAGAGCGAAAAGGAGTCGCTTCGTCATGGCGGAGCGACGCTAACGCACGATGTGTGCCCGGCCGAGAGGGGCCTCAGAGACGGAAATAGCGGACGCCGGAGGCGAGCTCGACCTCGGCCGCGCCGGCGAGCGCGAGGGGCGCGCCGTCGCGTCCGACGGCGCCGACGACCGGCGCGGGCAGCGGCGCCCGGAGCGGCGCCCCGATCGACCATCCCGCCACCACCTCGCCGCCGTCGGGACGAGCGAAGCGATAGAGCCGCGCTCCCCCGGGCGCCGACAGCGGCCCGTGGCACTGCGAATCGGCTGGCACCTCGCGGACGAGGGTGGCGAGGGCGGCGTAGGCCGGCCTCCGGCGCAGCTCGCCCGCCGCGCCGGGATCGATCAGGCCGTAGCCCCGCGCCACGAGCTGCCACCAGAAGATCCGCTCGACGTAGCCGCTCGCGAGGGCGAGCAGGTAGAAGCGGGCGAGGTAGTCGGCCTGCGTCTCCTCGTCGACCGCCACCCGCCGGCCGGCCGGCGAGTGCGGACCCTCGGCGAGCGGCCAGTTGACCTCGGTGATCCACTGGCGGCGGCCCGCGACGAGGCGCGAGGTCTCCGCGATCGCCCCGAGCATCGTCACCTTGTCGACCGTGTCGAAGCCGAGCTGACGGCTCTCCGGCGCGCCGCGGCGGTCGACGTAGAGCAAGCTCGCCAGGGCGTCGAAGCGCAGCGTCGGGTGGCGCCGGTTGAGCACCATGGCGGTCGCGTGCGCCTCGAAGTCGATCACCGCCGGGCCGGCGATCTCGACGCCGGGCCGGCGGCGCAGGATCGCCGCCGCCGCCGCGGCGAGCTCCAGGTACTCGCCGTACGACCACACTCCCCACTTCGAGCGGTTGATCGCCTGGCCGATCTGGAAGCGCGCGCCGTAGGGGGCGAAACGCTCGGCGAGCTCCTCGATCGCGGCGCGCCAGCGAGGCGGATCGCGCACCAGCTCGCGGCTCTGCGGCAGGGCGAAGGTGAGCTCGAGGCCGGCGCCGGCGAGCTCGCGCGCCAGCGCCTCCTCGGCCGCGTGCTCGCCCTGCCACGGATGCAGCCGCAGGAGCGCCTGACGGACGCCGAGCGAGAAGACCGCGTCGAGGAGCGCCTCGGGATCCGCCGGCCACGGCCGCAGCGCGACGCCGGCGCCCGGCCACAGGAAGGGCGCCGCGTTGCGGGCGGCGGCGAGCTCGCGGTAACGGCGGCGGATGCGGGGCACGGCGCCGGCGAGCGCCGCCACGCTGCGCAGGTGGTCGGGCAGATCGGCAATGCGCGCCCCGAACCGGCCGATCCGGCCGGCATGCGAGTGCGGCTGGTCGGAGAGCGCATCCCAGACGATGCGGTCGCGTGGCCCGGCGCCCGCCGGTGGCAGCGGGATGTGCGGGTGCGCGCCGCGCGGCACGAGCCACGACTCGAGGCTCGCCCACGCAGCCCGCCACCGGTTCTTCACGCGGTGGCGGCCGTGGAAGCTCCGTCGCGAGAGCTCGTAGACGACCCACGCGCGGGCCGGCGCGGCGCGCTCGCCGCCGAAGTAGAGCGCGAGGAGGAACCTGCGGTCTTCCCGTCGCTCGAACGCCAGCCGGGAGAGATCGCGCATGCGCTCGCCGAGCGTGACGGGGCGGCCCGCGCGGCAGCGATTGAGGTCGACGAGGGCGATTTCGGCGATCTCGGCGGGCGTCGGACCGGGGAGGACGAGGAGGTTCCCGATCGAGAAGTCGCGGTGCCAGAAGCCGGCGTCGTGGAGCCGGCGCGCCAGCCGCGCCGCCGCGGCGAGGAAAGCCGCGAAGTCGATCGACGGAAACTCGGCGCCCTCGCGCCCGGCGTTGCGGGCGCGCAGGAGGTAGCGCGCCTCGACTCGCCCGGCGAGGTGGCGGCTGACGTAGACCGAAGCGGCGCGGCCGCTCTCGCTCTCGAGCAGCAGCAGCGGCTCGGGGGTGGGGATGCCGGCGGCGTGCAGGGCGCGGGCGATCCGCCAGCTCCGTGCCGCCTTCCCCTCCCCCGCGAGGTGCCAGCCGATTCGCGCGCGCCAGCCGGCAGGCGGCCGGAACTGCTTGACGACGACCTCGAGCGGGCCCTCGGCGGTCTCGCTGCGGGCGAGGTAGAGGTAGTTGCGGCCCCAGTGGATCGTCTTCGTCGCGGCGGCGGGGTCGGCCAGGCGGGCCGCCTCCGCAGCGAGGTCGGCGACGGCGAAGCTCTCCGCGGCCTCGCCGCGAAAGCCGGGGAGAGCGAACCGGCGCGAGGTCACATTTCGAGGATATCGAAGCTCGCCGGGTGGAGCTTGGCGTCGCCCTGCAGGTGGATCGCCGCGCCGAGCGCGCTCTCGAGCTCCTCGAGCACGGCGCGCTCCTCGCGCTGGAAGGCCTTGGCGACGTCGGGGTGCACGCGCAGCAGGATGTCCTTCCAGTGGATGCCGCCGCGCATGCGGAGAAGAGCGCGGCGGATCCGCAGGCAGGTCGTCGCCGCGGTCGACACCCGGCCGCTGCCCTCGCAGCACGGGCAGCTTCGGGTGAGCTGGCGCTCGAGATTGGTGCGGCTGCGCTTGCGGGTGATCTCGACCAGGCCGAACTCCGAGATCGACAACACCTTGTGCTTCGAGCGGTCCTTCTTGAGCTCGCGGCCGAGCGCCTCGAAGACGCGCTCGCGATTCGCCGCCTCGACCATGTCGATCAAATCGAGGACGATAATGCCGCCGAGGTCGCGCAGGCGGATCTGCCGTACCACCTCCTCGACCGCCTCGAGATTCGTCGCCAGCGCCGTCGTCTCGAGGTCGCGCTCGCCGACGTAGCGGCCGGTGTTGACGTCGATCGCCACCAGCGCCTCGGTTTGATTGATGACGAGGTGCCCGCCCGACTTGAGCCACACCTTGGGCTTCAACGCCGCCTCGATCTCGGTCTCGATGCCGAAGCGCTCGAAGAGGCCGCGCTCGGCGCGGTCGAGCCGCACGCGCGGCACGAGCTGCGGCTGGATGTGGTCGAGGAACTCGACGATGCGGGCGTAGGTCTCTTCGTCGTCGACCCACAGGCCGGCGAACTCTTCCGACAAGCGGTCGCGCACGACGCGCAGCGCGAGATCGCGGTCCTGGTGGACGAGCGCCGGCGCGCTCGAGCGCTCGGCGGCCTCGCGGATGCGCTGCCAGAGGCCGACGAGATACTGGCGGTCGGCGGCGAAGTCGTCGGCGTCGCGCCCCTCGCCGGCGGTGCGCACGATGAGCCCGCCCCCTTCGCCCGGCAGCGCGTCGAGCAGCCGCCGCAGCCGCGCGCGCTCCTCGTCGTCCTCGATCCGCCGCGAGACGCCGAGGTGACCGACCGTCGGCAGCAGGACGAGGAAGCGCCCGGGGAGCGTCACGTGCGTCGTCACCCGCGCGCCCTTGTTGGGCAGCGGATCCTTCGACACCTGGACGAGGAGCGTCTGGCCCGGCCGCAGCAGGGTGTCGATCGTGGGCAGCGGCGCCGGGGCGGCGCGCGGCTCGGCGTCGGCCTCGGTGCGCTCGGCTTCGGTGCCGCCGTTCGCGCCGTCGCCGCCGAGCAGGTCGAGCTCCTCCTCGGCCGGCACCTCGGGCACGACGTCGGCGACGTAGAGGAAGGCGTCGCGGTCGAGCCCGATGTCGAGGAACGCCGCCTGCATCCCGGGCAGCACGCGCGTCACCCGGGCGAGGTAGACGTTGCCGACGGTGCCGCGGTGGCTGCGGCGCTCGAGGTGGAGCTCCGCCAGGCGGTCGTCCTCGAGGATCCCGATGCGGATCTCGTACGGGTCGGTCTCGACCAGCATCTTCGCCGACATGGACCGGGGAGCGTAGCACCGGCCCCGAACGGTAGGATCCCGGCCCGTGATCGGCTACCTGCGCGGGCGGCTGTTGCGCGCCACCCCGGAGCGGCTCCTGGTCGAGGCCGGCGGCGTCGGCTACGACGTCTCGGTCTCGCTCGTCACCTTCTCCGAGCTCGAGCGCCAGGGCGGCGAGGTGGTCGAGCTCCACGTCCACACCCACGTGCGCGAGGACCAGCTCGCCCTTTTCGGCTTCGCCACCGAGCGCGAGCGCGAGCTCTTCGAGCGCCTGATCAAGGTCTCGGGGATCGGGCCGCGGCTGGCGCAGGTCGTCCTCTCCGGTCTCCCGACCACCGACCTCCTACAGGCGATCGCGGCGGGGGACGTGACCCGCCTGACGCGGATCCCCGGCGTCGGCAAGAAGACCGCCGAGCGGATGGTGGTCGAGCTGAGAGACGCGCTCCAGGTCCTGGCCAAGGAGGCGTCGCCGGAGCCCGCCGGAGCCGCGGCGTCGGACGACGACCTCGTCGCCGCGCTCGTGAACCTCGGCTACAAGGCGAGCCAGGCGGAGAAGGCGGTGGGGGAGGCGAGGCGCGAGGCCCCCGAGGCGAGCTTCCACGAGCTCCTGCCGCAGGCGCTGCGGCGGCTGTCGCGGGTCTAGGCGGAGCGCCTTTTCGAAGCCTTTTCGAAGTGCCTTTTCGAAGTGCCAGCCGTTTCGCGAAAGTCTGGCAGCGTCGATTCCGTCTCCGGTTCTCGAGGTGCCAGCCGTTTCGCGAAAGTCTAGCGGTTGCGATTCCGTCCTAGGGGGCATGTCGCGCCGCTTGCGCTTCATCCCACCCGACTCGCTCGTCGAGGTCACCTGCCGCACGGTCCAGGGGCGGCTCCTGCTGAGCCCCACGCCCATGCTCCGCGACCTCACCCTCGGCGTCCTCGCCCGCGCCGCCCGCCTCTACCCGGTCGAGCTCCACGCCTTCGCCTTTCTCTCCAACCACTTCCATCTTCTCCTGACGGTCCGAGACGCTCAGCGCCTCGCCTCGTTCATGAACTACCTCAACTCCAACCTCGCCCGCGAGGCTGGCCGGCTCATCCGCTGGCGGGAAAAGTTCTGGGGCCGCAGATACCAGGCGATCCTGGTCTCCGACGAGGAGGAGGCCCAGATCGCGCGCCTACGCTATCTCCTCGCCCACGGCGTCAAAGAGGGCCTCGTCGGCTCGCCGCTCGAATGGCCCGGCGCCCACTGCGTGAGAGCGCTTCTCGACGGCACCCCGATCGCCGGCCGCTGGTTCGACCGCACGCTCGAGTACGCCGCCTGCCGCAAGCGCCTACCGACTGATCCCGAGGCCTTCGTGACGGTTGAAGAGCTCCACCTGACCCCGCTACCGTGCTGGCGAGATCTGCCCGGGGAGTCTTACCGCGCCCGCATCCGCGAGCTCGTCGGAGCCATCGAGCACGAGGCGCTCGCGAGAGAGCGCGCGACGGGCAAGCCGCCCCTCGGCCGCGACGCCCTCTTCCGCCAGGACCCGCGGCAGGAGCCCAATCGAATCAAGAAGGGTCCCGCTCCGCTCGGCCACGCGGCCTCGCGCGCCGCCCGCGACGCGCTGCGCGAGGCCTATCGCATCTTCGTCGGCACCTATCGGCGAGCTGCGGATCGTCTGCGCAGCGGAGTAACCGAAGCGCTCTTCCCCGACGGCTCGTTCCCACCACCGCTGCCGTTCCGACTGGCGACTGCGCCCGGATAGCGCTCTTCCTACTTCGCAGCGTCTCTCACTCCGGATCACCAGCCGGACCCGCATCGGCTCGCTCGGCCTCTCGGACTCTCGCTCTCGAGCTTCGATTCGTCGACGCTCCGCGACCGAAAGTGGCACCCGAGCGAAGCCAACGCTCGTCAGCATCGGCCCAGATCCTCGTCCTCCGAGTCCCTCGGAGCGCCACAGCCCACCAACTGCTGTCGACCCCTGCGAACAGCCTGCGAACAGGGTGGCACCTGTTCG
>DASWJT010000135.1:0-16436 GCA_036397015.1 Thermoanaerobaculia bacterium
GCTTCATGCGCTTCTTGCCTTCCTTCTGCTTCTCGAGGAGCTTGCGCTTTCTCGTGATGTCGCCGCCGTAGCACTTGGCGAGGACGTCCTTCCTGAGCGGCTTCACCGTCGAGCGCGCGACGACGCGGCTGCCGATCGCCGCCTGCAGCACCACTTCGAAGAGCTGGCGCGGGATGAGCTCCTTCATCTTGCTCACCAGCGCCGCGCCCTTGGCGTACGCCTTGTCGCGGTGGACCATGATCGCCAGCGCGTCGAGCGCCTCGCCGTTGACCAGCACGTCGAGCTTGACGACCTCGCCCTTGCGGTAGTCGGCGAGCTCGTAGTCGAAGCTGGCGTAGCCGCGCGAGACCGATTTCAGCTTGTCGTAGAAGTCGTGGATGACCTCGGCCAGCGGGAAGTCGTACTCGATGAGAACGCGATCGGTCGAGACGTACTGGAGCGCCTTCTGCACGCCTCGCCGGTCCTGGGCGAGGGCCAGGATGCCGCCCACGTACTCGTCGCGGGTGACGATGGTCGAGCGGATGTACGGCTCCTCGATCGACTCGACGATCGAGCCGTCCGGCAACTGGGCCGGCGAGCTGATCTCGATCTGCGAGCGGTCGGAGAGGTTGACGCGGTAGCGGACTCCGGGCGCGGTCGTGATCAGCGACAGGTCGAACTCGCGCTCGAGCCGCTCCTGGATGATTTCCATGTGGAGGAGCCCCAAGAAGCCGCAGCGGAAGCCGAAGCCGAGCGCCGTCGAGCTCTCCGGCTCGAAGGTGAACGAGGCGTCGTTCAGGCGCAGCTTGTCGACCGCGTCGCGCAGGTTCTCGTAGTCGTCGGAGACGACCGGGAAGAGCCCGGCGAAGACCATCGGCTTGACCTCCTGGAAGCCGGGGCACGGATTCACCGTCGGCCGCTCGGCGTGGGTGACCGTGTCGCCGATCTTGGCCTGGATCAGGTCCTTGATGTTGGCGTAAACGTAGCCGACCTCACCGGGGCCGAGCGCCTCGACTTCGCGCGGTTTGGGGTGGTAGGTGCCGAGCTCCTCGACGGTGTAGACGCGGCCGGTGGCGACGAACTGGATCTTGTCGCGGCGGCGGACGACGCCGTCGACGACGCGCACGAAGCAGGCGACGCCGCGGTAGACGTCGTACCACGAGTCGAAGAGCAGCGCCTTGAGCGGGGCGTCCGCGTCGCCCGTGGGCGGCGGGATGTCGGTGACGATGCGCTCGAGCAGCTCGTCGATCCCCAGGCCCGTCTTCGCCGAGGTGAGCACGGCCCGCGCGGCGTCGATGCCGACCACCTGCTCGATCTGCTCCCGCGCGCGCTCGACGTCGGCCGAGGGCAGGTCGACCTTGTTGATCACCGGCAGGATCTCGAGCCCGCCGTTGACCGCCAGGTAGGCGTTGGCGAGCGTCTGCGCCTCGACGCCCTGCGTCGCGTCGACGACGAGGAGCGCCCCCTCGCAGGCGGCGAGCGAGCGCGAGACCTCGTAGCTGAAGTCGACGTGGCCGGGGGTGTCAATCAAGTTGAATGCGTACTCCTCGCCGTCGCGCGCGAGGTAGGCGAGCCGCACGGCGCGCGCCTTGATGGTGATGCCGCGCTCGCGCTCGAGGTCCATGTCGTCGAGCACCTGCGCGTGCATCTCGCGCTGGGTCACCGCGCCGGTGAGCTCGAGGATGCGATCCGCCAGCGTCGACTTGCCGTGGTCGATGTGGGCGATGATCGAGAAGTTGCGGATGCGCGAGATCGGATGCATGGGCGGCGGGCCCGCCGCGCCGGCGCGCCGCGGAGCGGCAAAGTCTACGTGATCCGCGGCGGGATCCGGACGTGCGCGCCGCGCCCCGCGGTGGACTCGGCTAGGATCCAGCGACTGCCGCCGCTCGTCGCGAGGTGCTTCTCGCCATGCAGATCCGCTTCTTCTTCGACGGCCTGCCTCCGGATGGGCTGCTCGGCGTCGATCCCGATCGCGATTGGCGCCGTTTCCAGCAAGGAGACGAGGCCTGGATCCTGCAGAGCTTTCTCCGTCTCCGTCGCGCCGGCGTCGACGTCGAGCTGACCGCGGAGCCGAGCGGCGCGGGCCTCGTGGTCTTTCACGCCAAGCACAAACGGGCGCTGCTGCGCCGGCTTCACCGGCTCGACCGCTGCCTCCTCGTCGCCGTGCGCGGTGACCTCGCCGGCTCGCTCCGCCTCGCCGATTTCCAGGTGGTTCAGTGCTCTGAAGCCGCCGACGGCAGGCGGCGACACTTCATCCCGCACTGGCCCCAGCCCGGCCTGCAGGCGCGCGACGAGCGCCGCGGCGATCTCTTCGCCACCCTCGCCTACAAGGGCTTCCTCGACAATCTCCATCCCGCCTTTCGCGACGAAGAGTGGCGCCGGTGGCTCGCCGCGAGGCGCATCGAGTGGGTCGTCGACGCCGTGCGCTTCGCCGGCGGCGCGACCGATCGCGAAGCGCTCCACTGGCCCGATTTCCGTGACCTCGACGGCGTCCTCGCCGTCCGCCCGCACGACCAGGCCAGCCGACCGAAGCCAGCGACCAAGCTCTACAACGCCTGGCTCGCCGGCACGCCGGCGCTGCTCGGCCCGGAGGCGGAGTACCGCGCGCTGCGGCGCGACGAGCTCGACTATCTCGAGATCGACTCGCTCGCCGGCGCGCGTGCCGCCGTCACGCGCCTCGCCGAGCAACCGGGGCTGCGCCGGGCGATGGCCGAGCGCGGGCGCGAGCGGGCGGCCGAGTTCGCACCGCAGCGCACGCTCGAGCGCTGGCGCGAGCTGCTCGTCGAGCGACTGCCGGCTCTCGCGGCGTCGGCGACCGGCAGCGACGCAGCGCCGGAGATCTCGGTGCGACGGCGCTTTCTGCGCCGAGTCGAAGGGTTCCGACTGTCGCTCACGCGCCGTTGATCCCGTCTCTCCGCGGCGCGCTCACGCGCCGCTGCCGGCTTCGCCGCCGACCGTCAGCCATTCGTCGAGTCGATCGAGGATGGCGGTGTCGACGGCGGGATCGAACTTGCGCGCGAAGTGCCACGGCCCCGAGCGGAGCCGCTCGAAGTCTGCCGCGGTCAGGATACGCGGCGAGCCGGAGCGCGAGCCGTGAAAGTCGGCGAAGCGCAAGTCGTCGTCGCGCAGGTCGAAGCGTCGGGCGTTGACGAGCAGCGTCTGCACGAGCGATTCGTCGGAGCAGATGGTGCGTTCGTAGTAGGCGACGAGAGCCGGCGACTCGCGTCGCGCCCGGGCGAGATACTCGACGCACGGCCGGCGCAAAGTCGTCCATTGCGTTCCCGCGTAGCAGGTGCGATCGGGGCCGAACGGCGTGCGCCGCGCCCGTCGACCGACCAGGTGTCCGTAAACGAGATGGAGGTGGACGCTCGACTGCAAGCGGTTGACGAAGCGGAGGCGCCGCAGCAGCCAGCCGGCCCACCGCGGCGCTTCGGCGTACTGGAAGCCGTAGCGAAAGACTCCTTGGCGGCGCCGACCCCACGGGTTGTCGGGCGCGAACGCGGGCCAGAAGCGCAGAAAGCCGTCCGCTCCGCTCGCCCGCAAGCTCGCCTCCGCCCGCCCGAGCGACCGGGTCGGGTAGTCCTGGCCGGAGAGATACACCAGCCAATCGAAGTCGACGCCGGAAGCGAGCAGGCGATCGACGGCGAGAAAGTACGGCGAGAGCAGCGACAGGCGGCCGCGCTCGATCGGCCCCGGGGGATGGAAGAGGTCGATGTCGGCCGACTGCGGCAGGTCGCGGCGCGTCAGCTCGCAGCGCCGGCAGTCGTGGCCGACGAGGACGTACGCCGTCGGGCTCGACCGCCGGATCGTCGCCACCAGCCGCACCACCTGCGCCGGATCGCGATGGCTCTGCACGAAGTAGCACGCGCGCACGCGACGAGACGATACGCCGTGCGGGCCCCGAGGTCACCGCCGGGCCGAACGGCCGCACGCTGTCAGGCCGCGAAGTCGGCGAGGCGAACCGGGCGGCGGCGCGCGCCCCAGGCGCCCGGGCGCGACTCGAAGCGGCCCGGGATCGGCGTCGCGCAGCTCGCGCAGCGGCCGCGCTCGTCGAGGTGCCAGGTGGTGAGCTCGTACCAGTCGCGGCCGATCACGATCTCGCCGCAGCCCGGGCAGTAGGTCGAGCCGCCCGCCTCGTCGTGGACATTGCCGGTGTAGACGTAGCGCAGGCCGTGCGCCAGGGCGATCGAACGCGCCCGCGCCAGCGTCGCCGGCGGCGTCGGCGGCAGGTCGAGCATCTTCCAGTCGGGGTGGAAGGCGGTGAAGTGGAGCGGCACGTCGGGCCCGAGCGCCGCGACGAACCACTCGGCGAGCGCGGCGACCTCGGCGTCGGAGTCGTTGTGGCCCGGGATGAGGAGCGTCGTCACCTCGAACCAGACCTCCGTCTCGTGGCGCAGGTAGACCAGCGTCTCCTTGACCGGCTCCAGGTGCCCGCCGCAGATCTTCCTGTAGAACTCCTCGGTGAAGGCCTTCAAGTCGACGTTGGCGGCGTCGATGTGCCGGTAGAAGTCGCGCCGCGGCTCGGGGCAGATGTAGCCGGCGGTGACGGCGACGGCGGCGATCCCGGCCTCGCGGCAGGCGTCGGCGCAGTCGCTCGCGTACTCGAGGAAGATCGTCGGATCGTTGTAGGTGAAGGCGACCGAGCGGCAGCCGAGCTCGCGCGCGGCGCGCGCGATCGTCTCCGGCGTCGCCCGGTCGGTCAGCCGGTCCCACTCGCGCGACTTCGAGATGTCCCAGTTCTGGCAGAACTGGCAGGCGAGGTTGCAGCCGGCAGTGCCGAAGGAGAGGACCGAGGTGCCGGGCAGGAAGTGGTCGAGCGGCTTTTTTTCGATCGGATCGACGCAGAAACCGGAGGAGCGGCCGTAGGTGGTGAGGACGATCTCGCCTGCGTCGTTGGCGGCGCGCACGAAGCAGAGACCGCGCTGGCCGCCCCGGAGCTTGCAGAAGCGCGGGCAGACGTCGCACTGGGTGCGCCCGTCGTCGAGCCGGTGCCAGTACTTCGTCGGCACCGCGCCGTCGAACGATTCGACCCGCTCGCCCATCGCCGTCGAGGATACTCCTCCCGGTGCCCCGCTGCCCGACCCGCCGGCGCGCCTCAGAACTTCTCTTCGACCGGCCGCTGCGGCTTCCACAGCTCCGCTTCCGGTGGGTGCACCCGCTCGACGGCGGCGGCGAGGACGACGAGCGCGAGGTAGAGGCCGGCGACCAGAGCGATCGTCCCCCACCACGGCACCGGGCCGACCGTGAGCCGCATTCGCCAACCGGGCTCGCTCGCCGCTTCGGCGAGCTTGGCCAGCCAGGCGCAGAGCAGCAGCAGGTAGAGCGCCGAGTAGTTGCGCACGAGCCGCGCGCGCAGCGCCTCGAGGTAGGTGATCTTGAAGCTCGGATGCAGCAGGTCGGCGGCGACCAGGTCGCCCCAGGCGACGCGCGGGCTCTCGAGATCGCGGGTGAGGATCGGGCCGTAGAAGTTCTCCTCGATCATGCGCACGCGCGAGTTCCAGACGTCGAAGACGCGGTAGCGGCGCGATTCGACGAGCATGAAGTGGGTGATGAGCACCATGCCGACGACGATCGAGACGTGCGAGTGATCGCGGCTGGAGAAGGCGAACGAGAGCAGGCCCATCGTCGTCACCACGGCCCAGTTCGAGGTGGTGTCGAGCCGCTGCCGCCAGCTGTCGGCGCGAGTGAGCTGGCCACGGTAGAGGTGGACCAGCGCGGCGATGTACTCGCCGCGCGTGAGCGGCGACGACTCGAAATCGGGCCGCGCGCCCGCAGCGCGCCCTTCGTTCGCTGCCATCGGTAGTCCGAGTCTAGTCCGTTGCGCAACGCCCGTCCCGCGCCCCGGGAGAACGGCCTCTGCTTCAGAATGGGCGCGATGCGCGCTCTCGCCCCGCCGCCCGCCGTCGTCGAGCTCTGCCGCGACCTCCGCGCGGCCGGCGGCCGAGCCTTCGTCGTCGGCGGCTGGGTGCGCGACGCGCTCGCCGGCAAGCCCACGCTCGAGGTCGATCTCGAGGTCTTCGGCCTGGCCGCCGAGCGGCTGCGCGAGCGGCTCGCCGCCCACGGCGCTGTCGACACCGTCGGTGAGGCCTTCACCGTCTACAAGCTCCGCCTCGCCGCCGCCCCCGAGCTCGCGGCCGTCGACGTCACGCTGCCGCGCCGCGAGTCGAAGCGCGGCCGTGGCCACCGCGGCTTCGCCGTCGTCGGCGATCCCGATCTCCCGCCCGTCGAGGCGGCCCGGCGCCGCGATTTCACGATCAACGCGATCTCGCTCGATCCGCTCACCGGTGAGCTCGTCGATCCGTTCGACGGCCGCGGCGACCTCGCGCGCCGGCTGCTGCGCGCCGTCGATCCCGCCACCTTCGGCGACGACTCGCTGCGCGTGCTGCGCGCCGTGCAGCTCGCCGCCCGCTTCGAGCTCGCGATCGACCCCGACACCGCCGCGCTCTGCCGCGGCGTGGCGCTCGACGACCTCGCCGCCGAGCGCGTCTGGGGCGAGGTCGAGAAATGGCTCCGGCGCGCGGCGCGGCTGTCGATCGGCTGGCGGGCGGCGCGCGAGCTCGGCGTCGTCGCACGGCTGTGGCCCGAATGCCAGGCCCTCGTCGGCTGCGAGCAGGAGGCGGAGTGGCACCCCGAGGGCGACGTCTGGACGCACACCGGCCTGGTGCTCGACGAAGCCGCCGGGCTCGCCGGCGGGCTCGATCGCGCGCGCCGGCTGACGCTTCTCGTCGCCGCCATCGCACACGACTTCGGCAAGCCAGCGACGACGCTGCGCCAGGCGGGCCGCATCCGCTCGCCCGGCCACGAGGCGGCCGGGGTCGCGCCGGCGGCGCGTTGGCTCGACCGGCTCGGCCTCGGCCGGCTCGACGGCTACGACGCGCGCGGACAGATCCTGGCTCTCGTGCAGCATCACCTCGCGCCGACCCACCTGTGGAACTCCGAGCGCCGCGGCGACCGCGTCTCGGATGGCGCTTTCCGTCGCCTCGCACTCAAGGTCGACCCCGACCTGCTCCACCGGCTGGCGCTCGCCGACACTCGCGGTCGGCCGCCGGCGCCGCCCGCGGAGGCGCCCGACTGGCTCTGGCGCCGCATGCGCGAGCTCGCCGTCTCGGACGGCGCGCCGCCGCCACTCCTGCTCGGCCGCCACCTGCTGGCGCTCGGCCTCGCGCCGGGGCCGCGCCTGGGCGAGATCCTGCGTGCCGTCTACGAGCTTCAACTGGATGGATCGGTCTCGACCCTCGACGAGGCGCTCGCGGCCGGCCGCGAGCTCGCGGCGCGGCCCACGGCCGAACCCGGCTGACCCGGCCGTGGCGCCGAACTTGCTTCGTTTTCTCTAGACTCCCCCGCGGAGGCCGCTATGGCGCTCATTGCCCCGCTGCTCGTGCTCCTCCTCGCCGCCGCGCCGGCGACTCCGGCCGCGCCGACGACCACGCTCTCCGAGCAGATCTCGGTCGACCTCGTCAACGTCGACGTGCACGTCTTCGACCGCGGCGGTCGCGCCGTCGCCGGCCTGCCGCGCGCGGCTTTTCGTGTCTTCGACGACGACCGGCTGGTCGAGATCTCGCATTTCTCCTGGGTGCCGGCCCCGGCGGCCAGCGAACGCGCGTCCACGGAGCGCGCCACCACGGCCGCCGACGCGCCCGGCGCCGCACCGCGCCGCATCGCCCTCTTCTTCGACGACCTGCAGGCCGGCGAGCGCAGCCGCGCGCCGCTGCTCGCCGCGATGCGGCGCGAGCTCGAGCGCGTGCTGGCGCCGGACGACCTCGTCTCGGTGGTGCGTTTCGACGGCGCCGATCTCGAGGTCCTCCTCGACGGCTCGACCGACCGCCGCCGGCTGGCGCGGGCGCTCGAGGAGCTCTCCGGCTATTCCGCGGGGCAGCTGCGGGCGGCGCACGAGCTGCGCAGCGCGCTCGGCACGGTGCGCTCCACGATCGAGGACGATCCGCAGACCTGCTCGCGGACCGGCCTCTTCATCCGCGCTTACTCGCAGGTCGTCATGCGCCAGGTGGAAGCCTCCGCCGCGGCGCTGCTGCGCTATGCGCAGCGGCTCGGCAGCCAGCCCGGGCGCCGGCTGCTCCTCCACCTCTCCGGCGGCATCCCGATGATCGCCGGCAGCGACGTGCTGGAGTGGGCCGCCGAACGCTGCGACGGCGCGGCGCTCGCCCGCGGCATCGCCGGACCCGCGCCCTCGATCCGCGACGCCAACGGCGTCAACGAGTCGCGCGGCTACTGGCATCCCCGGGGCTCGCGTCTCGAGCTCGCCGAGTACTCGAACGCCGAGCTCTGGCGCGACGTCGTGGCGCGCGTCAACGCGCTCGGCGTGACGATCTATCCCGTCCTCTTCGGCGACAGCGAGAGCCGCTTCCGCAGCGAGATGCCCGGCGGCGCGATGACCGACACCGCCGCCTCCGTCGCCCGCCAGAACTCGCGCGAGACGCTCGACTTCCTCGCCGCCGCCACCGGCGGCCTGATGATCGACGCCGCGCGCGACACCGCCGGCCAGATGGCGCGCCTCGCCGACGATCTCGGCGGCTTCTACTCCCTCGCCTTCACGCCGGCGAGCGAGCCGCGTTCCGGCGTGCGCCGGATCCGCGTCGAGGTCGACCGCGAGGGGCTCGCCCTGCGCCACCGCGAGAGCTACCGGCTGCAGTCGCGCGAAGAGCGCATCTGGCTGCAACTCGTCGACCTGCTCGCCGGCGAGCCGATCGCGGACCCGCTCGCGCTCGAAGTCGACCTGCTGCGCGCCGCTGGCGCGGAGCCGCCGCGCCTGCGCGTCGTCGTGCCCTTCGACCGGCTGTCGCTGATCGACTCGCCCGCCGGCGGCCAGGAGGGCCGCTTCACGGTCTACCTCGCCGTCCGGCCCGCGGGGGGCCGCCTGCTCGCGCCGCGCCAGCGCTCGATCATCGCCCGCCGCGCCGATCCGGCGGCGCGCGTCTTCACCTACGATGTCGAGCTGCCGGAGTCCTCCGGCGAGGTCGCCGTCGCCGTCTCCGACGACTACTCCGGCGCCGTCGGCTTCGCCCGGCAAGAGCTCACCGCTCGCTGAAGGGAGTCCGTCTTGACGACCACGAAGTTCGCGCTCGCGCTCCTCCTCGCCCTCGCGGCGCCCCTCGCCGCGCAGGCGCCGACCGTCTCGGAGCAGATCTCGGTCGAGCTCGTCAACGTCGACGTGCACGTCACCGCTCGCGACGGCCGGCCGGTCGTCGGCCTGCCGCGCGCGGCCTTCCGCGTCACCGACGACGGCGAGCCGGTCGAGATCTCCCACTTCGCCTGGATCCCGGCGGTCGCGACCGCGGCGCACGTCGCCGGCGACGGCGCCGCCGGCGCGGTGGTCGGGCCCCGGCGCATCGCCCTCTTCTTCGACGAGATCCAGGTCGGCGAGCGCAACCGCGAGCCGCTGCTCGCCGCCCTGCGCGGCGAGCTGGCGAACGGGCTCGGAGCGGACGACCTGGTCTCGGTCGTGCGCTTCGACGGCGCCAACCTCGACGTCCTGCTCGACTGGACCACCGATCGCCGCAAGCTCGGCCGCGCGCTCGACGATCTCGGCGGCTACTCCACCGGCCAGCTCGTCGCGGCGCAGGAGCTGCGCCACTGGATCGGACTTCTCCAGTCGAGCATCGATGATCAGGTGGAAAACTGCAACAACACCGGCCTCTACGTCCGCGCCTACTCGGACGCCATCAAGCGCCAGGTCGAGGCCTCGGCTGGGGCACTGCTGCGCTACTCCTATCGGCTCGGCGCCCAACCCGCTCCCCGCGTGCTGCTCCACCTCAGCGGCGGCCTGCCGATGGTCGCCGGCGAGGACGTTCTGCAATGGGCCGCCGAGATGTGCGACGGTACGGCGCTGAGCGCGGGAGTTCCCGGCGCGAGCGCGGTCATTCGGGACGGGCCTGCGGTCGACCAGATCCGCGACCGCTGGAATCCGAACGAGTCCCGCTTGTCGCTCGCCGAATACTCCAACGCCGAGCTCTGGCACGACGTGGCGGCGCGGGTCAATGCGCTCGGCATCACGATCTATCCGGTCCTCTTCGGCGAGATCGAGAACCGCTTCAGCGAGGAGGTTCGCGGCCGCACGATGACCGCGACGTCGGCCTTCAACGCGCGCCAGAACGCGCGCGAGACGCTGTCGTTGCTCGCCGAGGCGACCGGCGGGCTGATGATCGACGCCGTGCGCGACACGCAGGGCGAGCTCGACCGCCTGGTCGGCGACTTCGGCGGTTATTACTCCCTCGCCTTCACGCCGTCGGACGCCGCGCGCGCGGGCGTGCGGCGCATCCGCGTCGAGCTCGACCGCGAAGGAGTCGACCTGCGCTTCCGCGAGAGCTACCGGCTGCAGTCGCGCGACGAGCGCATCACGCTGCAGCTGGCGGACCTGTTCGAGGCCGAGCGCTACGAGAACCCGCTCGCCCTCGCGGTCGACGTGCATCGCCTGGAAGGCGACGAGGCGCCTCGCCTGCGCGTCGTCGTGCCGTTCGACCGGCTGTCGCTGATCGACTCGCCCACGGGCGGCCGGGAGGGGCGCTTCACGGTCTACGTCGCGCTCCGCCGCGAGAGCGGCCGTGTACTGACGCCGCGCCAGCGCTCGATCGTCGCCCAGCGCGCCGATCCGAACGCGCTCGCCTACACCTACGAGGTCGTCCTGCCGCCGGGGCGGGGCGACGTCGCGGTCGCGATCGTCGACGATTACTCGGGCACCGTCTCGTTCGCGCGCGAGCGCCTGGTGGTGCGCTGAGCGGCCGCCCGCGCCGGTCTCAGCCGGCGGCCATGACCGGCGGCAGCGACACCACCGCGTAGCGCCACACCCGCAAGGTGCGCGGGAAGCCGCCCGGCGGCAGGCCGGCCTTGCGCTCGAGCTGAGCGACGAAGAGCTCCGGCTCCGGCAGCTGCTCCCAAACGCCGGGCAGGAACGTGGCGCGCCGGTCGCCGTCGTCGAGCAACAGGCCGTCGACGCCCGGCCGCAGCGCCGCGACGAGCTCGCGGCGCGAGGCGACCGCGAGCGGCGAGAGCGCCGAGAGCAGCGAGATCTCGAACGTCAGCTGCGCGAGCTCGTCGACGCCGACGGGATCGAAGCGGAGGTCGTCGCGCGCGGCGGCGCGCGTGTTCGCGGCGACGTCCTCGGCGAGCGGCCGGCACGGCTCGAGCGAACCGATGCAGCCGCGCAGAGCGCCGTCGCCGCCGCGCAGGGTGACGAAGCTCGCGCCCGGCGCGGCGAGCCGGCCGGCGCAAGGCGGCGGCAGGTACGGCCGCTCGCGCACCGCGGCGACCAGCGCGGCGCGGCCGATGGCGAGGAGCCCCGTGCGCTCGCCGGCATCGAGCACGGGCATGACCTCAAGCGAAGCCATACGCTCCGTAGCCGACGACCGCGTCGCGCGGACCGGCGGTGTCGCCCGAGCTCCGCGTGTCGATCGCGCGCGCCGTGAGACCGCGCCGCGCCGCGGCGACGAGGAGGCCGCGGAGCGGATTGCGGCCGCAGGCGTCGCCGTCGCCGATGCCTCCCGCGTCGAGCGCCACGATCGCGCGCGAGGTCGCCGCGTCGCGCCGCCGCGCCGTCTCGTAGTCGAGATAATGCGAGAGGTCGGAGCTGACGACGACCAGGGTCTCCTCGCCCCCCCACAGCCGCGCCAGCACCGCGGCGACCGCCTCGGGCTCGGCGTCGCCGACGGCGAGCGGCACGAGCTCGAACGCGCCGAGGAGCGTCTGCAGGAACGGCAGCTCGACTTCGAGCGAATGCTCGCGCGCGTGCGGCCGGTCGGCGATCGCGACCTGGGGCAGGTCGGCGAGCTCGCGCGCGGCGTCGGCCGCCACCGGCACCGTGCCGAGCGGCGTCGCGAAGCCGCCCCACGCGGGCAGCGCCAAGCCCGAGAGGGGCACGAAGTGCGACGGTCCGAGGAGCACGACGCGGCGCAGCCGCCGGGCGATCGGCGCCAGGGTGCGGAAAGCGCTGCCGGCGACCGGCCCCGAGTAGACGTAGCCGGCGTGCGGCGCGACGAGCGCCTTGGGGGGCGGCCCTTCGTCGGCGAGGCCGGCAGCGAGATGCGCGCGCACCTCGGCGGCGAGTCGCGGGGCGTCGGCCGGGTAGAAGGTGCCGGCGACGGCGGGGGGTCGGACGGCGGCGCGCAAGGCGGGCTCCGGGGCGGGGCCGATGGTCCCGCCCGCGCCCCAAGATATCGTCTCCTTCGCCCGCCCGCAGCGCCCGGCCTGCGGCCGCCCCCGCCCGCGACCGGACACGAGGAGACCGAGATGCCCCGCGACGCCGTGCTCCGCTCCCGCTGGTCCGCCGCCGAGGCGCGGCGCTGGGCGCGCGCGACGGCGCCCCCCGAGCTCGGGCTGCGCGTCTACGGCGCGCGTCTTCTCGGCGCCGATCCGACCCTGGTAGCGGCGGGCGGCGGCAACTGCTCGCTCAAGGCGACGCTCGCCGACCTCCACGGCCGCCCCGTCGAGGCGCTCTTCGTCAAGGCGAGCGGCGCCGAGCTGGCGACCATCGAGGCGCGCGACTTCACGCCCCTCGCTCTCGCGCCGGTGCGCGAGCTCGCCGAGCTTTCCGCGCTCGGCGACCGCGAGATGGGGCGCGAGCTCCTGCGCCTGCGGCTCGACCCGGCGGCGCCGCCGCCTTCGGTCGAGGCGGTGCTGCACGCCCTGCTGCCGCACCGCTACGTCGACCACGCGCACCCCGACGCGCTCCTCGCTCTCGTCGACAGCGCCGACGGCGCCCGCCTCGCCGCGGCGCTCTACGGCGAGGATTGCCTGATCGTGCCCTACGCCATGCCGGGCTTCGCGCTCGCCCGCGCCGTCGGCCGGCTCTGGCGCGCGGCCGGCGAGCGCGCCGCGCGCCTGCGTGGCATGGTGCTCCTCGGCCACGGCGTCTTCGCCTTCGCCGACGATCCGCGGGAGAGCTACGAGACGCTCCTCGAGCTCGTCGCGCGCGCGGTCCGCCGGCTGCCGCGGCGGCTGCCGCCGGTCGCGACGCGCCGCCGGCCGCCGGTGTGGAGCGCGACCGACGTGGCGCGGCTGCGCCGCGAGATCTCGTGCGCCGCCGGGCGGCCGCTCTGCCTCGCGCGACGCGACGAGCGCGAGCTCCTCGCCTTCCTCGATCGCGCCGATCTCGCCCGCGTCACCGCCCGCGGCCCGCTCACCGCGGACCACGTCACCTGCACCAAGCGCCGCCCGCTCGTCGTCCGCCGCGCCGCCGACGCCGAGCGCGCGGTCGCCGCGTTCGCCGCCGCCTACCGCGGCGAGTTCGAACGGCTGCGCCGCGGCCGCGACCTCGTGCCGCTCGATCCGGCGCCGCGCGTCGTCCTCGTGCCAGGCAGCGGCGTCTTCGGCGCCGGCCGCACGCCGGCGGAGGCCGCCGCCGCGGCCGAGATCTACGCTCACACGGCGTGGGCGATCGCGCGCGCCGAGGCGCTCGGCGGCTACCGCCCGCCCTCGCCGCGCCACGTCTTCGATCTCGAACACTGGGAGCTGCAGCAGGCGAAGCTCCGGCGCGCGGAAGCGGCGCCGCTCGCCGGCCGGGTGGCGCTCGTCACCGGCGCCGCCTCCGGCATCGGGCGCGCCTCGGCCGCGGCGCTCCTCGCCCAGGGCGCCGCCGTCGTTGGGCTCGACCTCGCGCCGTGCGCGCTCGGCGGCGACTTCGTCGGCGTCGAGGGCGACGCGCGCTCGCCGCGGATCGTACGCCGCGCCGTCGAGCTCGCCGCGCGCCGCTTCGGGGGCCTCGACATCGTCGTTGCCAACGCCGGCGTCTTCTTCGCCGGGCCCCCGATCGACGAGCTCGCCGACGCCGACTGGCGGCGCACGCTGGCGGTCAACCTCGATGCCCAGCTCGTCCTGCTGCGCGCGGTGGCGCCGCTCGTCAAGCTGGCGCCGGCGGGCGGGGCGGTGGTCGTCGTCGGCTCGAAGAACGTCGCCGCGCCCGGCCGCGGCGCCGCCGCCTACTCCGCTTCGAAGGCCGCGCTCACCCAGCTCGCCCGTGTCGCCGCGCTCGAGTGGGCGGCCGACGGCGTGCGCGTCAACGTCGTCCACCCCGACGCGGTCTTCGACACCGGCGTCTGGTCGCCCGCGAGGCTGGCCGAGCGGGCGGCGAGCTACGGCCTCTCGGTCGCCGATTACCGGCGGCGCAACCTGCTCGGCCGCGAGGTCGCCGCCGACGACGTCGCCGCCGTCGTGGCGGCGCTCGCCGGCGATCTGTTCGCGCGCACGACCGGGGCGCAGATCCCCGTCGACGGCGGCAACGAGCGCGTGATCTGAGAGCGGCCCGCGCTCAGGCCGGGAGCTCGCGGCGCAGGGTGACGAGCGTGCGGTCGTCCGGGTAGGGCACGCCGCGCACGAACTTCTCGAGCGCGCGGTCGATGGCGGTCGCCAGCTCGGCGAGCGAGCCGCCGCGGTGGGCGCGGCAGACCTCCTCCAGCCGCTCGAGGCCGAACTCCTCGTCGTCCGGATCGAACGCCTCGATGATGCCGTCGGTGTAGACGACGAGCAGATCGCCCGGCGCCAGATCGACCTCGCGCGCCGCGAACGGCGCCTCGGGCAGCATGCCGAGCGGAACGCCGGTCGAGCCGAGACGCTCGATGGCATCGTCGCCGCGCACGAGCAGCGCCGGGTTGTGCCCGGCGTTGGTGTAGCGCAGCCGGCCGCTCGGCAGGTCGACCGTGGCGACGAAGCTGGTGGCGTACTTGGCCGGCGGCGTGCGCTGGTAGAGCAGCTTCGACACCCGCCGGCAGAGCTCCTCGACCGGCAGCCCGGCCTCGATCGGCACCGCCGAGAGCGCCTCGAGCGAGGCGGTCAGCAGCGCCGCCGCCATGCCCTTGCCCGAGACGTCGGAGATCATCATCAGGATCTCGTTCTCGCCGCGCTCGACCACCTGGTAGTGGTCTCCCGAGACCCAGCGCGAGGGGAAGCTGGCGCCGAAGAGCGACCAGCCGGCGGGCGAGGGGAGCTTCCTCGGCAGCAGCCCGAGCTGGATCGAGCGCGCCAGTTGCAGCTCCTCCTCGAGCCGGCGGCGCTCGAGCGATTCCTGCATCAGCGCCACGTTGCGGATCCTGAGCGACGCCACCGCGCCCAACGAGGTGAGCAGCTCGAGATCGTCCTCGCTGAACGGCCGCACGAAGGCGCGCGAGTCGAGGGCGATCATGCCGAGCGGACCGGAGTCGTCGTAGAGCGGCGCCGCGATCAGGCTGCGCACGCCCGACATGCGGATCGAGGCGGCGGTGCCGAACTTGGTGTCGGCGGCGACATCGCAGACGAGCGCCGCCTGCTTTTTCTCGACCACCTCCTCGAGCAGCGTCTTCGACAGGATCGAGTCGCCCACCGAGCCCGGGGCTCTCCGCTGCACGGCGCGGCGGTACTCGCCGGGGCCGTCGCGCAGGACGATGACGCCCTCCTCGGGCTGCAGCGCCTCGAAGGCCTTGGCGAGGATCATCTCGAGCAGCTCGTCGAGCGCCACCGAGCGCGACAGCGCCTGGTGAACGGCGTTCAACAGCTCGAGCCGCGCCGCCCTCCGGCGCAGCAGATCGACGTCGGTCGTCACCACCGCGCCGGAGACCGACTCCTTCAACAGCGCGTCGGCGCTCTTGTAGACCGACTGGCCCGGCGCGATCGAGGAGACCGAGCCCGAAGTGCGCTTCGCGGCCCCGCTCCTGTCCTTGCCCTGGACGCCGATCGTGCTCTGGCCGATGGCGATCTCGTCGCCGGGCCCGATCGGGCTCACCTGGTCGACCGGCTGCCCGTTCAAGCGCGTGCCGCCGCGCGAGCCGGCGTCCTCGACGTACCACTGGCCGTTCTGGCGGAACACGCGCGCGTGCCGGCGCGACACGGCGCGGTCGGGAACGACCACGTGGCACTCCTCGGAGCGGCCGAGGAGCGCCTCCTCGCCGGTGATCTCGCGTTCGAACGGAGTGGCCGGCGGCGGGGCGACGACACGCAGGCGGAGCACGGACGGGGAAGTGTAGCAGCGGGCCGGGCGGCCGGCGGAGGGGGAGCTGCTGTGTCAGGCTCGGCGGGAGGCGGAGCGGGGGCCGGCGGCTCGACATGGAAACGCATTCGTTCGCGGAAACGTTTCGCCTGCTCGGCGAGCTCGAGACCGAGGGTGTGCTCGAGCGCTACGCGCTGGTCGGCGCGGTGGCGTTCGAGGCGCCGGAGCGGCGGCGGCTCGAGCGCGCCGGCGCGCTGCTGGACTCGCCGCAGTTCGACCACGCGGCGTTGGCCGGGATCCTCGCGCGCCATGGCATACCGAACCGCTCCCCCGATCGACTCTGAGGCCGACCGCGCGAAACCGCTGCGCGAGGCGGCGATCGCCGACGCGCGCGCTCGCCACCGCGCCGCCGCCGCCCTCTCACCGCCGGAGAAAGTGGCGCTCCTGCTGCGCCTGCAGCGCGAGATCCTGCCCATCCTGAGCGCCCGCCGCCCGCTCGCCCCCCACGAGCGCCCCTGGCCCATCCGCCCCTGACCCGCCGGCGCCGAGCGTC
>DASWJT010000136.1:0-38388 GCA_036397015.1 Thermoanaerobaculia bacterium
TCGCGATGCTGCTCGAGGGCGTGCAGCGCGTCGTCGTGGTCCCCGGCTACGGCATGGCGGTAGCGCAGGCGCAGCACACCGTGCGGCAGCTCGAGACGCTGCTCGAGGAGAAGGGGATCACGGTCGAGTTCGCCATCCACCCCGTGGCCGGCCGCATGCCGGGGCACATGAACGTGCTCCTGGCCGAGGCCAACGTGCCCTACGAGAAGCTGCGCGAGATGGACGACATCAACCAGGAGATGGAGCAGGTCGACGTCTGCATCGTGCTCGGCGCCAACGACGTCGTCAACCCGGTGGCGGAAAACGATCCCAAGTCGCCGATCGCCGGCATGCCGATCATCCAGGCGTACAAGGCGCGCACGGTGGTGGTCATCAAGCGCTCGCTCTCGCCCGGCTTCGCCGGCATCCCCAATCCGCTCTTCGCCGCCGAGAACGCGCTGATGTTCTTCGCCGACGGCAAGAAGGCGGTGCAGGACATCATCCAGGCGGTCAAGGAGGCCGCATAGGCCGCTCCTCCCGCTTCTATCGCGTCGCCTGGGCGTTCTACCTGGTCCTCGCCCTGGGCGGCCTCGTCGGGCTCGCGGCCCAGGGCGTGTCCGTCGCTCCACGGCTGCTCGTCGATCGGGCGAGCTGGTGGCTCGATCTCGCCTGGGGAGCAGGGGCGGGGACGGCACTTCTCGGCGGCTGGCTCGCGGCGCGGCGCCTGTTCGCGCCGGCGCGCGAGCTCGAGCGCGTCATGGCGCGCCTGCTCGGCCGGGTCAGCCGGCAGGAGATCGTCGCTCTGGCGCTCATCTCGGCCGTCGCCGAGGAGGTCGCCTTCCGCGGCGCGCTGCAGCACGCCATCGGCGGGGTAGGGGCGGCGGGGATCTTCGCGCTGCTGCACGTCGGGCCGCGGGCGCCGTTCCTGCTCTGGAGCCTCTTCGCGCTCGCCGGCGGGCTCGCGTTCGGGTGGATCATGGAGCTCCGCCAGGCGCTCCTCGGTCCGATCGTCGGTCATCTGATGGTCAACCTCGTGCAGCTCCGGCGCCTGGCCGACGCCCGCGGCGACGACACCGCCTATCTGGTGCCCGACGACTGACAGCCGAGCGCCTCAGCGCGGCGCTCGGCGGGGCGGCACCGCCCCCGCCCGTGGCCACCGCTCGCGCGCCACCCAGACGACGAGCTTGGCTTGCGGCGTGCGCATCCAGTAGCCGGCGGGGCGGGACGGCATCGCGCCGCGTTCGATCCCGGCGGCGCGGCGGGCGCGTTCGGTGTGCCGCCAGGTGAGTTGGATCGAGCCGGCGGCCTGTGCCGCAGTCCCCGCGACGACGAGCAGGGCGGTCGCGGCGGCGACAGCCAGGCGCACGAGGCGCGCCGGCGGCCGCGCACGCCAGGCCTCGCGCGTCTGCCGCCAGGCGTGCGCCCCGAGCCACGCGAACAGCGGCGCGACCTCGGTGAGGAAGCGGTTGCCCGCGGTTCCTCCCCCCCAGAAACGCTGGAAGCGAGCGTAGAAGGCGAGGTGGGCGAGGACGCCGACCACCGCGAGCGCCGCGAGCGCCCGCCGCTCCGACGAGATCCCGTGGACAGCGAGGGCGAGGACGACGACGAGGAGGACGGGGTAGAGCACGACGAGACCGTGCTCGGGGGAGAGCAGGGGCCCGACAGCTCGCGCGAGGAGACTCCCCGCAGGCGGCCAGAAGCCGAGCAGGGGGGCATGAACCGCGTCGTACTTCGACGTCCAGGAGTTCCAGACGAACAGGTTGAAGGCGAGGAGGCCGAGGGCCGCGAACGCCCCGCCGACGAGGACGCGCAGGAGCGCCGGACGGTGGCGGAGCGCGACGTAGAGCGTCGCGGGCAGGACGACCAGCACGGTGGTCGGCCGGCACCAGACCGCGGCGCCGAGCGCGACGGCGAGCCAGAGCGGTCGCCGCCGCTCGCCGTCCTCCCAGCGCAACAGCTCGAGCCAGGCGACGGCCACCCAGAAGGTCGCCCAGGTGTGCGTCCAGAGCAGGCGCGAGGCGGTTCCCCAGAGCTCGCTGGCGAAAGCCGCGGCGAGCGCGACCGCCGCGGCGGCGGGCAGCGACAGCTCGCGGCGGGCGATACGGTGGACGACGACGACCGTCAGCGCGGCGACGGCGGCGGCGAACAGCGCCTGGAGCCGCCGCTCCTGCGCCGAGGAGTATCGCCCGTCCGGCGTCAGCGTCGAGAAACCGAGCTGCCGGGCGACCCACATCCCCGGCACGTCGAGGAGCACGGTGCCCGGAGGAAAGATGTAGAGCAACCTGCCGTCGTGGGCAGCGAGCTGGTACGGCAGCCGCTGGCGGGGCCCGTCGGCGGCGACACCGGGCGTCGTCGCCGAGGCGAGATGCGGGAGGTAGGGCGCGACGTCGAGGCTCCCCGCGACGAGCAAGGCTTCGCTGCTGAGCAGCGCGAACTTGGGATCGAGCAGGTCGCGCTGCGACGACGCGAGGTAGACGCGCGCGGCGAAGAGCGCGAGAGCGATGCCGGTGGCGAGCGCGGCGTAGCGCGCCAGGCGGGCGCGAGAGATCGCTAGCGGCGGGAGGAGGGCCACGATCGCGGTGCATCCTGCCACGGCGACCTCACCCGCCGCTGCGCGGGCGCTTTGCTAGACTCTGGGCGGCGCCTCCCGGCGCCGGTTCCGAACCCGCAGGACCGAGACTCCGATGCCCTCCACCCAAGACGTCTTCCAGCGCCTCGAGCGCGAGCGGCCACGCCACCTCGAGGAGCTGTGCGAATACCTGCGCATCCCCTCCGTCTCGACCGATCCGGCCTACGCGGCCGAGGTCGAGCGCTGCGCCGACTGGCTGCTCGCCAAGATGCGCGCGGCGGGCCTCGCCGCCGAGAAGATCGCGACCGACCGCAACCCGCTCGTCTACGCGGAATGGACCGGGGCCGGTCCGTCCCGGCCGACCGTGCTCTTCTACGGCCACTACGACGTGCAGCCCCCCGACCCGCTCGACGAGTGGCGGCACCCCCCCTTCGAGCCGACCGTCGAGGGCGAGATCCTCGTCGCCCGCGGCGCCACCGACGACAAGGGGCAGTCGTTCACCCACGTGAAGGCCGTCGAGGCGATGCTCGCCGAACGCGGGGCGCTGCCGGTCAACGTCAAGTTCATCGTCGAAGGCGAGGAGGAGTCGGGCGGCCAGTCGATCGAAGCGTACGTGCGCGGCGCTGGCCGCGAGAAGCTCGCCGCCGACGTCGTGGTCGTCTCCGACACCGCGATGTGGGCGCCCGGCGAGCCGGCCGTCACCTACGGCTTGAAGGGCCTCGCCTATTTCGAGATTCGCGTCCAGGGGCCGAACCGCGATCTGCACTCGGGCGCCTTCGGCGGCGGCGTCGCCAACCCGGCCAACGCGCTGGCGGCGATCGTCGCCGCGCTGCGCGACCCGGCGACCGGCAGGATCCTCGTCCCCGGCTTCTACGACGACGTGCGGCCGCTCGCCGAGTGGGAGCGCCAGGAGTTCGCCGCGCTCGGCCTCGACGAGGCCGTGGTGCGCGCCGAGCTCGCTGTCGACGCCCTGCCCGGAGAGGAGGGCTACGGCTACCTCGAGCGCATCTGGGCGCGGCCGACCTGCGACGTCAACGGCCTGTGGAGCGGCTATCAGGGCCCGGGCGCCAAGACCGTGCTGCCGGCGAAGGCCGGTTGCAAGGTCTCCTTCCGGCTCGTCGCCGATCAGACGGCGGAGAGGGTCACCGAGCTCGTGCGCGCCCACGTCGCCGCGGTGGCGCCGGCCGGCGTCACGGTCGAGGTCGACGCCCTGCACGGTGCTCGCGCAGTGACCGTCGACGCCACCGGCGAGTACGCGCGCGCGGCGCTCGCCGCGCTCGAGGAGGTGTGGGGCAAGCGTCCGGTGCGCATCCGCACCGGCGGCTCGATCCCGATCGTCGCCGCCTTCGCCGAGGCGCTCGCGGCGCCGGTCCTGCTCCTCGGCTTCGGGCTCGAGAGCGATCGCCTGCACTCGCCGAACGAGAAGCTCGATCTCGTCAACTTCTACCAGGGGATCCGCTCGGTGGCGCGGCTGCTCGATCGGTTCGGCGAGCTCGCGGAGGCGGCGCGATGAGCGCCAAACCGAAGCCGGACCTGCCGCCGCCGAGCATCGAGCGCGAGCTCAAGTTCGCACAAGTCGATCTCGACACGCTGCGCTCGCGCCTGCTCGAGCTCGAGGCCGAGCGGCTGGGGCCGACGGTGTTCGAGGAGAACTGGCTGATCGACCGCGACGGCGAGCTCGGCGACCGCGCCTCGATCCTGCGCGTACGCGCCGAGGAGGGACGCGGCGCCGTCGTCACCTTCAAGGGCCCGTCCTCCTTCGAGGGCCCGACCAAGGTGCGCGTCGAGCTCGAGATGCGCGTCGAGAGCGCCGAGAAAGCGCTCGAGATCTTCACCACACTCGGCTACAAGGCCGAGCGCCGTTACCAGAAGCTGCGCGAGGAGTGGCGGCTCGGCACCGAAACGATCTGTCTCGATCACACGCCGATCGGCGATTTCGTCGAGTTCGAGGGCGACCGCGCCGAGGCGGTCGCCAAGCGCTGCGGCTTCGATCCCGAGACGGCGCTCAGGAAGTCGTACCTGATGCTCTACGCCGAGCATCTTGCGGCGAATCCCTCGGCGCCGTTCGACATGGTCTTCCCCGACGTCGAGAAGAAATAGTAGCCCCGCCGTGGCGCGGCCGGCCCTGCGCGCGCTCGTGCTCGCCGCCGGCCGCGGCGAGCGCCTGCGGCCGCTCACGCTCGAGATCCCCAAGCCGCTGCTGCCGGTGGCCGGCCGACCGCTCGCGGCGTGGACGCTCGAGAGGCTGGCGGCGGCCGGCTGCGAGGTCGCGGCGCTCAACCTCCATCACCTCGGCGCCGCGATCCGCGCCGCTCTCGGCGAACGCTTCGGCGGGATGTCGCTCGCCTACTCGGAGGAGCCGGAGCTGCTCGGCACCGGCGGCGCGCTGCCGCCGCTCGCCGAGCTCCTCACGGCGGCGCGCGCCGTCGCCGTCGTCAACGGCGACTCGCTTTGCCGTTGGCCGCTCGACCGCATGCTCCGGGCCCACCGCGCAACCGGTGCCGCCGCGACGCTGCTCGTCCACCGCAACGCCGACCCGCAGCCCTACGGCGGTGGCGTGGCGATCGAGGGCGGGCGCATCGTCGCCCTCCGCCGCGGCGGGTTGGCCTGGGAGACCGCGCGCGCACGACGGGTCTTCGCCGGCGCCGCGGTGCTCGACCCGGAGATACTCGCGCGCCTGCCGCCGGGCCGCTCCGACATCGTCGCGGCGCTCTACGAGCCGCTCCTCGCGGCGGGGGCGACGGTCGGCGTCGTCGAGACGTCGCGGCCGTGGTTCGACCTCGGCACGCCGGCGCGCTATCTCGAGGCGGCGCTCGCCTGGGGGCTCGCCGGGCTGCCGGAACGCGGCGCGCGGATCGTCGCCGGCGCCGAGGTGGACGCCACAGCGCGGCTGCGGCGCGCCGTCGTCGAAACCGGCGCTCGTGTCGCGGCTGGCGCCCGCCTGGTCGAATCGTTGGTGCTGCCCGGCGCCGCGATCGGAAGCGGGGCGCGCCTCGCGCGCGCGATCGTCGGACCGCGCGTCGCGATCGGCGCGAGCGAGGCGTTCGAGAGCTGCCTGCTCACCGTCGATGGCGACGGCGTCCGCCGCGCGGCGCCGCTCACCGAGTAGCTGGCCGAGGGTTGCCGGCGTCCGGGTCGGCGGCCGGCTCGGCCAGGATGCGCCCCGCGGTCACGACCTCGACCTCGGTGCCCGTCGCGACCGCGATGCAGGTGCCGCCGGGGGGCATCTCGACGCGGCGCAGCTCGCCGCCGACGCGCACCGGCAGCGCCAGCGCGAAGCGCCCGTCGTCCCAGCCGAAGCAGACCTCGTCGCCCGCCACCGCCGCGCGCCGCGTCATCCGCCACCGCGGCGGCTCGGCGCGCTCGAGATAGCGCTGCCAGAACCAGGCGAGCTCGCCGCCGGCGACTTCGTCGGCAAGCGCGGCGAGCGTCGCGCGCGAGACGAGGCCGTAGCGGTGCGGCGGCGCCGCGAAGCGGCGCACGAGCTCGAAGAAGGCGGCGTCGCCGAGCTGCCAGCGCAGCGAGTGGAGCACCCAGGCGGCCTTGAGGTAGAGGTCGTCGTCGTAGGCCTCGCCGGCGGTGCGCGAACGGCCGGCGACGAGCGGGCGGCGGTTCTCGACCAGCTCGCGCTTTGCTTCGAGGTAGTCGTGCCCGGCCGGCGCGCCGTCGCGCGCCTCGACGTAGAGCGCCTCGGCGTAGGTGGCGAAGCCCTCGTGGATCCAGAAGTCGTCCCAGTCGTCGACCGAGACTGCGTTGCCCCACCACTCGTGCGCCAGCTCGTGAACGAGCGTCTCGTCGATGCCCGAGGGGTCGACGAGGAAGTCGTCGCCGTAGGCGACGAGCGTCTGGTGCTCCATGCCGAGAAGGGGCGCCTCGACCATCGCGATCTTGTCGTCGAGGAAGGGAAACTCGCCGAAGAGCCGCGCGAAGGCGGCGAGGATCTCCGGCGCCTCGCGCCACATCGCGCGCGCCTCGCGCTCGTGCTCGGGCAGTGCCCAGAAGGTCATCGGCACGTCGAGCGTGCCGTCGGCGCCGCGATAGCGCTCGACCACGGCGACGTAAGGAGCGACGTTGACGGTGACGAGATAGGAGTTGATCGGATAGTGCACCGCCCACGAGCTGGTCACCGTGCCGTCGCCGTTGGTGCGCTCGCCGAGTTGGGCGCCGTTCGAGAGGCCGACGAGGCCGGCAGGCACGGTGAGCTCGATCGCCATCCCCTCGTCGGGCTCGTCGGAGGGGTGGTCCTTGACCGGGAACCAGAGGTCGGCGCCGTCGACCTGGGTCGACAGCGCCACCCACGGTGCGCCGCTCGCCGTCGCTTCCCAGACGAAGCCGTCGAGCCACGGCGGGGCGGCGGATTCCTTGGGCCGCCCGGCGTACTCGACGGTGACCGCTCTCCGGCCGCCCGCCGGCCACGGCGGGGCGAGCGGCACGCGCAGCTTGCCGCCCCGGTGGGCGAAGAGCGCGGCGCGGCCGTCGACGGCGACGCCGGCGACGCGCATCCGGCGATCGAGGTCGAGCTCGAGCTCGGCGAGTGGAGCGAGCGGCTCGAGATGGAGCACCGTGCGCCCGGCGATCGCCTTCGCGGCGGGCTCGACGCGCACCGCGAGCTCGATGCGGCGGACGTCGTAGGCGGCCTGCGCGGGTGCGAGCGGGCCGCCGGAGTCGAGAATCTGACGGCGCCACCACCAGGCGCGCGCCGTCGGCCAGAGGAGAGCGAGCGTGGCGCCGAGGGCGAAGGCGAGGAGAAGGCCCAATCCCACGTGGCGGGGCCGTAGGCGCATCGGCGCAGTCTACGGGCGAGTGCGCCGCGCGGCGACCGGGGGAGCGCGACTTGCTAGGATCGCCGCCGGCCGGCGCTCCGCCGCGCCCGCCGACCCCCCCCGCCCAGCCCGTGCTCCGACGCTCTCGCCCCGAACCGCTCCGCCTCGTCGTCTTCGACTGGGACGGCACGCTCATGGACTCGATCGGCACCATCGTCGAGTGCACGCTCGCCGCGGTGGCGGACGTGCCGGGAGCGCCGGTGCCGGCGGCCCAGACCGTGCGCGAGTCGATCGGCCTCGGCCTCGTCGAGTCGTTCGCGCGCTTCTTCCCCGGCGGCGACCCGGCCCTCTTCGGCGAGGTGGCCAAGGCCTACCGTGCGCGCTGGCTGGCCGATTACAAGGAGCGTGTCGTGCTGCTGCCCGGCGCGCGCGAGGCGGTGCTCTCGGTGGCGGCGGCGGGCTGCCTCGTCGGCGTCGCCACCGCCAAGAGCCGCGCCGGCCTCGAGCGCGAGCTCGCCGCGACGGGGCTCGCCGGCGTCTTCCACTCGACGCGCACCGTCGACGAGGCGCCGTCGAAGCCGGCGCCGGGCATGCTGCTGCAGCTCTTCGACGAGCTCGGCGTGGCGCCGACGGAAGCGCTCATGGTGGGCGACACCGCGTGGGATCTCGAGATGGCGGCGAACGCCGGCTGCGCCGGTGTCGGCGTGCTCACCGGCGGCCATTCGCGCTCGCAGCTCGAGGCGGCCGCCGCTCTCGTCTGTCTCGATTCCGTCGCCGAGCTGCCCGAGTGGCTCGCCCTCGCGCCGCCATCGCGCTCGGCCGCCGGCTGACCCTCCGCTCTCCCGCGCGCCGCCGCCCGCGCCAAGCCCGGGGCTTGACAAGCGGCGCCGACTATTCGATAGTTCTCGAACTATGGAATCGAAGTCTGCCACCGAGCGCCTCGCCGCCCTCGCCCACGAGTCTCGGCTCGAGCTCTTCCGGCGCCTGGTGCAGCGCGGCCCGGCCGGGCTCGCCGCCGGCGAGCTCGCCGCGGCGCTCGCCATCGCGCCGCCGACGCTGTCGTTCCACCTCGCGCACCTCTCCCGCGCCGGCCTCGTGCGCTCGCGCCGCGAGGGGCGCTCGATCCTCTACTCCGCCGACTACGACGCGATCCGCGACCTGGTCGGCTTCCTCTACGAGAACTGCTGCGGGAGCGCGCCGTGCGCGCCCGTCCAACTGCCCGCCCGCGAGCGGGCGCGAAGGAGCGAGTGATGAGCACCCGGAATCCCGAAACGATCGTCGCGCACGTCCGCGAGCGCTACGGCAAGATCGCCACCGGCGAGCAGTCGGGCTGCGGCTGCGGCTGTCAGGCGGCCGAGACCCTGGAGGCGCTCGAGAAGGGCGTCTCGCGCGGCATCGGCTACGCCGACGCCGAGCTCGCCGCCATCCCCGAAGAGGCCAATCTCGGCCTGGGCTGCGGCGCGCCGATCGCCGCGCTCGCCCCGCGCGCCGGCGAGACGGTGCTCGACTTGGGCTCCGGCGGTGGCATGGACGTCTTCCTGGCGGCGCCGCAAGTCGGCCCGTCGGGACGCGTGCTCGGCGTCGACATGACGCCCGAAATGATCGCGCGCGCGCGAGCCGCGGGCGAGAAGCACGGTTTCTCGAACGTCGAGTTCCGCCAGGGCCGGCTCGAGGCGCTGCCGGTCGCGGACGCGACGGTCGACGCCGTGACCTCGAACTGCGTCATCAACCTGGTGCCCGACAAAGCGGCCGTCTTCCGCGAGGTCGCCCGCGTGCTCAAGCCCGGCGGCCGCCTGGTCGTCTCCGACGTCGTGCTCGACCGGGCGCTGCCGCCGGCGATCGCCGACGACCTCTACGCCTGGGCGGGCTGCGTCGCCGGCGCCATGCTGCGCGACGATTACTTCGCGGCGCTCGCGGCGGCCGGCCTGGGCGAGGTCGAGATCCTGCGCGACATCGACTTCGTGACGACGATCGCCGAGAAGCTGCCGGCGGAGATCGAGGAGCTGCTCGCGCGCGCCGGCGTCGGCCGCGAGGCGATCGCGGGCGCCGTGCGCGCGCTCACCTACCGCGCGCGTCGCCCGGCCTGAGGTCTCACTCGCCGTCCGGCGGCGCCGCGGCGGGACTTGCTGGCGGCGCCGCCGGGCCATTCATCGCCTCGACGCGCGCGAGCGACTCGGCGAGAGGCGGCACGTCCCAGGCGGCGCGCTCCTCGTCGCGCACCGCCGGGTCGACTGGCGCCAGCACCCAGCGCCCGTTGTCGAACACCGACTGCGTGCCGTAGCGCTGTGGCTGGCCGGCGGCGACGAGGGCGCGGTCGAGCGCCGCGGCGGCCAGCCAGCGCGCGCGCGGGTGATCGGCGTCGAGCTCGGCGGCGCGCCTGGCGAGCTCGTGGGCGAGGGCGAAGTCCTCCACTTCCTCGCCGTGCTGGAGCACGATCGCCGCGTGGTAGAGGTCGTCGGCGCCGAGCTCGGCGCGACGCGCAGCCAGGATCTCGCGCCCGCGGCGCAGCCGCTCGCGGTCGCGCCCTGCCACCGCGGACCAGTCGACGCCGCCCGCCCGCGGCGCGCGGTCCTCCTGATCGGCGAGATAGAGCGCGTGGAGCTCCGCGTCGAGGCCGGCGCGCCAGCGATCGACTGCTTCGTGGAACTGCCGTTCGAGCTCGGGCCAGCGCGCGTCGGCGCGCAGGGGACGCAGGCGCGGATCGTCGTAGAAGCGCCCGGCGTCGTGGAAGTCGAGCGCGATCGCCGCCGCCAGCGCCGCGAAGCCGCGCTGGAGATCGCCGTCGAGCGCCGCGCACACCGCCTCGCCGTAGCGCGCGCGACGGGCCAGGCCGCCCTCGGCGGCGGCGGCGATGGCCGCGAAGCGGCGCGCGCACTCGGCGTGATCGCCGCGTTCGGCGGCGGCGACGGCCGGGGCGAGCTCGGGCGGCGTCGCGGCGAGCGCCGTGGCAGCGAGCAGGGCGAGGGCGGCTGGCGCGCGCGCAGCGCGCCCGGACGCCGGCGGTCGCGCGGTGGCGATTCGGTGGCTCACGAGGAGATCTCCCGGGCGCTTGCGCGCGGCCCCATCTTACGCGCCGCGCGGCACGCCGTCAGCGAGCAGCCGGCGCACCGCCTCCTCGGCGGCGCGCGCCAGGCCGGCGCGGTCGCCGGGGGCGAAGGGCGCGACGTCGATCGGCTCTCCGATGCGCACCTCGATCGGCCCTGGCCGCACGCGGAAGCCGCCGGGCGGCAGCACGCGGCCGGAGCCGACGAGGGCGACCGGCACCACCGGCGCGCGGGCGGCGAGCGCGGCGCCGAAGCCGCCGCTCTTGAAGTGGCCGAGCCGGCCGTCGCGCGAGCGCGTGCCCTCCGGGAAGGAGACCACCGCCCGGCCGCTCGCCAGCAGCTCGGCGGCGCGGCCGACCGCGGCGCTCGCCGTGCGCGCCGCGCCGCGCTCGACGAAGACCATGCCCATCGCGCGGATGTACCAGCCGAGCCACGGCACGCCCGCGAGCTCGCGCTTGGCGAGGAAATGAAGCGGCACCGGCAGGGCGCGGAAGAGCGCCGGGACGTCGATCCAGCTCTGATGGTTGGCGACGACGAGCGGAGCGCGGCCGGCGGCGAGCGCCGCGCCGCCGCGCACCGCGAGGCGCGCGCCGGCCGCGACGAGCAGGCCGGGCCCCCACGCGGTGCGCGCCAGCCGGAGCGCCGGCAGCGGTCCGCCGAATGTCGCGGCGACGAGCGCGACCGAGATCCAGCCCGCGCTCCACAGGACGGTGAAGAGCGCCTGGACGAGGTTGACCGGCAGCCAGACGACTGTCGAGACCGCGCGCGGCATCGGCATGGCGGCCGACAAGCCTAGCGCGTCGCGCGCCGCCGCGGCGCCGCCGGTAGACTCGCGCGATGCCGTTCGAGCCGACCGCCGCGCGCCTGTGGAAGCGCCTCGACCGCGCGGCGCGCGAGCGCGCCGCGCAGGCCTTCTGGGAGCGTCCGCCGGAGCCGGCGGCGGCGGCCGCCGCGCGCGCCGTCGTCGAGCTGCTGCGCATGCGCCCGCAGGCCTTCGCCAGGCTCGCGCCGGAGGCCCGGGTGCGCGCCCTCGCGCGTCTCGCCCAGCCGCCCGAGTCGGTCGCCGACGCGCTGCTCGTGGCGCTCCATCTCAACGAGCGCCGCGAGCTCCTCGCCGCCTTCCTCGACGCCCTCGCCGTGCCGCACGAGGACGGGCTGATCGCGGAGGACGTCGAGATCCAGCCGGTCGATGCGGCGCGGGGGCGCGCGGCGCTCGCCGCGCTGCGCGCGGCGCACCAGCCGGAGGCGATCCGGCTCTACTGGAACGCGCTCTGGCTGCAGGACCGCGAGCGCTGGGCGGGGCTCGCGGAGATCGCCGACGAGATCTGAGCGCCGCTCAGTCCGGCATCGGCAGCCGGCTCGCCGCCTCGGCGGCGAGCGGATCGTCGGCGCGGCCGAGCCGATGGCGGCGCAGGGCCGCGAAGGCGATCATCGCGGCGTTGTCGCCGGCGTAGGCGAGCGGCACGAGCGCGAGCTCGACGCCGCGCTCGGCGGCCCACGCCGGCAGCCGGCGCCGCAGCTCACGGTTGGCCGCCGCGCCGCCCGAGACCGCAAGGCGATCGAACGGCGCGCGGCGGTGGAGGCGGCTCAGCCGGTCGAGCACCTGCCGCACCGCCGAGTCGCGGAAGCCGGCGACGAGATCGAGGACCGCAGCCGGCAGCGGCGCTTCGCCCGCTCCCGCCTTCGTCGCGACGCCCGCCGCGGCGAGCCGCTCGAGCTCGACCAAGGCCTGCGTCTTCAATCCCGAGTACGAGAAGAAGAGCTCCTCGCCGCCGGCCGCACGCGGTAGCCGGTGCGCCGCGGCCTCGCCGAGCTCGGCCAGCGAGTCGAGTTTCGGACCTTGCGGGTAGGCGAGCCCGAGGCGCTTGCCGAGCTTGTCGAAGGCCTCGCCGAAGGCGTCGTCACGCGTCTCGGCGAGGGTCTCGAGCCGGACGCCGTCGACGCCGTAGAGGCTGGTGTGGCCGCCGGAGACGACGAGGGCGACGAAGCGCGCCGGCACCGCGCGCGCCGGCTCGCCGTGCTCGGCGAGGAAGGGCGAGAAGACGTGGCCCTCGAGATGGTGCACGGCGTGGAACTCGCGCCCGCGCGCCCAGGCGAGCGTGCGGCCGAGCGTCAGGCCGACGAGGAGCGCCCCGACCAGGCCCGGGCCGCGCGTCGCCGCCACCACGTCGACGTCGTCGAGCCCGACGCCGGCGCGCGCGAACGCCTCCGCCGAGACCGCCGGCCAGTTCGCCAGGTGCTCGCGCGAGGCGATCTCCGGCACTACGCCGCCGTAGGGCCGATGGGCGGCGATCTGGCTGGAGACGACCGAGGCGAGGACGCGGCCGTCGCCCGTGACGAGGGCGCAGGCGGTGTCGTCGCACGAGGTCTCGATCGCGAGAACGAGGGGGCGCGCGAGAGCGCTCAAGGCGTCTCCGGCCGCGCCACCAGCTCGACATAGAGGTGGAAGCGGTCGGCGTTGCGTACCGCGCCCAAGAGCGCCGAGTACGGCTCGATGCGGAAATCGGTAAAGCGCAGCTCGGCGAGGAGCTCGCCGCGCAGCTCGCCCTCGGTCACTCGCCAGGCGAGAGGCGCCGTCGTCTCCACCGTCTCGCCGCGCAGCTCGACGCGGAGGCGCGCGCTCCAGCCGGGCTCGCCGCCGCCGTCTCCGCCGTCTCGTCGCGCGAGCGCGACGAGCTCGGCGCGGATCTCGGGGAAACGCTCGGCGAAGAGCTGCCGCGCGTCGAGCATCGCGGCGCGGATCTCGCGCCGGTCGTCTTCGGGGATCACCGGGAGATCCCCGGCGAGGGCGCCGAGCGCGGCGAGCCGCGGCGCCAGCCGCGCTCGATCGGCGGGCGGGTCGACATCGAGGGCGAGCACCGTCTGGCGGCAGGCGAGGCGCGCCGCCGCCGCGGTCGCGGGGTCGAAGTCGAGCTCGCAGGCGGGCGAGCGGGCGACGACGAGGTGGTCGTGGGCGAAGCGCGAGGCGAAGCCGGCGCGATGGACGAGGACGGCGAAGCTCGAGCGCTCGAGGTCGACGCTCCACGCCGCGGCGCCCGTGGCGGCCGGCGCCGCGAGCGCGGCGGCGAGAAAAGCGGCGAGAAGTCGGGGGCGCATCCGATTCGCTCCGCGTGCCATGGTACGCGCTCGCGGCGCCAGCGGTCGAGCCGCGCTATCGTCGCCCCCGACCATGGCGCTGCGCATCGGCATCAACGGCCTCGGCCGCATCGGCCGCGCGCTCCTGCGCGTCGCCCACCTGCGGCCGGAGCTCGGGCTCGAGGTGGCGGCGGCCAACGACGCCGCCGGAGCGGCCGTGCTCTCGCGCCTGCTGCGCCACGACACGGTGCACGGCCGCTTCCCGGCCGATGTCGGCGTCGCCGACGGCGCGCTCGTCGTCGCCGGCGCGGCGGTGCCGATCTCGCATGCGACCGAGCCGGCGGCGATCGACTGGTCGGCGCACGGCGTCGAGTGCGTCGTCGAGGCGACCGGCCGCTTCCGCGCCCGTGAGCTCGCCGCCGGCCATCTCGCCGGCACGGTGCGGCGAGTGGTGGTCTCGGCGACGATCCCCGACGCCGACGCCAGCTTCTGCTACGGAATCAACCACCGCACCTTCGCGCCCGAGCGCCATCGCGTGGTGTCGAACGTCTCGTGCACGACGCACTGCCTGGCGGCGACGCTGGCAGCGGTCCAGCCGCTCTTCGGCGTCGAGCACGCGCTGATGAACACCGTGCACTGCGTCACCAACAGTCAGAACCTGGTCGACATGGCGCACCCGGATCCGCGCCGCGCGCGCGCCGCGATCGCCAACCTCATCCCCACGACCTCCGACGCCATCCCCTCGGTCGGCTGGCTGCTGCCGGAGCTCGCCGGGCGCGTCGAGGGCCTCGCGATCCGCGTGCCGATCGTCGCCGGCTCGCTCGTCGACGTCGCCGTGCGGCTCGCCCGGCCAGCGACGCGCGAAGCGCTGGCCGACGCCTTCCGCGCCGCCGAGGCGGGCCCGCTCGCCGGCATCCTCGGCACCACGGACGAGGAGCTCGTCTCCTCGGACTTCGTCGACGACCCGCGCTCGGCGGTGGTCGACTTGCCGCTCCTGCAGCTCGCCGGCGACCGGCTCGCCCGCGTCGTCTCGTGGTACGACAACGAGTGGGGCTATGCCAACCGCCTCGCCGAGCTACTGGCACACCTCGGCAATAGCGGCGGCTGACGGCGCGGCCGATAGAATCGCCGGGCCCCGCGCCCGGAGCTCCGAAGATGACCGACCTGCTGACGCTCGAAGACCTCGATCTGCCGACCTTGCGCGGCGTGCACGTGCTGGTGCGCGTCGACTTCAATGTGCCGATGAAGGAGGGCGCGGTGGCCGACGACACGCGCCTGGTCGAGGCGCTGCCGACGCTGCGCGAGCTCGCCGCGACCGGGGCGCGGCTGATGCTCGTCTCGCACCTGGGGCGGCCGAAAGGCGAGCGCCAGTCGAAGTTCACGCTGCAGCCGGTGGCGGCGCGGCTGGGCGAGCTGCTCGCGCGCGAGGTCGCCTTTGCCGAGGACTGCATCGGCGAGCCGGCGGCGGCGGCGGCGGCGGCGCTCGGCGACGGCGAGCTCGTGCTGCTCGAGAATCTGCGCTTCCACCAGGGCGAGGAGCGCAACAACTCCGACTTCGCCCGCGCCCTGGCGGCGAACGCCGCCGCCTACGTCGACGACGCCTTCGGCGCCGCTCACCGCGCCCATGCCTCGATCGTCGGCGTCGTCGAGCACCTGCCGCGGCGGGCGGCGGGGCGCCTGCTGGTGCGCGAGGTGGCGGCGCTCGAGCGCCTGCTCGGCGAGCCAGAGCGGCCGTTCGCGGCGATCGTGGGCGGCGCCAAGATCGAGGGCAAGATCGACACCCTCGACAACTTGCTGCCGCGGCTCGACGTGCTGATGGTCGGCGGCGGCATGGCCAACACCTTCCTCGCCGCGCGCGGCGTCGACATGCAGGGCTCGCTCGTCGAGCGCGAGCGGCTCGCGCTCGCCGGCGACCTCGCCCGCCGCGCCGCCGCGCGCGGCGTCGAGCTCGTCCTGCCGACCGACGTCGTCGTCGCCGACCGCTTCGACGATCCGAGCGACATCCGCACCGTCGACGTCGAGGAGATCCCGGCCGATTTCCTTGCCCTCGACATCGGCCCGGCGACGCGGGCGGCCTTCGCGCGCGAGATCGCCCGGGCGCGCACTCTGTTCTGGAACGGCCCGCTGGGCGTTTTCGAGAAGCCGCCGTTCGACCAGTCGACGCGGGCGATCGCCGAGGCGCTTGCCGCCTGTGCGGGCTTCACCCTGATCGGCGGCGGCGAGACAGTCGCCGCAGCCCGCCAGGCGGGCGTCACCGCTCAGCTCGGCCACGTCTCGACCGGCGGCGGCGCGGCGCTCGAGCTCCTCGCCGGTCTCGCGCTGCCCGGCGTCGTGGCTCTCGAGCGGCGATGAGCGGCGCGTCCCCGCGGCGCCGGCAGCCGCTCGTCGCCGGCAACTGGAAGATGCACTTCGTGCGCGGCGAGGCCGAGCTCTACTGCCGCGAGCTGCTCGCCGCGCCGCTGCCGGCCGGTGCGGAGGTGACGCTCTTCCCCTCCTTTCCGCTGCTCGCGGCAGTGGCCGCGGCGGTCTCGGGCTCGGCGGTCGGCGTCGGCGGCCAGGACCTGCATCCCGCCACCGAGGGTGCCCACACCGGCGACGTCTCGGCGCGCCAGCTCGTCGACGCCGGCTGCACCCAGGTGCTCTGTGGACACAGCGAGCGGCGGCGCGGCCACGGCGAGTCGGACGAGCTCGTGGCGCGCAAGGCCGAGGCGGCGCTCGCGGCGGGGCTCGCGCCGGTGGTCTGCGTCGGCGAGAGCCGCGAGGAGCGCCACTCCGGGAAGACCTTCGACGTGCTGGCGCGGCAGGTCGAGGCGTTGCCGCTCGACCGGCGGCTCGTCCTCGCCTACGAGCCGGTGTGGGCGATCGGCACCGGCGAGACCGCCACGGTCGAGATGGCCGAGGACGCTCACGCCTACCTGCGCCGCCGGCTGGCACGGCGCGCCGGCGACGGCTTCGCCGCGGCGCTGCGCGTCGTCTATGGCGGCTCGGTGACGCCGGAGAATGCCACCGAGCTGGCGGCGGCGGAGGAGATCGACGGCTTCCTGGTGGGCGGCGCGAGCCTTGACCCGGCCCGGTTTCGGGCTATCATTCGTGCTTTCGCCGTCGCCTGACGGCGTCCGCGAGGTCTCCCGTGATCTACCTGCTGTACACGCTGCACGTCCTGCTCTGCCTGTTCCTGATCCTCGTCGTCCTGCTGCAGCAGGGCAAGGGCGCGGACCTGTCGGTTTTCGGCGGCGGCGCGACGATGACGGCCTTCGGCGCCCGGGGGGCGACGACGCTGCTGCATCGGCTGACCGTCGGCGGTTTCATCGGCTTCGTGCTGACGACGCTCCTCATCGCCTACCTGCAGGTCGGCATGCAGCGCTCGTCGGTGATGTCGGGCGTGCGGCCCAAGGCGCCGGCGAGCGCCCCGGCGACGCCCGCGCCCCCCGCCGAGAGCGCTCCCGCCGCCGCGCCGGGCGCCGCGACAGACCCGACCGCCGGCGACGCCGCGCCGCAGGACGCTCCGCCGCCCGACGCCAACTAGCGCGGGCGGGGACGGGAAACTAGAATCCGATCGATGCCGAAGTGGCGGAACTGGTAGACGCGCACGTTTGAGGGGCGTGTGGGGTAACCCGTGCCGGTTCGAGTCCGGCCTTCGGCACCAACCCTCCCGATCGAGACCGATTCCGCCGCGCCCGCCGGCGCCCCCTCACTCGACGACCGCGGCCCGGGCGATCACCACCGGCTCGACCGGCACGTCGCGGTGGCCCGCGCGCGAGGTCGTCGCGACCGCCTCGATCGAGTCGACCACCTCCATCCCCTCGACCACCCGGCCGAAGACGGCGTAGCCCCAGCCCTGCGGCGTGCTCGCGCGGTAGTCGAGCGCCCGGTTGTCGACCGTGTTGAGGAAGAACTGGGCCGTCGCGCTGTGCGGATCGTTGGTGCGCGCCATGGCGACGGTGCCGCGCGCGTTGACGAGGCCGTTCGCCGCCTCGTTGGCGATCTGCGCGCCGGTCTTCTTCTGCCGCATCTCGGCGTCGAAGCCGCCGCCCTGGATCATGAAGTTCTTGATCACGCGGTGGAAGATGGTGCCGTCGTAGTGGCCGGCGCGCACGTAGTCGAGGAAGTTGGCGACCGTCGCCGGCGCCTCGACGGCGTCGAGCTCGAGGACGATCCGGCCCTTCGACGTCTCGAGCGCGACGCGCGGCGAGCCGCCGCCGGCGGCGGGCGCCGCTCCCGTCGAACCGTCGCCGCTCATCAGGGCCGCTGCGAAGAGAAGCGCCATCGGGACCATTCCTTTCTCCTGTCCGTGAGTCTGCCTTTAAGGGGCGATCCTATCCGCCCTCCCGCCGCGGGCCGCGTCCGGGTTATGCTCGGAGCCCAAGTCCGGGATATCGGGGCTGCCGGAAGCCCGCATCGAAGAGGAGATTCGTCGATGAAGAGACTCGCCTTCGCCCTCTGCCTGCTCGCCCTGCCGTCCGCGGCGCTTGCCGACGGCGACTACCGGTGGGAGCTCACGCCACACATCTCCTACCACTTCGGCGGCCACTTCGACGCCGAGTCGGGCTCGCCGCTCGGCGCCGATCTCGAGCTCGATCAGGGACCGGCCCTCGGCGTCACCTTCGACATCCCGATCACGAGCACGCTGCAGCTCGAGCTCCTGCTCAATCACCAGGAGAGCGACCTGTTCTTCGACGCCGGCATCTTCGGCCCCGACATCAAGACCATCGAGACCGACATCACCTACGCCCACTTCGGGCTGCTGGCGCAATTCGGCCGGCCGGAAGTGACGCCCTACTTCGTGATTTCGGGGGGCGTCACGCACATCGATCCCGATCTCCCGGGCGCCGGCGCCGACGATCGCTTCTCGGTGTCGCTGGGCGGCGGCGTCAAGCTCTTCTTCACGCCGTGGTTCGGCATGCGCCTCGAGGCGCGCGGGTTCTGGACCGAGCTCGACAACTTCGAGATCGGCTGCGAGACCAGCGCCGGCGGCGGCAGCTGCCAGGACTATCGCGACTACCTGTCGCAGGGCGAAGCCTCGGTCGGTCTGATCTTCGCCTGGTGACGGCGCCTCAGGCGCGCTCGGGGGCGACCTCGACCCGGTTGCGGCCCTCGCGCTTGGCGCCGTAGAGCGCTTCGTCGGCGGCGGCGACGAGAGCGCGGCCCCGGGCCCGGCCGTCGTCGCGCCCGCCCTCGCGGGCGGCGACGCCGATCGACGCGGTGACGCGCACGCTCTTGCCCGCTTCGGTCGCGATCTCGAGGCTCTCGACTTTGTGGCGCACTTTCTCGGCGAACAGCTGCGCGCCGTCGAGGGTCGTCTCCGGCAGCACGTAGAGGAACTCCTCGCCGCCGTAGCGGCCGATGAAGTCGGTCTCGCGCAGGAGGTTGCGCATCTCGGCGGCGACGCGCTGCAACACCAGATCGCCGGTCAGATGACCGAAGCGGTCATTGACCTCTTTGAAGTGGTCGAGATCGACCAGTGCGACGGCGAGCGGCCGCGCGTAGCGCTGCGAACGGCTCCACTCGCGGTCGAGGATCTCGAGCAGCGCCTCGCGGCGGTAGAGGCCGGTCAGCCCCTCGAAGGTGGCCGAATCGAACAGCCGCGCGTTGTCGAACACCGTCGCCGCGTGGTGGCCGGCGAGCATCAGCAGGTCGAGCTCCTCGGCCGCCCAGCGCTGCCCGTCGCGCTTGCTGCCCACCGTCAGCAGGCCGACGAGGATCTCCTGCTTCTTGAGCGGTACGACGAGCTCGGCCTGGACGGCGCGCAGGCGCTGGCCGATGGGCGGGCTCGCCTGCGCGAGCGTGGCCGCGGGGAGCGGCCGCGGGCTCGCCGCCAGCTGGCGAACCGCGGGGTCGTCGCCGCCGACGAGCGCGGTCTGCTCGAAGTCGGGCTCGCCGACGCCGCTCGCGGCGATCTGCAGCAGCTGGCCGTGCGGTGGCGAGGCGAGCCAAACGGTGACGGAGCGAACGGCGAAGATGCGCTCCAGCTCGTGCGCCAGGTGCTCGCCCATGCGCGGGAGCTTGCCCTGCGCCGGCAGCTCGCCGGCCAAAGCGACGAGGCGCGAGCGCAGCGCCAGCCGCTCCGGGAAGAGCCGGCGGTCGATCTCGCGCTGCAGCCGCGAGCGCAGGGGGTTGAAGAGCAGCCCCATGGTCAGGCCGGCGCTCGACAGCACCCAGAAAGGCACGCCCTCCTCGCCGAACTGGCGCGCGAAGAGCGCCCCGATGCCGCCGACCAGGGCGTAGAAGCCGAGCACGAGGAGCGAAGTCAGGCCGCCGTAGAGGAGGCTCTTGCGCACCACCAGCTCGAGGTCGAAGAGCTGGTAGAGGAAGATGGCGGCGAGCACCGCCAGCGGATAGGCGAGGAGGGCGTAGTTCCAGACCGAGTCGGGCAGGGGCACGGCGGCGGCGTCGACGAGCGGCCGCAGTGTGTCGACGAGCACGACGACGACCCACGGCAGGACGCCGATCAGGACCAGGCCAGCCTGCTGGCGACCGCGGGGGTCGGGATGGGAGAAGGCCCGGCGGCCGATGATCGCCGCCACCGCGATCGCCCACGCCGGCAGCAGCCACGAGAAGACGAGCTCGTCGGAGGCCTCGGCGAGCGGCGCCACCGACTGGACGCCGAGGGCCGCGGCGGCCAGCGAGGCGGCGGCGACAGCGGCGATGGAGATGCCGGTCGCGTAGTAGGCGGGGACAACCCAGCGATGGCGCGCGAGCCATGCGGGCGTCGTCGGCAGCACGGTGGCGAGGTGCAGCTCGAGCCCGAACTGCAGGCCGGTGACGAGCCGAAACGCGATGTTCGCGGCCAGCCCGCCCGCGGTCTCGGGACCGAGCAGGCTCCACGGCAGCGTGAGCTCGAAGGCGACTGCGAAGCAGAAGCCGGCGAGCAGCGTCGAGCGCAGGTCGTCGGCGCGTTGGGACGAGGCGATCAGCCCCAGGCCCAGGTAGAGCAGGCAGGCGATCGCGCCGAGCGCGAACTCCCCCCAGTCGTAATCCGTTCCTGGCACCACCTCGAGGCGCAGCCGGCGGTCATCGCGCGCGATCTCGAGCTCCACCGGCCGCCCACGCGCGAAGGTGTAGGCGATGCGATCGAAATCGGCGCTCTCGCGCAGCGGCTGGCCGTCGATCGCGAGCAGCACGTCGCCCGCCGCGACTCCGGCCCGCGCCGCGGGCCCGTCGGGCACGACACTGAGGATGCGGATCTCGAGCTCGGTGGGGTCGTAGCTGACGCCGATACGGCGGTCGGCGATATCGAGGCCGACGCGCAGCAGCACGAGCAGAAGCGCCGCGACGACCACGACGCCGAGGGTCGCCCAGAGACGGCGGCGTGGGCCGGTCTGCCGCGTCGAGATCAGATCTCCTCCCGGAACCGCCGCGATCCTAACCCAGCCGAGCTCCCGCTCACGGCGGCGGATCGACGGTGCCGGCGCGAGTCCACGGCCCGCAGCGCGCGACGCGCCAGAGCGCGAGCGCCGTGCCGGCGGGCGCGCCGCGGCGGCGGATCGCCTGCTCGGCGTAGCGGCTGCAGCTCGGAGAGAAGCGGCAGCCGACGCCGGCGGCGGCGAGGCGCGGCGAGAGGTGGCGGCGATAGGCGGCGAGCGCGGCGAGCTCGGCGCGCGCGCTCCACTGCGCCGCCGGCGGCCGCGTCCAGTCGTAGAGCGCGAGCACGGCGCCGGCGACGACCAGTGCGCGGGCCGCGCGCGCGCGTCGGCTCAGCGGCCGGCTCCCACCAGATAAAGCCAATTGGCGACGAGCGCCGCGGGCAGCGCGAGACGTGCCCAGCGCGGCAGCTCGCGCGGCTCGGCGAGCGGCCGCCCGCCGAGCTCGGCGAGGCCGGCGGCGGCACCGAGGCCGACGAAGGCGAAGCCGGCGGCGACGACGAGCGGGTTGGCGGCGAGCGCGGCGCCGAGCTCGCCGCTGGCGAGCGCGGCGAGGGCGCGGCCGCTGCCGCAGGTGGGACAAGGCCAGCCGGTGGCGGCGCGCAGAGGGCAGCGCGGCAAGCGGCCGGCAACGTCGGCGAGCACGGGCAGGAGCGCCGCGCCGCCGAGGGCGATCGCCGCCCAGCCGAGCGCGAGCGGTCGAGCGAACCGCCGCGCGCTCAAGGGCCGCCCGCCGCCGACGCCAGGCCGCCGACGACGAGCGCCACGATGCTGGCGAAGAAGACGGCGAAGCAGACACAGCAGAGCAGGAGCGGCGTCAGCACCGCCGCCAGCGCGCGCCCCTGAGTCGTGCGGTGGAACGTCGCCAGCGCCATCGTCTGCAGGACGACGCTCCACACGGTGGCGACGAGCCCGCCGGCGAACGGCACGAGCTGACCGAGCTGCGCGGTCGACGACCAGGCGAGAGCGCGCAGCGTGCCCTCGAAGCCGGCCGCGGAATTCCGCGTCGCGCCGTAGAGCATCAAGAAGAGGTGCAGGATGGCGCCGTAGACGAAGAGCCCGAGCAGCACGACCACGGGCACGACGACGAGCGCGATGGCGATGCCGATTCCCGACAGTGCGAAGCCGAGCGCCGCGGCGTCGCGCATCTCGGGCGGCATGAGGTCGACGAGACTCGAGCCGATGAGCAGGCTCCACGTGCGCTCGGCGAGGACGCCTAGCCAGGCGAGGAGCACGGCGTAGGCGAGCGGCGAGACGAGCTCGCCGCGGCGCTTGGCGTCGCGGAAGGCGGCGGCCGGCTCGAGCACGAGTCGGCGCAGCGTGTCGACGAAGCCCGCGACCGCACCGTGCTCGGCGCGACGCTCCCAGGGCAGCCCCGGCGGCTCGCCGGCGGCGGGCGGCGGAGGCGGACCCGGCTCGCTCATCGCGGGGCTCGCGCGGCGCGCCGAATCAGAACTTGTTGGCGAAGTCCGAGACGCCCGGGATGAGGAAGCGCTCGCCCTTCGTCGCCTTGACGATCGAGAGCACGCAGACGATCAGCCACGCCAGCCCGACGATCGGATAGAGGAAGGCGAAGACGCAGCCGATGCCGGTCGAGGTGATGATGCCGATCACCACCCAGAGGATGACGAAGAAGAAGAACTGCACGAGACCGTGCTTGGCGTGCCACTGCACGTTGGCGTCGTCCTTCTCGGTGAGGAGCGGGATGAGCGCCAGCAGTCCGAGATAGGCGAGCACCAGCATCAGCGTCTTGTCGTTCGAGCCTCCCGCGGGGGCGGCCGGCGGCGGAGGGACGGTCGGTTCGCTCATCGTCCGGTTCTCCTCTCACGATCGATGACGTCAGCTGCGACGTGCCTGTTCTCTGCGACGGCGAGACTGGCGGCGAGTGTACACCGCGGCGGCGGGGCCTCCAAGGGAGCGCGGCCTCAACGCGGGGCGGCGCGGGCGGCGAGGCCGAGCTCGGCGAGCGTTTCGGTGAGCGCCCGGCGAGCGTCGAGGGCGACCGCCAGGGTGAGCTCGGCGCGCTCGGCGTAGCGCTCGCCGACGAGGTCGACCTCGCCCGCGCGGAGCAGGCGCCGGACGGCGCCGAGCCGCTCGTAGTCGCACTCGACGACGAGCCGCGCGCGCGGCCGCTCGCGCCGCGTCGGCAGCGCGGCGAGCGCCGCGCGCACGACGCCGCCGTAGGCGCGGGCGAGACCGCCCTTGCCGAGCTTGGTGCCGCCGAAGTAGCGCGCCACGGCGGCGACCGTGTCCGTCAGCTCGGCGGCGCGCAGCGCCTGGAGGATCGGCGCACCCGCCGTGCCGGCCGGCTCGCCCGAGTCGGCGGCGCGCTCGGCGGGCGGCCAGCCGAGGCGCCAGGCGAAGCAGACGTGGGTGGCGTCGGGGAAGCGCCGCGCGATCTCGGCGACGAAACGCTTGGCGGCGTCGGCGTCGATGGCGGGCGCGACGAAGGCGAAGAAACGCGAGCCGCGCTCGCGCACGGTCGCCTCGGCGCTGCCGGTGGCGACCGCGTAGTCGCTCAGGAGTCCCCGCTCGCGCCGAGCGTGCGCTCGTAGAGCGCGCGGTAGCGGGCGACGATCGTCGCCTCGGCGAAGCGCTCGACGGCGCGCCGCCGCGCCGCCATGCCCATCGCCGCGTGGCGCTCGGGGTCGGCGAGCAGGGCGAGGGCGCCGGCGGTCATGGCATCGACGTCGCCGACCGGAAAGAGCAGCCCCGTCACGCCGTCCTCGATCACCTCGGGGATACCGGCGACGCGCGAGCCGACCACCGGCACGGCGCAGGCGAGCGCCTCGAGCCCGGCCAAGCCGAACGACTCGTTCTCGCTGGGAAGCAGGAAGAGATCGGCGCCGACCATCACCTCTTCGACCGACTGCAACTGGCCCAAGAAAGTGACCGCGTCGCAGCAGCCCTCGGCGCGGCAGCGGCTCTCGACTCTGGCGCGGTCGGGCCCGTCGCCGACGAGGAGCAGGCGCGTCGGCATCTCGCGCTTGACGCGCAGGAAGATCTCGACCACGTCCATGACGCGCTTGACCGGCCGGAAGTTCGAGACGTGGATCAGGATGCGCTCGCCCGAGCGGGCCCAGCGGCGGGCGCCGGGCGTGTCCTTGACGCGCTCGTAGCGCTCGGGGTCGACGAAGTTGGGGATCACCTCGATCGGGTGGTCCTCGAGGCAGAGCTGCTCCTCGGTGGCGCGGCGCAGCCAGTCGGAGACGGCGGTCACCGCGTCGGAGTTGAGCACCGCCCAGCGCGTCGTCTCGAGGTAGCTCGGGTCGTTGCCGACCAGCGTCACGTCCGTGCCGTGCAGCGTCGTCACCACCGGCAGCGGCTGCGGCGAGAGGATCTGGCGCGCCAGGATCGCCGAGGCGGCGTTCGGCACCGCGTAGTGCACGTGCATCAGGTCGAGCCGCGCGTAGCGCGCCACCTCCGCCATCTTCGCCGCCAGGGCCAGCTCGTAGGGCGGGAACTCGAAGAGCGGGTAATTCGGCACCAGCACCTGGTGGAAGTAGAGGTTCGGCCGCGCCAGATGCAACCGCGAGGGCACGGCGTAGCTGATGACGTGCACCTCGTCGCCGCCGGCGGCGAGCGCCATGGCGAGCTCGGTGGCGACGATGCCGGAGCCGCCGAAGGTCGGGTAGCAGCTGATGCCGACGCGCATCTTCTCTCTAACGCAGGCCGGCGGGCAGAAGTTGCCATGGATCGGGGACGGCGAGCGGCGTCGGGCTCCAGAACGGCTCGCCGAGCTCGGCGCCGACGAGCTGCCCGAAGTGGCGCGCCCGGCCCTCGACCGCGAGGCGGAAGCGGCGCGACGCGGTCACCGTCGACGGACCGGCGCTGGGCTCGGCGCCGAGGCGGTGGATCTGGCTCTCGTAGGCGTCGAGCGCCGCCTGCTTCGTCGCCCAGTCGGCCGTCACGTCGACGACGAACGACGGCGCGAAGACCGCGTCGTGCTGGAGGTACGAGAAGAGCGCCGCCGGCCGGTGCGGCGGCGCCGCGCCGCGCTTGGCGAGGCCCGCGTAGAAGCAGGCCGCGCGCAGCAGGCGGTGGGCGCGGCCGTGGTCGGGATGACGGTCCTCGGGCGCCGGGCCGAGCACGAGCTCCGGGCGCAGGCGGCGGAGCGCCGCGATCACGAGCTCTTCCTCCTCGCGCCCGATGCGCAGGCCGCCGTCGCCGAGCGCCAAGAACTCGACGCTCGCGGCGCCGAGCCGCTCGGCCGCACGCTCGGCCTCGCGGCGCCGCTCGGCGACGCTGCCCCGCGTGCCGGCCTCGCCGCAAGTCAGGTGCAGGATGGCGACGCGACGGCCGGCGCGGGCGAGCTTGGCGACGGTGCCGCCGGCGCCGAGCTCGACGTCGTCCGGGTGCGGTCCGACCGCGAGCACGTCGACCGCGACCGTCATCCGAGCACCGCCGCCGGCTCGGGATCGACCACCGAGAGCCGGCGGGGATCGAGCGCCAGGCCGTCGAGGAGCGCGGCGCCGAAGCCGTCGCCGTAGCGCAGGGAGAAGTGCGCGGCGGCGAGCACGCGCTCCTGCGGCGCGCCGCCCGGCCGCGTCGCGGCGAGCAGGCGGGTGAAGCGCTCGCGGGTCACCTCGTCGCGCCGCGCCGCCGCCCGCGCCGCCTTGGCGGCGAAGCGCGCGAGGGCACGATCGACGGTGCGCGCGGTCTTGGTGTGCGGCCGCGCGAGCCCGCCATCGAGCGCCAGCGCCGGCGCGGCGAGCGCCGCGACGCGCGCCGCGATCGCCTCGCGCGCCGGCGCGACGAAATCGCCGCCGACACGCTCGCCGAGCCGGCGCTCGACCTCGTCGGGGTCGGCGAGGAGCGCGGCGAGCTCGATGCCGAGCGCCGCGAGCCGCTCGCGGTCGTGGCGGCCGAGGACGAGAGCGGAGGGCCGGAGCGAAGTCCACGGCGCGGCGAGCTCGAGCGTCTCGTAGGCGGCCGCCGCCTGGCCGAGGTAGGCGAGCTCGGCCGGTCCCATCACCTGGAGGAAAGTGCCGAAAACGGCGTCCTGGAGCGCCGGCCGCGCCAGCGCGCCGGGCGAAACGACAGCCGGATTGCCGGCGAGCGTCGCGAGGAGCTCGTCGACCGGCCGCGGCTCGTCGTCGCCGCGCAGGGCGAAGCGCTCGCGCGGGCGCCACTCGATGCGCCGGCGCTCACCGTGGCGCAAGAGAAAGAGCGGGCTCGCGCCCGGCTGCGGCGCGATCTGGAGATGGAAGCCGCGGGCGCGGAGGGCGCGCTCGCGCGCGGCGAGCGCCTCGCCGAGCTCGCGCCGGCGCTCGACCAGGCGGGCGAGATAGGGAGCCTCGGCGCGCTTGAGCTCGGGCAGCATGGCGTCGACGACGAGCGGCGCGCGCGCACCGAGAGTGCCGACCAGCTGGCGGGCGAAGGCCTCGCCGAAGCGCGCCTCGGGGCGCCACCAGACGCCGAGCCGCGCCCGCCAAGCGGCCGCCCACGGGCGCGGGTAGAGCTCGGCGAGCTCGGCGAGGACGGCCTCGGCGCGCCCGCCGAGCGTGCGCATGCCGACCGGCGCGAGCGGCTGCGGGTCGTCGCCGAGCCCGAGCACGACGGGGCCGTCGGGACCGAGGAAGGTGGCGCTCGCCACCTCCGCGAAGTCGTGATCCTCGGTCGCCATCCAGAAGATCGCCACCGCCGGCTCGCCGCGCGCCTCGAGCGCCTCGGCCCAGCGCACGGCGGCGGCCGCCTTGACGTAGCCCAAGAGCGGGCCGCCGAGCAGGCCCGTCTGCTGTCCGGTGGCGACGACGCGCGTCGCGGGATCGGCGAGCCGCGCGGCGAGCTCGGCGGCGCGCGGATGGCCGTAAGCGGCGTTGGCCGTCCCGAGCGCCGCAACGAGCTCGCGGCGGTCGCGGCGCGGCGGCTCGCCGTGCGGCGCCTCGCCGGGGGCGAGGAAGCGCAGCGGCGCCAGCAGATCGTGGTGGCGGCCGGCGAGGAGCTCCGCCGCCAGCCCCGGCACCAGGCCGGCGGCGAGACAGTCGACGTCGAGGGCGGAGGGAGAGCTCATCGGTGCGAGAGGCGGGCGCCCGATCCTATCGGAGCCCGCCCACGGGCTAGACTCGCCCCATGCCGCTCGTTTCTGGCCGCTCGCCGGCGCGCGAGGCCGCGCTCTGGGCCTTCGGCTTGCACGCCCTCGTCGCCGCCTGGATCTGGCTGCGCTGGGGCGGCGGCGTGCGCAGTGGCCTGCTCTTCTGGATGGACTTCCCGCTCTCGCTCGCCTACGCCGGCCTCCAGGGCCGGCTCTTCCTCGCGGCGAGCCTCGCCATCGGCGGCGCCTGGTGGGCGGCGGTCGCCGCCGGGCTCACCCTCGCCGTCGGCCGCGTCGCGCGCGGGCGCTAGAATCGGCGGCTCGATGCCGCGCCTCGGCCCGCTTCAGCTCGCCTCGCCGTTCGTCCTCGCCCCGATGGCGGGGGTGACCGACCGCGACTTCCGCCTGCTCGTGCGGCGGATCGGCGGCGTCGGCCTGGTGACGATGGAGTTCATCCAGTCCCGGGCGCTCGTCCGCGGCGTCGGCCGGACGCTCGATCTCATGCACTTCGTCGACGAGGAGCGGCCGATCTCGATCCAGATCTACGGGGCAGATGCTCCCACCATGCAGGAAGCCGCGCGCCGGGTCGAGGCGATGGGCGCCGACGTTTGCGACATCAACATGGGCTGCCCGGCGAACAAGGTCTTGAAGGGCTGCTCCGGCTGCGCGCTGATGAGCGACCCGGGGCTCGCGCGCCAGATCGTCGCCGCCTGTCGGCACGCGCTCTCGATCCCGCTCACCGTCAAGTTCCGGCTCGGGCGGGACCGCGAGAGCCGCAACTTCCTCGAGCTCGGGCACATCTGCGCGGGCGAGGGCGCCGACGGCGTGGCGCTGCACGCGCGCACGGCGAAGCAGATGTTCGCGGGCGACGCCCGCGCCGAGTGGGGCGAGATCTCGCGATTGAAAGCGGCGCTCGCGATCCCGGTCTTCGGCAACGGCGACGTCAAGGAGCCCGAGGACGCGCTCGCGATGCTCGCCGAGACGGGCTGCGACGGTGTCCTCATCGGCCGCGCGGCGACGAAGAATCCGTGGATCTTCCGCCAGGCGGCCGACCTCCTCGCCGGCCGGCCGCCGGTCGCCGCCGCGCTCGGCGACCGCCGCGAGCTCATCCTCGAGCACTTCCGGCGGGTGGCCGAGCGGGAGCCGTCGGCCTTCGCGCTCCACAAGCTGCGCAAGTTCACCGGCTGGTACACCCACGGGGTGCCGCACGGACGCGAGCTCCGCCAGCGCATCCAGTCGCTCCCCGACGTGCCGACCTTCCTCGCCGCCGTCGAGGAGTTCTTCGCGCGCCTCGACGAGCGCGCCGCGGCGTGAGCGGCGAGCCCGGACGCTACTGCCTGCAGAACGGGCAGATCGTGCCGTTCGGCGAGGCGCGCATCTCGCCGCTGGACCGCGGGTTCCTCTTCGGCGACGCGGTCTACGAGGCGATCAAGGTGCTCGGCGGCCGCCTGCTCTTCCTCGACCGCCATCTCGACCGGCTCGCGGCGAGCCTCGCGGCGCTGCGCATCGCGTCGCCCGGCGAGCTCGCGCCGGAGCTCGCGGCGCTGGTGGCCGCCAACAACCTCGGCGACGGCGTCGTCTACCTGCAGGTGACGCGCGGCGTGGCGCCGCGCCGGAGCCACCTGCCGCCGGCCGGCCTCGAGCCGACGGTGATCGCGATGACGAGCGAGGTCGCCTACGCCGAACGGCCGGAGAACGAGCCCGGCCTCGTCGCGATCAGCCGCGCCGACGACCGCTGGCGCCACGCCGACGTCAAGACGACGGCGCTCGCGGCGAACGTGCTCGGCAAGCTCGCGGCCGCCGACTCCGGCGCCGTCGAGGTCGTCTACGTCGACGTCGACGGCGCGCTGCGCGAGGGCGGCAACACGAACCTGTTCGTGCGCGACGGCGCGGGCTGGCACACCCACCCGCTCGGCCCCGAGATCCTCGCCGGCGTCACCCGCGCCGTGCTCCTCGCCGAGGCGGCGCGCTTCGGCATCGCGGTCGCCGAGCGCACGCCGCGGCTCGCCGGGCGCGCCGGCTGGCACGAGGCGTTCCTCTGCGGCACGACGACCGGCGTGCGCGGTCTCGTCGCGCTCGACGGCGAGCCGCTGGGCGACGGTGCGGTGGGCGCGGAGACGCGCCGCTTCGCGCGCCTGCTCGCCGCCGCCGAGAGCGCCGAGGCACGCGGCGCCGAGGACGTGCCGGCGTGACGCCGCGCGAGATCGAGCTCGCACGGCCGGCGGCGGAGGTGGCTGCGGCGGTGGCCGAGACCGCGGCGGCCTGGGACGCGGCGTGGTCTCCCGGCGGCGACGGCGGCCGCCTCGAGCTGCCGGTGGTCTTCGGGCTGCGGCGCGGCGTCGTCTCGGGCGCTGTCGAGCTCGCCCGCCTCGGCGAGGCTCGCACGCGCGTCGTCTTCACTCCCGAGTCGAGCCGGCTCGAGGTCGAGCACGCCGCGGTGGCGGTGCTCTCCTTCGCCGCCATCCCGCTCGTCGTCACCGTCGCCTGGCCGTTCTGGCCGGCGCTCTTCCCGCTCGTGCCGTTCGCCGCGGTGACCGGGCTCGTCGCCTGGTGGCTGGTCGTCTCGCGGCTGCGCTCGCGCGGGCCGGAGGAGTTTCTCGCCGCGCTCGCAGAGCGCCTCGCCGCGGGCGGCGGCGGGGAATCCGCGCCGGACGTGATACGTTGACCAGTCTGCCGGGTGGTTCCCGGCCGAGGCTCATTGAATGGGGGCGTACCGGGTTCGACGGGGTTCCAACGGACCGCCGGTCGCGTGCCGGGTTCACCACTCGTCAAAACGGTCAGCGACAGCTGCCAACGACAACTTCGCACTCGCGGCTTAATTGACCGCGACGTCCCTTCCTCGGTCTGATCCGTGACGGGGGATGGGGCGACGCCAAGACGGATCGAAGGACACGGTTGGTCCCGTACCGTGTCTGGATCGTCGAAACGGGACTGGCGCTCGCGGCGGCGGCCTTCTGCCATTCCGCGAGGGCGATGACCTGAAACGAAGGCTACGCACGTAGACGCCGCGGAGCGTGCTCTCCGGACGTGGGTTCGATTCCCACCGCCTCCACCATGCTTCGTTTCACTTCGCCGTTTTCCGGGGGAAGTCGGACTCGCTCACGCGAGTGGCGATTCCCACCGCCTCCACCACCTCTCGCCATCAAGTGCAGTAGGTTTGCGCCTCGATTTCCGCGCCGCGCGCGCGGGCGGTGAGGAGAGGCAACCTGACGGACTCCACGAGGGCGAGCGAAGCGCCGCGAGGAAGCGCGAGCTGCGGCTTCGCGACCGCGCTGTGCACGTGGAGGCCTTTTCTCTGCGCGCTCGGGCTCTGCCTTCTTTCCGCGTGCGGGCCGGGGACTCCGGAGGCGGTAGGAGGGGGCGCGACGCGAGCCGCTCCCGACCGCCGCGAGGGCGTCGAGGCGAAGAGCCGCGACGAGAACGACGCGCTGGCGGCGCTCGAAGCGCTTCCCTACCTGACCTGGAACGAGCGGGCGGACCCCTCGGTGCGCGGGGTCACCCGCCACCTGCCGGAGCTCGCGTGGGACGGCCTCAATCTCTACACCAACGATGTCGACGCCGCGTACCTCGTCGACATGGACGGCCGACGGCTCCACGAGTGGAAGCTGCCCGCGGGATCGAAGCACTGCGAGCACGTCGAGCTGCTCGCCGGCGGAAACCTGCTCGCCGTCTGCGTCTACCAGTGGCTCACGCGGGTGAGCTGGAACTCGGACGTCCGATGGCTGCTGAAGCAGTCGGTGCATCACGATGCGCACGTGATGGACGACGGCACCGCGATCGTGCCGTTCGGCGCCGGGGCGCGGGAGTACCGCGGGCGGAGGGTCACCTTCGACGGCCTGCTCTGGGTCTCGCCGGACGGCGAGATCCGCAAGCGGTGGTCGAGCTTCGACGCGCTCGACGAGCTGCGGCGACACCATCCTGCGTCGCGTCTGGACGAGGCCGCGGCCGCAGCCGACCCGGAGCGGAGATTCGACTACTACCACCTGAACAGCGTCCAGGCGCTTCCCGAGACACCCCTGGGCGCCGCCGATCGCCGGTTTCGCGCCGGAAACCTGCTCCTCTGCCTGCGCAACGTCGACACGATCCTGATCCTCGACCAGGACACGATGGCGGTGACCTGGAGCTGGGGGGGCGGTGAGCTCGAGTTCCCGCACATGCCGCGGATGCTGCCGAACGGCAACATCCTGGTCTTCGACAACGGCGTGAAGCGGCGCTTCTCGCGCGTCCTCGAGCTCGATCCGGCGCGGGAGCGGATCGTGTGGAGCTACCCGGCGGATCCCGCCGGCGAGTTCTTCAGCGCCTGGCGGGGCTCGGCGCAGCGGCTGCCCAACGGCAACACTCTGATCTGCGAGTCGGAGACCGGGCGCGCCCTCGAGGTCACCAGCGAGGGTCGAATCGTCTGGGAGTTCTGGAATCCGGATCTGCGCGACGGCAAGCGCCGGCGCATGTACCGCTTCCTGCGCCTGGAGCGCGAGACGGTCGTCCGGCTCCTCCTGCGCGGGCGCGCTGCCGGCTGAGCGGCCCCGTCGCGCACGCCGCGGCAGACTAGTCGAGCGGCTCGCCGCCGCGAGGCGCGCGCCCGGCGCCGCCGAAGAGAGCGGGCACGAGCACCAGGTCGCAGGCGAGGGCGAGGCCGAGGGCGATGGCGGAGAGGACGCCGAAGCGCGCGATGGGCGCGAAATCCGACAGGCCGCAGACGCCGAAGCCGGCGGCGAGGATCGTGAAGGTGAGGACGTAGGCCGGCGCCGAGCGCTCGAGCCGGGCGACGACGGCGGCCGCCGGGGAGCCGTGCTCGGCGACGTCTCTGGCGTGCGTCGCCAGCGTGTGCATCGTGTTCTCCACCGCCAGGCCGAGCGCGATCGAGGCGACCATCACGGTCGCGAGATCGAGCCGCACGCCGAGCCAGCCCATGCCGCCCAGCAGCGCGACCACCGGCCACAGGTTCGGCACCAGCGCCTTCGCCGCCGGCCACGGCCGGGAGAGGGCGAGCCAGAAGAGCGCGAAGAGCAGCGGCGCGGCGAGCGCGAGCGAGCTCGCCAGCGTCGAGAGCAGCGCGCGGTGGAAGGCGAGGAGCAGGCGGAGCGACCCCGTGGCGGCGACGTCGGCGCCGGGGAAGAGCTCGCGCGCGAGCGCCTCGGCGCGCGCGGCGAGCGGATCGATCACGTCGAAGCCGCCCCAGCCGACGAAGACGAGGACGCGCGCCGCGCCGCCGTCGGCGGCGAGGAAGCGGGCGAGCGCGGCGCGGCCCGCGGGCTCCTCGGCGAGCAGCGCGAGCGCCTGCTCGCGCAGCTCGTCTTCGCTCGCGAGCGCCGCCCAGGGCGAGGCGGCGCCCACCGACAGCGCAAGCTCGGCGGCGCTCGCCGCCGAGAGCACGCCCGGCTCCGCGCAGAGGCGGTCGACGAGCTCGGCGAGCCGGGCGAGCGCGGCGGGTGAGTCGAAGCGGCCGGCGGCCGGCGCGGCGAGGAGGTCGAGCTCGACGCTGGCGATGCCGATGCCGCGCGCCTCGACGCGCTCGATGGCGCGGCGCACCGGATGCGCCGGAGCGAAAGCGTGCGCGATGTCGCTCTCGCCGCCGAGCCGCGGCAGCCCGGCGAGGGCGAGCGCGGCGAGGGCGATCGCCCCTGCCGCGACCGCGCCGCGGCGCGCCGTGGCGCCGGCCGCGACGGCGCGGCCGAGCCGCTCGAGGCGCAGCTCGAGCGCGCGCTCGGGCAGCCGCTCCCGGCGGCCGGCGGTCGAGGCGAGCAGCGCCGGCAGCAACGTGAACTCGGCGGCCACCTGGACGCCGAGCCCGAACGCCGCCCAGCGCCCGAGCTCGGCGACCGGCGCCACACCGCTGGCGGCGAGCGAGGCGAAGCCGCCGGCGATGGCGGCGGCGGCGAAGAGGAGGGCCCGAGCTTTCTCGTCGTAGGTGGCGAGCGTCGCCGCACGCGCCGTCTCGCCGGCGGCCTCGCGGGCGCGGCAGCGGATCGTCAGGTGCACCGCCGAGGCGAGGGCGATGACGAAGAGCACCGGCGGCAGGATCGAGAGGACGAGATGGAACGGCACCGCCGCCCAGCCGAGCGCGCCGAGCACCGCGGTCTCGCAGAAGGCGACGAAAGCGAGCGGCGCGACGACGCCCCCCGCGTCGCGGAAGGTGGCGGCGAGCAGGACGACGGCGAAGAGCACGAGCGCCGGCAGGAAGCGCGTGGCGATGGCGCGCGCCGAGCGATCGAGGGCGCGCTCGAGCGAGCGCGGGCCGACGACGGTCGCGACGAGGCCGGCTCCGGCGCCGCGGGCGACCTCGGCGAGCCGGCGCTCGAGCGCGGCGTAGTCGCGCGCGGCGAGCGCCGGGGTCTCGACGAGGACGCTCGCCGCAGCGCCGTCGGCGGAGATCCACCCCATGCCGCGGTCGAACCGGTCGCCGACGAGCTCGTCGCGCCACGCGGCGGGATCCTCCGGCGGGAAGACCGGCAGCTCGGCGGCGTGTCGGCTCACGATCGAGGAGGCACGCTCGACGCTGTCGAGCGCGGCGGCCGCGGCTTCCAGCCGCGCGAGCTCGGCGAGACCGGCGGCGCTCCACAGCCGCGGCCCCTCGACGAGGAGGCGCACGCCCTCGGCGGCGCCGAAGCGCTCGCCGAAGGCGGCGTGGCGCGCCGCCTCCGGCGTGCCGCGCGGCTGGTAGACGGCGGGCGAGTTGTCGCTCGCGAGCCGCGGCAGACCGAGCGCGGCGGCGAGCGCGACGAGCGCGGCGAGGGCGAGAACGCGGCGCGGGTGATCGACGGCGAGCGCGACGAGCGCCCTCATCCGGCGGCCCCGAGGGCGGGCACGACGAGCCGGGCGCCGAAGCGCGCCACCGCGCCGCCGCCGAGCTCGCGCAGGCGGCCGCGCGCGCCGAGCAGGCCGATCAGGCGCGAGAAGAGCGCCGGATCGGCGGCGAGCGCCGCCACCGCCCGCCGCCGCAGGGCGGGATGGCGGGCGAGGAGCAGGGCGAGGCGGGTGACCGTCTCCGGCACGCGGCGGAGCCGCGCCGAGGCGCGCGCGTAGCCGACGAGGTCGCCGAGCGCGAGCGCCGGGCCGAGCGCGAGCGCCTCCTCGAAGGCGCACGCCAGCCCCTCTCCGGTCAGGGCGTCGAGGGAGCCCGCGGCGTCGCCGACGAGCGCCACGCGGCCGCGCGCCACGCCGCGCGTCGCCTGGCGAAACGGCCCGGTGCCGAGGTCGCGCGCGGTGACGCGGGCGCCGGCGAGCCGGCGGCGGAGGCCGGCGGGGAAGCGCGTCGCGAGGAGATCGTCGAAGCCGCGGGCGACGCCCCGCCAGAGCAGCGCAACGCCGATTTCGTCGGCGGCGAGCGGCGTGACGTACGCCTCGGCGCTGTCGCCGAAGACAATCTCGACGCGCTCGCTCCAGGGGGCGAGCGCGAGGTGCCGTCGCAGGCCGAAGCGCGGCGGCGCGCCGCCGGTGCCGCGCGCGAGGCCGGCCCAGTGCCGCACCCGCGAGCGCAGGCCGTCGGCGCCCACCACCCAGCGCGCCGCGAGCTCGCCGCCGGCGGCCGCCACGCCGCGAGCGGTCAGCGCCTCGGCGCGCTCGGCACGGATCTCGACGCCGGCGCGCGCGGCGGCGGCGACGAGAGCGGCGTGGAGCTCGGTCCGCCGCAGGCCGCGGCCGCTGGCGCCGCCGGGGAAGTCGGCGGCGGCGACGGTCGCGCCGGAGACGTAGGCGACGCCGCGGAAGGCCCGCCCGGCGCCGCCCAAGTCGACGCCGAGCGCGGCGAGCGCGGCGAGGGCGGACGGCATCAGCCCCTCGCCACAGGCCTTGTCGATCGGGCTCGGCCGCGGCTCGAGGACGACGACGTCGAGCCCCGAACGCCGCGCGGCGAGGGCGGCGGCCAGCCCGGCCGGTCCACCGCCGACGACGGCGACGTCGCAAGCGTGGCGGGCGCTCATTCCTCGGCGCCGGCGGCGGCGAGCGCCCGGCGGCCGCGCACGAGAGCGGCGGCGAGCTGGAGCGGGCCGAAGCGGCGCGGCGGCGCGAGCTCGCCGGCGCGGTGGAGCGCGAGCGTCTCGCCGCGGCGGAGCTTGCCCGACGAGGTGCGCGGCAGAGTGCCGGGGGCGAGGACGTGCACCTGGTCGAGGGCGAGCCCAGTGGCGGCGAGCACCGCCGCGCGGCAATGCGCGGCGAGCGCGCCGCGCGCGCGCCGCCCGACGCCGCGCCGGTGCTCGACGAAGAGCACGAGCCGCTCCGTCGCCGCGCCCTCGACGCGCTCGCAGACCGCCACCGCGCAGCCGCGGCGGACGAGCGCGACGGCGTCGACGGCGCGCTCGACCTCCTCGGGCGAATGGTTGGCGCCGCGCACGATCAGCACGTCCTTGGCGCGGCCGGTGAGATAGAGCTCGCCGGCGTGGACGAAGCCGAGATCTCCGGTGTCGAGCCAGCCGCCGGCGAGGACGGCGGCGGTCGCCGCGGGGCGGCCGAGGTATTCGCGAAACAGCGACGGCCCACGTACGAACAGGCGCCCGACGCGATCCGGCGGCAGCGCGCCGCCGGCCGCATCGCGCAGCTCGATCGCGAAGCCGGCGAGCGGGCGGCCGAGCGCGACGAGCTCGGCGCCGTCGGCGGCGACGACAGCGCGTCCGTCGCGCGCCAGCGCCGCGCGGTCGAATCGCCGGCTCGCGAACGGCTGCGCCAGCGCGCTGAAGGTGACGGCGAGCGCCGCCTCGGAGAGCCCGTAGACCGGCGTCAGCGCCTCGGCGCGGAACCCCCAGCGCGCGAAGCGCGCGGCGAAATCGTGCAGGGTGGCGGCGGAGACCGTTTCGGCGCCGCAGAGAGCGATCCGCCACGCCGAGAGGTCGCAGCCGGCGAGCTCTTCGTCGCGGATGCGCTCGGTGGCGAGCGCGTAGGCGAAGTTGGGCGCCACCGAGATCGTGGCGCGATGGCGCGCGAGCGCGCGCAGCCACAGGCCCGGCCGCGCCACGAAGCGCTCGGGCGGCACGAGCGTCAGCACCGCCGGCCGCTCGAGCGCCGTGAAGACGCAGCCGACGAGCCCCATGTCGTGGTAGAGCGGCAGCCAGGAGACGCCGCTGTGACGGAGCTCCGGAGAGTCGGGCCAGAGGGCGTTGAGCGTCTCGACCTGCGCCACGATCGCGCGCTGGGTGAGCGCCACTGGCTTGGGCTCGACCGTGGTGCCCGAGGAGAACTGGACGAGGGCGAGCTCGTCGGACGCGCCCGGCCGGCGCAGCGCGGCGGCGGCCGGCAGCTCGCCGAGCGTGCGCGCGCCGAGCCGCGGCCGCGCCGCGGCGACCGCCTCGCCGACGAGGGCGCGCAGCCGCGCGTCGACGAGCGCCACCACCGCTCCCGCCGCGGCGAGCAGTCCCGCCGTGCGCTGCTCGTACTCGGCGAGCCGGCCGAGCCGCACCGGCGGATAGAGCGGCACCGGCACGGCGCCGGCCGCGAGCGCGCCGAAGAAGGCGTCGAAGAACTCCGGCGCCGTCGGGAAGACGAGCGCCACGCGTTCGCCGGGCGCGACGCCGAGCGCCGCGAGGCCGCCGGCGACACGGGCGGCGCGCGCTTCGATCTCGCGCCAGGCGAGGAAGCGCTCGCGCTCGCCGCCGGCGACGAAGCGCAGACCGCACTCGGGCGCCTCGGCGGCGCGCGCCAGCCATCCCTGCAGCGTCGCGCCGCTCATCGCGCGAGCTTCGCCTCCACCAAGGTCACGAGATCGCCGACGGTGCGCACCGCGGCGTCGTCCTCGGGCGTCAGGGCGACGCGGAAGCGGTTCTCGACCTCGGCGGCGAGCACGACGAGGCGCAGCGAGTCGAGGCCGAGATCCTCGAGCAGGCGCTGCTCTTCGCCGAGCGCGCCGTCGAAGCCGACGTGCTCGCGCGCCACCTGGGCGACGCCGGCGAGGATCTCGGCGCGCGTCATCGTGTCCCCGGCAGGAAGCGACGGCGGCCGCCGAGGCGCGCCGCGTAGTCGCAGTGGCGGGAGAGCGCTGCCTCCTCGTGCGCGATCCGCCGCGCGAGCAGGGCGGCGTTCGCGGCCGAGAAGACGAGCGCGGTCAACCAGGCGGTGTGGACGAGCGGCAGGGCGAGCATTTCGAGGGCGACGGCGACGTAGTTCGGGTGGCGCACGAAGCGGTAGGGCCCCGAGGTCACCACCGGATCGCCGGGGACGACGACGACGCGGGTGTTCCAGCGCTCGCCGAGCGCCGCGATCGCCCAGTAGCGCAGCGCCATGGCGGCGGCGACGAGCGCGAGCATCGGCCAGCCGAGCGCGGGCAGGAACGGCCGTTCGGCGAGCAACACCTCGAGCGGCGCGGCGACGAGGAATGCGGCGTGCGTGCCGACCATGGCGGCGAAGAAGCCGGTCGACTCGCCGGCGATGCCGCCGCGCGCCGCCGCGCGGCGCGCGTTCCGCGCCGACAGGCCGAGCTCGACGAGACGTTCGACCGCCACGGCACCGACGAGGGCGAGGAAGGGGGTCACTCTCGCGGGCACGCTGCTCAACCTAGCACCGCCGTCGCCGGGCGCCGGCTCACCAGCGCAGCAACACGAGCTCCGAGCAGAAGCCGGGCCCGAGGGCGAGGAGCATCCCCCAGCTCCCGGCCGGCGGGCGCGCCGCCGCCATCGTCTCCCGGAGAACGAGCAGCACCGAGGTCGACGACAGGTTGCCGACCTCGGCGAGGCTCTTCCAGGTGAGCGCCAACGCCGCGCGCGGCACCTCGAGCGCCTGCTCCATCGCTGCGAGCACCTTCGGCCCGCCAGGGTGGCAGACCCAGGAGGCGACGTCGGCGCGAGCGAGTCCGTGATCGGCGAGAAAGACGTCGACGTCCGCGCGCAGGTAGCGTTCGACGACCTGCGGCACCTCGGCCGAGAGCACGATCTGGAAGCCCGACGAGCGGATGTCCCAGCCCATCACCCCCTCCGAGTCGGGGTAGAAGATCGAGCGCGAGGCGACGATCTCGGGGCCGTCGGCGGCGAGCGTCGCGGCGCGGCGGTCGCCGGCGACCACCACCGCCGCGGCGCCGTCGCCGAAGAGGCCGGAGGCGATCAGGTTGGGGATCGACAGGTCGTCGCGCTGGATCGTCAGCGAGCAGAGCTCGACCGAGAGCAGCACCGCGATCTCGTCCGGGTAGGCCTTGACGTAGTCGGCGGCGCGGGCGACGCCGGCGGCGCCGGCGACGCAGCCCAGGCCGAAGATCGGCACCCGCTTGACGCGCGTGGGGAGCCCCATGCGGTTGATGAGGCGCGCGTCGATCGACGGCGTCGCGATGCCGGTGACCGAGACGACGAAGATCGCGCCGACGTCCCGGGCGGCGAGGCCGGCGCGCGCGAGCGCGTCGGCGACCGCCGCCTCGCCGAGGTCGGTGGCGACGCGGATCCACGCCGCGTTCGAGTCGCCGAAGCCGTCGAGCCGGGCGTACTCCTCGATCGGCAGCGCCAGGTGCCGGCCGCCGACGAGGACGTTGCGGTGCAGCTGCTCGAGCCGGTCGCGGTTGAAGAAGCGCGCGCGCCAGTGCTCGCCGAGGGCGGCGAGCAGCGTCTCCTGATCGTAGTAGTGCGGCGGGAAGGCGGCGCCGACCGCGGCGATC
>DASWJT010000137.1:0-8332 GCA_036397015.1 Thermoanaerobaculia bacterium
GCTCTTCGCCGGCAACCTGCGCCAGCACGGCCTGCGCGAGCTGTGGGACTCGTCGGAGCTCTTCCAGAAGATCCGCCGCCGGGACCACCTCGGCGGCCGCTGCGGCGAGTGCGAGCTCTCGTCGATGTGCGGCGGCTGCCGCGCGCGCGCCTACGGGATGACGGGCGACGTCATGGCCGAGGACCCGCTCTGCAGCCACGTGCCCGGCACGCTCCGGGACGCCGTCGAGCGGCTGCGCCCCGCGGCGGTCGCCTACGGCGAGAGCGCGAGCCGGACGCTCGCCTGGGAGCCCGCGGCCGAGGAGCGCATGCAGCGCATCCCCGCCTTCGTCCGCGGCATGGTCACCCGCGCCGTCGAGAGCTGGTGCGAGAAGAACGACGTAACGGTGGTCACCGCCGAGGTGCTCGAAGGGATCCGCGCCCGCATGCCGACGCCGAAAGTGTTCGGAGCCTACGCGACGCCGAGCGGCGAGGCGCCCGACGATTCGAGCAAGGCCTGATCGCTCGCGCTCGCGCGCTCCGGCCTATTCCCAGAACTCGTCGCCGCCGGTCTCCTGGGCGGCAGCCACCTGCTCGGCCATCCAGCGGTCGAACTCGGCGGGCTCGTCGATGGTGACGAAGCCGCGCATGCGGGCGTGGCCGATGCCGCAGAGCTGGGCGCAGGCGATCTCGTAGACGAAGTCGGGATCGCCGAGCCGCTCGCGCATCTGGGCGGTGGTCACTGTCGGCGTCCACCAAACCGGGATCTCGAGGCCGGGGACCGCGTCCTGCTTGATCCGCATCTCCGGTACGCCGAAGCTGTGGATGACGTCCTTGGCCGAGAGATGCACGATCGCCGGCTTGCCGACGGGCAGGCGCAGCTGGTTGACCGTCGTCACGTCGTCCTTGCCCGCGGGATCCGCGCGGTCGAGGCCGAGCGGGTTCGATTGCAGGTCGATCTTGTCGATCGAGGTCTTGCCGAAGAGCCCGTCCGGCCCCGGATAGTGGACGTTCCAGGCGAACTGCTCGGCGACGACGCGCACGACGGTCGACGCCTTCTCGTCCGGGAATTCGGCGACGCGGTCGGCCCACAGCGGAATCGAGAGCCCGATGAGCAGCACGCCCTCGGCGACCGCCACGGCGCCCTCGAGCCAGCTCGAGGCGTGGCTGTGGGCACCGGCGTGACTCGCCACCGGGCTGCGCGAGCGCCGGAAGCGCCATAGGCAGAAGAGGAAGAAGCCCATCCAGCCGACGAAGAGGATCGCCATCAGCCAGTGCACCCAGTCCAACGTGGCGTCGATCTGGGCGCCGTGCTCGGAGGCGATCGGGGGCATCCAGCTCGTCATCATGAGGAAGCGCTCCGTTGCAGGTCGGCCCACTCCGCGGCGATGCCTTCGCTCTCGGCCCGCCGGGCGCGTGCGCGCAGATGGAAGAAGAAGCGGGTCAGGCCGCCGAGAACGGCGACGGTGACGCCGAGGAGCAGGAGAACGCCGAGCCGCGCGCCGGTGACGAGCGGCGAGCCGTTGTCGCGGCTGCCGAAGCAGACAGAGCAAGCCGCCGCCGGCGCCGCCGCGAGCAGGAGCCAGCCCGTGACGGTCGCGGCGGCGAGCGCCCGCCAGTGCGTAGCGCGCCTCACCGCGACCCCCGCGTGGAACGCAGGAACCAGGCCTCGTAGACGATCAGGCCGGCGGCGACCAAGAAGGCGCCGAGGCCGGCGGCGAGGCGCGCCCCGCCCGCGAGGTCCGAGCTGCGCAGTACCCAGACGCCGAAGACGAGCGCCAGCGCGCTCGAGCAGGCGATGAAGACGGCGTGGAACTGGCGGAGATTCACGGCGTCAGGATCCGGATCGGGTCCCATTGCCCCCAGAGCGGGAGCAGCAGCACGGCGAAGAAGAAGGCGGCGGTGAGCCCGAGCACCCAGTAGATCAGGCGGCGCTCGGAGACGAGGTGCATGAAGTAGCCCGCCACCAGCCCGCCCTTGACCACGGCGACGGTGAGCGCCACCGCCACCGCCTGTGCGGTCGGCAGGTGGAAGCGCGAAACGGCGACGGTGACGATGGTGAGCGCCATCAGCGAGACGAAGACGAGGATGTAGATCTTGACCTGGCGGTCGATCTCGGCGGGCGAGGAGTGGTCGGCCATGGGTCGCGGCTCCGGGTGTCCTTGCGCTAGAGCAGGTAGAGAACCGGGAAGAGGAAGATCCACACCAGGTCGACGAAGTGCCAGAAGAGGCCCGAGTGCTCGACCCGGTTGGTGAAGTGCTCGGGGTCGGTGCGCCAGAGCTTGGCGCCCGGCCCCCAGAAGTAGGCGTTGACCGCCATGCCGCCGACGACGTGCAGGCCGTGCAGGCCCGTCAGCGTGAAGTAGATCGCCAGGAAGGTGCTCGTCGAGGGATAGAGATCGTGGTGGAACTTCGCCGAGTACTCGATGTACTTGATGACGAGGAAGCCGAACCCGAGCAGCACCGTGCCGCCCATGAACAGCCGGAACTTGGCGAAGTCCTTGCGCTTGAGCGACGCCCACGCCATCACCATGGTGACGCTCGAAGAGATGAGGACGACGGTATTGAGCGTCGCCAGCGGCACGTTGAGGATGGAGTCGCCGCGCGGCCACTCGGCGGCGCCGACGCGCATCATCAGGTAGCTGGCGAAGAGCGCCCCGAAGAGCATCACCTCCGAGGCGAGGAAGAGCCAGATGCCGATCTTGCCGTTGTTCAAGCCGGTGTCGGGCCGCTCGGCGACGGTGTACGGGATCTCCATGGCGGTCCCCCTCAGCTCGCCCATTGCGGCGTGTGGTCGCTCGCCGCGCCGGGCAGGCTGTAGTCGTAGGGATCGCGGTGCGCCGTCGGTGGCGAGGTGAAGTTGCCGTGCGGCGGCGGCGACGGAGCGGCCCACTCGAGCGTCGTCGCCTGCCAGGGGTTGTCGCCCACCTTCTCGCCGTGCCGGATCGAGCGGAAGAAGTTGAAGACGAACGGGATCTGGGCGAGCGCCAGGCCCCACGCCGAGAACGACATGAAGACGTTCCAGTGCAACACCGGTTGGGCGAAGTCGTAGGCGGCGCCGCCGTCGTAGAGGCGGCGCGAGACGCCGGCCAGGCCCTGGATGAACATCGGGAAGAAGATCCCGTTGATGAAGACGAGCGAGGGCCAGAAGTGGATCTTGCCGAGTCTCTCGCTCATCCGCCGTCCGGTCGCCTTCGGGAACCAGTAGTAGATGCCGGCGAAGAGCGCGAAGAGCGTCCCCGGCGCCACCACGTAGTGGAAGTGGCCGATGACGTAGTAGGTGTCGTGCAGCGGGATGTCGGCGGCGGCGAGCCCGAGCGGCAGCCCGGTCAAGCCGCCGATGCCGAACATCGGCAGGAAAGCGAGGGCGAAGAGCATCGGCGTGTTGAAGCGGATCGAGCCGCCCCACAGCGAAATGATCAACGAGGTGAGAATCGCCACCGACGGGATCGAGATGATCATCGTCGTCGCCTGGAAGAAGGCCGCCATCGTCGTGCCCATGCCGGTGAAGAACATGTGGTGCGCCCAGACGACGAACGACATGAAGCCGAGGAAGACGAGCGAGTAGACCATGATGCGGTAGCCGAAGAGAGGCTTGCGCGTGTTGTTGGCGATGACCTCGGCGACGATGCCCAGCGCCGGCAGGACCAGCACGTAGACCTCGGGGTGGGCGAGGAACCAGAACAGGTGCTGCCAGAGCAGCGGGTTGCCGCCGCCGGTCCACTCGACGATCTGGCCGCTCACCACCAGGCCCGAGGGCATGAAGAAGCTGGTGCCGGCGACGCGGTCCATGAGCTGCAGGATCCCCGCCGCCTCGAGCGGCGGGAAGGCGAGGAGCAGCAGGAACGAAGTGACGAACTGCGCCCAGACGAAGAAGGGGAGGCGGAACCAGGAGAGCCCCGGCGCGCGCAGCTGAATGGTGGTGACGATGAAGTTGATCGAGCCCAGAAGCGACGAAGTGATGAGGAAGATCATGCCGACGAGCCACAGCGTCTGGCCCTGGCCGGCGATGACCGAGAGCGGCGCGTAGGAGGTCCAGCCCGACTGCGCGGCGCCGCCGGGGACGAAGAAGCTGCCGAACATGACGACGCCGCCGATGAAATACGACCAGTAGCTCGCCAGATTGATGCGCGGGAACGCCATGTCGGGCGCGCCGATCTGCAGCGGCAGCACGAAATTGCCGAAGCCGCCGACGGCGAGCGGCACGACGCCCATGAAGACCATGATCGTGCCGTGCATGGCGCCGAGCTCGTTGTAGAACTCGGGCAGCATCGAGCCTCCCGGCATGCGCGCCTCGCCGAAGAGCGCGCCGATGAGCGGCAGCGGCCGGCCGGGGAAGGCGAGCTGCCAGCGCATCATCATCACCAGGCAGAAGCCGAAGAAGAGGAAAGTCAGCCCGGTGACGGCGTACCAGATGCCGATCACTTTGTGGTCGGTCGAGAAGACGTACTTGCGCCAGAAGCCGAGCTCGGGGTGCTCGTGGCCGTGGGCGGGCTCGCCCGTGGGGTGGGCGGGGGTCGCTGCGGTGGCAGTCGTTTCCATGGTTCCTCGCGGCGAGCTCGGATTGGACAGGTCGATCGGCGGCGCCGGATCAGCTTCCCGGCGGGGCGAAGGAGAAGTCGATGGTGGCCGGCTTGTCGGCCGCGACGGTGACGCTCGCGCTCTTCGTGCCCAGCTTCTCGTGCCACGCCTCGACCTCGTAGGTGCCCGGCGACAGCCCCGAGATGGTGAACTTGCCGTCTTTGCCGGAGACGGCGAAGAACGGGTTCGAGAACACCCCGACGTAAGCCGCCATCCACGGGTGGACGTCGCACTTGACGAGGAACATCCCCTCCTCCTTGCCGAACTTGGTGTCGGCCTCGGTGCGGTTGGCCGGCATCGCCATGTTGAACGGCGTGTTGACCTTGGGCAGCGCGTGCACGTTGTGGAGCAGGCCGTCGGAGTTCTTGAGCTTGAGCGTCTGGCCGACCATGAGGCCGAGCACGTGCGGGTGGTATTGGCAGCCGTCCTGGTCGATCACTGCCGGCTGCGAAGGCGCCGCGTGGCTGCCGGGCACCGCGCTCTTCACCCGCACCATGACATTGGCCAGGGTGTTGCCCGTTCCGAGCGACAGCATCTCGTTCGCCACCGGCGACGAATGCTTGGCGGCACAAGCCGGGTCGGCGTCCATCGCCAGCGGTTTCAAATTGGGTACCTTGCCGGCGTAGGTCACGGTGCCGGTGATCGACCCGGCGGCGAAGGCCGGGCCGGCGGCGAGAGCGAGTGCGAGGGTCGAGCCTGCGACTGCGAGACGGGGCCTGGACATCACGATTCCTCCGGCGCGAGAGAGTGTGGACGAGTTGCTCTTCGCGGTGCGAAGAGCAGCGTTGCGGTCGAGCGGGGAGCGCCGGCCGGGCGAGCGGCGCGGCGACGATGCGTTTGATGGCGCGCGGCGACGGACATGGGGCTCGAACCTATCAATGCCGCACCGCGGAGAGCATCCGGGTGCGGTCGGCGAGGGCGAAAAGGACGGCGAAGAGGCCGAGGCTGCCGACGACGAGGGCCGCATCCCAGGGCCCGGGGGCCCACGGGCTCCAGGTGGACGGAAGCAGGTCGCGCGCGAGAGTCGAGACGGGCCGCGCCAGCCGGTCGAGCCCGATCGCCGCCGCGGCGGCGACCGCGACGGCGACGAGCCCGGCGCGCGAGGCGCGCACGCGCTCGAGGCGGACGAGCTGCGGCGCGGCGACGCCGCCCGCGAGCGCGAGCCAGGAAGCCCAGGCGAGAGGACCGGCGAGGCGGCTCGCGGCGGCGTCGCCGCCCGCCCACGCCGCCACGAGCTCGAAGAGGAGCAGGCCGCCGAGCGCGAGCCCGGCGTGCGCGAGCCACGCCGCCGGGCGCGCGACGCTCTCGTGCGCGAGCGCGGCGAGGGCGAGCGTCGCGCCGAGGCCCGCGACGAGCGCACCGGCGACGAAGGCCGCGACGAAGAGCGCGCCGGCGACGCCGCCCGGCGGCGAGACCGCGCTCGCCGCCGCGACGAGCGCGAGGGCGATGAACGCGGCGCTCGCCGTCGCGAAGTCGAGCCGCCGTCCGGAGGTCGCTGCGGGCGCGGAGTCGGGAGCGCGTGGGCGGGCGCGGGCAGCGAGCGAGAGCGCGCCCCACACGACCAGGGCGAGGGCCGCCCCGGCGATCGGGCTGCCGAGCTGCGGCCACCTCCCGGCCCGGTTCGGAAGCGGCAGCAGCCACGAGACGACTCCCGGCCGGCCGAGGTGCAGGAGGGCGACGAGCGCGCCGCAGACCGCGGCCGCGAGCGCCATCGCCTCGGCGCGGCGAGAGAGCGCGCGCTCCGCGCCGGAGGCGAGGAGTCGCAGCGCGACGGCGACCAGGGAGCTGGCCAGCGCGAGGCCGAGCCAGAAGGTGAGCGTGGCGACCTCCGCCGCCCAGGCGAAGGGACGGCCGAGGCTCCAGACGCCGACGCCCTCTTCCAGGCGCCAGACGACGGCGACGGCGAGCAGGCCGACGGCGAGGACGGCGACGAGGCGAGCGAGCCAGCCGCCGCGGCTCGCTGGCGGAACGAGAGCCGGTGGGGCGGCAGCGAGATCACCCGCGAGCGCTTCGCCTCCGGCTGGATCCGATGGGCGGCGCTCGACCGCCTCGCTTCCGAAATGCGCTCCGCTCATGCCCCCCCGGCGGGCCGCCGAGGGGGCGGCCACTGCTCGATCTGCGCCGCGGGCGCGCCCCTCCCGCGCTCCCGCCGCGCTCGATTCCGTCGTGGCGGCGATCATGGCACAAGGGGCGGCCGCGTTCCAGGCTCGCCGCCGCAGCCGCGGAGCCGCACGCCACGCCGCGGCCGGCGGCGCGAGAACGCGACTAGAGCTCGCCGCGCGGCGAGCCCGCGGGCGGCGGCGCCGGCCCGCGCAGGTGGACGCCGCGGCGGGCGAGCAGCCGCTGGAGACGGCCGAACAGGTCGCGGCCGAGCAGCGTCGAGGCCGCCTTCGAGATGTCGTGCAGCACGACGCGCAGCTCCTGATCGCCGTTCCAGTAGCGGCGCGCGTAAGGCTCGAGCTCGCCGCCCAGCGCCTGCGAGAGGACGGCGGTGGCGAGCACCAGGTCGTCGAGGTAGCCGACGCCGCCGACCACCGCCTCGGGGAAGAGATCGAAGGGGAGCAGGAAGTAGGCGAGGGCGCCGCCGATCAGTGCGCGCGCCTCGCCGGGCACGCGGCGGTCGAGCGCCAGGCGGACGAGCAGGACGAAGACGTCGGGGACGAGCAGCAGCGCCTCGACCGCCGGCTTGCCGAGCTTGTGGCTCTTGCGCTCGGCGGTCTCCAGCATGCGCTGGCGCAGGCGGTCGTAGTAGGAGAGCAGCCTGCCGCCGGGCACGGGGGCGTCGCGCCGCGCCATCGCCGGCGACGGGCCGGTCGCTGGTTCCGACATGCGGCCATTCTAGCCCTCCGCGCGCACCGCCGTCCGCGGCGGCGCTCGCCGTCGATACAATCGCCGCCGTGCCGCGCCTGACCAAGATCTACACCCGCACCGGCGACGACGGAACCACCGGCCTCGGCTTCGGCGGGCGGGTGGCCAAGGACGACCTGCGCATCGCCTGCTACGGCACCGTCGACGAGCTCAACTCGGCGCTCGGCGCGGCGCGCGCCGCCGGAGCGCCGGCCGAGATCGACCCGCTCCTCGCCCGCCTCCAGAACGACCTCTTCCACTTGGGCTCCGACCTCTGCGTGCCCGAGGCCGAGAAGGCGACGCATCCGGTGCCGCGCATCGAGCCGCGCCACATCGAGCTGCTCGAGGGTTGGATCGACGCCTGGAACGAGCGGTTGAAGCCGCTCGACAACTTCGTCCTGCCGGGCGGGACGCCCGCGGCGGCGACGCTGCACGTGGCGCGGACGATCTGCCGACGCGCCGAGCGCCTGTTGGTGGCGCTCGCCCGCCAGGAGGCGGTCGGCGAGCACGATCTGCCGTACCTCAACCGCCTCTCGGACCTGCTCTTCGTCCTGGCGCGCGCCGCCAACGCCCTCGCCGGCCGCGACGACGTACTGTGGGACTCGCGGGCGTGAGACTCTCGGCCGCGGCGGTCGCGGTCGCCACTGTCAGATTCTGACAGTGGAGCAGCGAAAGGCGCTCGACTTACAATCGGGTCCGTCGCTGCCGGCGGTGAGTGCTGCCGCACGACGCGGGCGAACGGCGTACCGCGAGGATCCTTCGCGACCGCGGCGGGTGCCGGCAGCCCGCCGTCAAGGAGGGCCGATGAAGACGCGCCGCATTCTGCTCGCCGAGGACAGTGACAACGACGCCGAGCTGATGCTCTCGGCACTGGCCGAGCACAGCATGTCGAACCAGGTCGAGCGCGTGCGCGACGGCGTCGAGGC
>DASWJT010000138.1:0-4801 GCA_036397015.1 Thermoanaerobaculia bacterium
CCAATGTGAAGAAGGCGCAGCGGAACCTCGAGCTCAAGGTCAAGAAGCATCACGAAGTCGTGAGCGCGATGTTCTTCTTCGGCTGAGATGGGCGGCGCGGCGCCACGCGGGCGTGGCCCGCGCCGGCCCCGCCGAACCGGACGCCACGGGACCCGGCTGCGCCGGGCTCGCTCCCTGGTCGTGACCTGGCAGGGCGGCCGGCTCTCCTTCGAGAACTACCTCACCCGGCAGACCGTCTCGGCGGAGCCGGTGGCCGTCGCCCTCCTCGACCAGTTCGAGGAGTGGCGCCTGCCATCGGAGCTCGACGCGACTCTGCCGGAGTTCCGGCCCGCCAGCCTCGCGCGCGCGGTGGACAGCTTGGTCCGTCACACCCTCCTGTTGCAGGAAGGGACGCCCGAGGCCGAGCGCGACGAGGAGCTGGCGACGGCTTGGCGACACTGGCTGCCGCAAGCGAGCTTCCACTTCTCGACGCGGGACACGCGGTTCGCTTCGCCGCGACGCTGGCGGGCGCTGGTGCGGGAGTTCCTGGCCGAATCGCCGCAGCCGGAGATCTTCAAGCGCGATCTCGACCGGCGCCAGATCCCGCTGCCAGCTGCCGCCGCCAGCGAGGGCGAGCTCTCGCGCGTCCTGCTCGCCCGTCGGACGCACCGCGAGTTCTCGGGCGAGGCCGTGCCACTGGCGTCGATCGCGACGCTGCTGCACTACACCTGGGGCGCCACGGGCGAGCTCGACTCGCCGACCTTCGGCCGGCTGTTGCTCAAGACCAGCCCTTCCGGTGGCGCGCGGCATCCCGGAGAGGTTTACTTGGTGGCGTTCGACGTCGCGGCTCTGCCTCCCGGCATCTACCACTTCAACGTGCGCGACCACGCCCTCGAGGAGCTCCGGCGGGGGCAGTTTCGTGACCGCTTCCAGGCGCACGCGGTCGGCCAGCGGCACGTCGGCCGTGCCGCCGCGCTGTTCCTGATGACGGCGCTGTGGCCGAGGTCGATGTGGAAGTACCGCTCGCCGCGCGCCTACCGCGTGGTGACGCTCGACGCCGGCCACCTGGGTCAGACCTTCTGCCTGGTCGCCACTTGGCTCGGCCTCGCGCCGTTCACGACCGCGGCGTTCCGCGACAGCGCGATCGAGGAGGCGCTCGGCATCGACGGCATCGCCGAATCCGTGCTCTATCTCGCCGGCGTCGGCGTGCCGCACGAGAGGCGGACGCCTAGGGCCCCTTCCCCAGACGCCGCCGGGCGTCCTCGGCGGCGGGCAGCGCGGGGTCGGCACCCTCCCAGAGCTTGAGCAAGGCCTCGAGGTGCGGTGTCGCCCGCGCGTGCTCGCCGGCTTCGTCGAGCAGCACCGCGAGGCGGTATCTCGCCTCGACGGTACGGTGGAAGCCGAGCGCGTCGTACGAGTCGAGCCGCTGCGTGTGACGGCGCAGCACGTCCTCGAAGAGACGGACGGCGTCGGCCGTGCGTGCGGCCGCGGCGTAGGCCCGCGCCTGGCTCTCCCGCGCCAGAACGGAGGGCTCGAGCTCCCAGGCGGCGTCCGCCTGACGCATCGCCTCGGCGGTGTCTCCCTCCGCCGTGGCCAGCTCGGCGAGCAGCATGGCGCGCAAGGCGCGATCTGGCGCCGAATCGGACGTCGCGCCGACTAGCTTCTCGTAGGTGGCGCGCGCCTCGAGCGGGCGGCCCGCCCGTGCCGAGCAGCGGGCCTCGAGGTAGAGGGCGACCGGATGCTCGATCTCCCGCAACCGCACGATCGCGCGCTCGAGCTCGTCGCGCCGGCCGGTCGCGAGCGCCAGCTCTGCTGCGGCCGCGGCAGTCTGTCCGAGAGCGAGGGCGACGTTGCGGCGGCTGCCCGCCTCCCAAGCCGCGGCAAGCTCGCGGCGTGCGCGGTCGAGGCGTCCGGTGCCGAGCTCCAGGTCGGCGAGGCCGAGCCGGCCCTCCGCTTCCATCTCGCCGCCGGTCGCGGCCAGCAGCTCGTAGGTGCGTCGCGCCGCCTCGAGCCGGCCGAGGGCCAGCTCGGCGCGCCCGGCGATGAGGCGCGCCTGCAGGTTGGTCGGCTGCTCGGCGAGCAGCGCTTCGGCCGTCGCGAGGGCGGCTTCGGCTTGGCCGTCGCCGAGCTGGAAGCGGGCGAGGTTGGCGCGGCCCAGGGGGTAGGCCTGCATCCGCAGCGCGCGCTCGGTGCTCGCGATCGCACCGGCGAAGTCGAGTTTGAAGCTCTGGCAGATTCCGAGCGAATAGAAGGGAATCGGGTCGAGCGGACGGAGCTCGGTGAGGACCTGCAGGTGCCGACAGGCGACGTCGTAGTCGCGGCGCAGCAGGTTGACGTCGGCCAGGATCTTGTGCCGCTCGACCTCGCCGACGCGGTGGGTGAGGCCGGCCGCCTTCGCCAGGTGCACCTCGGCGCGTGCCATGTCCTGGAGGTTCGTGTACACGATTCCCACCGCGTCGTGCGCCATGGCGAACTCGGGATCGATGGCGAGAGCCTTCTCGAAGTAGAGCAACGCCTGCGTCGGGTCGCCGCCGCGTTGGTGTCGCAGCCCGAGCGTGTAGAACTTCACCGCCTCGAGCGAGGCCGACGACACCTCCGCAAGCGGCAGCGAAGAGGCGCGGATCGAGGCCGCCGATTCGCCGACGGCGGCGCGCAGGCTGCGCACCACGGCGTCGATGTGGGCCGGCGTGTCGGCCGGGTCCTCGAAGCTCTCGCGGGCGCTCGCCAGCTCCCGGCCCTCGGCGCCGGTGACCCGCACGAGGAGCAGGTAGGTGTTGCCCAGCGGCGAAATCGACGCCGTGACCAGCGCCCCCACGCCCTCGCGCTGGCAGATCTCGAGCCCCACGACCTCGTCGATTGGGGTCGCGGCGTCGCGCCGCATCAGGCGCAGCGTGTGGGCGGCGCGCGCTCGCGGGTAGAGGGAGAGGAACCGCGACTGGTGGAGCGAGGTGGTGAGGAGCTCGGTCAACGTGTCGTCGAAGGCGGCGTTGCCGGTGCGGTTCACGGTGTCGCCGATGAGCACCGACAGCCGCTCCGCGGGCTCCCCGGGAGCCGCCCGCTGGCGCCAGACCGCGATCGCCAGGGCGGCGACGACGGCAGCCGCCGCCGCGGCGACGACGATCCGCCTCGCGCGGTACCCGCCTCGCGAGTGCCGCGACGGCGAGGTCTGCGCTTCTTCCGCGGCTGGTGCCCACCTCTGGCTCGTCGGCTGCGCGTCGGTCGAATCGCGCTGCAGCCGCAGCAAGTCGGCGCGCAGCCCGGCGGCGCTCTGATGTCGCAGCGCGCGATCCTTCTCGAGCGCCTTGAGCACGACCTCGTCGAAGCGCGCCGGGATGCCGGACCGCAGCTGGCTCGGCGGCGTCGGCTCGCTGCGCAGGAGCGCAGCGAAGACTTCGGCCGTACTCTCGCCCTCGAAAGGCAGCCGCCCAGTGGCCATCTCGTAGAGCACGACGCCGAGCGAGAAAAGGTCGCTTCGCGCGTCGATCACGGCGCCCCGGGCCTGCTCGGGCGACATGTAGGAAACGGTGCCGAGCGTCTTGCCCGCCTCGGTGAGGGGCTCGTCGGCGAGCGTCGGAGCGTCCGCCGTCGCTGCCCCGCTCGCCTCCGTCGAGGCCATCTTGGCGAGGCCGAAGTCGAGCACTTTCGCCTCGTCGCGCTCGGTGATGAAGAGATTCGCCGGCTTGAGGTCGCGGTGCACGATACCGGCGCGGTGCGCCGCTTCGAGCGCGTCGGCGATCTGCTCGCCGTAGGCCAGCACCCGGTCGAGCGGCATCCCGTGATCGCCGATCGAGTGCCTCAGCGTGTGGCCCGAGAGGCGCTCCATGACCAGATACGGGCGCCCTTCGTGCGTCCCGAAGTCGTAGACGGTGCAGATGTGCGGATGCGTGAGGGCCGAGGCCGCCCGCGCCTCGCGCTTGAACCGCTCGAGCGCCTCGGCGCTCTTCGCCGTCTCCTCGGGCAGGAACTTCAGCGCCACTCGCCGGCCGAGCTCGCAGTCCTCTGCTTCGTAGACGACGCCCATGCCGCCGCCGCCGAGCAGCGCCAGGATGCGGTAGCGCGAGACGGAGGTGCCGATCATCGGGGCGCGAGCGCCGCGATCAGGCGTAGTCGGTGGACTCGTTCGCCAGCACCTCGGGCTCGGCGTCGTCGGCCTGGAAGATGACGACGTAGTTCTCGAGGTAGATGCGATCGCCGACGTGCAGGTGGGTGGGGACGACGAGCGGCAGGTGATTGATGCGCGCGCCGCGGGCGCTCAGATTCTCGATCCAGTGGCTCTCGTCCTCCTCGCGCCAGTCGATGCGCACGTGCTCGCGCGAGACGCGCGGATTCGGGATCTGCACGTCGCACTCCGCGCCGCGGCCGAGAAGGATGCTCTCCTTCTTGAGCCGGACCTTGAGCGCGAGCTTGAGGTCGACGTAGACGTCGAGACGCGGCATTTCCACCCCCCGGGCTCCGCCACTTGTCGGCGGCCGTTGGCCTGAGAGCAATGACTCGAGGCTAGCACGATGGCTCTCGACTGGAGGTGTCCGACGCGCGCGCCGGCGGCGGTGGCTCACGGCGGGCGGCCTCCGCCGCCCAGCCACGACGGCGAAACGACAGAGGCGGTCGCCGACGCTGGACGGCGAGATTCGGATTGATCCTCCCGCCGGCTCTCCGTATGCTGCCGGTCGCAGCGCTCGCTGCGCGAGGATTCGTCGCCATGCCGAGGTGCAGTCTCTGCGGCCGGACCGTGTTGCCGCCCCGTCGCACGCACGTCAAGTGCCGCCGCGCGAACCAGGAGGGGCGCGTCGCGGTCGCCGAGCTGGCGGCGCGCTGGCTGGCG
>DASWJT010000139.1:0-62402 GCA_036397015.1 Thermoanaerobaculia bacterium
ACGCCGAGCGGCTCGAGCTCGGCCAGGATCTCGGCCGCGGGCCGGCTCGCCATCGTGGCGTCAGGTCAGATGGCGCAGGCAGCGCGCCAGAGTCGCCTTGAGCTCCGCGCGATGCACAACGAGATCGAGGAAGCCGTGGGCGAGCAGAAACTCGCTGCGCTGGAAACCCTCGGGAAGGCTCTGGCGGATCGTCTGCTCGATGACGCGCGGGCCGGCGAAGCCGATGAGAGCGCCCGGCTCGGCGATGTTCAGGTCGCCGAGCATGGCGAAGCTGGCGGTGACGCCGCCGGTGGTCGGATCGGTGAGCACCGAGAGGTAGGGCAGCCGCGCCTCGCGCAAACGACCGAGCGCGGCGGCGATCTTCGCCATCTGCATCAGCGAGAGGACGCCCTCCTGCATGCGGGCGCCGCCCGAAGCGGAGACGACGACGAGCGGCCGTTTCGTCTCGACGGCGTGCTCGGCGGCGCGCGCCAGCTTCTCGCCGACGACCGATCCCATCGAGCCGCCCATGAAGCGGTAGTCCATCGCCGCCAGCACCACGGGCACGTTCTCGATCGTGCCCTCGACGACGACGAGCGCGTCCTCGGCGTCGAGCGCCTCCTGGTACGTGCGCAGCCGATCGGCGTAGCTCTTAGTGTCGACGAAGCCGAGCGGATCGGCGGAACGCACGCCGCGAAAGAGCTCGCGCGGGCTCTCCTCGTCGAGCAACAGGCGCAATCGTGCCGCGACGTCGATGCGGAAGTGGAATCCGCACTTCGGACAGATGCGGAGCGAGTTCTCGAGCTCCTTGGTGTAGATGATCTCGCGGCAGCCGTCGCAGCGGGTCCACAGGCCCTCGGGGACGACCGAGCGCGAGCGGTCGTCGCGGATCGCCTTTGGGCGCTTGTCCTTGCGGAACCAGGCCATGAGCGGGAGGGGACGGCGGAGGCGAGCCGCTCAAAGTGCGAAAGGCGCCGGACGCTGTCGAGCGTCGGCGCCCCGCGAGCCCGCCGACGGGTGCGTCAGATCTCGGCGGCGCCCTCTTCCTCGGCTTCGAGGTCGTTCGGAATGCCGAGACGCATGCAGGCGGCGTCGTACATCTGGCGCGCCGCCTTCTTGCCGTTCTGGAGCTGCGCCAGCTTCTCCTTGACCTTGGCGAGCTCTTCCTCGATCGAGCGGTCGAGGTCGGAGATCTCCTGCTTGGTGACGGTCAGGGTGTTCTCGTAGAACTTGCGCTGCTGGTCGTTGAGGCTCATTCGATCTCCTTCTAGAGCTTGAACGGAATCGTCAGCCGGTGCCAAACCTTGACGCGCACGCCGTCCTTGGTCGCCGGCTTGAACTTGGCGGAACGCGCCGCGTCGAGCGCGGCCTCGTTGATCCCGACGTTCTGGCTCACGCCGCTGTCGAGACGAACGTCGAGAACCCGTCCGTTCTCGTCCACCAGAACGGAGAGGTTCACCGTTCCTTCCACTCTCATCCGGCGAGCGATGGGAGGATACTGTGGTTTGTCGACCGAGACAAGAACGGGCGGCGCGACGCCGGCACCGAGCGAGACGAGATCGCCCTCGCGCACCGCCGTCGCACGCTGCGCCGGTGCGGCGGCGGGCGCTACCGTCGTCGGGCGGGCCGGCGCGGCGGTCTCCGGCGCGGGCGCCGCCGGTTCGGCGTCACGGGACGCCGCCGTCTCGGGCGCCGGGGCGACCGCGACGGCGGGAGGCGGCAGCGAGGGCGTCGCGGCCGCGCTCGGCTGCGGCTCCGGCGGCGCCGCGGCGGCCGGCCTCGTCGCCGCCGGTTCGCTCGTCTCGCGCGGCGTCGCCGCTTCCGCGCGCGGCGCGGGCGCCGGCGGCGGTGCGGGCGCCGTCGTCGCCGCCGGTTCGCTTGTCTGCGGCGTCGGCTGCGGCGGCGCCGGGGCGGCGGTCTCCGGCGGCGGCGCCGCCGCCGCTTCCGCCGGGGCACCAGCTGCATCGCTCTCGGCAGCGCTCGTCGGCTCGCCGGCGGTGGGCGGTGCGACGGCGGGGAGCGCCGAGTTCGCGGTCTCGTCGCCGGCGCCGCGGAACATCGTGATGCCGACGACGGCGAGGACGACGAGGGCAGCGACGCCGATCCAGAGCAGCGGGCTCCTGGCGCCGGGCGCCGCCTCGAGCGCAGCGTCGCTCGCCGTGGTCACCGGTGCGACGTCCGTCACGACCGGCTGGGCCGGCGCCGTGACAGGCGCCGGCGCCGGCGTCGCCCGCTCGGCCGCGGCCGCGGCTTTTGTCGGGCGGGCGCCGACGTCGAAGAGGCGCTGCACGTAGAGCGCGAGGTCGCGCTGGCTCGGCGCCGGCTTGAGCGAGGCGAGGATGGCGTCGATCTCGCGCTGCAGGTCGCCAGCCGTGCCGTAGCGGTCTTTCGGTTCGCGCGAGAGGGCCTTGAGCACCGTCGCGTTGACTTCGAGCGGAATCCGCGGATCGAGGTCGCGCGGCGCCTGGATGCGCCCCTCGCGCACGGCGTCGAGCACCGACATCTCGCTCTCGCCCGCGAACAGCCGCCGGCCGGTGAGCATCTCGAACAGCAACGTGCCCAGCGAGAAGATGTCGGAGCGCGCGTCGACGGGTCGTCCCCAAGCCTGCTCGGGCGACATGTACTGGAGCTTGCCCTTGAGCGCGCCCATCTGCGTCTTCGAGGCTTTGGACACCGCCTTGACGATGCCGAAGTCGCACAGCTTGATGTCGCCATCGAAGCTGATCAGGACGTTTTGCGGCGAGACGTCGCGATGGACGAGCCCGAGCGGGCGGCCCTCGAAGTCCTTCTGCCGGTGCGCATGGTCGAGCGCCGCGGCCAGGCGCGAGGCGACGAGCAGCGCGAGCGAGAGCGGCAACGGCGAGTCGCGCTCGCGCGCCGCGTTGAGAATCGTGCGCAGATCCTTGCCGTCGACGTACTCCATCGCGATGTAGTAGTCGTCGGCGATCTTGCCCAGGTCGTAGATGTGGATGATGTTGGTGTGGTTGAGCTGCGCCGCGAGCTTGGCCTCGTCGACGAACATGGTGACGAAGTCGGTGGAGTCGGTGAGGTGCGGCAGGATCTTCTTGATCGCCACCGTCTTCCGGAAGCCCTCGACGCCCTTCATGCGCGCCTTCCAGACTTCGGCCATGCCGCCCAAGGCGATGCGCTCGAGCAGCGTGTACTGGCCGAACTCGGCCGGCGTCGCGGCGGCGCGCGGCGCCGTCGGCACGGCGATTCGTTGCGTCGCGAAGGTGTCTGGGCGGCTCGGCGTCTTGTCGGAGACCGGCCGCCGGGCGAGCTCGTCGAGCGACGAGAGGTCGAGCTCCTTCGACGCCCGCCGCGGCGCGGCGGCGGCCGGCATGGCCGCCGGCGCCGGCTTGGCCGGGGTCTGCGCCGCGGCCGGCGTCGCGGCTCTCGTCGGCGCCGCGGCCCGGGCCGGCTTGGCCGTCGGCTTCTTCGCGCGATCGCCCATCTCGAGACCGGAGAGCGTCTGCGAGAGCAGGTCGTCGACGCCCGGCTCTTCGCGGCGGGGGGCGGCCGGGCGGGCCGGAGGGGAGGGCGCGAGCAGACTGCCGAGCTGGCGGTCGAGCGCGCTCTGCGCCGCGGTCGGTGGCGGCTTGGGCGGCGCCGGCGGCGCCGAGGGCACGCCTTCGACCTCGGCGAGCAGGTCGCCGAAGAGGTCCTTCGAGGTCAGTCGCTCGCCGTCGGCCGCCGGCGGGGGCGACTTCGGCGCCCTGCCGGGGGTGGCCATGTTGCGCACGGTGGCCCGCAGGTCGTGATCCGTGAACGGGCGCCGCAGCTGCTCGTCGGCGGCCTCGGCCCCCGCGTTCCGGGATCCGGCGGCGACGAGCGCGAGCGAGCCGGGACCGCCGCGCGCGCGCGACTGCTCGGCGAGCAGGCGCTCGGAGCCGGCGACCTCGATGTTGGCGATGACCAACTGCGGCGAGCGCTCGGCGATCGCGGCGGCCGCCTTCTCGACCGTCGGGACGGCGTCGACGAGCCATCCGTCCTCGGCGAGGATCTCGCGCACGCTGTCGCTCGGTCGACCCTTGGATTCGAGAACTACGATCCACGACATGTCGGGCGCCCTCGGGGAATGCTGACAGGCGTTTCTAGCATCGGCGCGGTTGCGAGTCAAACCGCCGGCAGCCGAACATCCGCTTGTTTCTGCGGAGTTTAGCCATCGCGACGGCGCCTCCGTCGCGAGCCTCGGCGAACGCTATGATGACTCGCGAATTGCGCGTCCTCGGCCTCGATCCAGGCAGCGCCCATACCGGTTGGGGGCTGGTCGAATTCGCCGGCTCGAGCCTCCGCGCCCGGGGCTGGGGCCGCGTCTCGCCACCGCGCGCCGCGCTCGGCGAGCGGCTCGCGTTCATCGTGGACGCGGTGCAGCGGATCATCGGCGAGCAGCGGCCGGATCTGGTCGCGCTCGAGCGCGTCTTCCACGGCAAGAACGCCCGCTCGCTGATCGTGCTGGCGGAAGCGCGCGGCGCCATCCTGGCCGCGGTCGCGCGCAGCGGCATTCGGATTGCAGAAGTCACGCCGGCGATGGTCAAGAACGTCGTGACCGGCGACGGCAGGGCGGACAAACGGCGCGTCGAACGCATGATCCGGCTGCAGCTCGGGCTGGGCACGGCAGCGCTTCCGGTCGATGCGAGCGACGCCCTGGCGATCGCGATCGCGGGCCGGCAGATCTCCTCCGCGGCGCCCTCGACCGCGCCCTAAGATCAGATTTCGCAAGACGTTAGATGGCCGCGGCTTACCTTGACCCCCTTCGGGGCGCGTGTTACTCTGGCGCGCCTCCGATTCGAAGCGAGCGGCCCCAGCTCTTTGACGCAGCGAGACGAGCAGATTTCTTGGCGCGGGCCGCGTCGGCCCTGTCACGCCTGGGACGATAGCGTTAGCGATCCGCGCGGTGCGGATTCAAAAAAGGAGGAGTCCAGTGGGTACGTTTTGGGGATACATGGAGCAAGGCGGCCCGGTGATGTGGCCCCTGCTCGCCTTTTCGGTGCTCGGTCTCGCCGTCGCCATCGAGCGCTACTTCGCGCTGCGCAAGGCGCGCGTCAACGTCAACGAGTTCCTCGCCAAGGTGCGCAAGGCGCTGATGGTGAATCGCTCGCTGCGTGACGCCGTCAAGATCTGCGAGCAGTACCAGGGCCCGGTCGCCTCGGTGATGAAGGCGGGCCTGCTCAAGTTCGGCCAGCCGAAGGAGGACATCGACAAGACGATCGAGAATGCGGCGCTATTCGAGATGAGCCGTCTCGAGCGCGGCCTCTCGATCCTCGCCACGGTGGCGAACGTCGCGCCGCTGCTCGGCTTCTTGGGCACGGTGACCGGCATGATCAATTCCTTCGATGCCCTGGCCAAGGTCGGCCTGTCGAACCCCGCCGCGGTCGCCGCCGGCATCTCCGAGGCGCTGATCACGACCGCCGCCGGCCTGTTCATCGCCATTCCGATCCAGATCATCTACAACTATTTCATGGCCAAGATCAACAAGTTCGTGCGCGACATCGAGACGGCGGCCAACATGCTGATCGAGACCTTCAGCGAGATGGATCGGTCGGGCATCGCTCCCGAGCGCGGCGCGGAGCCCCAGGCGCCCGCCAAGGTCTGAGGCGGCGATGCGGCTGCAGGCCCGCAACCGCGCAAGGGCAGTGATTCCGACGGCGTCGATGGCCGACATCGTCTTCCTGCTCATCATCTTCTTCATCCTCACCTTCAATCTGGAGGTCGACAAGGCGCGCGTCATGCTGCCGAAGTCGAATCTGCGCACCGAGGTACCGAAGAGGGCGGCGGTGGTCTCGATCACCGAGAACGGGCAGATGCGCGTCTCCGACGGCGAGTCCGCTTCGACGGCGGTCAGCGGCCCGGAGGACGTGCTGTCGTTCGCGACCGGCGTCATCGCCGGCGACCCCAACAAAGAGTTCATCCTCAAGGCCGACCGCAACGTCGCCTACAAGAACGTCGATCGCGTCCTCGACACGCTCAAGCAGGCGCGCGTCCCCGTCGTCTACCTGCTCTCGGACCAGGAGACCGTCGAAGGCGCCGGAGGGGGAGGCTGAGATGAGATTCGATCGCCGCAAGGTGAGCGAGGAGATCCCCACCTCGTCGATGGCGGACATCACCTTCCTACTCATCATCTTCTTCATGGTGACGAGCACCTTCGCGGCGACGCGCGGGCTCGACTTCGCTTTGCCCAAGGAAGACCGGAACCCACCGCTCATCGAGAAGGAGGATGCGGTTCTCATCACGATTCGTCCGGGGGGCGCCATCGAGATGGACAACAAGCCGACGCCCTTCGAGGGGATTCACGCTTACTTGAAGCCGCGGCTCGAGAAGAACCAGACCAAGCCGGTGATCATTCGGCCCGAGCCGAACGCCGCCTACGGTGACATGGTCCGCGTTTACGACCTGCTGCGCCAGATCAAGCTCCTCGAGGGCAAGCTGGTGGTGCGCGAGGACGTCGAGCCGATTACGGACGAGCGGTGGAACGGGGCGAAGGAGCTCAACATCTCGATCCCGACACAACGCGAAATCGATCAGTTCTGGTACTGAGGCGAGGGCGACGATGGCAGCTCAGGACAAGAAAGCTCCGACGCCGCTCGATCTGGGCGGGGGCGCGTTCGCGACCTTCGCGATCGAGGACGCCGAGGACAATCGCAAGCTCCGCCGGGCGATCGTCATCGCCGTCGTGCTGCACGCGATCTTGCTCGCCGTGCCGATCGCGCAGGGCTTCGACAAGGACATCAAGCCGCCGGAGAAGCCCAAGGTCTACGTCGTCCAGCAGATCCGATTCAAGCCGCCGCCGCCGCAGCAGCAGCAGGAGCTGCTCAAGCCGCGGGCCAAGAAGGTGCCGATTCCCGACCCCACGCCGGACGAGCCGGAGCCGATCCGCATCGTCGAGGAGATCGAGCAGCAGATCGACCTGCCGATCGACGACGCGATCTTCGGCATTCCCGATGGACCGCCGCCGACCGAGCCCGACGGACCGATCCTCGTCGGCGGCGACGTCAAGCCGCCGGAGCGCGTCTTCGCGCCGCAGCCGACCTACACCGAGATCGCCCGCAAGGCACGGATTCAGGGCGTCGTCATCGTGCAGGCGATCATTGACAAGCAGGGCAACGTCACCAACGTGAAGGTGCTCAAGGGCTTGCCGATGGGCCTCGAGGAGGCCGCCGTCGATGCCATGAAGCAGTGGAAGTTCAAGCCGGCGACGCTCAACGGACGACCGGTGACCGTCTATTACAATCTGACGGTGAACTTCAAGCTGCAGTAGACCGGACGGAAGAAGAACTTGGCTTTCCAGGGCTCTCTCCGCGAGTTGCCGTTGCCGGACGTGATCCAGCTCGTCGCGGTGTCGGGCAAGACGGGCGCGTTCGCGCTCAAGAACGGCACTGACTCGGGCAGGATCTTCCTGCGACGCGGCCAGATCGTGCACGCGACCGCGGGCTCGCTCGTCGGCGAGCAGGCGGTCTACGAGCTCGCGAGGTGGAGCCAGGGAGACTTCAACTTCACTCCCGAAGCCGAGACCGAGCTGGTGTCGATCGAGAAGTCGAATACCAATCTCCTGATGGAGGCGGCGCGGCAGATCGACGAATGGAGAATCCTGTCGAAGAAGATCGGATCGACTCGCATGATCCCGGTTTTCGCGCCGCAGGCGAGCCGCGTCTCGGTCTCGTTCACGCCGCCCGAGTGGGCGGTGATCACCAAGGTGGACGAGCGGCGGTCGATCGACGAGATCGCGGCCGGTCTGGGCCTCGGCGCATTCGAGGTCTGCAAGGTGATCTACGGCCTCCTCACCTCGGGCGTTCTGGCGCTGCACGAAGACCTGCGTCATCTTCCGATCGAGCGATTGCGGGAGACGACGGCCGGCGAGCAGGCCGCGATGGCGGATCAGATTCACCGCACGGCGCAGTCGCTGCTCGTGGGCAGCGAATGGGCCGCCGACCTCGACGCCGCGCTGCGCCTGTGCCGCGCGGAGATGGAAGCCGGCAGGGGAACCGACGGCATTCTGGACCTGGTGCGCTCGGAGGAGAAGCTCGTCTCCGCGCACGCCGGGCCTCATCAGGCGAAGACCTTTCTCGAGCGCGTCGCGGCGATTCTCAAGGCGGGCTGATGCAGCGACGGACCGCTCCGGCACGAATCGTGCTCTTGACGGGGGTAGCGGCGACAGCCGCCGCCGCTCGGGAGGCTGAATTGATGCGCGCAAGGATCCAGGCAGTCGTGCTGACCGGTGCTCTCGCCCTGGCGGCCCCGGCTTTCGCGGGCTGGGACGAGGGAGTTGCCGCGTTCAAGACGAAGAACTACGCGCAGGCGGCGAGGGAGTTCGACGCCATCGTCAAGGAGCGTCCGGACTGGGCCGGCGGATTCCTCATGCTCGGACGGACACAGCTCCTGCTCGATCGCTCCGGCGACGCCGTCATCAACCTGCGCAAGGCCTATGATCTCGATCCTTCGAGCGTCGAGACGCATCTGGCGCTGAGCCAGGCGTATCTCGGCGCCCGCCGCGCCGGCGAAGCCTCGCAGCTGCTCGCCAAGGTCAATCCCGCCAGCCTCCCCAAGGAGAGGCAGTCGCTCTACCAACAGCTGGTCGCCAAGGCCGCGGTCGACAGCGGACAGACGGAGCGCGCCGCTGCCGCACTCGAGAAGGCCGCCGCGGCGGCGCCGAACGACGCCGGCATCCAGTTCAACTACGGCGTCATGGCGCTCAACAGCGGCGAGACGGCGCAGGCGGTCGCCGCGCTCGAGCGCGCCGTGCGTCTCGATGCCGGCGACGCCAACAAGCTGAAGGTCCTCGTGCAGGCGCTCGTACGGCATGGACGCGAGACGCAGGGCCCGCAGAAGGACGTGATCTACTCACGCGCCGCCGAGGCGGCGCGCGGCTTGGTGGCGAAGGACGGCTCTTACGAGCACCTGCTGCTGCTCGGCGAGACGCAGCTCGGCTCGAATCAGTACGACGCCGCGATCGCCACCTTTGGCCAGGCGAGCGCGAAGAACGCCGGCGACTGGCTGCCGACCTTCTATGCCGGCCAGGCACAAACCGCGCTCGGCCGCTACGGCGATGCCGAAGCGTCGCTGCGCCGCGCTCTCGATCGCGCCGGCTCGTCGGCCGACAAGGCGCGGATCTGGCGCCAACTCGGCTTCGTCTTCGAGAAGCAGAAGAATTTCGTACAGGCCAAAACGGCATACCGCAGCGCCGGCGACGAGGCCTCGATTCTGCGCATCGAGGAGAACGAGAAGATCGCCGAGCACAATCGTGCGGCCGAAGAGGAAGCCAAGAAACTCCAAGAGCTCAAGCGGCAGCAGGAAGAGCTGCGCAAGCAGCTGCAGGGTGCGCCGCCGCCGCCCCGCTGAGCGCGGCGCCGCCACCGAGATCCCGACGCGACGGAGACCGGCCGACGAGCCGTGAAGTGCCGCGACCTCGCCCGGCGGGCGATGCGCGCCGGCCTTCGGCAGCGAGGCGGGGACCGTGGTCTAGACTTCGCACTACCGGCCCTTCGGCGGAGGGGGAGGCGATGAGGTCGACCGCTGGACCCGAGGAGATGCGCCGATGACGAACTCCATGCGTTTCTTGCGTTTGGCCGCCGCAATGGCGGTGGTGCTGACTCCCGTTCTCCACGCCCAGCAGGGCGAGGCGCCCACGAGCACCGGGGAAACCGGACTTTTCACCCTCCTCGATGCCGTGGGCCTCGAGCGCGGAGCGTGGACATTCGGCCTGCGCTACGACAACTGGGACCGTTTGGTGTCCTCGGTGCCGGGGCGCACGCTGCTGCCCGGAGAGAGCGACGACTGGGACTACGACCGCCACCGCGTCGCGCTCACCCTCGGCTACGGCATCAGCGACCGCTTCGAGATCGCACTCGCCGTGCCTTGGGAGCGGCTCGACGCCAGCGACCCGAACCGCGTCGGCGTCGTCAATGGCCGCGTCTTCGAGGACCGCATCGACGCCTCCGGCAAGGGCAACGTGCGACTGGGCGGCAAGTTGAGGCTGACCACGGGCGGCAACGGCGACCGCGGCGTCGCGGCCCTCGCCTTCGTCGAGCTGCCCACCGGCGACGACGACGAGGGGGTGGTCACCGGCGAGACGGGCTGGGGCGGCGGGCTCGCCTGGACGATGAACCGCAACTGGGTGGCCAACGCCGTCTATCGCGATCCGGGCGACGCCGACCAGTTCGACGTGCCGGAGGAGATCGGCCTCGGCGTCGGGCACGTCACGGCGCTCTCCGAGCGGCTGGACTGGATCAGCGAGCTGGCGGCGACGCTCTACCAGGGCGGCGGCTCCCGACCGGACGACGCGATCGACCTCGCGACGGGCGGCCGCTACCGCTTCGGCGAGGACCGTCGCTGGGCGCTCGATTTCGGCCTCCGGGTCGAGCTCGGACAATTGTCGGATACCGACGAGCACTGTCCGATCGGCGGCCTTCTCGGCCTGAGCTTCTCGCCGTTCCGGCGCGCCGCCGCGGCGCCGCCGTCGGCCCCTGCCCCGGCACCCGTCCCGGCCCCGGCGCCCTCCCCTGCCCCGGCGCTGGCCCCGGCGCCGGCCGCACCGCCACCGCCTCCGTCGACGCCCCGGGCGCCGGCTCTGGCGGCGCCGACGGTGCCGCCCGCTCCAGCGGTGCCGCGCGAGAGCGTCGAGACGGTCCACTTCGACTCCGGCAGTGGGCGGCTGACCAACATCGCCAAGGCGAAGCTCGACGAGGTCGCTCTGCGCCTCAAGCAGGAGCCGGGCGCGACGCTCGTGGTCCGCGGCTACGCCGACGCGAGCGGCACGAGCGGCGACAACCAGGCCCTGAGCCTGCGTCGCGCCGAGGCGGCGCGCGCCTATCTCGTCGAGCGCCACGGCATCGATGCCGCGCGCATCTCGGTCGAGGGACGCGGCGCCGCGGAGCCGGTGGCCGGCAACGACACCACCGCAGGCCGGCGCGAGAATCGCCGCGTCGTGCTGGTGGTGACGATCGGCGGCTGACGTCCGCGGGCGGCGGGAGGTGAGCGGGCGCGGCGAGCTCAGCCGCGCTCGCTCGCCGCCTGCTCGCGGCCGAGGGAAGCGAGGGCGCCGCCGAGCCCGGCCGCGGCGCCGATCGCCACCAGCGCCGCCACCTCGCCGGTCGCGAGGAAGTCACGCGCCACCAGGCGCAGCACCAGCGACTCCGCCACCCGAGACGAGAGCGCGAAGTGCACGGCGCGCAGCGCCGCGACGGCCGCGACGCCGCCGGCCAGGCCCTGCAGCAGACCCTCGACGTAGAACGGCCCGCGAATGAAGAACTCGGTGGCGCCGACCAAGCGCATGATCGCGATCTCGTCGCGGTAGAGAAACGAAGTCAGCCGGACGACGGCTGCGATGGTGAAGATCGCCGCGCCGAGCAGGACGCCGGTCAGCAGCGAGCCGAGCGCGCGCACGACCACCAGCAGCGTCGCGACGCCGGCGATCCACTCGCGATCGTCGTCGACCGTTTCGACGCCGGGCAGCCGGCCGATCTCCGCGATCCAGCCGCGGTGCGCGGCGAGCTCGGTGGACGTGAGCTCCCGTTGGCGGACCTCGAGCGAGTCGGGGAGCGAGCCGTAGCGGGCGTCCTCGACGAGCTCGGCGAGTGACGGGAATGCAGAGCGGAAACGCGCTGCGCCCTCGGCGGCGGGCACGAAAGCGACCTCCTCGACCCAGGGCGCCGCCGCCAGACGCTCGGCGATGCGGTCGCGAGCCGCGGCATCGACGCCGTCGGCGAGGTAGACGGTGAGGCGGGCATCCTGCTTCCACGACGCGATGGCGCGCGCCAGGTTGCCGCTGGTGAGCAGGAAGCTGCCGGCGAGGAAGAGGCTGACGGTGATGGTGAGCACGGCGAGGGCGCTCACCCGCCAGCTGCGCAGCAGACCGACCAGCGCTTCGCGGAAGAAGTAAGCGAGCGCCTGGAGCAGGTTCATGCGTCGTCGCCCGCGCCGACTGCCGGCGTCAAGCCGGCGTCGAACGAGCCGACGGGCAGGCGTCGATCCTCGACCAGCCGGCCGCGAGCGAGCACCAGCGCGCGGTGGCCGACGCGCTCGATGAGCTGGCGGTCGTGCGTGGCGAAGATGACCGTGGTGCCGCGACGATGGATGTCGAGGAACAGACGCACGATCTCGCGCGACAGGTCGGGGTCGAGATTGCCGGTGGGCTCGTCGGCAATCAGGATCTCGGGGTCGTTGACCAGCGCGCGCGCGATGGCGACGCGCTGCTGCTCGCCGCCCGAGAGCTGCCAGGGGAAAGCCGCCATGCGATGGGCGAGCCCGACGCGGCGGAGCGCCTCGTAGGCGATGCGGCGCTGTTTGGTGGCGTCGAGGCCGAGAATGCGCGGCAGGTAGGCGACGTTCTCGAACACCGTCTTGCGGTCGATGAGTCGGAAGTCCTGGAAGACGACGCCGATCGAGCGGCGCAGGTACGGCACCTTGCCGCGCGGCAGCGCCGCGACGTTGCGGCCGTTGACCAGGATCTGCCCCGCGGTCGGCGTCTCCTCGCGGAAGATGAGCCGCAGCAGCGTCGTCTTGCCGGCGCCGGAGCCGCCGGTGAGGAAGCAGAGCTCGCCCTTCTCGATGGCGAGGCTGACGCCCTCGAGGGCCACCTGGCCCGACGGGTAGCGCTTCGCGATGTCGAAGAAGCGGATCATCGGAGAGAGACGGACGACGCACGCAGCCCGCGCCCCGCGCACGAATGGGCGCGCGGGACCGTGCTGGGCCTTCCGAGCATGGGCGGGCAGTTTACCCCAGCGACGGCGACGCTCCTCGCCTAGGATGACGCCGTGCGTGCGAACCGTCCGCCGTTCGATCGCGTCGATCGCGCTGCGCCCGACCTGCCGCTCGAAGTCGTCGGCTGGGAGCGCGCGGCCGCCGCGTGGCGGGTACGTTTCCTCGGTCGCGGCGTCGCGCGCCGACCGGAGCACGGGCTCGGCGCGCTCGCGCCCGCCGCCACCTCGCTCGCCTGGCTCGACCAGAGGCACACCGACCTCATCACGCCGGCTGCGCCCGGCAACTGTGGCGTCGGCGACGCGCTCGCAATCGAGACGAGCGCGCTCGCCGGCGTCGTGGCGACGGCCGATTGCCTGCCGATCGCCATCGTGCGCGGGCCTCGCGCCGTGCTCGTGCACGCGGGGTGGCGGGGGCTGGCGGCCGGCCTGGCGTGGAAGGCGGCGGCGGGGCTCGGCGGCGGGCCCGGTAGCGAGGCCTGGATCGGTCCGGCCATCGGTGCGTGCTGCTACGAGGTCGGTGACGACGTCGCCGAGCAGGTCCGGCAGGCGAGCGGCGACGGCGTGGTCGTTGCCGGAGCGAATGGCAAGCCGCGGCTCGACTTGCGCCTGGCCGCGGCGCTCGAGCTGCGCGCCGCGGGGATCGCCCGCGTTTCTCTTCTCGACCACTGCACGCGCTGCCGGGGCGAGTGGCTGTGGAGCCATCGCCGCGAGCCGGGCCGCACTGGCAGGAACTTGACGTTGCTCTGGCGTGACAGCGCCGGCTGATGGCGCGGCGCCTTTCGCACCTCAGCTCACGCCGACGGTCGTTCGACGGCGCGCTTCACGGCCGTGCGGCGTGCGGCCAAAGGCGCGCAGCTGTCCGCACGCCGCGGCCACGTCGTGGCCGCGCTGGCGGCGCACGGTCGTCGTCAGGCCGCGCCGCTCGAGCCGGGAGCGGAAGCGATCGACGGCGTCGTCGCTCGGGCGGCGCATCCACTGCGGCAGCACCGGATCGGGATTGAAGGGAATGAGGTTGACCTTGACGCGCAGCCCGCGCAGCCGGACCGCCAGCGCGTCGGCGTCGGCGACGTCGTCGTTGAAGCCGGCGAGCAGCAGGTACTCGATGGTAATGCGGCGCCGCGTCTCGAGCGAATAGCGGCGGAGCGCCGCGATCAGCTCGGCAATCGGCCAGGTGCGATTGATCGGCATCAGTTGGCCGCGGCGCTCGTCGTCGGGAGCGTGGAGCGAGACCGCCAGGTTGGGCCGTCGGGACCAGGCGGCGAGCGCGGCGAGACCGGGGACGACGCCGGCCGTCGACAGCGTGATGCGGCGGGGCGAGATGGTCTCGCCGAGCAGCTCGACGGCGTCGCGCAGGGCGTCGAGATTGAGCAGCGGCTCGCCCATGCCCATGAACACGAGGTTGAGCCCCTCGGGCAGCTCGGCGAGGCGGCGCAAGAGGTGCACCTGGCCGACGATCTCCGCCGCGGTGAGATTGCGACCAACGCCCCAGTAGCCGGTGACGCAGAAGGCGCAGGCGAGCGCGCAGCCCGCCTGGCTCGACAGGCAGAGCGTGCGCCGCTCGCCGTCCGGGATGTCGACCGTCTCGATCGTCGCGCCGTCGGCCAGGCGCAGCAGGTACTTGGTCGTCCCGTCGCTCGCGTCGAAGCGCTCGGAGAGCTCCGGCAGACCGATCGCGAACCGCTCGCCGAGCTGCCGTCGAAACGGCGCGGCGAGCTCGGTCATGGCGTCGAAATCGGTCACGCCGCGGCGGTGGATGGCGCGGAAGATCTGCTCGGCGCGGAAGGGCCGATCGCTGACCGGCGCCAGCGCCGCGCGCAGGCCAGACATCGTCAGACCGAGCAGGTCCGTCTTCGCGCCGGCCGCCATGGCGATCTCAGGAACGGCGCCGAGAGCGACGGGCGCGCGTCGGGTCGATGCCGATCGAGCGCAGGAAGCGAAGGTCGTCGCAGTCGATGCGGAACGTCGGAGCGGTGCGGGCGGGCTCCGAGCGCGGCGGCGCCGCGGGCGGGGAGCTCGGCGGCGCGGCGTCGGGCTCGCAGGCGATCGACAGCCGCACCTGCAGTCCCTCGCGCTGCATCTCGTAGAGCGCGCGATGGAGGTCCGCCGACTCGGCGATCGCATCGTGAAGCGCGCGCTCGAGCGTGCGCAGCAGCGCGCGGCGGCGGGCGGTGGAGTCGGTCGGTACGTCCACGTGCGAGCTTCCTCGAGGAGGTGGATTATCAGGAGCGCTCGTCGGAGTGTCAAACCGTGGGGTGAGGTAAGGTCCCGCCCGTGATTCGCCGGCGCGGGGCCGCTCGAGGTGCCCTTTCGACACCCGAAGACTCGTCTGCCTCGACGGTCGGCCGCTGGCTCGTCGCGCAGGGGCTGCGTGCGCGGAAGGTGAGGCCGCTCGTCGGTGATGTCTCGTCGCGGAGCTATTTTCGCGTCGAGCTCGAGGGCGAGACAGAGAGCTGGATCGTGGCGCGCTACCCGCTCGAGCTCGCCGCGGCGCAGCGGCGATTCGCCGTCGCCGACACCTTGCTCGCCGGCGCCGGCGTGCGCGTGCCGGCATTGCGGCTCGACGATCCCGAGCAGCGCTTCGCCCTGCTCGAGGATCTCGGGCCGGCGACGCTCTACGAGGCGGTGAGTGACTGGCGGCAGGCGCCGCGCCAGCTGACCGCGGCCCTGCGCGCCGCGGACGCCATTGCACAGCTCGATCGCGCGACCGTGCAGGCCCTCGGCAGCCCGGCGCTCGATACCGACCTCCTGCGACGCGAGCTCGAGCAGACGCGCGAGCTGCTGCCGGCACCGGTCGGTGTGGACGCGCCGCGGTTCGCCGAGGCGCTCGACGCGCTGTGCACCCGGCTGGGATCCGCCCTGGTGCCCTGTCATCGCGACTTCATGGCGCGCAACCTGGTGCCGCTCGGCAGCGCCGGTGAGGTCGGTGTGCTCGACTTCCAGGATCTGAGGCGGGGTCCGATCGGCTACGACGTGGCGTCGCTGCTCAACGACAGCCTGTTCGCAGACGCCGACACCGAAGCTCGCGCGCTCGCCGCGGCCGGTGAGCTGGCGGGCAACGCAATGCAATATCGCGCCGCCGTCGTGCAGCGCTCGCTCAAGGCGGTCGGTACGTACCTCGCCTTCGCGCGCCGCGGCAAGCTGCGGCACCTGCCGCTCGTCGCGCCGACGCTCGAGCGCGCGCTGCGCTTCTTCCCGGACCTGCCCGAGACCGCGGGCCTCGGCGTCGCAGTCGTCGAGGCACTGCGCCGTGCGGGAGCGTCCGCTGTCGTCTGCTAGACTGTTTTCCGGGTTCGGCGCGCGGCGTTCCGCGCGGCGCGGCCGGCCACGGAGGATCCCGCAATGGGACGGATCGGACTCTCGGAGCTGCTCATCATCCTCCTCATCCTGGTCGTGCTGTTCGGCGCAACCAAGATTCCTCAGCTCGGCCGCGGGCTCGGAGAAGGCATCCGCAACTTCAAGAAGGGCCTGCGCGGCGGTGGCGACGACGACGCCGACGACGAATCGCGGCGCGAGCCGCGATAGGCGCGCGCCCGCAGCGCCGATCGCACTCTCTTTTCAGCCGCGGTTCTCACCCGTCAGCTGCGCATAGTGCTCGAGATAGATCTCGAGCACACGCGCCACGTAGCGCTGCGTCGAGGCATAGGGCGGCACACCACGGTAGCGATCCACCGCACCCGGCCCGGCGTGATAGGCGGCGAGCGCGAGGTCGAGCCGGCCGTCGAAGCGGACGGAGAGGTCGGCGAGAAGGGCAGCGCCGAGCTCGAGGTTGACCTCCGGATCGAGCGGCTCGATGCCGGATTCGATGTGGACGGGCATCACCTGCATGAGCCCCAACGCACCCTTCGGCGAAACCGCGTCGACACGAAAGCTCGACTCGGCCTCGACGACCGAGGCGATGAGCAGCGGGTCGACGGCATAGCGTGCGCCGACGCTCGCGATCGTCGCTCCGAAGGGCATGGCGCTCAGGTAGGGCTGGGCGCCGAGGAGCGGGTCGATCGCCGGAATGGAGACGTCGACGACGCCGAGAACGCGTTGCCGAGCCTTGCCGCGCGCTACGGCGAGCCCCGAGTGCGGGACGGCGACGGCGGCGTCCGGGGATACGAGCGCGGATCCCGAACTGCCGGCGCCGACCACGAAGAGCGTCGGCATGAGGACCACGCCGAGCAGCGACGAACGGGTCCAGAACGTGCGGAGCATTCGTTTCATAGGTCGTCGTATCGCCGCCGCCGGGAGCGGGCATGGGCCCGCCGGAGCCGGCGAGCGGTCGATTCCTATCGAAGTTGTGGGGTGGTACCGAAGTCGGCTCGGGCTTTAGGCCTTGGGCATCGGCCGTCGCAGCGACGGCCGCCCACCGAAAGAGCGCGAGCGGCCTGCGGAGGCCGTGATGCCGAGGTGAGACACTTTGTTGCGCAGCGTGTTGCGGTGGACGCCGAGGCTGCGCGCCGAGCGACAGTAGTTCCAATCGTTGGAGCGCAGAGACGCCATGATGAACTGGCGCTCGAACTCCTGTCGAGCCTGCTCCAGGGTGACGCCCCGGTGCACGAGCTCGTCGACAATCTCGGTCAACTGACCGTTGAGATTCGGTTTCGACTTCAAGGGTAATCCTCGAAGCAATGAATTATAGGCGAAACGGCGCGCGACGGCAAACGAGCCGCGTGCCGGCGGGCCTACCCCCGCGCTCCGCTCAGCGGCGCTCGAGCCGGTCGCCGAGGTGGACCGGATAGCGCGACTGGATGATTTTCGCGGTCGCCGAGCGCGACTTCACCGACAGCACCGCGAGCTCGCCGACGGCGACCGGCGGCATGCCCAGGCGCGAGGTGCGGTAGATGGTGAACAGGTCGCCCGGATAGACGTCGTCGCTCTCGCCGCGGTCGATGTAGACGACGTGATCCTCACCGAGGGTGAAGAGAGACGAGTCGGCGAGCACGATCGCCGGCGCCGCCGTCAGATCGTTCGTCGTCGGGTCGTTGAACGGCCGCGGCGTCGGGCGTCGGGCGAGCGGCACGGGCTCCGGTTCGAAGGGACGCAGGTGGGCGCCGACGTGCACGCCGCGACAGCTTTGAACGATCTCGGCAATCGCCCGGTCCTCCTGCACGGTGAGGATGCGCACGCGCCCCTCGTATGCGTAGTAGCGGCCGAGCACGTCGCGCGTCACCGGGTGCCGCACCTCGTCCTTGGGCTCGACGACGACGAGCAGCGCGCCCGGCGTGAGCCCGGCGGCGCGCCCGCCATCGACGTAGAGGATGTCGCCCGCGTCGAGCTCGTACTTGACCGTGCTCGTGTTTCCATAGGCGCCGCGAGTCGTCGACCAGACCTCGAGCGCCTGCAGGCGCGGCACCAGCGTCTCGTACTCCGAGCCGACGACCGTGGTCGGGAACGACTCGTCGAGCTCGCCGATGTAGCCGGAGCAGTAGATGTCGCTCTCGCTGCCGAGCGGCACCGGAGTCAGCCGCGCTTGGCGGCGCCGATCGGCGTCCTCGTCTTCCGGCGAGCTCGGCGCGGCGGCGGCCACTGCGGGCTCGACCTCTTCGATGGCGAGGGCGCCGACGGCCTCCGCGGGAGCGACCTCGATGCCGACGACGAGCGGGTCGCCGGGATAGATCCAGTGGGCGTCGAGAACGTACTGGTTGCGCTCCCAGATCTGCGGCCAGAGGTACGGATTGCCGAGGTATTGGCGGGCGAGATCCCACAGCGTGTCGCCGCGCACGACGATGTGGATCTTGGCTTCGGGCGGCAGCTCGGTCGGCGGGTTCCAGGCCGTCCAGTGGTCACCGACGAGGTGCAGCTCGGTCGGCGGGCGATCCGCGGCGCTCAGTGGAACGACGACGACGAGCGCGACTGCGAAAGCGGCGAATCGAAGGCGAAGCGCCATATCGCGACCTCCTGAGGTCTTGCCGGCAAACCCGGGCGCACCAGTTCGGACTTCGCGGCAAGGGTAACCGCGGCCCTGCACTGTGTCAAGGGCAGTCTCCACCGGGAAATGAAGTGTTTTGAGCGGGTTAGGAAATCCGTCAGAGCGTCGAGAGACGCCCCTGCGCCGCCTCCGCGGCGGCGGTCGCCGGGAAGCGTCGCACCAGCTCGGACCACGTCTCGCGCGCCGCGGCGCGGTCGCCCGAGAGCGCGAAGGCGTGACCGAGCTTGAGCATCGCGTCGGGGACCTTGTTGCCGTCCGGGTAGCGCTCCAAGCATTCGCGGTAGGCGTCGATCGCCGTCGCCGTCTCACCGCGCGCCAGCCGCGACTCGCCGATCCAGAACCAGGCGTTGTCGGCCAAGTCGGAGTCGGGGTTCTCGGCGGCGAAGCGGGCGAGCGCGATCTCGGCCTCGCCGGGACGGCCGTCGCGCAGGTCGATCAGGCCGCGCTCGTAGTCGCTCGCCTCCTCCGGCGGCGCCGCGAGCTCGTCGCCGAGCTCGGACTCCTCGATCTCCGCCGCGGATGGGCGCGGCACGATTGCGCTCGGCTCGCTCGCGAGCGGCACGCCGGCGGGGAAGGCGGGAGCGGGCGCCGCTGGCGCCGGCGGAGAGACGGGGGACGACGGCCCCGCGAGCTCGCCGAGCCGATGCTTCAGACGCTCGATCTCGAGCTCGGACTGCGCCGCGCGCCGCTCGAGCTCGAGCAGTTGGCGTGCGAGCCGCTGGTGCTCGTCGGGCGAGACCCACGGCGGCGAAGCCGAGCAGCCGGCGGCGAGCGCCGCGACGAAGAGCGCGGCGGCGGATCTCACGACGCCTCCTGGGGAATCTCCGCGATCCAGGGGCTCTGCGGGTGCTCGGCACGCAGCCGCGAGAATGCCGCGCTCGCCTCTTCCGGCTTCTTCATCTTCTGGTAGGCGAGCCCGAGGTAGAGCAGCGCGCGGTCGCGCTCGGCGTAAGCGGGAAAGTTCGCCAGCAGGTATTCGAGCCGGTTCGCCGCCGCCCCCGGCAGGCCGAAGCGATAGTAGAAGCGCCCGACGACGAGCTCGTGCGCGGCGAGGTTGGCGCGCACCTCACGCAGCGGCTCGGCCGCGGCCTCGGCCTGCGGGCTGGTCGGGTAGAGGCGCAACAGGTCCTCGTAGGCGGCGAGCGCCTTGCGGGTCACCTCCTGGTCGCGGTCGGGCCGCTCCATGCGCGCCGAGAGCGAGGCCGCGACCTGCGCCTGGACGAAGGCCGCCCGCTCGCTGGTCGGGAAGCGGTTCTGAAAATCGCGATACTTGGCCTCGGCTTGCACCATCGCCGTGTTGCCGCCCTCGGCGAAGAGCGCGTCGGCCACCATCAACAGTGCCTCGCGGCCGGTCGCCGAATTGGGCTCGACCTCGAAGGCGTGCTGCAGGTAGGGACGCGCCTGGCGGTACTTCTCGCCCTCGAACAGCCGCTTGCCCTCGGCGAGCGACTCGGCGGCGGAGAGGCGGAGGATGGGGTCGTCCTGGATGCTCGAGCCGCAGCCGGCGGCGGCGAGCGCGAGCACAGAGACGAGGAGCGACGGGATCCGGAGTCGGTTCATGGCGTTTCCTGTAGCGCCGCCTGGCGCAATTCGCGAATGGCGGCAGCGGGATCGGGAGCGGAGTAGAGCGAAGAGCCGGCGACCAGCGTGTCGCAGCCGGCGGCACGACACGCGGCGGCGTTGGCGAGCGTCACGCCGCCGTCGATCTCGATCGAGAGCTCGACGCCGGCGGCGGCGGCGAGCGCGCGCAGGCGCCGCGCCTTGTCGAGCACGTGGGGCAGGAAGCTCTGGCCGGCGAAGCCGGGATTGACCGACATGAGCAGCACGAAGTCGCAGCGATGCAAGACATCGACCAAGGCCTCGACCGGCGTCGACGGATTGACCGCGACGCCGGCCGCCGCGCCGCCGTCGCGGACGGCAGCGAGCGTGCGGTCGAGGTGCGTCGCCGCCTCGAGATGCACGGCGACGCGCGCGGCGCCGGCGGCGAGGTAGTCGCCGAACAGGCGATCGGGGTCAGCCACCATGAGGTGAACGTCGAGCGGCAGCGAGGTCCGTCGCCGCAGCGCTGCCACCACCGGCGCGCCGAAGGTGAGGTTGGGCACGAAACGGCCGTCCATGACGTCGACGTGCACGAGGTCGGCGCCGCCGCGCTCGGCGACGGCGAGCGCGCCGGCGAGATCGGCGAGGTCGGCAGCGAGGATCGACGGCGCGATGCGGATCACGTCCCGGTGCCTCCGCGCTCGCCGGAGACGACGACGGAGATGGCGTCCTCGCGGCGCAGCGGGTGGCCCGGCGGCGGCGTCTGACGCAGGATGGTGCCGGCGATGGCGCCCTCGTAGGGCTCGATAGCGACGTTGCCGAAGCGGAACCCCTGGGCCTCGAGCGCGGCGCGCACCGGCTCGTAGCGCCGCGAGACGAGATCGGGCATCACCCAGGCCGGCGACGAGCCGTCACGCGCGACGAGCAGGGCCACCGGCGCGCCGGCCGGCACTTCCCTACCCGGCGCCGGATCCTGACCGACCACCGTGCCCGCCTGGCCGCGCGGCGAGCCGATCTCGAGCGTCGCACCTTCAGCGAGACCCTCGCCCTCGAGCGTCAGCCGCGCCGCCGCCCGCGACTTGCCGCCGAGGTCGGGAACGACCACCCGGTGCTCGCCGCGCGAGAGGACGACCTCGATCTCGGCGCCGCGCTTGACGTAGCTGCCCGCCGCCGGCCTGGTCTCGAGCACGTCCCCCGCCGCCACCTGGTCGCTGAAGCGCTCGAAATCCGCGCGGCGGAAGGCGAGACCATGCGCGACGAGAAGGCTCCTCGCCTGCTCTTCGCCGAGGCCGGTGAGCGCAGGCACCGCCGTGGCGCCGCGGCGCACCCAGAGGTTGAACGAGAGGTAGGCGGTGAGCACGAAGAAGACCAGGAGCAGGAGCGCGCGGAAGAGCTGTCCCGCGATGGCGAGGAGTCGTCGGCGCACGGCGCGGGAGTCTAGCAGCCCGGCCGGCGGCTCCTCGGCGAGCCGCGGGACGGCTAGACTGCTCGTCCCGATGGCACGCCTCGGAGCCCACGTCTCGACCGCCGGCGGAGTGGCGCGCGCCATCGCGCGCGGCCGTGGGCTCGGCTGCGAGGCGCTGCAGATCTTCGTCAAGAGCCCCAGCCAATGGCGAGCGCCGGCGCTCGCCGCAACGGAGATCGCCCGCTTCGCCGAGGAGCGGGCGGCGGCGGGAGCTCTGCCGGTCGTCGCCCACGCCGCCTACCTCATCAACCTCGCCGCACCCGACCCGGCCGTGCTCGAGAAGTCGCGGCGGGCGCTCGCCGACGAACTCGCCCGTGCCGCAGCGCTCGGGCTCGACGGCGTCGTCGTTCATCCGGGAGCGCACCTCGGCGCGGGCGAAGCGGCGGGCCTCGACGCCGTCGCGCGCTCGCTCGACGCGGTCCTCGCCGACCTGCCGACCGCCGGGCCGCGGCTGCTGCTCGAGCTCACCGCCGGGCAGGGCACGGTGCTCGGCCGCACGCTCGGCGAGCTGCGCGGCATCTACGACCGCGCTGCCGCCAAGCCACGCCTCGGATTCTGCCTCGACACCTGCCACGCCTTCGCCGGCGGCCATGCGATCGGCTCGGCGGCGGGCATGGCGCGTTTCCTCGACGAGGCCGACGCGGCGCTCGGCCTCGATCGCGTCGCCTGCTGGCACGTCAACGATTCGGTCGGCGCTCTCGGCTCGCGCCGCGACCGCCACGCCAACATCGGAGAGGGCGAGATCGGCCTCGACGGCTTCGCGCGGCTCGTCGCCGACGCGCGGCTGACGGCGGCGCCGATGATCCTCGAAACGCCGTTCGGTGACGACGAGCAGGGGCATGCGCGGGACCTCGCGGTCCTGCGCCGGCTCGTCAGCCGCCGTCCATCCAGCGCGCCACCAGCTTCGAGGCGTCGAAGTAGAGGACGGTGACCATCAGCAGCACGATGAGGGCCAGGCCGACCTGCGCGATGCGCGTCTTGATGGCGATCGAGAGGTCGCGCCGGGCGACGCTCTCGATGAGGAGGACGAGGATCTGTCCGCCGTCGAGGATCGGGATCGGGAAGAGATTGAGCAGCCCGATCGAGATCGAGATCACGCCCATCAGGTAGAGCAGGTTCTTGAGGCCGCTGCGCGCCGCGGCGCCCGACTGCGTGGCGATCTCGAGCGGTCCGGCGAGGGCGCTCTTCGCCGCCACTTGCCGCTGCAGGATCTTGCCCACCACGGCGAGGCTCTGGTAGGCGATGTCGACGTTGAAGCGCACGCTCTGGACGAGCGCCTCGAGCGGCGGATAGCGCTGCTCGTAGGTGAGCAGCACGCCGATGCGGCCACGTCCCCCCTCGTCTGCCGGCACGACCTCGAGCCGGCGCTCGACGCCGTCGCGCAGCACTTCGACGACGATGGGGCGGCCGGCGCGCTCGCTGACGTGGGCGACGAAATCGGCGGAGCTCGAAAGCGCGCGGCCATCGACCGAGCGCACCTCGTCGCCGCGCCGGAAGCCCGCCGCCTCCGCCGGCGAGCCCGGCAGCACCTGGCCGACCTTGGGCAGGAGCTTCGGAAAGACACCGATGTCGCCGAAGTCGTAGCCGGCGGGTTGGACGGGCGTGACGTCGAAACGGAGGCGCTCGCCGCCGCGCGCCACCTCGATCGCGACCGGACGGCCGATCGAGGTCATGACGGCGAAGGCGACGTCCTGCCAGCGGTCGACCGAGCGGCCGTCGACGGCGACGATCTCGTCGCCGCTCGCCAGGCCGGCCTCGCCGCCGGGCGAGCCGGGCTCGACCTCCCCCACCACCGCCGGGATCGACTGCAGCGCCGGGATGTCGATGCCGGCGACGAACAGGCCCCAGATGAGCAGGACGGAGAGGACGATGTTGGCCGCCGGCCCGGCGAGATAGACCACGATGCGCTGCCAGCGCGGCCGGTTGAGGAAATCGCGCGGATCGTCGCTCGCCTCCTCCTCAGGATCCTCGCCCGAGAGCTTGACGTAGCCGCCGAGCGGCAGCGCGGCGAGCCGGTACTCGGTCTCGCCGCGGCGGAAGCCCCACACCCGCTTGCCGAAACCGAGCGAGAAGGCGAGCACGCGCATGCCGAACGCCTTGGCGACGGCGAAGTGTCCGGCCTCGTGGACGAAGATGATGACGCCGATCGAGAAGACGAAGGCGAGGGCGTTGATGGCAACGTCGAGCATGAAGGCGCGGGATTCTATCGCGCCCGCGCGCGGGCGCCGGCGACTCAGCCGCCGGCGAGCATCCGCGCGGCCTCGCGCCGGCCCCAGGCGTCCCAGCCGAGCGCCTCGTCGAGGCCGTCGACCGGCGCCGCCCGGTGGCCGGCGAGCACGTCGCCGATGGTGTCGACGATCGCCGGAAACGGGATCTCGCCGGCGAGGAAGGCGTGTACCGCGATCTCGTTGGCGGCGTTGAGGACCGCCGGCGCGCTATCGCCGGCGGCGAGCGCCTGGCGGGCGAGATCGACCGCCGGGAAAGCGGCGCGGTCGAGCGGCAGGAAGTCGAGGCGGCCGAGCTCGGCCGGCTCGAGGCGCGGAAAGCGATTGGCCCAGCGCTCGGGAAAGGCGAGCGCGTACTGGATGGGGAAGATCATGTCGTTGGGAGCGAGCTGCGCGAGCCACGAACCGTCGCGCCATTCGACCAGCGAATGGACGATCGACTGCGGATGGACGACGACGTCGATGCGCTCCGCGGGCACGCCGAAGAGCCAGCGCGCCTCGATGAGCTCGAGCCCCTTGTTGACGAGCGTCGCCGAGTCGATGGTGATCTTCTCCCCCATCGACCACGTCGGATGGCGCAGCGCCTCCTCGCGGCGGATCGTCGCGAAGGTCGCCCGATCGCGGCGGAGAAAGGGTCCGCCCGAGGCGGTCAGGACCAGGCGCTCGACCTCGTCGCGAGGGCCGGCGCGCAGCGCCTGATGCAGCGCCGCGTGCTCGCTGTCGATCGGCACGATCTCGGCGCCGCTCGCCGCGGCGATGCCCGTCAGCAGCCGGCCGGCGACGACCAGCGACTCCTTGTTGGCGAGCGCCACGGCCTTGCCGGCGGAGAGCGCCGCGTGCACCGGTCGGAGGCCGGCGGCGCCGACGATGGCAGCGACCAGGCGATCGACGTCCGGATGGACGGCGAGCTCGACGAGCGCCTCCTCGCCGACCGAGAGCCGGGTGCCGGCGGGCAGGTGCGGGCGCAGCGCCGCGGCCGCCGCCGGCTCGACGACCGCCAGCTCGCGCGGCCGGAACTCGCGCGCCGCGGCGAGCAGCTCCTCGGGCCGGCTGCCGAGAGCGCCGAGCGCCACGAGCTCGAAGCGCTCGGGATGATGGCGGACCACGGTCAAGCAGCTCTTGCCGATCGAGCCCGTGGCGCCGAGCAATGCCAGGCGCTGCTTCACGGCCCGACCTCGTGGCCGGTGAGCCAGAGCAGCACGAGCAGCGCCGGCGCGGCGAAGAGCATGGCGTCGAGGCGGTCCCAGAGACCGCCGTGGCCGGGCAGCAGGTCGCCCGAGTCCTTGACGCCGGCGCCACGCTTGAGGAGCGACTCGACGAGATCGCCGAGCTGGCTGGCGAGAGTGGTTCCGACACCGATGGCGAGGAGCGCGCCGTCGAGGCGGTCGAGACGCCAGACGCTCCACACGACGACCGAGGCGAGGGAGACGACGAACCCCGCGATCGCCCCCTCCCAGCTTTTCTTGGGCGAGACGACGGGCGCCAGCCGGCGCCGGCCCCACCGCGTGCCGACGTAGAAGGCGGCGGCGTCGCCGAGCCAGACGATGGCGAGCAGCAGGAAGAGCAGCCACGGATCCAGCGCCTGGATGCGATAGAGCGCGGCGGCCGGGACGGCGAAGTAGGGCACGCCGAAGGCGAGCCCGCCGAGCCCGGCGAAGGCCTCGTCGATCGGCGTGCGGGCGAGCAACACGACGGCGCCCAACCCGATCACGGTCGCGGCGCCGAAGGCGAGAACCCAGAAGCCGTCCACCGCGGCGCCCGGCGCGAGGCCCCAGGCGAGCCCGCTGGCGGCGACCGGCACGAGCAGCGGCAGTGCGCCCCACGGCGCGCCGGGAGCGGCAGAGCGCGCCAGGCGCGCGAACTCCCATGCCGCGCCGGTCATCGCCGCGGCGCAGACGACGAAGAAGGCCCACCCGGGAAGACGGAAGACGGCGACGAGCGCGAGCGGCACGCCGATCGCGGCGGTGAGGAGCCGCTTCATCGCCGGAGGTCGGCCGGCCTCAGGCGTCGGCGGCCGAGCTGGGATCGATCGTCTCGGCCGTCGCCGGGCCGACGCCGCCGAAGCGGCGCTCGCGCCCCTGGAATTCGAGGATCCCTTCGAGCAGGTGGCGGCGGCGGAAATCGGGCCACAAAACGGGCGTCACCCAGATCTCGGCATAGGCGATCTGCCAGAGCAGGAAGTTCGACACGCGCATCTCCCCCGAGGTGCGGACGAGCAGGTCGACCTCCGGCTGGCCAGTGGTGTAGAGGGCGCCGGCCAGGGCCTCCTCGTCGATGTCGATTCTCTTGCCGGCGGCCCACTCGGCGACGATACGCCGGCAGGCGTCGACCACTTCGCAGCGGCCCGAGTAGTTGAGCGCGATGTCGAGGCGCATCCGATCCCCGTCGCGTGTCGCGTCGCGGGCGCGCTCGAGCGCCTCCACCACCGATCGATCGAGCTCGCGCCAGCGGCCGATCGGCTCGAAGCGGATGCCGTTTTCGACCAGCGTGTCGAGGTCTCGGCGCACGTAGTCCTTGAGCAGGTTCATCAACGTCCACACCTCGGCGCGCGGCCGCTTCCAGTTCTCGACCGAGAAGGCGTAGAGCGTCAGATTGCCCAGGCCGAGCCGCGCCGCCGACTCGACCGTGTCGCGCACCGCCTCCACCCCGGCGCGGTGGCCCTCGACGCGCGGCCGCCCGCGCTGCTTCGCCCAGCGGCCGTTGCCGTCCATGATGACTGCGACGTGGGCGGGGAGCCGTGCGGGGTCGATGCGAGCGAGGAGCTCCGCCTCCGGCGAGCCGGGCTCGGCGAGGGGGCCTCGGAAGGCCATGATCGCGGAAGCTACCACAGCGCTCTGCAGTTACCGGGCGGTCGACGAGCCGGGAGGGAAGTCGACGCGCTCGAGGCAGAGCCCTTCGGCGGGCGCCGTCGGCCCGGCTTCGCCGCGCGCCGACCCTGCCGCGAGCAACGCGGCGAAACCGTCGACACTGCGTCGGCCGGAGCCGACCTCGAGCAGCGTGCCGACCAGGCTCCGCACCATGCCGCGCAGGAAGCCCTCGCCCGCGATGCGGAAGACGAGCTCCTCGCCGCGCTCCTCCCAAGCGGCAGCGAAGACCCGGCGCGCGGTCGTCGCGGCGGCGCCACCCGCGAGCGCGAAGGCCGCGAAGTCGTGGTGTCCGACGAGGGCGAGCGCTGCGGCGCCGAGCGCTGCCGGATCGAGCTCGCGCGGCGCCGGCACGACGAAGGGGCGCGCCGCGGGAGCGATCGGCGCGGCCCGGCTCAACCGGTAGCGGTAGAGCTTGGCCGCCGCCTCGCGGCGGGCGTCGAAGCCGGCCGGCACCTCCCGCGCGGCGAGCACGCGCACGTCGGCAGGGAGCTCGGCATTGGCGCCGAGGACGAGCGCGCTCGCCGGCAGCTCGCGCGGCAGCGCGATCGACACCGCCTGGCCCTCGGCGTGGACGCCGGCGTCGGTGCGCCCGGCGCCGATCGTCGTCACCGCCCCTGCGGCCAGCCGGGAGAGCGCCTTTTCGAGCACCTCCTGGACGGCGAGGGCGTTCGTCTGGCGCTGCCAGCCGGCGTAGCGGGTGCCGACGTAGGCGACGGTCAGGAGGGCGTGCATGGGCGGCGACAAATGTACACTTCTCGCGCCCCGATGGCGCTCTCCTCGACGCCGCGCCCGCTCCACGTCGCCTTGCGTCCGGCGCAGCCGGACGACGCCGGCCTGCTCTACCGCTGGCGCGGCGAGCCGAGCGTGCGACGCCACCAGCCGCTCGCCGAGGCGTCGATCGCCGACCTGCGGGCGGATCTGCTGCGCCACCGTCACGACGAGCTCTACCGCTGCCGCGGCGACCGCTATCAGTGGATCGTGCTCGTCGCGGGGGAGGCCGCCGGCTGGATCACCGTCGCCGTCTCGAGCTGGGAGCACGGCTTGGCCGAGATCGGTTACGCCCTCTCGTCACCCTTCCAGGGGCGCGGCGTCATGCGCAGCGCCCTCGAGCAGCTCGCCGGCGAGCTCTTCGCCAACACCGTGCTCGACCGGCTCGAGGCGCGCTGCTCGGTCGAGAACCTCGCCTCGCAGCGCGTGCTCGAGGCGGTCGGCTTCGCGCGCGAGGGCCGACTCAGGAGCTACTTCCGGCTCGACGGCCAACGCGTCGACAACTTCCTCTACGCGCTGCTGCGCGACGAGTTCCTCGGCCGCGCCGGCTGAAACCGGGCTCCGCCCCCGGAAACGCGGCGGAAGAGCCGCCAGGGGGCCGCTCGGCGGCGCGAGCCCGGTGTTAGACTCGCGTCACTTTTCCGAGGAGGAGCCGTCATGAGAACGTGCCGGGCCCGGATCGTCTGCGCTCTCCCCATCGCCGCTCTGCTGCTGCTCGTCGCGCCCGCGGCGCCGCTCGCCGCCCAGGACGAGCCCGCCGTCGAACCCGGCGAGGAGGCGCCAACGGTTCGCGAGGCAATCACCGTCACTGCGCAGAAGCGCGAGGAGTCGATCCAGGACGTCTCGCAGTCGATCACCGCGATGGACGCCGAGACGATCGATCTGATCACGGTCGGCGGCGCCGACGTCGTTACCCTTTCCGGACGCGTGCCGAGCCTGCAGATCGAGACCTCGTTCGGCCGCGCCTTCCCGCGCTTCTACATCCGCGGCCTCGGCAACACCGACTTCGACTTGAACGCCTCGCAGCCGGTGTCGATGGTGGTCGACGAGGTGGTGATGGAGAACCCGATCTTGAAGGGCATCCCGCTCTTCGACATCGAGCGCATCGAGGTGCTGCGCGGGCCGCAGGGGTCGCTCTTCGGCCGCAACACGCCGGCCGGCATCGTCAAGTTCGACACCGTCAAGCCCGCGGCCGAACGCGACGGTTACGTGCGCGCCTCCTACGGCACCTTCGACTCGATCGACGTCAAGGCGGCCTTCGGCGGCGCGCTCGGCGAAAACCTCTCCGGCCGTGTCGCGGTGCTCTACCAGTCGCAGTCCGACTGGGTCGACAACAAGTTCACCGGCCAGAACGACGCCCTCGGCGGGCACGACACCGCGGCCTATCGCGTGCAGCTCCTCTGGGAGCCGACCGAGCAGTTCGACGCACTGTTCAACTTCCACGGCTGGGATCTCGATGGCACGGCGAGAATCTTCCGCGCCAACATCCTGAAGTCGGGAGAGGACGATCTCGTTTCCGGCTTCGAGCAGGACGAGGTCTTCCACGACGGCCTGAACGAGCAGGACATCAGCTCCTGGGGCGGCGTCGTCAAGCTCGATTACGCCATGGAGGGCATGACGCTCACCTCGGTCACTGGCTACGAGACACTCGATATGTACAGCCGCGGCGACATCGACGGCGGCTTCGGCTGCGGCTTCTGCGCCCTTCCCAACGGACCGGGCTTCGTTCCCTTTGCCTCGGAGAGCGCCGACGGCCTGCCCGACCTCGATCAGTTCACCCAGGAGATCCGGCTCGCCAGCGACACCGGCGGCCAATGGGACTGGCTCGCCGGCTTCTACTACTTCGACGAGAGCCTGACCGCCGAGTCGTTTTCCTACAACAGCCTGGCGCCGGGCAATCCGCAGGACGGCTTCGCCTACCAGAAGCAGGACGCCGAGTCGTGGGCCCTCTTCGGCTCGCTCGACTATCGCCCGAGTGATCGCTGGACGATCAAGGGCGGACTGCGCTACACGACCGACGAGAAGGACTTCTCGGCCGAGCGGCTCGATGGGACGTTCCAGACGCCGACGGTAGCGCCGATCGTGGTGACGACCGACGCCGATCTCGTCACCTGGGACCTGACGGCCACCCGACACATCAGCGACACGATGAACGTCTACGGCCGCGTCGGCACGGGCTTCCGGGCGCCGTCGATCCAGGGCCGCATCCTCTTCTGCGCCGACTTCGAGGGCGGCACGAACTTCGCCACCAATTGCGTCTCGGTGGCCAACGAGGAGGAGATCTTGTCGACCGAGGTCGGCCTGAAGAGCGAGCTGCTGAACCGCCGGCTGCGGCTCAACCTGGCGCTCTACAACTACGAGGTCGACGGTCAGCAGGTGGTCGCGGTCGGTGGGCAGTTCAACACCGCGACGCTCCTCAACGTCGACACCACGAACGGCTACGGACTCGAGGCCGACATTCAGTTCGCTCCGTCGAGCGACTGGTTGGTGACGGTCGGCGGCAGTTACAACCACACCGAGATCGACGATCCGAACCTCGCGGTCGCAGCGTGCGGCGGCGGCTGCACGGTGCTCGATCCGATCGTGAATGGTCTCGCCAGGGTCGACGGCAACAGCCTGCCGCACGCGCCGGAGGTGACGCTGAACGGCATCGTCGACTACCGGCGGCCGGTCGGCGAAGGACTGTTCGCGGGATCCCTCGACGTCGCCTACAGCAGCGAGAAGAGCTTCTTCCTCTACGAATCGGAGGAGTTCAACAGCAGCTCGCTGCTGCTCGGCATGCGGCTGGGCTACACCTTCCCGGAGGCGAAGTACGAGGTCGCGCTCTTCAGCACGAACCTCCTCGACGAGGAGGTCGTCCAGGGCGGCATCGACTTCAACAATCTCACCGGCATGACCAACGAGCCGCGCAAGGTGGGAGTCGAGCTCGTCGTGCGCTTCGGCGAGTAGGACCTCCCGCCGGGCACGGCGCGCTCTCCCCGGGGCCGGCCGCGGGAGGCCGGCCCTTCGTTTTCTGCGCGCCTCAGGCCGGCTCGAGGCTGGCGTAGCGGGCGACCAGGCGCTTCTTGCCGGCGCGGTCGAAGAAGACGGTGAGCCGGGCGTCGTCGCCCTCGCCCTCGACGTCGAGCACGATGCCGGTGCCGAGCGTGGGATGGCGCACGCGGCGCCCCTTGCGCGGGCCGCTCGGGGCGCTCGCGGCGACGTAGTCGCGGGCGGCGCGGCCGAAGAACTGGTCGACGCCGCGGATGCGATCGGAGGCGAAGAGCGTCGGGCTCTCGTCGACCTCGACGAGCACGGCCGGCAGGTCGGCGAGAAACGGCGACTCGAGCTGGTCTTGATATCGCCCGGCGATGCGCCGCCGGCGGCAGGTCGAGAGCACCAGGCGCGTTTCGGCCCGCGTCATGCCGACGTAGAGCAGCCGGCGCTCCTCTTCGAGATCCTCCGGCCGGCCCTGGCTGTTGAAGTGCGGCAGCAGGCCCTCCTCGAGCCCGGGCAGGAAAACGACCGGGAACTCGAGCCCCTTGGCGCTGTGCAGCGTCATCAGCGTCACGCCGCGCTCGCTCTGCCATTCGTCGAGGTCGGAGACGAGCGCCACCTGATCGAGGAAGGCGGTGAGCAAGTCTTCCTCGTCGGCGCCCGCGGCGCGCGCCTCGGCGAAGCTCTGCGCCGCCGTCACGAGCTCGCGCAGGTTCTCGAGACGCGCCTGGTCCTCCTCGATCTCCGGCCGCAGGGCGGCGACGATGCCGGTGCGCTCGAGCAGCTCGGCGAGGAGCGCCGGCAGCGGCAGCTCGTCGGTCACGGCGCGCAGGCCGCGGACGAGGTCGCGGAAGCCGCGCAGCGCGCTCGCGGCGCGCGCCGGGAAGCTCCCCAGCCGGTCGAGCTCGAGCACGTCCCAGAGCACGCCGCCGGTCTCGGCGGCACGCTCCTCGACGAGCGCCACCGTCGTCTTGCCGATCCCCCGTGGCGGCTGGTTGAAGACGCGCAGCAGCGAGAAGTTGTCGCGCGGGTTGCGCAGGACGCGCAGGTAGGCGACGACGTCCTTGATCTCGGCGCGCTCGTAGAAGCGCACGCCGCCGACCAGGGTGTAGGGGATGCGGGCGTGGAAGAACTCCTCCTCGAAGGCGCGGGTCTGGGCGTTGGTGCGCACCAGCACCGCGATGTCGGAGAGCTCGAAGCGGCCGCGCAGGCGGACGATCTCGTCGCTCAGGCGGCTCGCCTCGTCGCTCTCGTCGCCGTTGCGGAGCAGGCGGATCGCGTCACCGCGGCCGGCGTCGGTCCACAGCCGCTTGCCGCGGCGCAGGCGATTCTTCGACACCACGGCGTTGGCGGCCTCGAGGATGGTCGACGTCGAGCGGTAGTTGCGCTCGAGCTTGCGCACCGTGGCGCCGGGGAAATGGCGCTCGAACTCGAGGATGTTGGAGAGATCGGCGCCGCGCCAGCGGTAGATGCCCTGATCCTCGTCGCCGACCGCCGTCAGGTCGCCGGCCGGCGCGGCGAGCTCGGCGACCAGGCGCAGCTGGGCCTGGTTGGTGTCCTGGAACTCGTCGACCAGCAGGTGCTCGACGCGGCGGCGCAGGCGCTCGCCGAGCTCCGGCGCCTCCTCGAACAGGCGCACCGCGTAGAGCAGGAGGTCGTCGAAGTCGACCCCGGAGGCCTTGCGGCGCAGCGCCTCGTAGCGGCGGTAGACGCGCGCCGCGCGCTGGCCGAAGACGTCCTGGGCAATCGCCTCGTAGCGCTCGGGCGAGAGCAGGCGGTTCTTGGCCGAGGAGATCGCGGCGGCGATCGCGCGCGGCGGGAAGGCGGTCTCCGCGATTCCCTCGGCGGCCATCGCCTGCCGGACGATGGCGCGCTGGTCCGCGTCGTCGAGTACGGCGAAGTCGCGCGCCAGAGCGAGCCGGTCGCCGTGGGCGCGCAGCAGGCGCAGGGCGTAGCGGTGGAAGGTGCCGAGGAAGGTCGGGAGCGGCCAGCGCGCGAGCAACCGCTCGGCGCGGTCGCGCATCTCGGCGGCGGCCTTGTTGGTGAAGGTCATGGCGACGATGCGCGACGGGTCGACGCCGCGCACCTCGGCGAGCCAGGCGATGCGGTAGGTGATGACCCGGGTCTTGCCCGAGCCGGCGCCGGCGAGGACGAGCTGGGGGCCGGCCTCGTGCGTGACGGCGGCGAGCTGCTCGGCGTTGAGCTCGCGCGCGAAGTCGATCGTGGTCACCGGCGGATTCTCTCAGACGGGAGGATCGGATCCGCTGACCGGCGGGCGCTCGGGCGGCGCCTCGCTGTGGAAGCTGGCGCGGCGCCGCAACGCCGTCCAGCCCTGCTCGAGTGGGAAGAGCGCGCGTCGCAGCGGCGAGGTGGCATAGCGCGCGACGAGGCGGCTGCTCCAGCCCGCGCGCGGGCGCTCCCCGCGCCAGGCGGTCTCGTCGAGGTGAGCGAAGAAGCGCTGCTGGTGCGGGCCGAGGCCGCCGACGCGCCACGGCTTGAGCTGGCCGGAGAAGTGGACGATCCACGCCTCGTCGTCGTCGCGCCCACCTGTCGCATCGAACAGCCGGGCGAGCGTCGGATTGACGTTCCAGCGTCTGTCGAGAGGGCTCCACCGGCCGGCGAGCGCGTAGTTGAGAGCCTCCTGGTCCCAGAAGGTGACGCGCCGGCGATGCCGTGCGAGGTAGTCGAAGGCCCGCGCCGCGACGCCGTTGCGCCGCCAGCGGCCGAGGTCGACCAGCATCACGCCGGCGTTGAAGTACGGCGCGTCGTCGCTGAGGCCGAGCTCGCCGCGGGCGGCGACGCCGAAGCGCGAGGAGAGCGTCGGCACGATCCGGTCCTGGACCGCCAGCGCCGCCGCGCCGCCGGTCGGCTCGAGCCACAGCCGGCCGAGGTCGGCGAGCACGAGCACGTCGCAGTCGAGCCAGATCGCCCGCTCCACACCGGCAGGCAGCCACTCGGCGAGCGTCAGCTTCTGGTAGGTGGTGAGGGGCATGCCGCCCCAGGTCGGCAGCGCGGTCGTTGCCGGCCAGAGTGCCGGCAGCCAGGTGACCGTGCCGCGGGCGCCGAGGGCGGTCGCCACCTGTTCGCGGTCTCGCGTCGCGATCCCGTCGTCGACGACGTAGACGACGAGCCGCCACTCCGGCGCGAGATGCGCCGCCGCCGAGTGCAGCATGACGGCGAGCGGCAGCGCGTAGGCGCCGTCGGCGGCGGCGGCGACGACGAGCGGGGCGCCGGCGGCGCTCACTCGACGGTGACGCTCTTCGCCAGGTTGCGCGGCTGGTCGACGTCGCAGCCGCGGCGCACGCCGATGTGGTACGCGAGCAGCTGCAGCGGCACGACGTTGACGATCGGCTGCAGGTGCTCGGAGAGCGACGGCACGCGGAGCACGCGGTCGGCGACGCCGTCGAGCTCGTCGGGATCGCGGTCGGTGATCGCGACGACGAGGCCATCGCGCGCCTTGACCTCCTGCAGGTTGCCCTTCACCTTCTCGAAGACGCGCCGGCCGGTGACGAGCGCGACCACCGGCAGATGCTCGTCGATGAGCGCGATCGGGCCGTGCTTCATCTCGCCGGCGGGGTAGCCCTCGGCGTGGATGTAGGAGATCTCCTTGAGCTTGAGGGCGCCCTCGAGGGCGATGGGGAAGTGGATGCCGCGGCCGAGGAAGAGAAAGTCGCTGGCGTCCTGGAGCTCGCGCGCCAGCTCGTCGATCGCCGGCTCGAGCGCCAGCGTCTCGGCGAGCGCCTGCGGCACGTGGGCGAGCGCGGCGACGAGCTCGTGCGGGATCTCTCGCCCCTGCTGCTGGCGTAGGTAGAGGGCGAGCAGATAGAGCGCCGCGAGCTGGGTGGTGAAGGCCTTGGTCGAGGCGACTCCGATCTCGGGGCCGGCGTGGGTGTAGAGCACGCCCGAGGCGATCCTCGTCGCCTGCGAGCCGGGCACGTTGGAGAGCGCGACGAGCGGCGCGCCGCGCTCCTTCGCCGCCTCCATCGCCCACACGGTGTCGATCGTCTCGCCCGACTGCGAGATGCCGACGACGAGCACCGAGGGATCGACGATCGGGTCGCGGTAGCGATACTCTGAGGCGTAGTCGACCTCGACCGGGATGCGGGTGAGCTCCTCGATCAGGAACTTGCCGACGTGCGCCGCGTGCCACGAGGTGCCGCAAGCGAGGAGCTGAATGCGCGAGATGCCGCCGACGAGCGCGAGCGGCAGCTCGAGGTGATCGAAGCCGATGGCCCCGGCCTCGAAGTCGACGCGGCCGGCGAAGGTGTCGCGCACGGCCTGCGGCTGCTCGTGAATCTCCTTCGCCATGAAGTGCTTGTAGCCGCCCTTCTCGATCTGGATGGGATCCCAGTTGAGCCGCTGCGCGGCGCGCTCGACGAGCGCGCCGGAGCGGTCCCAGATCGTGACGCCGTCGCGCGTCAGGCGCGCCACGTCGCCGTTGTCGAGGAAGACGACGTCCCGGGTGTGGGCGAGCAGAGCGGCGGGGTCCGAGGCCAGGAACTGCTCGCCGGCGCCGAGGCCGAGCACCAGCGGGGTGCCCTGGCGCACGGCGACGAGCTCGTCCTCGGCGCTCTCGGCGGCGACGAGAGCGCAGGCATACATCCCCTCGAGCTCGCCCGTGGCGCGGCGCACGGCGGCGGCGAGGTCGCCCGCGAAGTAGGCGGAGACGAGGTTGGCGATCACCTCGGTGTCGGTGTCGGTCGTGAACGCCCAGCCCGCGGCTTGCAGCCGCCGCTTGATCGGCAGGAAGTTCTCGATGATGCCGTTGTGGATGATCGCGATGCGGCCCTTGGCGTCGACCACCGGATGGGCGTTGCGCTCCGTCGGCTTGCCGTGCGTCGCCCAGCGCGTGTGGGCGACGCCGTAGCGGCCGTGCAGCGGCTGGCGGGCGAGCTTCTCGACCAGCCGGTCGAGCTTGCCCTCGGCGCGTTCGCGGGCGAGGGCGCCGCCCTCGACGACGGCGACTCCCGCCGAGTCGTAGCCGCGGTACTCGAGCTTGCGCAGGCCGTCGACGAGGAGCGGGACGACCTCGCGCGGTCCTACGTATCCGACGATTCCGCACATCGTTCGAGTTCTCCGTGCCGCCCGTCCGAGCGGCTACTTCTTTCGCCGCCGCTTCGCCCAGCCCGCGACCACGCGCTGGCGCGAGCGCTCGACGGCGAGGGCGCCTTCCGGCACGTCCCGGGTGATCACCGAGCCGGCGCCGGTGACCGCGTCGGCGCCGACCTTGACCGGCGCCACCAGCATCGTGTCCGAGCCGACGAAGGCGCGCGCGCCGATTTCGGTCCGGTGCTTCGCGACGCCGTCGTAATTGCAGGTGACGACGCCGGCGCCGACGTTGGCGCCGGCGCCGACCTCGGCGTCGCCCAGGTAGGCGAGATGGTTCGCCTTGGCGCCCGGGCCGAGCGTCGTCTTCTTGACCTCGACGAAGTTGCCCACCCGCGCGCCCTCCTGCAAGACCGCCGCCGGGCGCAGCCGCGCGAACGGGCCGACGCGGCAGCCGGCGCCGACCGTGGCGCCGTCGAGGACCGAGCACGGCTCGATCGTCGCCCCATCGGCGAGCGACGAGTCGCGGATCCAGGCGCCCGAGTGGACGGTGACGCCGCGGCCGAGGCGCGTCGCGCCGAGGAGCGCGACGCCGCCGTGCACGACGCTGTCGGGACCAACCTCGACCTCGGCGCCGACGGTGGTCGTCGCCGGCTCGAGGAAGGTCGCGCCGGCGAGCGACAGGCGGCGGATCGAGCGCTCCGACAGCAGCCGGTGGACGCGCGCCAGCTCGAGCCGGTCGTTGACGCCGAGCGCTTCGTCGGGATCGGCGAGCTCGACGAGCTCGACGCGGCCTTCGGCACGCGCCGCCGCGCTGACCGCGTCGGTCAAGTAGAGCTCGCCCTGCGCGTTGTCGGGCGCGAGGGCGTGGAGATGCCGGAAGATCGCCGGCGCCGGCAGGGCGTAGAGGCCAGCGTTGATGGTTGCGAGCGCCAGCTCGGCGGGTGTCGCGTCGCGCGCCTCGACGATGCTCGCGAGGCCGCCAGCGCCGTCGTCGACGACGCGGCCGAGCGCGCCGGGCAAGGCGAGCGTGGCGAAGGCCATCGCCCCCCAGCCGCGCCCGGCGGCGGCGGCGAGCGCGGCGAGCGTCTCCGGGCGCACCAGCGGCACGTCGCCCGAGAGGACGAGGAGCAGCGCCTCGCCCGCGACGTGCGGCTCGGCCTGGAGCAGCGCGTGGCCGGTGCCGCGCTGCTCGCGCTGCTCGACCCAGACGACGCCGGGCTCCCCGGCGAAGGCGGCGCGGACCTCGTCGGCGCCGTGGCCGACGACGACGAGAAGGCGCTCGCACCCGGCCGCCCGGGCGGCGGCGAGCGGCCAGGCGAGCAGCGGCCTGCCGCCGGCTTCGTGCAGCATCTTGGGCCGCGCGGAGCGCATGCGCGTGCCCTTGCCGGCGGCGAGGACGACGGCGACGCGGGGCCGGCGAGGCGAGGGCGAGAGGGGATCGTCTGCCATGGGGCGGAGGCGGAGCGTCCGGGTGCCCGGCGACCGCCGGCGGAAAGTGTAGCGGAAGGCCGAGCTGCGGGGGTCGCCGGCTACTTCTTGCGCAGCTCGACCAGGACCTGCTTGGCCACTGCCTTCAGGGTATCGAAGACGCCGACGCCGGTCGTCGCCACCGCCTCGAAGGTCGGCTCGCGCTTGAAGTTGAGGAAACGGTACATCTCCTCGACCGGCACCACGTTCGGCAGATCGCGCTTGTTGAACTGCAGCACGTACGGCATGGTCGCCAGCTCGAAGCCGTGATCCTGGAGGTTCTCCGCCAGGTTGCGGATCGACTCGACGTTCGCCTCCATGCGCTCCTCCTGCGAGTCGGCGACGAAGACGACGCCGTCGACTCCCTTCAAGATGAGCTTGCGGCTGGCGTCGTAGAAGACCTGGCCGGGCACGGTGTAAAGGTGGAAGCGCGTGGTGAAGCCGCGGATCGAGCCGAGGTCGAGAGGCAGGAAATCGAAGAACAGCGTGCGGTCGGCCTCGGTCGCGAGCGAGATCATCTTGCCCTTCGCCTCGGGCGCCGTCTTGTTGTAGATGTACTGCAGATTGGTTGTCTTGCCGCCCAGCCCCGGACCGTAGAAGACGATCTTGCAGTTGATCTCGCGAGTGGCGTAGTTGATGAACGTCATGGCCGGCGGAGCTCGTGGTGGGGCGCGGTCACTCGGAGAAGAGGGCGTCGATGTCCTCGTCGGTGATCTCCGAGAACGGGCTCGACGGCGTGACGGTGCCGGCCGATCGCTCGCCCTTCTGCCGCATCTCCTCGAAGATCTGCTCCATCTCCTGGTTGGCGCGTTTGACGCGCAGCCGCACCAGCCCGAGCGACGAGCGCTTGTCGAAGATCACCAAGAGGATGGCGCGCTTGGCGACGATCGAGATGTGGATGTGGTCGCGCTGACCCTCGTGGAAGAGCACCGAGAACTCGCGCTCGCCGATGAGCTTGGCGAGGCCGTCGGTCGCGGCGACGTTGCCGGCGGTGAGCGACGCGAGGCTGGTGGTGTCGAACTGCTCGATCTCGCCGGCGGCGGCGATCTGCTGGCCGGTGCGGTCGATCAGGAAGATGGCGCGCGCGTTGGCGTCGGCGCGCAGCTTCTTCAGCGCCTGATCCAGGCGCTGAAACTCCTCCTGATACATGACGAGCTCGGAAGACGACATCGAGGGCTCCGCGACGGCGTGAACCGTCGGAGTCTATGACATTCGGCTCACCGGAAGTAGCGCCAACCCGCGAGCAGCTCGTCCTCCGTGATCACCACGCGCTCACCGTCGCGCGCGAAGGCGATCGGCACTGGCGCGCAGCCGCTCGGGTGCGAGGCGATCTCGCTCAGGCGGAACGAGCTCGTGCACTTGTTGTTGACGATCCAGCCATCGTCGGCGTGGAAGCCGCGGTCGAGCTTGAAGTCGTTGTCGCTGGCGTCGAAGGCGGCGAAGAGCGCTCCCGTCTCGTCGCGCCCGACGAAGAAGCGCACCTCCTGGTTGCCGGGATTGAGGAAGCGGTAGAAGCGCACCTCGGCGGGCGCGAGCTCGCCCACCGGCAGCACGACCTTGCCTTGGGCGTCGGGGCCGACGCGGGTGAAGCGGTTCGCGTTGCCGTAGAGCAGCTGCTGGGCGCCGAGCACGACGGCGAAGACGGCGGCCACGAGGGCAACGGCATGGACGGGGCGGAAGCGGCGCATGCGGCGATTGTACCGAGGCGAGCCGCCGATGCGTCGGCTGAGGGGCCCGCGCTAGGATGCCGGGCGTTGCTTCCCGGCACCGCACTCCTCGCGCGCCGCGACGGTCCGTGAGGCGGCCCGTCGCGGCCTCCGGCGGCCGCGCCGCGCTCGCCTGGCTGGCGCCGGCTTCGCTCTTCGTGCCGCTCGCCGGCGCGCTCCTCTGGCACCCCGCTTGGAACCCCGTCGCGCTCTCGGCGGCGCCCGGCGCCATCGCCGGGGTTCTCCTCGCCGCCACCCTCGCCGCGCTCGAGAGGCCGGCCGCGAGCGGCCCGCTCGGGCTCGGCACGCTCGCCCTGCTGCCGGCGGTCGTTTGGCTGGGGGCGGCGCCGGCGGCCTGGCTCGCGGCGCTCGCCGCGGTGCTCGCCGAGCTCGTGCGCCGGCTGCTCGAGCGCTGGTGGCGCGACGCGCCGCTCCCCGAGCGGCGCCGCGGCTCGCGCGTCGCGGCCCAGGCGTCGCTCGCCGGGCTCGGCGCGCTCGGCGCCGGCGGCGTGTGGATCGCCTGGAGAGGGGACGCCGCGGACGGACTCGCGGCGCCGGTCGCTTTCGCCGCGCTCGCCTACGCGACGCCCGGGCTCGCCTTCGAGCTGGCGAGTCGGCGCCGGCGCGACGAGACGGCGCGGGAGCTCCTGCGCGGCCTCGCGCCGCTCGCCGGGGAGCTCCCCGGCTTCGCCTTCGGCGGCCTGGTGCTCGCCGTCGATGCGGTGGCCGGCCGGCCGCTCGCGGCGGCGTGGCTCGCCGCCGCGGCGCTGCTCGCCGGCGAGGCGGCGCGGCGCGAGCTCGGCGCCGACGCCGCCCGCCGCAGCCTCGCCGCCGCGGTGCACGTCTCGCACGCCGGCGCCTCGCTCATGGCGTCGACTTCGGAGCTGGCGCGCCTGGCGCGGCGCATCTTCGCGGAGTGCGAGACGATCGTGCCGTTCACCTACGCGCACCTCGAGCTCGCTTCACCCGAGAGCGGCAGCGCCAGCTTCTGGGCCGGCCCCGGCGGCGAGCTCGAGGAGGGCGAGCCCGATCCGCCCGCCTATCCGCCGGCGCTCCCCGGCTTCCACCGCCGCGAGCCGTGGCGGATCCTCGACCACCACCTGCTCGCCGAGCGCGAGCAGCAGGCGCGGCTGCGCCTGTGGTGCGACGGCCGGCGGCTGCCGCCCAACGCCGAGGCGAGCCTCGCCGCCCTCGTGCCGCAGATGAGCTCGTCGCTCGCCGGCGCGCTCCTCGCCCGCGAGGCCGCCACCGACCGGCTGACCGGCACCGCCACTCGCCGCGCCCTCGAGCGCCGGCTGCGCGAGGCGTTCGACGAGGCGCGCGAGCTGGGCCGGCCCCTCGCCGTGGTGCTCTGCGACCTCGACCACTTCAAGCGCATCAACGACACGCACGGCCACGCCGTCGGCGACCGCGCGCTGCAGGCGGCAGCGCGCGTGCTCGCGGGCCCCAGCCGCGGCGGCGACTTCTGCGCCCGCTACGGCGGCGAGGAGTTCGTCCTCGTGCTCGAGGCCACCGACGGCGAGGCGGCGCTCGAGATCGCCGAGCGGCTGCGCCGGCGGATCGAGCAGCTCGCCCTCGACGCCGGCGGGGAGCGTCTCGAGCTCACCATGAGCTTCGGCGTCGCCGCCTTCCCGGCGCTCGCCGTGCGCTCGGCCGAGGAGCTCGTCGAGCTCGCCGACGGCGCCCTCTACACCGCCAAGCGGCTGGGACGGAACCTGGCGCTGCTCGACCTCGGCGGCGGCCGCATGCGCACCGGCAAGGGCGGTGAGGTCGAGGTCGCCGAGCCTCCGCCGGTGCGGCCGCCGGTCTTCTTCGCCTGACGGCTACAATCGGCAGCTCGACGCGCGCGAGAGAGCGCGAGGAGGGGAGAGCACGTGAGCGCAGACAGCGGGGCCCGCTGGGCCGTGATCCTGGGAGCCTCGAGCGGCTTCGGCGAAGCGGCGGCGCGCGAGTTCGCCGCCGCCGGTTGGGACGTCTTCGGCGTCCACCTCGACCGCCGCGCGGGACTCGAGCACGTCGAGGAGATCAAGGCCGCCATCGCCGCGCATGGCCGCGAGGCGCGCTACTTCAACGCCAACGCCGCCGACGCCGAGAAGCGGCGCGAGATCGTCGCCGAGATGACGCGCCTCGCGGGCGGCCGCCCGGCGGGCGTGCTGCTCCACTCGCTCGCCTTCGGTGCGCTCAAGCCGTTCATCGCCGACGAGCCGGCAGACGCCCTCTCGCAGCAGCAGATGGAGATGACCCTCGACGTCATGGCCCACTCGCTCGTCTACTGGACGCAGGATCTCCTGCACGCGGGTCTGCTCGTCTCCGGCTCGCGCATCTACGCCATGACCTCGGCGGGCGACCACATCGTGTGGAAGAGCTACGGCGCGGTCTCGGCCGCCAAGAGCGCCCTCGAGTCGCACATCCGCCAGCTCGCCTTCGAGCTCGCGCCGCGCGGCATCACCGCCGTGGCGATCAAGGCCGGGGTCACCGACACGCCGGCGCTGCGCAAGATCCCGGGCAACGAGACGATCCTCGAGAGTGCCAAGGCGCGCAACCCGACGGGCCGCCTGACCACGCCCGCGGACGTCGCCCGCTGCCTGGTCGATCTCGCGCGCCCCGGAACGCAGTGGCTCACCGGTTGCGTCGTCCACGTCGACGGCGGCGAGGACGTCGCGGGCTGAGGCAGGGGCATAGTAGACTGCCGCATCGGTCGGGGCGTAGCGCAGCCTGGTAGCGCACCTGCCTTGGGCGCAGGGGGTCCCCAGTTCGAATCTGGGCGCCCCGATACCCCGCAATACCGAGGTCGGCCCTCCAGGGCGAACGCGACGAACCGAAACGACGGGAATTCGGGCTGCCTGTAGCTCAGCTGGACAGAGCGGCGGCCTTCTAAGCCGCGGGTCGGGGGTTCGAGTCCCTCCAGGCAGGCCAGCTCTTTTGACAGATGGCGCGGTGAGTGTAGCTCAACGGTAGAGCACCGGACTGTGGCTCCGGTCGTTGGGGGTTCGAGTCCCCTCACTCACCCCAACCCACCCCCGGCGCCCGTAGCTCAGCTGGATAGAGCGTGAGCCTCCGGAGCTCAAGGTCACAGGTTCGAATCCTGTCGGGCGCACCACGCTTCGCTTCGCTCACTCATCGCCGCGGCCGGATTCGGATCCTCGCTGCGCTCGGATGGCGAATCCTGTCGGGCGCGCTCACCCCGAACCGCGGCCCATTCGCTCGCAGCGAAACTTCTCGGAAGGGTTGCGCGCAATGGCGCCAGATGCTAGAAAGCACCTCACAACCCGGCCAATTCGTGGCTGCCAACACCGTCGAGGAGGAATCGACCATGCACCGAGTGTTTGGATCCACCGGACTGGCGCTGGTGATCGCCGTGGGCTTAGCCGCCCCGGCCAGCGCCGACCACTCATGGGCTGACTACCACTGGGCGCGAACGACGAGCTCGTTCGACCTCAAGGTCGTCGACAGCACGACGATCGAGTGGGAGTACGCCTTCAACCGGACGCTGGACGAATGGGGCCAGTCGACGAAGCTCAACAACGTCGTCGCCGCGGTCGCCGAGGACAGCCGCACGCGCAAGCGCTGCCAGGCGGTCTCCGGGCAGATGCGCGTCTGCAACGCCGCGTACGGCCAGAATGGATGGCTCGGCCTGGCTTCGATCAACATCGACTCGAATCATCACATCACCCAGGGCGTGGCGAAGATGAACGACAGCTACGACTGGTATTACGCGCAGAACCCGGGTGAGGACAACCACGTCATGTGCCAGGAGGTCGGGCATGTTTACGGCCTCGGCCACACCAGCGAGGACGGCTCGAGCCAGGGCACCTGCATGGACTACTCGTCGAGCCTGCAGAGTCAGTGGCCCAACCAGCACGACTACGAGCAGCTCGACACGATCTACGGACACCTCGACTCCTACAACAGCTACGACACCAGCGGCGGTGGCGGCGGTGGCGGCGGCTGCAACGCCCCGCCGGGCAAGGGCTGCAACAAGTTCGAAGCGCCAGACGGCGGCGTGCCGGCGGGTGCCATCCGCGTCCATTACCGCCCAGGACGTGACGGCAAGCTCGGCCACGCCGACTACGTCATGCCCGACGACAAGGGCGGACTCTGGCTCTTCCACCTGACGCTCGTCCCCGAGGACGCGCGGCGCGAGAAGTAGCGCGCGAGCGGCCGCGGCCGCCCGCTCCACGAACCGTTCAGCGCCCGGCTCCGGCCGGGCGCTTTTTCGTCTCTGCCCAGCCCGATTCACGACCCCGAGGCGGAGTCCTGTCGGGCGCACCAAATCTCGCTTCGCTCCGCGGTGGCCGCGAGGAGGGTGCCCGCGGCGCCTTCCGCGGGGCCGTGCCCGGTGCCGGCGCGCTACTCGTCGTCGACCGCCACGCCGTCGCGGACGACGCGCTCGTGGAGCCGCGCGAAGAGCTCCGCGACGGCGTCGAACCCGGTCTGCGCCTCGCCGTGCGTCGCCGGTGTCATGCCCGAGAAGCGGCGCGCCTGCACCGTCACGCGTCGATCCAGGACGGCCAGCGAAAGGTCGTTGTAGTCGGGCGCCCAGACGTTCGCGGGCAGGCGGTCCGGGGCGTGCTCGGCGAGGGCGGCGGCGAGCTCGCCGAGCTCGGCGCGGCCGAGCACGAGCTCGAGCGTCGGGCCGTAGCCTTCGCCGGGCGCGTAGCGCCGAGTGCGCGCGACGCGGCCGTCGAGGCGGAGCAGGAAAGCCGGCCGCTCGCCCGCTCCCGCCGCCAGCTCGGGCTTGCGGTGCAGCATCGCCGACAGCGTCTCGGGCGCCAGCTCGCCGCGCGCGATCTTCGCCAGGCCTTCGGCGAGGCTCGCCGCCTCGATGCCGACCGCCGTCGCCGGCGACGCGAGCGCATAGAGGGCCGCCGCGAGACGCGCGAGCTCGGCGGACTGCTCGCCTTCGTCGAGCTGCACGACCTGCTTGGTCACTCCCGCGAGCTCGAGCCGCACGCGGCAGGTCACCTGGATCGCGCTCGCCGAGTCGGGTCCGGGAGAGCCCGCGGGCGCCGGCCGCCCGCCATAGCTGGGCGCCAGCTCGGCGAAGCCGCCGTCTCGCAATGCCTCGATCAGCGTGCGAACCGCGTCCGGCGCCACAACGAACTGCCGTTTCCCCTCCCAGATGCCGACGCCGCGCCCGTACACGACGAGCAACGGTAGCCTGCCGTCGCGCGTGCATTCGACCCACAGCCGCATCGTCGCCCGGGCTCCGGCGTCGTCGAGGACGAGACGGAGGGCCGCCCGCACGGTCTCGGGCGCGGGCCCGCTCGCCGCCGCGCCGATGCCGGCGGCCGAGTCGGCGACCGGAGCCAGCGCGAGCGCGACGAGCGGGAGCAGCAGTCCGACGGTCCTCTGCATTTCGTCACCTTTCCGAACCGACGAGGGGCGATCGAGCGGCTCGACCGCGACCCCGGCGACTCTAGCCCGGTTTGCTCACCGGCGTTCTGCTGCGGGTCCGGATCTGCCCGCGTCTGCCTCGTTGCCTCCTCACCCACCCCCACCCCCGCCGGCGCCGCGCGGCATCGTTCGCAGTGCATTGACAAGTCGGCCGTCGGCTCCTACGTTCGGCGTGCAGGGCTCTTTTGCCACGCGTGGACCTCGGTCCGGTTCGCAGCGCACGCGCTCCCCGAAGTCCCGATTCGGCCGCGGCCGATCCCCACCGGTGCGGCTCGAAGCCAACCACTGGGTGAGGAGGGCGAGGCCATGAACCACCATCCACCGAGATCCGGGGCGACGCTCGTGCTGGTCGCCGTCTTCACGTTCGCCGGCACCGTCGAGGCCGCCACGACGGCGCGCGGGCCGTTCGTCGGCGCCGCGGCGCAACACGACGTCTCGCCGCCGCTGCGCGACGTCGTGCCACTCGAAGCGCCCGCCCGCGGACCCAATCGCGAGGTGCCGCTGCGGGCGGCGCCGCAGCGCAACAGCCGGCCGGCTTCGGGCCGTTCCGATCCGATCCGTCAGGTCGAGGCTCGCCCCGATCCCGCCGCCGCGCCGACGCTCGCGCCGAGCGTCGACATCGAGGGTCTGAGCGACGACGACAACGCCGCGACGGTCGGCTTTCGCGTCGTGCCGCCCGACACCGAGGGCGACATCGGGCCGGGCCACTACGTGCAGTACATCAATTCGATCTTCGCGGTGTGGAACGTCACGCGCGACGGCAGCGGTGCACCCACCGGCGTGACCCTCGCCCACGGCTTCCCGAAGCCGGGCAACGCGCCGTGGGCCGGCTTTGGCGGGCCGTGCCAGAACAACAACGACGGCGACCCGATCGCCCTCTACGATCATCTTGCCGACCGCTGGCTGCTCAGTCAGTTCTCGATCGACGAAGGGATCCAATGCGTGGCGTTGTCGACCTCGGGCGATCCCACCGGCACCTACGACCGCTGGGCGTTCGGGGTCTCGCCGGGCGAGAACAACGACTATCCGAAGATCGGCCTGATGCCGGGCGCCTACTACCTGTCGCTGCGCGACTTCCCGTCGAACGACGGCACCTTCGCCAGCTTCCTGGCGCTCGACCGCGCGGCGATGCTCGCCGGCAACCCGGCGGCGACGTTCGTCAAGTTCAGCCTGCCGTGCCTGGCTACCGACTGCCCGGACGGCGTGCAACCGCCACACCTCGAGGGGCCGCCGCCGGCGGCCTCGACGCCGGGCGACTTCACGCGCGCCTGGGACGTCGAGTTCGAGGGTGGCACCCAGGCGAGCGACGGCTACCGGGTCTGGCGGCTGACGCCCGATTTCGCGACGCCCGCCAATTCGACCTTCGTCGAGCTGCCCTACATCGCGAGCGCCGGCTTCGACTCGACGATGTGCGGCTTCTTCCAGCGCGGCTGCATCCAGCAGCCGCCGCAAGGGGGCGGCGAGCGGCTCGATCCGCTCGACGAGCTGCAGATGTACCGCGCCCAATTCCGGCACTTCGAAGGCCACGACGCGCTGCTGCTGTCGACCACGGTCGACTCGACGGGCGACAACGTGGCGGGGATGCGCTGGGCGGAGCTGCGCAATACGGGCTCCGGCTGGACGCTCCATCAGGAGGGGACCTACGCTCCCGCCGACGGAGAGAACCGCTGGATGGGCTCGGTCGCCATGAACGGCGAGGGCGACGTCGCGCTCGGCTACAGCGTGGCGAGCAGTGGTACCTACCCGTCGATTCGCTACACCTCGCGCCAGGCGGGGGACGCCCTCGGCACGCTGCCGGGCGGCGAGGTCGAAGTGATCGCCGGCGCCGGCTCGCAGACGTCGTCGTTCAACCGCTGGGGCGACTACTCGGCGATGAGCGTCGATCCGGTCGACGACTGCACGTTCTGGTACACGCAGGAGTACTACGCCAACACCGCGAGCTTCGATTTCAAGACGCGCATCGCCGCCTTTCCCGGTCCGAGCTGCGGCGGCGGCGGCTGCGAGCCGACGGGAGCGGAGGCCGGCAACTGCGGCGACGGCGTCGACAACGACTGCGACGGCTTCGTCGACTGTCTCGATTCGGACTGCTCGGGCGATCCGCTCTGCGCCGGCTGCACGCTCGGTGAGAAGGGCGATCCGTGCGTCGTCGACGGCGACTGCTGCTCGAACCGTTGCAAGGGCAAGCCCGGCGCCAAGACCTGCAAGTAAGGCGCGGCGCCTGCCGCCGAACCTCAGAGACCGGGGCGAGTCGCCCCGGTCTCGTTCGCCTTCGAACGGCTCGCCGCCTCGAGCTCGGCGAGGCGCGCCCGGCGCTCGTCCCGCGTGAGATCGGCGAGCTCGCGCGCGGCGGCGTGCAGGGCGGCGAAGCCGTCGCCGCGCGCGAACAGCTCGCGCATCGCCGGCAGCCACTGGGCGTAGTCGGCGACCGCCGCGAGGTCGGCGTTGTTCGGCTCGCGCGCGAGCCAGGCGTCGAAGCGCGGGCCGAGCTCGCCGGTAGCGCGCAGGCGGCGGTGCTCGGCGGAGAGCGCCGAAAGGATGCGCCGCTTGCCGGCGCGCTTCTCGGCGTCGCTCGCCGGCGAGCGGTAGAGCGCCGCGAGCTCGTCGCGCGCGCGCAGCCGCAGGGCGTCGAAGGTCCGCTCCTCGGCGAGCGCGGCGCGCGCCACCGCCACTTCCGCCGCGTCGCCGCGCGCGGCGAGCCAGCGCTCGAGACCGAGCTCCTCGACCGCCGTCGCGTACGACTCGTTGAAGGCGGTGTCGCTGCGGGCGTAGACGGCGCGGTGGGCGAGCTCGTGGAAGAGCAGGCCGGCGAGCTGCCATTCGGGGAGCGCGAGGAAGGTGTCGAGCACCGGATCGTCGAACCAGCCGAGCGAGGAGTAGGCGATCGCCTCGGTGATCGTGACGTCGAGCCCGCGCGCGGCGAGCCGCGCCGCGAAACGCCGGGCGCGCGCCTCGCGGAAGTAACCGCGGTAGCTGACGCAGCCGGCGACCGGGAAACACCAGGTGACGGGGTCGACGGCGAGCTCGGGCGTTGCGACCACGTTCCAGGTCACCACGTCGCGGCCGATCTCGGCGTAGCTCGCGTAGGCGCCGCCCACCGGCAGGGCGAGCTCGCCGGCGGCGAACTCGCGCATGCGGGCGATCGCGCGCAGCTTGCTCTCCGCCTCGGCGTCGAGATCGCCGCGGGCGAGCGCGCGCTCGATCGGCCGCCGGACGAGGAGGATGCGGGCGCCGCCGGCGAGCGCCTGCGCGGTGTAAGCGAGCGAGCTGCAGGCGGCGCCGGCGCCGAGCGCAGCGGCGAGCGCGCCGGCGGCGAGCAGGCGGCGGTCGCGGCGGCTCAGTCCCACGCCTCGTCGTGCGCCCGCGCCAGTCGCACCAGCGCCTCGGCCGCCGCCGCGAGGCTCGCCTCGCGGCAGCTCACCTCGCCCTCGTTGTAGTCGCCGCCGGCCACCGGGATGCCGAGAAAGAGCGCGAACGGCTGGGTCTCGGCGTAGATGTCCCACTCGTCGTCGCTCGAGATCGGGTCGGGGGAGTCGGCGAAGAGCTCGTAGTCGAGCCCGGCGAGCGCCTGCGCGACGAAGTCGGCAAGCTCGCTCAGCCGGCACTTCTCGATCGTGAAGTCGGCCGCCGTCTTGACGCCGGTGACGTCGACGACGACGACCAGGTCGTCCGGAGCGAGCGTCGCGCGCACGCGATAGGCGCCCGCCATGTCGGTCTCCTCGCCCTCGGTGAGCTCGATGCGCACGTTGCCGCGGTCGAGAGCGCCGGAGAAGTAGGCGCGCATCACGGCGTAGACGCCGGCGAAGTTGTCGAGGTGGCCGTGGAGGGTGCCGTCGCCGCGGCGCGCGAGGCGATGGGCGTCGAAGCCGGTGTCGGCGTGGCAGGAGATGACGAGCATGGCGGCGAGGGCTCGGCGCGAGCGCCGCGAATCTACCCCACGCGGGCGGCGCCGCAGCGGCGGCGTGAGGCAGCTCACAGCGGCCGGCGCCCGGGGCGCGTGCTATCATTCGGCTCGCTTCCTCGAAGGAGGTCGGACATGGCTCGTTGGCTTCGCACCGCTTCGCTCGTGGCCGCGGCGCTCGTCGTCGTCGCGCCGGCCTCGGCCACCGTCTACGTCATTCAGCTGCACGGCGGCGGCACCTTCGAGACGCGCTTCGAGCCCCAGGACGCCTCCTACGACGCCGGCAAGATCATCTTCCTCGACGAGCTCGGCGTGCTCGTCGCGCTCGACAAGGCGGACGTCGCCACGATCGAGAGCGACGTCGAGGTTTCGGGCTTCGGCCACGTCATCGACGACACGACGATCGCTCTCGGCTGGGCGCCGAACGACGCCCCGGAGGTCGGCTCGGCCCAGGATCAGGCGCGCCAGGCGGCGATCGACGCCGAGAACGCCGGCCCGAGCGGCCCCGCCCCCGAGCCCATCTACGACGTCGAGAACGTGCCGGCGACGATGCAGATCATCCCCTCGTTCACGGCCGAAGGGCCGTCGTACGTCATTCCCGCCCCCGCGCCGCCGCCGGCCGAGCCGCCGGGCGCGTGAGGCGCAGAGAGCCTTAGCGAGAACGTGGCGCCGCATCGGGCGGCGCCCGGATTGACAACTTCGACGGTGCGGTGATCGGCGCCTCGCGCGCCGGTTCCGCAAGAGGGAAGCCGGTGCGAAACCGGCGCGGCCCCCGCCACTGTCACCGGGTACGAAACCGGGAAGATCCACTGCGCACGCCAAGATCGCCTTCGGGCGGTTCCGGGCGCGGGAAGGACCCGGAAGTAGAGCGATCCGGAAGCCAGGAGACCTGCCGCCACCGTCCGATGCCGCCGTCCCCCGGGGTGAGGGGAGAGGTCTCGGCTCGGCGCCTCCCGGCGTCGGACGACGCCCCGCCCCTCCTCCCGGAGAGCGGGGCGTCGCTTTTTCCCGTGCCGGGAGGAACGCATGAAGCCGTTCGCATGCCTCACCGCGGCCGGGCTCCTCGGGGGATGGAGCCCGCTGGTCGCGCAGCCGTCGCCTTCGACCCCCACTTACGCTTCGTCCGTGGTCGTCACCGCCAGCCTCGAGCCGGACGCCGCCGACGAGCTCCCCGCCACCATCGACGTCGTCGACGCGGCCGAGATCGAGCGCCGCCAGGCCGACCTCGCGCTCGACGTCCTGCGCCTCGTGCCCGGGCTCGCCGTGGCGCAGGCGGGCTCGCCGGGCAAGGTGGCGAGCCTGTTCGTGCGCGGCGCCGCCTCGGGCCAAACCCTCGTCCTGCTCGACGGCGTCATTCTCAACGACCCGGTGCTCGGCGGCTTCGACTGGAGCGCCGTCACGACCGACGGCCTCGACCGCATCGAGGTGGCGCGCGGGCCGTTCTCGGCGCTGTGGGGCTCGCAGGCGATGGGCGGCGTCGTGCACCTCGTCACCCGCCGCGGCGGCGGCGCGCTCGCGGGCGGCTTCGACGCCGAGGCCGGCAGCGATGCCCAGCGCCGCCTCGGCGGCTCGTTCGCGGCGCCGCTCGGGCCGCTCGCGGTCGACCTCGCCGGCAGCGCGCGGCGCGGCGACGGCGCGCTCGCGAACGACTTCTTCGACGCCGACGAGGCGCGCCTCAAGCTCGACGCGCCGCTCGGCCGCGGAGCGCGGCTGGGCGCGCTGGTGCGGGCGGCGCGCTCCGAGATCGGCCTGCCCTTCGACTTCCTCGGCACGCCCTCGCCCGCTCGCCGCCAGGAGGCGGAGTCGCGGCTCTTCGCCCTGCCGTTCGACTGGACCGCCCCGGTGTGGAGCGCCGAGGCTCGCCTGGCGCGGACCGACGCCGAGCTCGCGCTCGCCGATCCGGCGGATCCCTTCGCCCGGAGCGACTCCGACACGACGCGCGAGCAGGCGCGGGCGGTCGTCGCCCGCCGCTTCGGCGAGCGCTTCCGCCTCGCCGGCGGCGGCGATTTCGAGCGCGAGGAGGCGACGACCTCCAGCGCCTTCGGCCCCGGTCTCGCCGCCGACCGGCAGTCGAGCCGCGCGCTCTTCGCCGAGGCAAGCTGGATGGGCACGCGGCTGCGCGTCGACGCCGGCGCCCGCCGCGACGAGCACTCCGAGTTCGGCGGCGAGACGTCGACGCGCACCGGCGCAGTGTTCGATCTCGGCGCCGCCGGCCGCCTGCGCGCGAGCTGGGGCGAGTCGTTTCGCGCCCCGGCGCTCGGCGACCTTTTCTTCCCCTTCTTCGGCAATCCCGAGCTCGCCCCCGAGCGCGGCGAAAGCTGGGAGGTGGGCTGGGAGCTCGCGGGCGGTCCGTGGCGGGCGCGCCTCGTCGGCTTCGCGAGCGACTTCGAGAACCTCATCCAGTTCGACCCCGTGCGTTTCGTGCCGGTCAACATCGGCCGGGCGCGGGTGCGCGGCGCCGAAGCGTCGCTCGAGGGGCGCTGGCGCCAGCTCGCCGCGCGCGCCAACGCCACCCGGCTCACGAGCGAGGATCTCGCCACCGGCGCGCCGCTGCCGCGGCGGCCGGAGGAGAGCGCCACGCTCGTCGTCGACTGGGCGCGGGAGCGCTGGCGCACGGGCGGCGCGCTGCGCTACGTCGGCGGCCGCGAGGACGTCGGGCGGGTGCCGCTCGCCGCCTACGCCGCCGTCGACCTCACGATGTCGTGCGCGATCGACTCGCGGTGGCGGCCGTACGCGCGCGTCGAGAACGTGCTCGACCGCGACTACGAGGAGATCGCCGGCTTCCCGGCGGCCGGGCGGAGCTGGATTCTCGGCGTGGCGTTCCGCTCCGGCTCGTGAGGCGATGATCGCCGGCCGCCACCGCCGTGCGCTCGCGGCCGCGCTCACCGCTGCGCTCGCCGTCGCCGGCTGCGGCGGGGCGGCGGCGCCGGCGGCGCGCGAGGTGCCGGCGCGGCTGCGCCTCGGAGTGCTCTCGCCGAGCGGCGCCGAGACGCTCGTGCGCCTCGGTGCCGCCGATGCGATCGCCGCGGTCGGCGACTGGGTGACGTGGCCGCCGGAGCTCGCGGCGCGGCCGGCGCTGGGCTCGTTCACGGCGCCGAGCGCCGAGCGCGTCCTCGCGCTCCAGCTCGACGCGCTGGTCACCGTCGCCTCGGCCGCCGGCCGCCGCGAGCTCGCCGAGCTCGCCGCGCTCGGCGTCGAAATCGTCGAGCTCGACACGGCGACTTTTGCCGGCACCCTCGAGTCGATCTCGCGCTTGGGCGCGCTCGTCGGGCGCCAGCGCGAGGCGGCGGCGCTCGTCGACGAGATCCGCGCCCGCCTCGACGCGATCGCGGCGAGCGCCGCCGGCGCCGCACCGCGGTCGGTGCTCGTCGTCGTCGGCCGCGAGCCGCTCTTCGTCGCCGGTCCCGGCTCGCACTTCGACGAGCTCGTGCGCCTCGTCGGCGGCACCAACGTCGCCGCCGACCTCGGCGCGCCCTACGCCGAGCTCTCGCTCGAGGCGGCGCTCGCGCGTCGGCCGGAGGTCCTCCTCGACGTCTCCGAGAACCTGCGCGACGCGCCGCGCGGCCGACAGCGGGGCGAGTGGGGGAAGTGGCCGTTCCTGCCCGCGGTGGCGCGGGACCGCGTGCATTTCGTCGACCCGTCGCGGCTCTCGGTGCCCGGGCCGCGGCTCCCCGAGATGGCGGAGCTCGTCGCCCGCATCGTGCGGCCCGAGCGTTTCGGCGAGCCGCGCGCCGAGGACTACGCGCCGCTCGCGGCGGAGCGGTCGCGGTGAGGATCGCGCGCGCGCCGCTCTCGCCACGCCGGCTCGCCGCCGCGCTCGCCGCCGGCGCTCTCGTGCTCGCCGCCGCGCTCGCCGCCGGCGCTCTCTTCGGTGCCTCGGGCGTCGGCTGGGCGAGCCTCGCCGGCGGCCTCGACGCGGGCGAGCGGGCGATCCTCGTCGAGGTGCGCCTGCCGCGCGTCGCCGCGGCGGCGGCGCTCGGCGCCGCGCTCTCGCTCGCCGGCGTCGCCTTCCAGGCGCTGCTGCGCAATCCGCTCGCCGATCCGTACGTGCTCGGCGTCTCCGGCGGCGCCAGCCTGGGCGGCGTCGTGGCGTTGGTGGCCGGCGTGCCGGGCGCGATCCTGCCGCTGGCGGCGTTCGCCGGCGCGCTCGCCACGCTCGCCGGTCTCGAGCGGCTGGCGACGGTCGGGGGCCGGCTCGACGTGCTGACGCTGCTGCTGACCGGCGCGGTCTTCAACGCCACCTCGGCGGCGGCGATCGTGCTCGTGCAGGTGCTCGCCTCGCGCGAGGAGCTGCACGCGGTCGTCGCCTATCTGCTCGGCCGCGTGCCGGTCCTGGGGGGCGGCGCGCTCGCCGCCCTGGGCGGCGCCGCGCTCCTCGGCGCGCTCGCCCTCGGCGCGCGCGGCCGCTCGCTCAACGCCCTGGCGCTCGGCGAGGAGGGGGCGATGCAGGTCGGCGTCGACGTCGAGCGGCTGAAGCGGGGCGTCTTCGTGGTCGGCGCGCTGCTCACCGCGCTGGCGGTGTCGTGGGCGGGGCTCGTCGGCTTCGTCGGCCTCGTCGTGCCCCACCTCGTCCGCCGCCTCTTCGGCCCCGACCACCGCCTGCTGGCGCCGCTCGCTGCGCTCGGCGGCGCCGCCTTCCTGGTCGTCGCCGATCTCGTCGCCCGCCTCGCCATGGTGCCGCGCGAGCTGCCGGTGGGGGCGATCACGGCCCTCGTCGGCGGGCCGTTCTTCCTCGTCGTGCTGCGCCGGCGGCGCGAGGCGCGCGGTGGCTGAGGCGAGCGTGTCGCTGCTCGCCGCGCGCGGCGTCGGTTTCGCCTACCGCGACGGCCACGGCGTCGACGGCGTCGACCTCGAGGTCCGCGCCGGTGAGATCGTCGGTCTGCTCGGCCCCAACGGTGCCGGCAAGTCGACGCTGGTGCGCGTGCTCTCGGGCGTGCTCGCGCCCTACCGCGGCTCGATCCGGATCGGCGGGCGCGAGCTCTCGTCGCTCGCCCGGCTGGAGGTGGCGCGCGCGCTGGCGGTGGTGCCGCAGGAGACGCCGGCCGAGCTGCCGTTCACCGCCCTCGAGACGGTGCTGCTCGGCCGCCATCCGCACTTGGCCGGGCTCGCCTTCGAGTCGGAGCGCGACCTCGAGCTGGCGCGCGCCGCGCTGGCGCGGCTCGGCGCCGACGAGCTCGCCGACCGCCCGCTGGCGGAGCTCTCGGCGGGCGAGCGCCAGCGGGTGGCGGCGGCGCGGGCGCTCGCCCAGGAGACGCCGCTGCTCGTCCTCGACGAGCCGACGAGCTTCCTCGACCTGCGCTTCCAGGTCGAGCTGTTCGACTTGCTGCGCGAGTTCGCGAGCGAGGGGCGCGGCGTCCTCACCGTGCTGCACGACCTCAACCTGGCGGCGGAGTATTGCGACCGCGTCGTGCTCCTCGCCGGCGGCACGGTCGCCGCCGCCGGCGCGGCGGCGGCGACGCTCACCTACACGACCCTGACGCGCGTCTATGGGACCGAGATCTACGTCGACCTGAACGATCTCACCGGCTCGCTCGTCGTCACGCCGCTCTCCTCGCGCGCCCGCCGCAAGCTCGCGAGCACGTAGAATCGCTCGCCATGCTCGTCTGCCGATTCGGTCCCGAAGGGTTTCACGCCGCCGGCGAGTCGTTCGGCGCAATGCGGCTCCTCTACTCCGAGCCGCTCGCGACGCCGCCCTCGGCGTGGAGCTTCGGGCGCCCGATCGATCTCTCGGCGGAGGCGATCCGGCCGCCGGTCGAGCCGGGCAAGATCGTCGGCATCGGCAGGAGCTACGTCGAGCACGCCCGCGAGCTCGACAACCCCGCGCCGGCCGAGCCGGTGATCTTCTTGAAGTCACCGGGCTCGCTGCTCGGCACGGGCTCGCCGATCGTGCTGCCGCCGGAGAGCGAGCGCGTCGAATACGAAGGCGAGATCGCGGTCGTCGTGCGCCACCGACTGACCCGCGCCAGCGCCGGGGACGCCCGCCGCGGCGTGCTCGGCGTCACCTGCGCCAACGACGTCACAGCGCGCGACCTGCAACGGCGCGACCCCACCTTCTGCCGCGCCAAGTCGTTCGACTCCTTCTGCCCGCTCGGACCGGCGATCCTCGTCGAGCCCGACCTCGCCGCGCTCGAGGTGGTGACGCGAGTCGACGGCGAGGAGCGCCAGCACGCCCACGTGCGACAGATGAGCTGGGGGATCGTCGATCTCGTCGTCTACGTCTCACGCATGATGACGCTCGAGCCCGGCGACGTGATCCTGACCGGCACGCCGGCCGGCGTCGGCCCGCTCGCCGACGGCGACGTGGTCGAAGTCGAGATTCCCGGCCTCGGCGTGCTGCGCAATCCGGTCGAGGCGTGGCGCCGCTGAGCGGTCGTCAGGCGCTCTGGGGACTCGCGGCCGGCGTCGCGGGCACGCTCGCGGTGCGCTGGTGGAGGGAGCTGCCCTGGTCGCTCGCCGCGGTCGTCGGCCTGGCGGTCGCCATCCTCGTCGTCTCGTCGCTGCGCACCGGCGAGCGGCTGCGCGGCGTGTGGAGCCGCGAGCCGCGCTGGCGCGCGCGGCGCTGAGGGCTCCGCCGCCCGCGACACTACCGGTTGCGGCCGGCGACGAGCAGCGCCGCGCCGGCCGCCACCGCGACGACGCCGAGCCAGGTCGGCACGACGACGCGCTCCTTCTTCTCGACCGCGAGCTCCACCGATCCGACGCGGATCTCGTGCTTCTCGCCCGGTAGCGTGAAGCTCTTGTAGGCGAGCGCGGCGACGCCGAGGACGATGAGCACGATGCCGACGAGCTTGGCCACGGTCAGGTCTCCTTGGAAACAGCGGGCGCGCTCGCGCGGCGCCACGGCACGAGGACGATCGCGGCGACGGCGAGCGCGTGCACGGCGCCCCCCGCGGCGAAGCCGAGGAAGAGCAGCACGAGCCAGGCCGCGAAGCACGCGGCGGCGGCGAAGAGGCGCGCCATCGGGGTCACCGAAGCGAGCCTAGCGCAGCCGCGGCTGGCGGTCGCGGTAGGCTCGCGCGGTGCGCGGCGGACGGCTCGGCGGCGGGCGAAGCTCCCGCGCGCGGCGCTCGCCGATCCGTCGCGCGACCGCTTCGCCGCCCACCCCGGCGGCGCGCGCGGCTTCTGGCGCGACGTCGTCGACCGCGTCACCGACCTGGCGGGCGTCGAGCGCGTCTCGCCGTTCGCCGTCGCCGAGCTCTTCGAGCACTTCGCGCGGCCGGAGGCATGGCGAGTTTTTCCACAGGTGCCGGCGGCGCTCGACCGGCTCGCGGCGCGCGGCCTCGCGCTCGCCGTGGTCTCGAACTGGGACGAGCGGCTACCGCGCCTGCTCGCCGCGCTCGGCCTCGCCGGGCGCTCTGGCTCGACCGCGGCGGCGGCGGCGATCTCGCCGACCTCGCCGCGCTGCCCGAGCGCGTCGCGGCGCTCGCGTAGACTCGGCGCGTGCGGCTCGTTCTCGCGGTGGCGCTCGGCGGCGCGCTCGGCTCGTGCGCGCGCTGGTGGTTGGGCGGCTGGGTGCAGCGCCGGGCCTCGGCGGCGAGCGGCGCGCTGGCGCTGTTTCCCGCCGGCACGCTGGCGATCAACCTCCTCGGCTGCCTGGCGATCGGCTTCCTCGTCGCGCTCGCCGAGGAGCGCGGCGCGCTCGATCCGGCACTGCGCGTCTTCCTGCTCGTCGGCGTCCTCGGCGGCTTCACCACCTTCTCGACCTTCGGCTTCGAGACCGTGGCGCTGGTGCGCGACGGCAACTCGGGGCTGGCCGCGGTCAACGTCGTGGCGAGCGTCGCGGGCGGCCTCGCCGGGGTTTGGGCGGGGATCGTCGCCGCGCGCTGGCTCGCGGGAGGTGCGGGATGAGGATCGAAGGCGATCGCCGGCTGCTGCGCATCTACATTGGCGAGTCGGATCGCGTCGCGGGCCTGCCGCTCTACGAGTGGATCGTCCAGCGCGCGCGCGCGCGCGGCCTCGCCGGCGCCACCGTGCTGCGCGGCATCGAGGGCTTCGGCGCCGCCTCGCGCATCCACCGCGCCTCGATCCTGCGGCTGTCGGAGGACCTGCCGATCGTCGTCGAGCTCGTCGACTCGCGCGAGGCGATCGAGGCGTTCCTCGCCGAGCTCGAGCCGCACCTGGGCGGCGGCATGGTGACGCTCGAGCGAGTCGAGGTCGTGCTCTATCGCGCGCGCCGCGACGAGGAGGCGCCGGCGTGAGGGCGACGGGCGCGATGCTGGTCGCCGCCGCGCTCGCGGCGGCGTGCGGCGGCGCCGGCGAGAGCGGCTCCGACGAGCTCGCCACCGTCGACGTCACTCCGCAGCCCGACGCCGCGGCGTCGCTCGAGGCCGACGCCGTGGCTCGCCCGGTGGGCCTAGCGGTGGGCGGCATCGCCGGCGCGCTGCCCGAGGACTTCCCGCCCGAGGTGCCGCTGCCGAGCCCGTCGAGCCTCGTCGATTTCGGCTCGACCGGCGCGGAAACGAGCGTCACGTTGGCTGTCGACCTGCCGGCCGAGCGGGTGGAGGAGACCTATCGGCGCCAGCTCGCCGCCGCCGGCTTCCGCGTCCGGGCCGACGGCAGCTTCGCCGGACGCGGCCACACCCTGCGCTACACGGTCGAACCGTTCCACGGCGCGGCGCGGCTCACCGTGCGCGTCGCGCGGCCCTGATGTCGCTCGCGGCGCTCGACACGGCGGCGGTCGCCCGCGCGCTCGCGCTGGTGGCGACCGGAGCCGACGATCACGCCGACGCTTACTTCGAGGCGCGCTCCGAGGCCGAGCTGCCGGCCGCCGACGCCACCCTCGGCCTGCGCGTCTGGCGCGAGGCCGGCCTCGCGGTGCGCCTCGTGCGCGGCGAGAGCTCGTGGCTCGCCTCGCGCGACGCGCTCGACGCGGGGGCGCTCGCCGACGCGCTGCGCAGCGTGGCGCGGTCCGTGCCGCCCGCCTTCCCGGCGCCCGCCGAGGCGCCCGCGCCGGACGACGAGCCGCCGCCGTTCGCCGAGATGGCGGCGTTCGCGGGTCGGCTCGAGAACGCGCTGCGGCGCCGCTACCTGGCCTTCCCCTACCGGCTGGCGACGCGTTGGCATGCGCGCGACTCGCGGGTGGTGACGCCGCGCACGGCGAGCGACGTCGAGCGCGAGCGCTTCGCGAGCGTCGACGTGCGCACGCCCTGGGGACGCGCCGGCGCCCTCGCACCGCGCCTCGACGACGCCGCGGCCGAGGCGCTCGCCGAGCGCCTGGCGGCGCGCTTCCGCGGCCGCGAGGCGCTGCCGCCCGAGGCCGGCCATCCGCCGCTCCTGCTGCGCCCCGGCGCCACGGCGGTGGCGCTCCACGAGTGCGTCGCGCACGCTCTCGAAGCCGACGTGCTGGCGCTGAGCGGCAGCCCGCTCGCCGCCGACGGCCTCGAGCTCGGCACCAGCGAGCTCGATGTCCTCGACGACCCCGGCTCGGCGCCGGCGGGCGTCGCGCGCGCCTTCGACGACGAGGGCAATCCGACGCTCCGGCGCTGGCTGTTGCGCCGCGGCCGCGTCGCGCAGCCGATTGCCGACCTCGCCGCCGTGCGCCGGTGGGGCGACCTCGAGGCGGGCTCCGGCTTCCGCGCCGACCGCCACGCGCCGCCGCTGCCGCGCAGCCACCACCTGGAGCTGCTCGCCGGCGAGGCGTCCGAGGCGCGGCTGCTCGAGCTCGCCGCGGGCGGCCTCGAAATCGTCGAGATCGCGAGCGGCACGCTCGACGCGGCGACCGGCGAGCTCGGGCTCGAGATCGCGGGCGCGCGGCGCGTGCGCGGCGGCTCCGCGGTCGAGCCGGTGGGGCCGTTTCGAGTTCGCGGCCACCTGGCGGCGCTCCTCGCCGGCGTCGTCGCGGTCGGCGCCGAGCGCGCCGCGGCCGGCGCCGGTTGGTGCGCCAAGGCCGGTCAGCGACGGGCGGTGTGGGCGACGGCGCCGTCGATCGTTGTCGCCGGCCTCGAGGTCCGCGCGTGAGCGGGCGCTTCGGCGAGCGTGGGCGGGAGCTCCTCGCGCATCTGCGGGGCGTCGCGGGCGAGGTGGAAGTCTTCGAGAAGCACGGCCGCAGCCGGCGCTTCGAGCTCGCGCCGGAGGGGGAGAGTTTCGGCCAGAGCGTCGAGGCGGGCTGGGCGGTGCGCGGCGGCGACGGCCGCCGCTCGTGGTTCGTCGGCGGCAGCGGCGAGCTGCCGCGAGCCCTCGCGCCGCCGCCCGCCACGGTGCCGGGCCTGCGGCTGCCGCCGCCGAGCGAGCTCGCGCCCGCCGCGCCACCCTCCGGGCTCGACACACCGCTGCTCACCGAGAGCGAAGGGCGCGCGCTCCTCGCCGGCGTGGCGCGCGAGCTCGTGCGCGAGCTGCCCGACGTGCGGCCGCCGCACCTGCGGCTCGACGAGGGCGCAAGCGAGTGGGTTCTCGCCTCCTCGCGCGGCGTCGCTGCTGCGGGGCGCGGCCGCTCGGCGGCGCTGCGCGTCGAAGTGGCGCGGGGCAAGACCCGGCTCGCCGCCGAATTCGTGGCGCGCGCCGCGGCCGAGCTCAAACCGCTGGCGCTGGCGCGCCGGCTCGCCGACCGGCTGCTGGCCCTCTCCGGCGGAGCGTTGAAGGGCGCGGGCGGGACGCTCGTGCTGGCGCCCCCGGTCGCGGCGCGGCTCGTCGAGGCGTTCGCACCGCGGCTCGTCGGCGCCGGAGCCGAGCGCCAGCTCGCCGACCTGCTCGGCCGCGACGGGCGCCTGGGCGGCGAGGCGGTGACGCTGGTCGACGACGGCGCGGACGCCGTCGGCCCGCTCGCCTCGCCGCACGACGGCGAGGGCCTGCCGGCGGGCGCCGTGACGCTCGTCGAGCGCGGCCGCTTCGTTCGGCCGCTCACCGTCTGGTGGGAGTCCGCGACACCGAGCCGCGCCTTCGGCTGCGCCCGCCGCGACGGCTGGCGGGCCGTGCCGCGCCACGGACCGACGCAGCTTTTCCTCGCGCCCGATCCGGCGCACGCGGTCGCCGATCTCGTCGCCGAGGTGGAGCGCGGCGCCTACCTGATCGCGGCCGAGGGCGGCGTGCGCGTCGACGCGGCCGGAGGCGAGCTCTCGCTGCCGGTCTCGGGCTTCGCCCTCGCCCGCGGCCGCGCCGCGGGCGGTCTCGGCCGCTGCCGGCTGCGCGGCACGTTCGCGGCGTTCGTCGGCGGCGTGCGCGCGGTGGGGCGCGATCTCGACTTCGTCGCGGGCGACGGCATCTACGGCGCACCGACCGTCGTCGTCGACGGCCTCGCGCTGGTGGCGGACGGCGACTGAGCTCCGCCGGCTCAGCCGACCGGCTTCGCCTTGAGCTTGACCTTGCCGTCTTCCTCGACGATGCGGAACTGCACCGAGGTGGCGCCGGTCTTGGCGCGGATCGAGTCGATCTGCTGCGCCAGGTAGCCGCGGAAAGTCTCGAGCTCGAGCTTCTTGCCGCCGCCCCCCGAGGCAGCGAGCCCGCTCCAGATCGCCTCGACGGCCTCGTCCTCGCCGGTGTCGGCGAGGACGACGCCGGCGCGGGCGTCGAAGCGCGGCGCCTGGCGCCCGACGACCGGCCGCGCCACGGCGCCGCGGCCCTCCTCGCGGTCGCGCAGCCGCCGGCCGAAGAGCTCGGAGAGGGAGTTGAAGCGCGCCTCGAGCGAGCCGAGCCGGTACTGCTCGGCGGCGGCGCGCAGCTGCACGCCGCGCAGCTCGCGCAGCTCGACCTGCAGCTTCGTCCGCAGCTCCTCGGGCGGCAGGGTCAAGCCGCCGTTGAAGTAGCGCTCGCTGTCGACGCGAAACTGCTCGATGCCCTCGGCGAGCCGGTCGAGCTTGCGCAGGTAGCTCGCCGGCGTCGGCGGCGGCGCGAAGCGCGCGCGCACGCTCTCGGTCGGGCGTGCGGCCGGCGGCGACGGTTTGCGGGGCGGATCGGACACCGGCGAGCGATCTCCTAGAATGGCGCGGCGATGCCGCGCCGACTCGCCGCCCCCGACACGCGCCGCCGCCTGCCGGCGGTCGACCGCGTTCTCGACGATCCGCGGGTCGCGGCGCTCGTCGCAGTCTACGGGCGCGACGCGGTGATCGTCCAGACGCGGGCGGCGCTCGACGCGCTCCGCCGCCGCCTGGCGGCGGGCGAGGGCGACGCCGAGGCCGAGGTCGAGGCGCTGCCGGGGGCGATCGGGGACGCCCTCGCGGGCCGGCTCGGCGCGCCGCCGCGGCGGGTGCTCAACGCCACCGGCGTCTTCCTGCACACGAACCTCGGCCGTGCGCCGCTGCCGGCGGAGGTGGCCGCGGCGCTGCCGGCGCTCCTCACCGCCGCCTGCGACCTCGAGCTCGAGCTCGACCTGAACCGGCGTGGCGACCGACTGGCGCGCATCGCCTCCCTGATCGAGTCGCTCACCGGCGCCGAGGCCGCGCTCGCGGTCAACAACAACGCGGCGGCGCTCGTGCTCACCCTCGCCGCGCTCGCCGGCGGGCGCGAGGTCGTCGTCTCGCGCGGCGAGCTGGTCGAGATCGGCGACTCGTTCCGCATTCCGGAGATCCTCGCCGCCGCCGGCGCGCGGCTGGTCGAGGTCGGCGCCACCAACCGCACGCACCTCGCCGATTACGAGCGGGCGCTCGGTCCTTCCACCGCCATGCTGCTCAAGGTGCACGCCAGCAATTACCGCGTGCGCGGATTTGTCGCCGCGGTCGAAGTCTCGGCGCTCGCCCGGCTCGGGCGCGAGCGCGGGCTGCCGCTCGTGGTCGACGAGGGCGCCGGCCTGCTCGCGCCGCGCCCGGCCCCCGAGCTCGCCGAGCACGCGAGCTTCCGCGAGCTCCTCGCCGCCGGCGCCGACCTCGTCTGCGGCAGCGGCGACAAGCTTCTCGGCGGTCCGCAGGCCGGCCTGCTCGCCGGCCGCCGCGAGCTCGTGGCGCGCTGCCGCCGCCACCCGCTCTACCGCGCCCTGCGCCTCGGCCGCGGCGCCGCGCTGACGCTCGACGCCGTCCTGCGCCGGCACCTCGCCGGCGCACCGATGCCGATCGACCGGCTGTGGGGCGACGCCGGTGTGCAGCGAGCGCGGCTCGAGCGCGCGGCCCTTGCCTGCGGCGCCGAGATCGTCGCCGCCGAGGCCTTCGTCGGCGGCGGTGCGGCGCCGGACGCGGCGATCGCCGGTGAAGCGCTCGCCCTGCCGGGGGACGAGGCGCTGGCGGCGCGCCTGCGCAGCGGCGAGCCGCCGGTGGTGGGCTATCTGCGCGCGGGGCGCCTGATCCTCGACCTGCGCACCGTGGATCCGGCGGACGACGCCGCGCTCGTTGCGGCGGTGGCCGCCGCGCGCGGCTGAGCGGCGACATGGCACGCTTGCTGGTGGTCGAAGACCGCGATTCGCTGCGCCGCATGCTCGCGCGCGCCCTCGCCGAGGAGGGGCACGAGGTCGTCGCCGAGATCGACGCACCGCCGGCCCTCGCCCGGCTCGCCGCGGGCGAGAGGTTCGATCTCGTCTTGACCGATCTCAAGCTCCCGGGCGGCAGCGGGCTCGCCGTCGTCTCGGCAGTCAAGACGGAGCTCGGCGCGGCACCGGTGGTCGTCTTGACCGGCTTCGGCACCGTCGGCGCCGCGGTCGAGGCGATGAAGCGCGGCGCCGCCGACTTCCTCGAGAAGCCGGTCGACCTCGACCGGCTTCTCGCGCTCGTTGGCGCCCTCACCGGCCCCGCCGGGGACGAAGGCGACGGCCGCTTCGAGGTCGCCGGCGTGCCGCCGATCGTCGGCCGCCACCCACGCCTGCGCGCTGCCCTGCGCCTGCTGGAGCGTGTGGCGCCGACGCCGACGACGGTGCTCGTGACCGGCGAGAGCGGCACCGGCAAAGAGCTCTTCGCGCGCGCCCTGCACGCGCTCTCGCCGCGCCGTGCCGGGCCGTTCGTGGCGGTCAACTGCGCCGCCATCCCCGAGGCGCTGGTCGAGAACGAGCTCTTCGGCCACGAGAAGGGGGCCTTCACCGGTGCCGACCGGCGCCAGGCGGGGCGCTTCGAGGCCGCCGCCGGGGGGACGCTGTTCCTGGACGAGATCGGCGAGCTGCCGCTCGCGGTCCAGGGCAAGGTGCTGCGGGTTCTCGAGGAGCGGACCTTCGAGCGCATCGGGGGCGGGTCGACGCTCCAGGCCGACGTCCGACTCGTAGCGGCGACCAACCGGGAGCTCGGGGCGATGGTCGCCACCGGGGGCTTCCGCGCCGACCTCTACTACCGCCTCGAGGTCTTTCCGATCGAGCTTCCCCCTCTCCGGGAGCGACCCTCGGACGTGCCCGACCTCGTCCGCCACCTGCTCGCCGAGATCGCCGGGCGCCTCGGCCGCAGACCGCCCCGCCCCGACCCCGAGACGCTGGAGCTCCTCGCCGCCCAGAGCTGGCCGGGCAACGTCCGCGAGCTCGCCAACGTCCTCGAGCGGGCGCTGATCCTGTCCGCAGGCCCGCGCCTCGCCGCCGCGGATCTCGAGCCGCTCCTGGCGCCGCTCGAGGGCGGAGGCGAG
>DASWJT010000140.1:0-24467 GCA_036397015.1 Thermoanaerobaculia bacterium
CCGTGCGTAGTGGCCGGTGGCGAGCGCGCCGGCGCCGATCCGCTTCGCCTTCTCGATCAGGAGATCGAACTTGACGAAGGTATTGCAGCGCACGCACGGCGACGGCGTGCGGCCGGCGAGGTAGTCGGCGACGAAGGGATCGACGACGTGGCGGCGGAACTCCTCGTCCAGGCGCAGCGTGTAGTGCGGAATGCCGGCCTGCGCCGCCACCCGCCGCGCATCGCCGAGATCGAGAGCGCCGCAGCATCTCGAAGAGACAGCAGCCCTCCGGGCTGCCCCGTGCTCCGCTTCCTTCATGCGATCCCAGAGCAGCATCGAGAGGCCGACGACCGGGGCCTCGCCGCGCGACAGTAGCCAGGCGGCGACGCTCGAGTCGAGCCCGCCGCTCATCGCCACCGCGATGGGCGCCGGAGCACCCGCCCCGCTCATCTCGCGACCGCGGCGGCGGCACGCAGGGCGGCGACCTCGTGCGCCAGGACGTCCAGGAAGGCGTCGACCTCCTCGAGCGTGTTCTGGACGCCGAAAGAGACGCGCAGCGACGCCAGCGCGTGCTCCCGGTCGAGCCCGAGGGCGGTGAGCGCCGGGCTCGGCTCGACGACCCCAGATCCGCACGCCGCGCCGGTCGACACCGCGAAGCCGGCGAGGTCGAGCCGCATCATCAGCTCCTGGTTGAGCGTGCCGTGGAAGGCCACGTTCGAGGTGTGGGGCACCCGGGGCGCACCGGAACCGTGAATCTCGGCGTCGGGAATCGACGCCACGCCGGCCTCGAAGCGGTCGCGCAGGGAGGCGAGGTGGCGGGTCCGCTCTTCCCGCTCCGTGCGCGCCAGCTCGCAGGCGACGCCGAAGCCGACCACCGCCGGCACGTTCACCGTCGAGGCGCGGCGCCGGCGCTCCTGGGCGCCGCCGACGAGGAACGGCACCGGTCCCGCGCCCCCGGCGCGGATCCACAGCGCCGCGGCGCCCAGCGGGCCGTGGAACTTGTGGGCGCCGATCGTGACGTAGTCGGCGCCGAGCTCGCCGACCGCGACCGGGATCTTGCCCGCCGCCTGCACCGCGTCGCACAGCAGCGGCACGCCCAGCTCGCGGCAGCGCGCCGCGACGGCGGCCACCGGCTGCACGGTGCCGAGCTCGTTGTTGACCAGCATCAGGGCGGCGAGACGGGTGCGCGGCCCGAGCTCGGCGCCGAAGGACTCGGCGTCCACGCGACCCTCGGCGCCGGGAGCCACGCGCACGACCTCGACGCCGGCGCTCGCCGCCCACGCCTCGCACGCGGCGAGGATCGACGGATGCTCGAACGCCGAGACCACGACGCGGTCACCGGCGGCGGCGCCGCGCAGCGCGTCGGCGACCACCGTATTGTTGGCCTCGGTGCCCGAGGCGGTGAGCACGATCTCGGCGGCGTCGGCGGCGAGGAGGGCCGCCACGCGGTCGCGAGCCGCCTCCACCGCCTCGCGGGCCGCCTGGCCGGCGCGGTGCGCCGACGAGGGATTGCCGCACGACTCGCCGAGCCAGGCGGCCATCGCCGCGCGGACTCTCGGATCGAGGGGCGTGGTGGCGTTGTTGTCGAAGTAGACGTAGCGCACGGCAGTGGATTGTAGCGAACGCCCGGCACGGCACCGATTCTGCACATGGAGACCCCGATGCCCATTCGACATCGCCACCTGCTCCGGCTCGCCGCCTGTCTCGCGGTCGGGCTCGGGCTCGCGGCGGCGCCGGCTGCCGCCGGCGCTCGCGCCGACGAGAAGGCCGCCCTCGCAGCGCTCTCGCCGGAGCACCGGGCGTGGCTCGAGGAGGTGGCCGTGCTGCTCGCCAAGGCCGAGCGCGCGGCCTTTCTCGCCCTCGAGAAGGACTATCAGCGCGACGCCTTCATCGAGCGCTTCTGGGAGGTGCGCGACCCCTTCCCCGACACCGCGCGCAACGAGGCGCGCGACGCCTGGGAGTCGCGGCTCGTCCAGGCGCGCCAGGAGTTCGCGTCGCTCGCCGAGGAGCGCGCCGTCGTCTTCCTGCTCAACGGTCCCCCGGCGGCACGCGAGGTGGCGCGCTGCAGCGGGCTGTGGCCGATCGAGATCTGGGTCTATCGGCCCGACGAGCGCATCCCCGAGCCGCTGGTGCTCATCTTCTACCAGCGTCTCGGCCAGAGCGACTTCCGGATCTGGGATCCGATCGAGGGCGTCGCCGCGCTGTTCCAGTTCGTGCCTCCGGCGAGCGACAACCGTCTGCTGCTGAGCGAGCTCGCCTCGAGCTGCGCCAACAGCGACTTCGTCGCCGGCGCCGTCGCATCGGTGCTGCGCAAGGGGACGCTCGGCCACTCGCTGCTCGTCGCGCGCGCCAAGCAGCCGATCGAGCCGCCGTCGCGCGAATGGGTGGCGACCTTCAATTCGTACTCGACCGACCTGCCCGCGGACGCCGACGAGCTGCCCGCCACGCTCGCGGTCCACTTCCCCGGTCGACGGCAGAGCCGCACCATCCTGCAGGCCAACCTGGCGGTGCCCGCCACCGCCGCCGCCACCGCCGAGCTGGGCGGCAGCCGCTCCTACAACTTCCTGCTCAACGGCGAGGTGTTGCTCGGCCGCAAGCTGTTCGATTCGTTCCGCTACAAGTTCGACCTGCCCGCCGACAGCGTCAGCAGCGAGTCGATCCCACTCGTCTTCGAGCGCTTCCTGCGCCCCGGCAGCTACACGCTGATCGTCAAGCTCGAGGACCTGAACGGCAGCGCCTACTTCCGCGGCCAATCGCAGCTCGAGGTGCCGCAGCTCGAGGGCGAGCCGGTGGCGACGGTCGACGACGAGACCGCGAAGCTCTTCGCCGAGGCCAACGCCGCGCTCTCGACGCTCGACAACACGGTGCGCATCATCGAGCCGCAGGGGCAGTTCCAGTCGGGGCTGCAGCGCTTCGACACGCTGACCACAGGCGCCGCCATCGCCGAGGTCGAGTTCGCCCTCGACGGCCGGGCGATCCTGCGCAAGAACCGGCCGCCCTACTCGGTCGAGCTCGACCTCGGCGAGGTGCCGCGCACCCGCACCTTGCGCGCCACCGCCTACGACCGCGGCGGCGAGGAGGTCGCCTCCGACGAGGCGCTGCTCAACGCCAGCCCGCACCGCTTCTCGGTGCGCCTGATCGAGCCGCGGCGCGGCAAGCGCTACGAGCGTAGCCTGCGCGCCGAGGCCGAAGTCGAGGTCCCCGAGGACGCCGCCCTCGAGCGCGTCGAGTTCTTCCTCGACGAGACGCCGGTGGCGACGCTCTACCAGGCGCCGTTCACCCAGCCGATCGTGCTGCCCGCGGACGAGGAGGTCGCCTACGTGCGGGTGGTCGCCTATCAGACCGACGGCAACTCGACGGAGGATCTCGTCTTCGTCAACGCGCCGGAGAACCTGGCCGAGCTCGAGATCCAGTTCGTCGAGCTCTTCACCACCGTGCTCGACGGCCAGAACCGCCCTGTCGCCGACCTGCCGCGCGAGGCCTTCCGCGTCACCGAGGACGCCGTGCCGCAGACCCTGGTGCGTTTCGAGCAGGTCGAGAACCTGCCGATCCACGTCGCCGTGCTGCTCGACGTCTCGGCGTCGATGGAGGCGAGCCTGTCCGACGCGCGCGACGCCGCCCTGCGCTTCTTCGAGGAGGCCGTCACGCCGCGCGACCGCGCCGCGCTCATTCCCTTCAACGACCGCCCGACGCTCGCCGTGCGCATGACCAACCGCAGCGAGAGCCTGGCCGCCGGCCTCGCCGGCCTCAAGGCCGAGCGCGGCACCGCGCTCTACGACTCCGTCGTCTTCTCGCTCTTCTACTTCAACGGCATCAAGGGACAGCGCGCGCTGCTCCTGCTCTCCGACGGCAAGGACGAGAGCAGCCGCTTCCGCTTCGACCAGACGCTGGATTTCGCGCGCCGCGCCGGCGTCGCCATCTACACCATCGGGCTCGACATCCCGCGCACGGAATTCGACACGCGCAAGGTGCTCCGCACCCTCGCCGACGAGACCGGCGGCCGGAGCTTCTTCGTCAAGGAGGCCGGGGAGCTGGGACCGATCTACGAGGCGATCCAGAGAGAGCTGCGCTCGCGCTACCTGCTCGCCTACCAGTCGACGAACACCGAGCGCAGCCTCAAGTTCCGCACCGTCGAGGTCGACGTCGACCGGTCCGGCCTCGAGGCCAAGAGCCTGCGCGGCTACTACCCGTGATCCGCCTCGCGCCGCCGCTCGGCCGCCCGTAAGATCGGCGCATGCGGTTCCGCACGCGCCGCGCGCTCGCCGCCAGCCTGGCCCTCGCGACCGGCGTCGCATTCGCTGACGACGCCGCTTCCGTCGCGCCCGACGCCGAGCACTGGCTGGCGCTCGTCTCGCCGCTGCTCAGCGAGGCCGAGCGCGCGGCCTACCTGGCGCTCGCGCGTCCCTACCAGCGGCGCGCCTTCGAGGAGCGCTTCTGGCAGACGCGCGATCCCTACCCCGAGACGCCGGCCAATGAATTCGCGGCGGGCTGGCTCGAACGTGCGCCTGCAGCTGTCGAGCGCTGGCGGGACCTCGACGACTCCCGCGCCCTCGCCTGGGCCGCCGTCGGCGAGCCCGCGGACGTCTTGCGCGTCGCCTGTCCCGAGCTGCTGCGGCCGGCCGAGATCTGGACCTTCGGTCCCGCCGGCCGGCTGCGCTCGGGATTCACCGCCGTCTTCGTCGCCGAGGGCCTATCCGCCGACTCGCGCCACCGCGGCTGGAGCCCGCGCGACGGCGTCTTCGCCCTCTCGACGGCGGCCGGGGTGCATGGCGACCAAGCGTTGCTCGCCCGCGTCGCCGCGACCTGCACCCGCGGCTCGGAGATCGCCTCGCGCCTGCTCGTCGCCGTCGACTGGAGCGAGGTGCTCGCGCGCGGCGGCCTGCTGCCGCAATCGAGCCCCGAATGGCTGCGCACCTTTACCGCGCGCTCCACCGAGCTGCCGGACGGAGCCGCCGAGCTCGGCGCCTCGCTCGACGTCCGCTTCCCCGGCCGCCGCGGGGCGCGCACGCTGGTCGAGGGGCTGCTGCGCCTCGACCAGCCGCCCGCCGCCGACACCACGCTGCACGTCGACGGCGAGGTGCTGCGCGAGGACCGGCTATTCGAGAGCTTCCGCTACCGCTTCCGCGCGGCGGCGGGCATCGCCGTGCCGTACGTCTTCGAGAGGCCGCTGCGGCCGGGCCGCTACCGGCTCGTCGTGCGCCTGCAGGACGTCGCTGCCGAGCGCTACTTTCGCGCCGAGCGCGAGCTCGAAGTGCCGCTGCTCGCCGCGGCGGTGGCGACGACGAGCGTCGCCGGCGCGGCCGACGAGCCCGAGGAGAGCGACGGCGGCGCGGCCGCGAGCGCCGTTCGGCTGCTCGTCCCCGGCGACACGCTGCTCACCGGCAAGACGCGCGTCGAGGCCGTCGTGCGCGGCGACCAGGTCGCGAGCGTGAGCTTCACGCTCGACGGGCGACCGGTGCTGACCAAGCGGCGGGCGCCGTTCGGCGTCGAGCTCGACCTCGGGCGCACGCCGCGCCTGCACCGGGTCGGCGCCCTGGCCCTCGCCGCCGACGGGCGCGAGCTGGCGCGCGACGAGGCGCTGGTCAACGGCGGCCCCCATCGCTTCGCCGTCCGGCTCGTCGAGCCGCAGTCGATCCCCGCCGGTGCCGAGCGGGTCGCCGCCCGTGCCGAGGTCGATCTGCCCGAGGGCGAATCGCTCGACCGCGTCGAATTCTTCGTCAACGACGCCCTGCACGCGACGCTCTATCAGCCGCCCTGGGTGCAGTCGCTGCCGCTCCCTCCCGGCGACGACGTCGCCTGGGTGCGCGTCGCGGCGTACCTGGCCGCCGGCGGCGCCGCCGAGGATCTGCGCCTGGTCGGCGGCGAGGAGAGCACGACCGGCCTCGACGTCGACTTCGTCGAGCTCTACGCCACCGCGCTCGATCGCCGCGGCCGCCCGATCGAGGATCTCGGCGTCGAGGAGGTGCGCGTCGTCGAAGCGGGTCGCGAGCAGCAGATCCGGCGCTTCGAGCGCGTCACCGACCTGCCGATCCACGCTGCGATCCTCGTCGACACCTCGGCCTCCATGGCGGAGGAGCTCCCGGAGGCGGAGCGCGCCGCGCTGCGCTTCTTCGGCGACGTGCTCACCGACCGCGACCGCGCCGCGGTGATGACCTTCGCCGACGAGCCGCACCTAGCGGTGCGCTTCACGCGCGACGTCGAAGTGCTCGCCGGCGGGCTCGCGGCGCTCGAAGCGCGCGGCGACACCCGCCTGTGGGACGCCGTCGCCTTCGCGCTGCATTACTTCAGCGGCATCCGCGGCAAACGCGCCCTCGTTCTCCTCTCCGACGGCCTGGACTCCGGCAGCCGCTTCGGCTACGACGAGATCCTCGACTACGCGCGCCGCACCGGAGTCGCCATCTACATCGTCGGAGTCAACGTGCCGAGCTACCCGCCGGAGCACGGGATGTTCCTCGATCGGCTGGCGCGCGAGACCGGCGGCCGCTCGTTCCGCATCACTCGCGCCGCCGAGCTCACCCCGGTCTACCGCGACATCGAGCGCGAATTGCGCGCGCAGTACCTCATCGCGTACCAGTCCTCGCACCCGCCGTCGAGCGAGTTCCGCGAGATCGACGTGCGCGCCGCGCGGCCGGGCACCGAGCTGCGCACGGTGCGCGGCTACTACCCGTGAGCTCGCCCGCGCCTCCCCGCCTCGTCCTCGCCTCGAGCTCGCCCCGGCGGCGGGAGCTTCTGGCGCGGCTCGGCGTCGAGTTCGAGGCCCGCGCCACGGACGCCGACGAGCGTCCCCTCGCCGGCGAGGCGCCGGCCGACCTGGTGCGGCGGCTGGCGCTCGCCAAGGCGCGCGCCGCCGCCCGTCCCGGCGAAGCGGCGCTCGGCGCCGACACCGTCGTCGCCTTGGGCGGCGAGATCCTCGGCAAGCCCGCGGACGACGCCGACGCCCGGCGCATGCTGCGGCGGCTGTCGGGACGCGCGCACGAGGTGTGGTCCGGCGTCGCGATCGTCTTCGGGGCGGACGCCGGCGCCGGGCGCGAGACCGTTCAGGTCGTGCGCAGCGACGTGCGCTTCCGGACGCTCTCCGACGCCGAGATCGCCGACTACGTCGCCGGCGGCGAGCCGCGCGACAAGGCGGGGGCCTACGCGGTGCAGGGAGGCGCGGCGGGCTTCGTCGCGGCGCTCGCCGGCGAGCGCTCGAACGTCGTCGGCCTGCCGCTCGCGGCGACTGCCCGACTGCTGGCCGATTTCGGATTCACGGTGCGCGCCGAGGGCCGCGCGCTGGACGTCGAACCTCCGTCGTCCGCCGGCAACAAGACCGCGCTCAGTCGCCGACCTTGATCGGGTCGCCGAGCTCGGCGAGAGCGAAGTTGGCCATGATCTGGTGGCCGTTGAAGTCGAGAACACGGATGTCCTCGACCTCGCCGAGATCGCGCGAGATGTTGGCGAACGCTTCCCCGTAGCGCACGCGCACGGCGTCGATCTCGACCTCGTAGGCGATGAACTTGGAGATGCCCTTGTACTGCAGCTTGGCGACCAGCCGGGGATCGGTGAGATTGGGATAAGTCGAAAGCACGAGGATCGGCCCGGTGCCGGTGAAGATCAGAAACGCCCGCATCGCCGCGTCGTTCGCCATCGATCGTCTCCTCGCGACGGCAGGCTAGAGTTCGCAGCGAATCGAGTCAAGCGGCCGCGTGACAACAGTTTGCGAGGATCGTCACCGGCCCGTCACCGGCGCTTGTGGAAATCGATTCCCGCGCCGACGTCGCGGAGTCCCGTCCCAGAGCTGCTCGCGGCGCCGATCCGATTGAACACGTGGCACTTGTGCCCGCAGCACAGAAACTTGTGCAAAGCGTGGCGGCGGCCCATCCCGCCGCTCTCCGCTGCCGGCGCCAAGCGGCCTTTCCACAGCTTTTTCGACAATCGCTGCGGATCGGCGCTGGTAGATTCCTCCGCGCGTGAGTCGACAAGTTCTCTACGTCGTCGAAGACGAGCCCGACATCGCCGAGGTGCTGCGCTTCAACCTCGAGCGCGCCGGCTACGCCGTCGAGGTCTTCGCCCGCGGCGATGCGGCGCTCGAAGCGATCCGGCGCCGGCCGCCGGAGCTCCTCGTGCTCGACCTCATGCTGCCGGGGATCGACGGTCTCGAGCTGACGCGCCTGCTCAAGCGCGATCCGGCCACGGCCCGCGTGCCGCTCGTCATGCTCACCGCGCGCGGCGAGGAGCTCGACCGCATCGTCGGGCTCGAGCTCGGCGCCGACGACTACATCCCGAAGCCGTTCAGCCCGCGCGAGGTGGTGCTGCGCATCCGCGCCGTGCTGCGGCGACGCGCCGGCGGCGGCGAGCCCGGCGAGCAGTTGCGCGCCGGTCGGATCCGCCTCGACCGCGAGGCGCACCGCGTCGACATCGACGGCAGGGAAGTGCGCCTGACCGCCACCGAGTTCAGGCTCCTCGAGCGCCTGCTCGAGCGGCAGGGCCGGGTGCAGACGCGAGCGCGCCTGCTCAGCGACGTCTGGGGCTACTCCGACGACGTCGACAGCCGCACCGTCGACACCCACGTGCGCCGCTTGCGCCGCAAGCTCGGCCGGGAGGCGGACCGCATCGAGACGGTGACCGGCGTCGGCTACCGCCTGAAGAGCTGAGCCCGATCGCGTCGGCCCCGCCCGCGACGCGAGCAGTGCCGCGGCGAGCGTCGCGCGAGGCTCTACTGGATCTCGACCAGCTCGACCTCGTCCCAGGCGACGTAGCCTTCGTCGTCCGCGGCCTCGAGGAAGGCGATGCCGGCGTTGTCGTCGCCGACGTCGGTCTGGCCCTCGAGCCGCAGCTTCTCGCCGTTGTCGAGAGTGACTTCCGCACGCCGCGTGCCGAGCGGCCGCACCGACTTCACGCGCACGAACGGGATGTGGTACTCGACGTCGTCCGCGTAGCCGTCGAGCAGCTCCCACAGGAAAGTCTCGTCGAGGTCGAAGGCGATGCGGCCTTCGCGCGTCCGGCCGCCGCGCAGCGTCACCCGCGCCCGGATCTCGCCGAGCGACGGATAGTCGCCGTAGCTCCGGCCGGAGTCCTTCGCCACCTCGATGTCGGCGCGCTCGAAGACGTCCCACGGGATCTCGACGCGGCCGAAGCGTGCGTCCTCGACCACGATGCCGCGGTTCGAGGAGTCGACGTCGTTGGTGTCCGACAGCTCGAGCACGCGGCCGTCGACGAGCTCGACGCGGGAAGAGCGGCGGCTGCGCCGCTCGATGGCGCGGATCTTCCCCATCGGGATCGAGACGTCGCCGTCGTCGGTGTCGCCGTCGAGCTCGTCGACGGTGAGGGCCTCCTCCTTGTCCCACTGCAGGTAGCCGGTGAAGGTCCCGACCGTCGTGCGCACACGGGTCCACAGGCGCTGGCCCTCGGGCCGCGCGGAGGGCGGCGTCGGCGCGAACTTGATCGAGCGCACGCGGCCCCAGTCGACGTCGATCTTGCCGACCGCCGTATCCCAGACCTTGATCTTGCCGCCGAGATCGTTGGAGCCGCCCTCGATGCGCAGCGTCTCGCCGTTGCGCAGGACGAGCTCGGCGCGGTCGTCGCCGCGCGGCCGGATCTCGGCGAGATCGCCGAAGCGGACGAGCAGCTGGCGTTGCGACCACGAATGCTCCCAGGGGCCCGAGATCTCGAGGCCGAAGACCTCGACGCGGCGCGGCTGCCGCTTGTAGCCGCGCGGTAGCCGCCCGGTCGCCGGCTCGTCTTGCTTGGTGGCGTTGAAGTGGTCGTCCCAGAACGCCTCTTCGCGCCCCCAGCGCAACAGGCCGGTGTAGGAGTTGCCGCTGGTGGTCTCGATGGTGCCGTAGAGATAACCGCTGACGTCCTGGCTGGCGCCGAGCGCCGCCGGCGCCGCCAGGGTCAGCGCGAACGCACCGGCAAAGACCGTGCGGATGCCGCGGATTCTCATCGTCGTCGCTCCTCGTGGTTGCAAGACTCGCATCGGATCGCTCACAGCATGCCCGTCCGCGAGCCGGCCTCGCGATTGGCCGTCCGCACGACGGGTCGGGATTCGTCGTCGCCACCAACCTCGGAGCTCTCCAGCGCCGGGACCAGCTTCAGCACCTCGAGCATGGCGCGCTGGTAGCGCAGGTCGGCGCCGAGCAGCTCGTCGGCGAGGGCGACGAAGCGGTGCTCGTTCATCGCCTGTCCGCCGCGCGCGCCCGCCGCGACGACGAGGCCACCGTCGCGGCTCGCGATCTCGTCCCCGCCGCCGCCCACGCTCGCCAGCCAGTAGCCGCCACCGAGACCGAGGGCGACGAGTGCCGCGGCGTGCAGCCCGCGCCGCCGCGACGCCGGCCAGGCGCCGGCCGTGCCGCTCGCGGCGGCGCCGCCAGCGCGGCTGCGGATCGCGAGCCAGAGCGCCTCGGACTCCGACTCGGCCACGGCGGCCGGGTCGGCGGCGAGAGGTCGCGCCGCGGCGCCGAGGCGTCGCGCGGCGCGGAAGAAGTCGGCGCACGCGGCGCAGCCGAGGGCATGCTCCACCGCCGCGGCGGCGATCTCGGGGGCCGCTTCGCCGTCGAGCAGGCTCGACAGATCGATCTCGTAGGTCTCACAGCTCTTCATGACCGCATCTCCGCGACGAGCTCGCTGCCGAGCTCGTCGATCAGGCGCCGGCGCGCCCGGTGCACGTTGATCCGCACCTGGTCGAGGCTCCAGCCGGTGAGCTCCGCGATCTCGCGGTAGCTGCGCTGCTCGACCGCCGCCAGGCGAAACGCCCGCCGGTAGCGCTCGGGCAGCGCCGCCATCGCCTCGCGCACTCGCCGCTCGATGCCGCGCCGCCCGGCCTCGGCTTCCGGCGACTCGGACCGCTCGTCGGCGAGCGCCTCGAGGCCGCCCTCGGCGGGGACCTCCGCCGTCCGCGGCACCAGGCGAAAGCGCCGGCGCCAGTGGTCGGCGACCAGGTGGTGAGCGATGGTGAACAGGTACGGCCGCAGCTCCTCGCCGCGGTCCACGCGGCCGGCGCGAATCGCGCGCACGAACGTCTCCTGGAGCAGATCCTCGGCCGCCTCCTCGTCGCGCAGGCGCCGGCGCAGGAAGGCGAGCAGCGCTCCCCGCTCGCTCTCCCACGCCGAGCGCCAGGCCGTCGAGGTCTCCTCGTCCGTCATCCAGGCCCTTTCTGCCGCTGCCAGCCACATCGCACCGGGTAGAACCGGCCGCGGCGGCCTTTGTTACAGCCGGCCGGAGGTAGATACGGCGGCGGGTAGGGTGACGTTTCGGCGACGATTCGTGCTAGTTTGTGCGCACCCCGAACATAGGCTGGCGGAGGCGTCCGGCGACCCCCCGACGAGGAGCGCGATGAGACTCGACAGCCTGATCCGCTGGTTCCTGCCGCGCGAGGAGCGCTTCCACGAGCTCTTCGAGCGCGACACCAAGAACCTCAAGCGCGGCGCCGAGCTGTTCCTCGCCGTCGTCCGCAGCCGGGACGCCCCGGAACGCGAGATCAAGCTCGTCGAGCTCAAGGCGATCGAGCACGACGGCGACCAGATCACCCGCCAGATCTTCGAGGCCCTGCATTCGACCTTCCTGACGCCGCTCGACCGCGAGGACATCCGCGCCCTGGCGGTCGACATCGACGACATCCTCGACTACCTCGAGGGCATTGCCCAATTCATCGTGCTCTTCGAGTCCGACGTCGCGCCCGAGCCGCTCGTCCGCTTCGCCGAGATCCTGCTCGAGCTCGTGCACCAGATCGATCGCATCACCACACTGATCTGGAACGCGCGCAGCGGTGACGAGATCTCGGCCGCCATGGTGCGCATCTCCGAACTCGAGAACCAGGCCGACGGCCTGTTCGTCGCTGCCCTCGGCTCGCTCTTCCGCGGCGAGAGCGGCCGCGACCCGATCGAGGTCCTGAAATGGAAAGAGATCTACCAGGAGCTCGAGGACGCCTGCGACAAGTGCAAGGACTTCACGCACGTCGTCGGCAACATCGTCACCAAGAACGCCTGAGCCGGCGATGACGGTCCTCGTCGCGATCATCGTCGTCGCCCTCGTCTTCGACTTCCTGAACGGCTTCCACGACGCCGCGAATTCGATCGCGACGGTGGTCTCGACGCGCGTGCTGTCGCCACAGATCGCCGTCGTCTGGGCGGCGTTCTTCAACTTTGTCGCCGCCTTCGTCCTCGGCACGCACGTGGCGAAGACGATCGGCCAGGGGATGATCGACCTCGCGGTGGTCAACGAGACGGTGATCGCCGCCGGCCTGCTCGGCGCCATCCTCTGGAACCTGCTCACCTGGTACTTCGGCATCCCGGTGTCGTCGTCGCACGCGCTGGTCGGCGGATACGGCGGCGCCGCCGTCGCCAAGGCCGGCTTCGGCGCGCTGCTGCTCGGCGGCTGGGTGAAGCCGCTCGTCTTCATCGTCGTCGCTCCGGTCGTCGGCCTGATTCTCGGGCTCGCCCTCATGATCTCGGTCTACTGGATCTTCCGGCGCTGGCGCCCCGACCGCGTCGACCGATTCTTCCGGCGTGGCCAGCTCGTGTCGGCGGCCTGCTACAGCCTCGGCCACGGCGGCAACGACGCGCAGAAGACGATGGGCATCATCACCGGCCTGCTGGTCACCTCCGGCTACTTGCGGACGTTCGAGGTGCCGATCTGGGTGATCCTCATCTCGCACGCCGCGATCGCGCTCGGCACGCTCTTCGGCGGCTGGCGCATCGTCAAGACGATGGGCTCGAAGATCACCAAGCTGCAGCCGATGGGCGGCTTCTGCGCCGAGACCGCCGGCGCCGTCATGCTCGTCGGCGCCACCTTCGGCGGCATCCCGGTGTCGACGACCCACACCATCACCGGCGCCATCATGGGCGTCGGCGCGACGCGGCGGCTCTCCGCCGTCAAGTGGGGCCTCGCCGGCCGCATCGTCTGGGCCTGGGTGCTCACCATCCCGATCTCCGCCGGCGCCGCCGCGCTGTTCTACGCCGTTCTCGCCCGCCTCTTCTGAGGTTCTCCGCGCGGTCCCGCGGCTCCCCTTCAAATCCCCTCCGCGCAACGAGTTAGCACAACCACCTGGGAAGCGCGCGGGCATCGGCTGCGGAAATCTCGCGCACGGGCCGCGCCCGAAGTCCCGTGCCGCCGCGACGAGAATCGCGAAACGCAAGAAAACGGAGGGCTTGCTCGGTTTGCACCGATTTCGGTGCAAACCGTCTGCAAGGCCTTCTGGAGGCGCCGCCGCGGGATCGCCGCGACAGATTTCGACAGGCCTTTCCACAGGCTCTGCGGACGGCTCGCAAGCCCTTGCGCAAGAGTGATTTCGCGCCACTGCTACACTGCCCCGCCGGCGATGGCGCTCCCCTTCTCCCCGAAGCTGCGGCTGGCGCCGCTGTGGCCGGCGGTGGCGGCGATCGTCGCCGCCGCGGCGACCGCGATTGCGCTGCTCCCCGAGCCGCTCGCCGACGAGGGCGCGCGCGAGCTCGAGCGCACGCTCGAGCTGGTGGTCCCCGCGCTGCCGCCACCCGTGGCCGGGCTCGCTGCGCCCGAGGACGCGCTCCAGCAGCGGGTGCTGGCGCTCGCCGCCGGCTCCGGCTTCCGAATCACCGTCGTCTCGCTCGCGGGCGTCGTGCTCGCCGACACCGCAGTCGAGCGCGAGCGGCTCGCGGCGGTCGAGAACCATCGTTCCCGTCCGGAGATCGCCCAGGCGCTTTCGCGTGGAACGGGCCGTGCCCACCGACGCAGCCCGACGACCGGCGAGGACTCCGTCTACGCCGCGCGCCTGGTCACGGGTGCCGACGGGGCCGCCTGGATCGCCCGCCTCGCTCGCCCCATCGGCTCGTTCGACGTTGTGCGCGGCCACCTGGTGCGCGTCGAGCTGGTGGCGGCGCTCGTCGCCGGTCTCGCCGCCTGGCTCATCTCGCACTGGCTCACGCGCTCGCTCTTCCGGCCGCTCACGACGCTCATCGGCGCCGCCGACGAGCTCGCCTCCGGCGGCGATCGCCGGGCGATCTCCATTCCCGAGGCGTCCGAGCTCGCGACCCTCGGCCGGGCCCTCGAGCGGCTGGCGCGCGAGAAGGACCGCCAGATCGCCGCCGTCGCCGCCGAGCGCGACCACCTCCACGCCACCGTCGCCAGCATGAGCGAGGGCGTGCTCGTCGCCGACGGCCGCGGCGTGCCGCGGCTCGTGAACCCGGCGTTCCGGCGCCTCTTCGGGATCGCGCTCGACGCCGCCGCGGAGCAGACGCTCGACCTCGCGCGCGAGCCGCGCCTGGTCGACCTCGTTGCCGCCGTCTCGCGCAGCGAGCATCCGGCGGTGATCGAGCTCGAACGGCTCGAGCCGGCGCCGCACACCGTAGCGCTGCTCGCCTCGCCGCTCACCGGCAGCGGCGGTGCGGTCGTGCTCGCCCGCGACCTCTCCGAGAGCGAACAGTTGCACAAGATGCGCCGCGACTTCGTCGCCAACGTTTCGCACGAGCTGCGCACGCCGCTCGCCGCCATTCGCGGCTGCGCCGAGACGCTGGTCGACGGCGCCGTCGACGACCGCGAGACCGCCCTGCGCTTCAGCGGGCGCATCCTCGAGCAGTGCCGGCGTCTGGGCGAGCTGCTCGAGGACCTCCTCACTCTGTCGCGCCTGGAGAGCAGCGCGCCGCTGCGTGCCACGCAGCCCTTGGCGCTCGTCGATCTCGCCGCGGAGGCGGTCGAGTCGGCCGGCGAGCGCGCCGCCGCGAGGGGCGTCCGCGTCGCGCTGGAAGCGCCCGCGGCGGTGTCGGTGACGGGCGACGCGGAAGGCATCCTGCGGCTGCTCTCCAACCTGCTCGACAACGCCATCAAGTACAACCGCGCCGGGGGCTCGGTCGTGCTGCGGGTCGAGCGTGACGACGGCGCCGCCGTTCTCACCGTCGCCGACGATGGCATCGGCATCGCGGCGGCGCACCTGCCGCGCATCTTCGAGCGCTTCTACCGAGTCGATCCGGCGCGCAGCCGCGAGGAGGGTGGCACCGGCCTCGGCCTCGCCATCGTCAAGCACGTCGCCCAGGCGCACGGCGGAGGCGTCGAGGTGGAGAGCGAGCTCGGCCGCGGCTCGACCTTCCGGGTCACGCTGCCCGGCGCGACCTGAAGCCGGCCGCCGCGGCCCGCCCATTCGCCTGTCGCACGGTTGTCACCGCGGCGTCGCGGCGGCGCATCGGCCGGCTTCCTATCGTTGCCGTCGATCCGCCGGGCGCTGCGCCCGCGGCAGGGCGCCGGAGCGGCGGCCCGACATCGGATCCCTACTCGCGGAGGAGAGAGATGAAGAGAAATATCGTCGTCACGGGCCTGTGCGCCTTCGCCCTGCTCGCCGGAGCGGCGGCCGCGCCCGCCCAGATCATGGGCCTCTACTACCAGGAGATCGAGAAAGACGGGCGCGTCTACGTCTTCAACACGCCGGAGCGCTACAAGAGCTTCACCGAGTCGGGCGAAATCGGTACCGCTGTCACCCTGATCGGCAAGGCCGAGGGCGGCAAGACCCTGGTCGGCGAGAACGAGACCGCCATCGACCTCTACCTGTTCAAACACAATCTGCCCGCCTACGAGCGCGAGACGCCGAAGCCGCCCAAGCTGCCGTTTGACGTGGCGTGGAAGGACGGCAAGACCCGCATCACGTCGAAGAACGCGCAGCTCAACATCTCGAGTCGCATTCAGATTCGCTTCACGTCGGAAGATCTCGACGTCAACAGCTCGACCTCCGGTCCGGAGCGCGACAGCTTCCGCCTGCGCCGCATGAAGACCAAGTTCGACGGCTGGGTGTACGACAAGAATCTCACCTACGAGATGCAGGCCAACTTCGCCGACTCCGCCAACGTCCTCGAGGACGCCAACGTCAACTGGGACTTCACCGGCGGCAAGAAGACGGTGATGATCAAGGCGGGCCAGTTCAAGGTTCCGTTCGGCCGCCAGGAGCTGACCTCCTCGGGCAGCCAGCAGTTCGTCGACCGCTCCGCGGTGTCGAACATCTTCGCCCGCGGGCGCGACATCGGCCTGCAGCTCTGGGGCACGCCGAACGGCGGCAAGCTCGACTGGCGCGTCGGCGTCTTCAACGGCAACGGCCGCACGCTGAGCCGCAACGACAACGACGACTTGCAGCTGAACGCCCGCCTGCAGTGGGCGCCGTTCGGCGATCCGAAATACTCCGAGAGCGACTTCGAAGGCAGCGAGAAGCTCCTCTTCTCGATCGCCGCCGACATCGAGGAGAACACGCGAGAGGTCCCCGCGGCGCTGACCGCGCTCGCCCATCAGAACGACCAGAGCACAGTCGGCGTCGATGCCGTCGCCAAGTACAGGGGTTTCTCGCTCTTCGTCGAGCGCTTCGACCGCGAGAACAACCGCAACAACGGCTTTACCGACTTCGACGACAAAGGCATCGTCGTGCAGGCCGGTTATTTCGTGATCCCGATGAAATTCGAGATCGCACTGCGTACCGCGGAATTCGATCCGAACTCCGACGTCTCGGACAACCAGCGTAGCGAAGACGGTATCGCTTTCAACTGGTTCCTCAACAAGCACAACCACAAGTTGCAAGCCGACTACCGCCAGCTCGAGGACGAGGCGCGCAACGCCAAGGACAAGGAGATCCGCCTCCAGTACCAGCTCATCTTCTGATCCGAGCCTCTCCGGTCGGGGAGGCCCCGCGGAGCCCCCGGGGCCTCCCCCCTCTTTCTCCTCTCCACTGCCCCCGCGACTCGACGATAGGATCGATCATCACCATGGAAAGACACCGCGACCAGGACCTCGAGCAGATCCGCAAGACGCTGCTGCGCATGGGCGGCCTCGTCGAGCGCCAGATCCGCGAGGTGATGCAGGCGCTCGTCGAGCGCGACGAGATGCGCGCCGACGCCGTCATCCGCATGGACGACGAGGTCGATCAGCTGCAGAAGGAGATCGACGCGCAGTGCAGCCGCATGTTGGCGCTGCAGCAGCCGATGGCGACCGACCTGCGATTCCTGGTCGCGACGATGAAGATCACCACCGACCTCGAGCGCATGGGCGATTCGGCCGTCAACGTGGCGCAGGCGGTCGCCGAGCTCAACCAGGAGCCGCCGCTCAAGCCGTACATCGACCTGCCGCGGCTGGCGCAGGTCGCGCAGGAGATGGTGCGCGACGCGCTCGACAGCTTCGTGCGCCGCGACGCGCGCGCCGCCCTCGACGTCTGCCGGCGGGACGACGAGGTCGACGCCCTCTATCACCAGCTCTTCCGCGAGATGATCACTTACATGGTGGAGGATCCCAAGAACATCCGGCGGGCGCTGCACCTGCTGCTCGTCGCGCGCAACTACGAGCGCATCGCCGATCACGCGACCAACATCGGGGAGGACGTCATCTTCTACGTCGAGGGCCGCGACATCCGCCACGCGGAGATGGGCGACGCCACGAGCTGAAGCGCGCGCCGCTCGCCCCGCTCGGTCACGGCCCGCCCGCCCGGCGGGCCGTTCTGCTTTCGCGGGAGGTCCCTGTCACACCGTTGTCACAGCGCATACCAGACCCTGACATACCCTCGTCCTAGGCTCTCCTTGCCGAGTACCCGACCTGCCGGGTTCCATCCATCGCGAGGAGGAGAGTTCATGAAGACGCAGTCGTTCGTGGCCGGAATCGCGCTCGCCGCAGTGGCCGTCGTGCCGATCGCCGCGCAGCCGGCGCAGGTCGATGCCGGGATCGCCCCCTATCAGAAGACGAGCGGAATCTCGGGAAACGTCAACTCGATCGGGTCGGACACGCTGAACAACTTGATGACCTTCTGGGCCGAGGGCTTCCAGAAGCAGTATCCCAACGTGCGTATCCAGATCGAGGGCAAGGGCTCGTCGACGGCGCCGCCGGCCCTCATCTCCGGCACCGCCCAGCTCGGGCCGATGAGCCGAGCGATGAAGGCCGAGGAGATCGACGAGTTCGAGAAGAAGTACGGTTACAAGCCGACCGCGATCCGCGTCGCCGTCGACGGGCTGGCGGTCTACGTCAACAAGGACTGCCCCCTCCAAGACTTGACGTTGGCGCAGGTGGACGCGATCTTCTCGAAGACCCGCAAGGGCGGCCACAAGAGCAAGATCTCGACCTGGGGCGACGTCGGGCTGACGGGCGAGTGGTCGAATCGGCCCATGAGCCTCTACGGCCGCAACTCGGCCTCCGGCACTTACGGCTTCTTCAAGGAGCACGCGCTATTCAAGGGCGACTACAAGGACGAGGTCAAGGAACAGCCCGGCTCGGCTTCCGTCGTCCAGGGCGTGACCGAGGACCGCTACGGCATCGGCTACAGCGGCATCGGCTACTCGACGTCCGGCGTCAAGCCCGTCCGGCTGGCCAAGAAGGCGGGCGAGACCCCCTACTCGACCGGCGCCGACGACGTGCTCTCGGGCAGGTACCCGCTGTCGCGCTACCTCTATGTCTATATCAACAAGGCCCCGAACGAGCCGGCTGATCCGCTGGTCCGCGAGTTCGCGAATTTCGTCCTCTCCAAGGAGGGGCAGGAGATCGTCGTCAAGGACGGCTACCTGCCCGTCTCGGCCAAGATCGTTCAGGAAGAGCAGGCCAAGGTACGCTGAGGCGTCGTTGGCGAGCCCGGCTGGCGATGCGGATCCCTCGCTCGCCGGGCTCGTTTCGTCTCATCATCCGAGACCGAGCCGCCCTGGACGTTGACGAGGTCCCGCCGCGATGAGCACCGAGATCGTGAGCTCGCCGCCCTTCGGCGCCCCCGCCGCCACGCCGAGTCGCGTGCGCCTTCGCGGCACGACGGCGTCTCGCCGCTTGTGGACCGATCGGATGGCTCGCTGGATCGTCGCGCTCGGCGGCATCGGCATCATCGCGAGCGTGCTCGGCATCCTGCTCTTCATCCTGATCGAAGTCGTGCCGATGTTCCGCCCCGCGCGCGCCAAGATCGGCCGTACGATCGCGGTACCGACCTCGGCCGAGGCGATCCTGGTCGACGAGTACCAGTACAACGTCGCCGCGCTCGGCCGGCAGGGGGTCGTGCGCGTGGTGCGACTCGCGGACGGCGTGGTGATCGCCGAGCGCGATCTGCTGGCTGCCGCCGACGCCGACCGAGTGCCCGGCGCGCCACCGACGACGATCGAGCGCGTGCGGGTGCCGTCGGGAGCGCGGGCTCTCTCGGCGGTCACCGCCGACGGCAGACTCGTGGCGCAGGCGCTCTCTTGGCGCACCGATTACGGAGAAACCGGCAGCCGCACCGTCGTGCCCGTCCTCGCACCGCCGACCGTCGTCGTCCTCGACGACGCACGCCGCCCGATCGGCGCCTACGCGGCGCAGATCCGTGACGCGGCGAACATCGCGGTCGCGGCCCAGCTCGCCGACGAGCGCCTCGTCTTCCTCAAGCGCGAAGTCACGGAGAACGCCTTCTCGGGCGAGATCGAGACCGCCGAAGAGCGCTTCGAGCTCGCGACGCCCGGTGCTTTGAGCGAGATGGCGCTCGACGCCGAGGGACGCAACCTCTACGCCGGCACGGCGGGCGGAACCCTGCTCTGGTGGAACCTCGACGAGGGCGAGAGCGCAGCGCCACAGCGCGCGCAGGCCGGCGACTCCCCGATCACCGCGATGAGCTTCCTGATCGGCGATCGCTCCGTGGTCGTCGGCCAGGCGAGCGGGGCCCTGAGCGTCTGGTTTCCGGTACGCCAGCCGAACGAAACTTTCCTGCTCACCCGCATTCGCGATTTCGCCCCGCGTCGCGACGCGATCACGTTGATCGCTGCCTCGGAGCGCAACCGCACGTTTCTCGCCAAGGACGACGGCGACGGGCTCGGCCTCTACTTCTCCACCTCGCAGCGCACGCTGTGGCAGGGAACGAGGCCGATCGCGGGCGCGAGCGCAGCGAGCATTTCGCCCAAGGGTGACGGCGTCTTTCTCGCGGGCGCGCGCGAGCTCGGCTTCGTCGCCGTCGACAATCCGCACCCCGAAGTCTCGGCCGAGGCGCTCTTCGGCAAGGTCTGGTTCGAGGGCTACACGCAGCCGGAGTTCGTCTGGCAGTCGACGGGTGGCACCGACGACTTCGAGACGAAGCTCAGCCTCACCCCCCTCATCGTCGGCACGCTCAAGGGAACGCTCTACTCGCTGCTGCTCGCCATCCCGCTCGGAGTGCTGGGAGCCATGTTTGCCTCGCAGTTCCTGCATCCGAAGATCCTCGGCTACGTCAAGCCGACCGTCGAGATCATGGCGGCGCTGCCGAGTGTCGTGCTCGGCTTCCTCGCCGGGCTCTGGTTGGCGCCGATTCTGGAGCGCCTCTTCCCGGCGCTGCTGCTCGCGATCGTGCTGCTGCCGCTGGCGATCTGGCTCGCCGGCCTGGCTTGGAGCCGTCTGCCGCTCGAGCTGCGCGGCCGCTATCCGGTCGGCGCGGAGATCTTCCTCTACCTCGTCGTCGTCGCCGCGACCATTCTGCTCTGCATCCAGCTCTCGCCCGGAGTCGAGCGGCTCGCGTTCGGCGGCAACTTCCAGAACTGGTTGCTCGCGACGACCGGCCTGCGCTACGACCAACGCAACGCCGTCGTCGTCGGCCTGGCGATGGGCTTCGCGGTCATTCCGATCATCTTCGCCATCTCCGAAGACGCGTTCTCCAACGTGCCCAAGAACCTGATCGCCGGATCACTGGCGCTCGGCGCCAACCGCTGGCAGACGGTGACGCGCGTCGTGCTGCCGACCGCCTCCCCCGGAATTTTTTCGGCGATCATGATCGGCTTCGGACGTGCCGTCGGCGAGACGATGATCGTGCTCATGGCCACCGGCAACACGCCGATCATGGAGCTCAACGCCTTCAACGGCTTTCGCACATTGTCGGCCAACATCGCCGTCGAGATCCCCGAGGCGCCGCACGGCGGCACGCTCTATCGCACGCTCTTCCTCGCCGCGCTCGTTCTCTTTGTCATGACCTTCGTCGTCAATACGGCCGCCGAGTTGGTGCGCCAGCGGCTGCGCCGCCGCTATGCGGAGCTGTGAGGAGACCGCCGGTGGCCGCCAAGCCGACCTCCCAGAAGCAGCGCGATTTCCTCGGTGTCTCGATGACCGCCCTGTGCGGCGGCGCGCTGGCGCTCAACCTCCTGCTCATCCTCGCCCTCCTCGGACTCATCGGCTTCTACGGCGGGCGCTTCTTCTGGCAGAAGGACATCGAAGCACTCGAGCTGGCCGACGGACGCCGGCTGGTCGGCGAGGTCCACGCCGTCGAAGCGATCCCCGCGACCCAGGGCGGCGGCGAGCGCTTCCAGCTGCGGGTCGGCAACCGGGATCTCACCGGCGCCGACTTCGTCTGGATCGACGAATCGGCGGTCACCGCGCGCACTTGGCCGGCTGACGTCGTGCTGCTCGAACGGCTCGAGTGGGGCAACTTCTACGGACGGCTGGTCGAGCTGCGGCGCGGTGACCAAGTGCTCGCCAACGGTTCCGCGCCCGTCTGGAAGGCCTTCGGGCCGTTACATCGCGAAAAGGTCGCGTTGCGAGAGCGCATCCGCGACCTCGAGAAGGGCGCAATTGGCGACGTCAACCTGGCGATCGAGAAGCTCCGCCTCGCCGCGCGGCGGCTCGAGCTGGAGGGGCCGCCCGCCGAGGCGCGAGCTCGCCGCCAGGCCGAGATCGACCGGCGGACCGCCGAGCGCCAGGCCGAGTACGATGCCCTCGCCGCGAGCCTCTTCGCGCTGCGTGACGAGCTCGTGCTGGAAACGATTCTCGTCGAGAGCGCGGACGGCCGCCGCAAGGAGATCCCCGTGGGTGCGATCGTCCGTGCGCTGCGCCCCAACGAGATGGGCACGCTCGCCAAAGCTGGCCTCTACCTCGGGCGCATCTGGGAGTTCGTCGCCGACGACCCACGAGAGTCGAATACCGAAGGCGGCATCTTCCCCGCCATCTTCGGCACCGTGATGATGGTCTTCCTCATGGCGTTCGCGGTGGTGCCGTTCGGCGTACTCGCGGCGCTCTACCTGCGAGAGTACGCGAAGCAGGGCCTGCTGGTGCGCATCGTACGCATCGCGGTCAACAACCTCGCCGGCGTGCCGTCGATCGTCTTCGGCATCTTCGGACTCGGCTTCTTCGTCTACACCATCGGCGGCACGATCGACCAGCTCTTCTACCCCGAGGCCCTGCCGACGCCGACCTACGGCACCGGCGGCATCCTGTGGGCGGCGCTCACCCTGGCGCTGCTCACCGTACCGGTCGTGATCGTGGCCACCGAGGAGGGTCTTGCCGCGGTGCCCCGCGTCGTGCGCGAGGGCTCGCTCGCTCTCGGCGCGACCAAGTGGGAGACGACGTGGAAGGTGGTGGTGCCGGCCGCCGCGCCCGGCATCCTCACCGGCGTCATCCTCGCCATGGCGCGCGCCGCCGGCGAGGTGGCGCCGCTGATGATCGTCGGCATGGTCAAGCTGGCGCCGACGCTGCCGATGGATCTCGACGCGCCGTTCATTCATTTCGAGCGCAAGTTCATGCACCTCGGCTTTCACATCTACGATGTCGGCTTCCAGAGCCCCAATGTCGACGCCACCAAGCCGCTCGTCTTCGCCACCGCCCTGCTGCTGATCGTCGTCGTGACGGCGATGAATCTCGTCGCCATTTCCATCCGCAATCGGCTGCGGCGCCGCTACGCCGGCAGCGCAGTTTGAGCCGCCGGAGCGCTCAGACATGATGACTCGCGAAGAGCCTCAGGAGAGGCCGATGCTCGGCACCGGCACCGACCCCCTTTCCCAGCCGCGGCTCGCCGGCGCTACGGCGCCGGAGCCGGAGCGCTCCGCTGCCGACGACCCGGCCCTCAACCCGCACATCGAGAAGCCGATCCTCGAGATCGATCGCCTGAGCCTCTGGTACGGCGCCAAACAGGCGCTGAATCGCATCACTCTCGCCATTCCCGAGCGGCAGATCACCGCCTTCATCGGTCCCTCGGGCTGCGGCAAGTCGACTCTGCTGCGCTGCATCAATCGGCTGAACGACCTCATCGACGAAGTTCGCATCGAAGGCGCGATCCGCTTCGAAGGCCTCGACGTCTTCGATCCGCGCACCGAGATCAACTCCCTGCGCAAGCGGGTCGGCATGGTCTTCCAGAAGTCGAATCCGTTCCCGAAATCGATCTACGAGAACGTCGCCTACGGATTGCGCATCCAAGGCATCAACCGGAAGTCGCTGCTCGACGACACGGTCGAGCGCGCGTTGCGCGGAGCTGCGCTCTGGGACGAGGTCAAGGATCGACTGCGCGAGAGCGCGCTCAGCTTGTCGGGCGGTCAGCAGCAACGTCTCTGCATCGCCCGTGCGATCTCGGTCGAGCCCGACGTGATTCTGCTCGACGAGCCGTGCTCGGCGCTCGACCCCATCGCAACGGCAAAGATCGAAGAGCTGATGGAAGACCTGAAGAAGCAATACACACTGGTCATCGTCACGCACAACATGCAGCAAGCGTCGCGCGTCTCGGATTACACCGCGTTTCTCTACCTCGGCGAGCTCATCGAGTACGGCTCGACCGGGAAGCTCTTCGTCACGCCGCGGAAGAAGCAGACCGAGGACTACATCACCGGGCGCTTCGGCTGAGCGGGCGCGAGCGCCCGCCCAGCCGCGCGCTCCCGGAGCCTAGCGGCCGAGCCCCGGCGGCTTGCGCCGGTCGCGCTCGCGCGATCTCTTCTTCACGTCACCCCGCTTGCCGCGATCGTCGTCGCGGGCGGATCGCACGACGCGGCTCCGGCCGCGATCGTCACGGTCGGAATCGACCGCGCTGCCGCGGTCGCGATCACCGCGTGTCGGAGGCCGGATCGCCCGTTTCGGCGGCGGGCTCGCCTGCCGGCTGACCTGCGGCCGGAACAGCCGTACCCGGTCGCGCTCGACGCGCGCCGACGCCAGCTCGCGCACGCCGGACACGTCGACGATCCGGTGCGCCTCGATGCGCCGCTTCGTCGCCCGCTGGATGGGCTCGGCCGAGAAGCTGCGGTTGAGGTAGCGATCGCCCGACCGCGAGAAGCGAGTGACGTTCCTCGTCGAGCGCAGGAGTCTCGTGTTGGATTCGACCCGGACCACGTGCCGGTCGATGCGCCGATCGACGAAGTGCCGCTCCTCGACGAAGCAGTAGGCGCGCGGGTCGATGCGCACCTGGCTGCTGAAGGCCACGCTCAGGCTGACCCGCGGCGGCAGCGGTGCCCAGCCGACCCAGCCGGCGCCGTAGTGGAACACCACCCACGCCGGCGCCCATTCGTAGCCGGGAACCCACACCCAGCCGAAGTACGGGTCGATGTACCAGCGCCCGTAGTGATAGGTCGCCCAGCCCCACGGCTCGTCGGAGACGAAGGTCCAACCGTAGTCGGTGTAGATCCACCGCCCGTCGTAGTACGGGCGCCAGACGCCGCCGACGTAGGTCGGTCGCCAGACGTGACCGAACTCGGCGCTCACGATCCACTCGCCGTGGGGTGCCAACGCCTCGTAGAAGAAGCCGACACTGATCGTCGAGTGCGCCGCCTGCGCCGGGGCGGCAAGCCCCGTCGTAGCGAGCACGATGGCGACCAGCACCAGGAATGCCAGTTTCACCCGTTTCATCGTCACCTCCCTGGAGA
>DASWJT010000141.1:0-4336 GCA_036397015.1 Thermoanaerobaculia bacterium
ACTGCGGCAGCTCGCCGAGCTGCTTGCGTTCGTCTGTCGACGGCGCCTGCCCCATCCTCGCGGCGTAGGCGACGTAGCGCTCGACGGAGAGCAGCGGCAGCGCGAGCGGCGCGAACAGCGCACCGAAGGCGAGCACCGCGACGGGCAGCGCCCAGCGCACGCGAGAGAACCACGGCCGGCGGTCGATCTCGCTCTCCCAGCCGACCCCTCCGGCGGCGAAGAGCCAGGCGTAGGCGGGCGCCAGGTAACCTGGCCGGCTGGCGCCGTTGACGACCAGGATGACCAGCACGGTGAGCCAGATCCACGCCAGCGCCCGCCACTGCGGCTTCCTGGCGAGCCAGACCAACCCACCCGTCCAGATGATCACCGAGAACGAATTCATCATCTCGACCTGTCGGAGGAGGAAGGCGCCGGGCGAAATGTGGGCCATCTTCTCGCCGGTAGCATTGGCGATGAACTCGAGCGTCGGCCAGCCATTCGCCGCCTGCCAGGCGAGGTGGGGCAGGAAGACCAGCAGCGCCAGCACCGCGGCCAACCAGGGCCCGGGCGTGCGGAGGGACCGCCGCGCCGGCGAGAGGGCGAGCCCCACCGCCATTCCGGCGCCGAGCCAGAGCACGCTCACCTTGTTGAGCAGACCGCTGCCCAGCAGCGCTCCGAGGGCGAGCCAGCCCCGCGTCCGCCGCTCCGGTTCGGCCAGCAGGTCGACCAGAAGCCAGGCCGCGAGCGCCCAGACGAGGCCGTCGAAGGCGTTCATCGAGTAGAAGTGGTGGATCGCCAGCGCGTGCGGCGCGGCGAGCGCGCACGCCATGGCGATCGACTGCGCCAGCGCGCCGCCGCCGAACCGACGCGTCATCAAGCCGACGACGAGCACGATGCCGGCGCCGGCGAGCGCCGGCAGGATGCGCAGCGCAAACAGCGACTCGCCGAAGAGCCCGCGCTGAATCGCGAGCAGCGCGATCGAGAACGGTGGCTGATCGACGTAGCCCCAGGCGAGTCGGCGGCTGCACGCCAGGTAGTAGAGCTCGTCGCGGAAGATGCCGTAGCCGCCGATCGTCGCGAGGTGGATCGCGAGCTTGGCGACAGGAAACGCGACGAGCGGCCACGCGGCGCGCAACGGGAACGACCGGCCGCCCGACACGCTCGTCCTCAGGTCCGCAGCGCGACGCCCGGCGGCGTGCGGACCGCGCGCAGGGCCGGAAGCGCGCTCGCCACAGCGGCGAGGCCGGCGACCGCGAGAGCGCAGTCCGCGAAAGTGCCGGCGTCGCGGGGCGAAACTCCGTGCAGCGCCGGCGCCAGCCACGGCGTCCAGAGAATCGCCGCCGCCAGGCCCACCGCGCCGCCGGTGAGCGTCGCGCGCAGACTCTGACCCGTCACCAATCGAAGCAGGTCTCGGCGGCGAGCGCCGAGCGCAGCGCGCAGGCCGACCTCGCGCGTGCGGCAAGTCACCGTGTAGCTCACGACGCCGAAGATCCCGGCGCCGGAGAGCAGCGACGCCAGGCCGGCGAGCGCCGCTGCGACGCGGAGCACGAGACGCTGCACCGCGGTCGACTGCCGCACCAGGGCGTCGAGCCGGTTCATCTCGAAGACCGGCTGCGACGGATCGACCGACCAGACGGCGCGCCGGATCGCCGGCAGCGCCGAGGTGACGTCGCCGCCGAGATCGACGAAGAGAGCCATGAGGGGCCGCGGAGCGCGCGCCAGAGGCACGTAGAAAACCGGCTTCGGCGCCAGCTCGAGGCGCGAGAACCGCTCGTCGCCGACGACGCCGATCACCTCCGACGGCCCGTAAGCCGCATGGTGGACGTCGATGCGCTTGCCGATCGGGCTCTCGCCCGGCCAGTGCTTGCGCGCCATCGCCTCGTTGACGAGGACGACGGAGGGCGCCTCGGCGCGATCGCGATCGGTGAAGAGACGGCCACGCCGCAGCGGAATCCCCAGCACACGGAAGTACTCCGGGCTGATCCGCCGCCACTCCTCTCGCGGCGACTCCCCGGGCGCCGGCCGCGACCGGTCGAGGCGGTGGAAGCCCTGGTAGTCGTCCTCGTTGCGCAGCACGACGTAGTCGTTGAGCGCGGCACCGGCGACGCCGGGGACCGCTTCCACCGCGCGCAGCACGCGATCGTAGTAGCGGGCGCGCGCCGCGTTGTCCAGGGCATGGAGCTGCCCGACGTACATCGCGGCGACGCGCTGCGGCCGGAATCCCGGATCGATCGCGAGCAGCGAGCGGACGCTGCGCGACATCAGGCCGGCGACGAGGAGCAGCGAGACGAGCAGCATGGCCTCGACCGCCAGAAAGGTCCTCTGCGAGCGGTTGGCGGTGCCGAGCGCGCTGCGCTCGCTCGCGCCCGGCGGGCGCGCGGCCGCGCGACGGGCGAGGCCGAGGGCGACGGGGAGCCCGACCAGCACGGCGGCGAAGGTCGAGGCGAGGAATGCCGAGGCGACCGTGGCGAGATCGAGACGCACGGGCGCCACCTCGACCTCCGCCGCCGATCCGGCGATGGCGACCGCCGGCGGCAGGAGGCCTGCCAGCGCCCCGCCGGCGAGCGCCGTTCCCACGGCGCCGAGGAGCGCGCCCGCGACGGCGACGAGGATCGCCTCGGCCGCCAGCTGCCGGGTCAGCCGCGACCGGCTGGCGCCCAGGGCGGCCCGCATCGCCAGCTCCTCGTGCCGCTCGATGCCGCGGGCGAGAAGCAGATTGGCCACGTTGGCGCAGGCGAGCAGGAGCGCGAGGGCGACCGCGGCGAAGAGGATCGCCAGCGGCACGCGCAACGGCTCGACGAGGGTCGCCTGCAGCGGCTCGACGGAGATGCGCCAGCGCGCGAGCGCCGGGTGCCGAGCGGCGATCTGGCGCAGCTCGCCCTCGAGATCCGACCGTGCGTCGGCGAGCGTCGCTCCGTCGGCGAGACGGCCGACGACCCAGTAGTGGTGATGGGTCCGCGGCTCGCTCGCCAGCTCCGTCTCGTCGAGCGGCGTCACGACGGCGGCCGGAGCGAAGAAACGGAACCCGGCCGGGAGCACGCCGACGATGCGATAGCGCTCACCGTGCGCCGATTCGAGCAGGCTGTCGAGCGCCGCCGGATCGCCGCCGAAGCGGCTGCGGAAGAAAGCGTGCGAGATCAGCGCCGCCCGCGGACCCCCGGTGCCGACGTCCTCCGCCTCGAAGCCGCGGCCGAGCTGCGGCCGCACGCCGAGGAGCGCGAGCAGCTCCGGCGTCGTCTCCAGGGACGAAACGACGCCCGTGCCCTCGCCGTCGGGGAGGGCGAGCTCGCCGAAGTGAAAGGCCGCGAGGCCGACGAAGGTGCGGTTGTGCCCCCGCAAGTCGACGAAGGTCGGACCGGAGATCACGTCGCGCCGCTGACCTGCCGCGTCGTTGACGCCCCAGACGAGCGCGAGCCGTTCGGGCCGCGCGTACGGCAGGGGCCGCAGCACGGTCGAGCGAAGCAGCCCGTACGCCGCCGTGACGGCGCCGGCGCCGAGGGCCAGGCTGGTCACAGCGACGAGCGCGAAGCCGGGCCGGCGCCACAGCGAGCGGAGCGCGTGACGCACGTCGAACGCCGCAGCTTCGAGCCGCGGGAAGCCGCGTTGCTCGCGGCACGCCTCGCGCACCTCGTCGAGCCCGCCGAGCTTCTGCACCGCGAGGCGGTGCGCTTCCGCCTCGCCGAGGCCGGCGCGCAGACCGTCCTCGACGTGTAACTCGAGGTGGCTCTCGAGCTCGGCCGCGAGATCCGCCTCCCACCGGCGACGACCGATCAGGTCTCGCATCCGGCGCCATAGCGCGCGCAAACCGCTCATCGCGTCGCCCCATCGGGTGCGAGGAAGCGCGCGAGAATCTCCTGCGTGCGCTCCCACTCTTCGGTCGACTCGCGCTGGCGCCGTCGACCGGCGGCGGTGAGTCGGTAGAACTTCGCCCGGCGGTGGTTCTGCGAAACGCCCCAGCTGGCGGCGACGAAGCCCTCCTGCTCGAGCTTGACGAGAGCCGGATAGAGCGTTCCGTAGTGGATCACCAGCCGATCGCCGCTGGTCTGCTCGATCCGCCGCGCGATGCCGTAGCCGTGGAGCGGCCCCATGGTCTCCAGTGTCCTGAGGATCATGAGGGCCAGCGTGCCCTGCCAGACGTCGGACTTCGCGCTCACGGTTCTCCTATTGGATAGCCATATTAGACGAGGCTTCTGCACACGGCAAGCGCCTCGTCGCAGCGTCAGAACTTGCCGCTCGCGCCGCCGCCGCCGAAGTCGCCGCCGCCACCGCGGAAGCCGGGCTCGGGCTCGGCGGGGCGCGGCGCCGGTGAGAGGGCGGCGAGGGTCGCGGCGAGCTCGAGGAAGCTGCGCCGGCGGCC
>DASWJT010000142.1:0-6631 GCA_036397015.1 Thermoanaerobaculia bacterium
CTCGATCCCCTTCCAACGCAGGAGCTGCTCCGAGATGCCCTGCGAGACGATGCGCTGGAAGTCCGAGATGCCGCTCGCCTCGATGCGCTTGCGCTCGGCCTCCTGGCTCTCCTTGGTGAGCACGAACTGCATGCGCTGCGACTCCTGCTCGGCGGAGAGCTTCTCCTCGATCGCCTGAGCCAGGCGCGGCGGCAGGCCGATCTGGCGCAGCGGCGTCGACTCGATGACCACGCCGCGCGGCTGCACCAGCTTGCGCAGCTCCTCGGTCAGCAGATTGGCCAGGTGCTCGCGCTCCGAGGTATAGAGCGCCTTGGCGTCGTAGCTGGCGGTGACGCCGCGCGCCGTCGAGCGGAACTGCGGCTCGAGCAGCACCTGGACGTAGTTGGTGCCGACCGAGCGGTAGACCTCGGGCGCCTGCGTCGCATCGAGGTGGAAGAGCGCCGAGACCTCGAGCTGCATGGTGAGCCCCTCTTTCGACGGCACCTGCATGACCTCTTTGATCTCCTGGGTCTTGACCGACATCATCTCGACTTTGGCGAGCGGATTGACCAGGCGCAGGCCGGCCTGCAGCGCATTCGGCCGCACCTTGCCGAACAGGTCGACGACGCCGACGTGGCCCGCCGGCACGATGCGCACGAGCTGGACGAAGGCGACGACGACGGCCCCGGCGATGACGAAGCCGAGCACGGTGCGCGCCGAGCGCGCGGCGTGGGCGCGCAGCGGGTCCTCGACCTCGGTGGCGAGCTTGCGGATGGCGAAGAAGGCGACGACGGCGACGACGAGGGCGACGAGAAAGAGCATCGGACCTCCCTTGCGGCGGATCTCGCCGGTCACCCTAGCACCGCGCCGGCGGGCGCGGCGCTCAAGGGAGGAAGCGCCGGCGCTGCGCCGGGGGCGGCAGCGGGCACTCGGCGATCTCGCCGAACCAGCGCCGCCGGCGGGCGGCCACGAAGTCGTACACGCGGTCGCGCAGCGGCCGCGGCACGAGGGCGACGAGCGCCGCGACGAGCCGCCACGCCCCGCCCACCACCCGCAGCGCCTCGACCACGGCCGCGGAGCGCAGCGCCACCCGCTCGCCTCCGCCTGCCGGCGCGGCGACGAAGACGAGGCTGTCCACGGCGGCGATCTCCGGCCGCCGCGCGACGATGGGCGCCGCCGTCTCGCCGTCGAGCGGCGCGAAGCGCAGCACGCCGCGCCGGTCGGCGCGCGCCAGCCAGCGGACCCAGCGGTCGCAGAGGGCGCAGCGGCCGTCGTAGAGCAGAAGCGGCGCGGCGGTCACGCCCGTCCCTCCCCGCGCCGGACGACCACCGGAGCGGCTGCCGCCGGCCCGCGCAGGAGCACGCGCGTCGCGAGCGCCACGGCGACGGCGAAGAGGCCGAGGGCCAGGCCCCACCAGATGCCGGCGAGGCCGAGCCGGGCGGGACTACCCAGCCACCAGCCGAGCGGCAGGCCGAGCAGGTAGTAGCCGACGAAGTTGGCGAGCGCCGCCGGCCGCGTCTCGCCCATGCCGCGGAGGATTCCGGCGCCCACGACCTGCAGCCCGTCGAAGAGCTCGAAAGCGGCGACGATCGGCAGCACCGTCGCGGCGAGGGTCACCACCGCCGCCTCCGGCGTGAAGGCGAGCGGGACCACGTTGCGCCCGGCGACGAAGAGCGCCGCGAAGAGGAGCATCACGCCGCCGCCGAGCGCCAACGCCACGCGCGCGGCGCGCTCGGCCGCCGCCGGCGCGCCGGCGCCGAGCAGGTTGCCGACCCGCGTCGTCGCGCCGCTCGAGATGCCGAGCGGCACCATGTAGGCGACGGCGGCGAGGTTGAGCGCGATCGAGTGCGCCGCCAGCTCGAGCGCGCCGAGGCGACCCGCCCACAGCGAGGCGATGGCGAACGCCCAGTACTCGAAGGCGAGCTGCAACGCCACCGGCGCGCCGTGCCGCGCGATCGCCTTGAGCTCGTCCAGCCTGAGGTGCCGCGGATGGACGAGCGTGCGCGCGCCGCGCTGCAGACGGAAGCGGCGCACGGCGGCGAGCAGGGCGAGGAGCATGGCGAGCTGGGTGATCGCGGTGCCGACGCCGGCACCCACGGCGCCCATCGCGGGCGCTCCCCAGTGGCCGAAGACGAAGAGCCAGTTGGCGAAGACGTTGAGCGGCAGCGCCGCGAAGGCGATCCACATCGCCGGCCGCACGATACCGCGCGCCTGCAGGTACTGGCGCACGACGAGGAAGAGCAGGAACGGCGGCAGCGCCGGGATCTGCACGATCACGTAGCGCGCGGCGAGCGCCGAGGTGGCCGCATCCTGGCCGAAGGCGAGGAGCACGGGCTCGGTCGCGAGCCAGAGCGCGGCGAGCGGCAGCGCCGCCGCGAGCGCCAGCGCCGCGCCGTGCAGGAGCGCCGCGCCCAGCCGCTCGCGGTCGCGCGCGCCGTGCGCCTGGGTGGCGATCGGGTCGAGGCCGAAGATCAGCCCGAGCGCGACGGTGACCGTGCCCATCACCCACAGCCGGCCGAGCGAGACGGCGTTGAAGTCGGTGACGCCGATTCGTCCGACCATCAGGAAGTCGATCGTCCACAGCAGCATCGAGGCGAGCTGCGTCAGCGCGACCGGCGTCGCCAGGCGGACGAGCGCGCGCGCTTCGCGGCCGACGGGAGTCATCGCGAGCCAGAGTCTACGAGTACGCCCCGCGGCACGGCGCGCGCCGCCGGAGCGCCCTGCGACAGCGTGTTAGATTTCAGGACGATTTCGCGGCCGGAGAGGTGCGTGGCAGGACGGAACGTCGAGCGACGATCGGTCGCCGCCCTCACGAACCGGACAGCGAGTCGGGCGGGTGGCGAGAGGTGAGGTCGGTGTTACGACGAGCAGCGGTCTGGCTGCCGCTCACGGCGATCCTCTGCTGGAGTCTCGCTCTGCGCCTCGGGTTCGGCCTCCGCGTCGTCCACGGCGATGCGGATCACGACGAGAGATACAACCTCGCCAATGTCGCCAAGGTCGTCACCAGCGGCGAATGGCGACCAGCGAACGGCTACTACTCGGTCCTCTCTTGGGCGCCGCAGGCGGCGATCGTGGCAGGGATCGAGCGTTTCTCGCCGACGACCGAAAGCGGGCGGCCGATCCGCTTCGATGCGCGCCGACCCACTCCGTTCGTGATCTACCTCTTCCGCACGGTGCAAGCACTCTACGGCACGGCGCTGGTCTTCGTCATCTTTCTCCTCGCTCGCGAGCTCTCCGGCACGCCGGCCGGTCTGCTGGCGGCCGCGCTCGCCTCGAGCACGTGGCTCTACGTCTGGGCCGGCAGCTGGTTCAAACCGGACGGGCTGGCGGCGCTGGCGACCGCGCTCGCGACCCTGTGGAGCGTGCGCGCGATCTTGCGGCCGACCTTACCCCGCCACCTTCTCGCCGGCGTCGGAGTCGGCCTCGCGGCGAGCGCCAAGCTCATCGCCGCCCTCGCGGCGCTGCCGCTCGTGCTCGCGGCGCCGTTCATCGCCCGCCGATCGCTCCAACGCTGGCGTGACTTCGTGCTCGCCGGAGTCGCGAGCATCGCCGCGTTCTTCGTCATCTCTCCCTATTGGCAGATGAACCTGCACTATTCGCACGGAGTGCTGAGAAGCTACGCGCTCAAGGCCCGTGCCCAGGAGACCGCTAGTCTCGACGTCCTCACCGAGGTCTACGGGCGGCTGCTCGCTTCTCTGCACGGCTTGCCGTGGGCGGCGCTCTTCTGGATCGGCGTCGTCGCGCTCGCCGTTCCGGCAGCGACCCGGTCGTTCGCACCGGAGCGCCGCCTCGCGATGCGTGCCGTCGTGGCGCTGGTCCTGCTCTCGGGACCGGTGCTCATCGCGCTCACGGGCGCTCCCTTCCTGCGTTCGAACAACGTCTTTCCGGTGCTGCCGCTCGCGACCGTCGTCGCCAGCGTCACCGCCGTCGAGATCTGGCGCCGAACGGCGGCGCGGCGAGGCCGCTTCGACCGTCCCGCCGTGGCGTGGGCCGCCGCGCTCATCCTCGTCGCCTCCCCCATTCTCGATGGATCTCGCTGGCTGTACTCGCGCGCCGTCCCGACCACGGGGGACCTGGCGCTCTACTTGCTGCGCGGCCAGATTGGCATGCAACCGAACCGCACGGCTGCCCGCATCGTCTTCCACGAGCGTCTTCCGCCGGCCGAGGTCCCGTGGGATGGGCACAAAGCGAGGGGGACGGCGATCTCGGTCTACTTCGAGGTCGACTCGCTCGCGGCGATCGGCGCGGCGCGGCTCGACCGCAGCGACGTGGAGATCTTCCCCGAACGCCGGTTGCGCGGAACGAACGCGGCGTTCTACGCGGAGCGCGTGCGGGCGGCGGCCGGTATCGGCCATCTCCGCCCGCGCCTCTGGCGCAGTCGCGGACCGGAGCTCGTCATCCTCCTCCACCCGTGGCGACTGGAATCGCGCCGCATTCTGCAACCCTTGGCGCCCGCGGGCACGGGCGACGGCGCTCTGGCGTTCCAATTGCCGGCCACGCTCGACGAGCTCCATCCGATCTCGCTCGTCGCCGAGGAGCCGAGCAGGCGCGCCGGACCCACCCTGCGGCAAGATGGCCGGGAGCTCCCCCTCTACGCTCCGTCTCTCGACAACGCGAGGCGGCGACGGTCCTTCTTCAGCGAGCGATTCGCGGTGGGCCGCGGTGGTCAGGTCGAGATCGAGAGGCGCCGAGCCGGCGGCATGCCGGTCGTCGAGCTCCTGAGCTGGAGCACCGCCGGCGCTGCGGCTTCGCCGGCGCACGCCGTCGCCTCCCCCGACGGCGCCAAGGCCGCGGACGAGATCGTGCGCCAGATGCCGTAAGGACGCCCGCGAATCGACGTACCGAGACGATCGACGACCGACAGACGTGCTAGATTGCCGCGCTCCAGCGCACGGGAGGCACGCATGCTCGGAGCCGGACGCGAGACGATCGCCGAGTTCACGCTCAAGGCCGTCGTCTCGGGCGTCGTCCTCGGCATCCTCTTCGGCGCCGCCAACGCCTACATCGGCCTCAAGGTCGGCATGACGATCACCGCCTCGATCCCGGCGGCAGTGATGACGGTCCTCGTCTTCCGCACGCTGCGCTTGAAGTCGACGATCCTCGAGGCCAATCTCTCGCAGACGATCGCCGCCGCCTCGACCTCGCTCGCCACCGGCACCATCTTCACCATCCCCGCGCTCTATCTCTGGGGCGTCGTGCCGCCCTACTACCAGATCGTGGCGCTCTGCTTCCTGGGCGGCGTCCTCGGCCTGACGGCGATGATCCCGCTCCGGCGCCTGCTCATCGTCGAGGCGCACGCCGAGCTGCCGTATCCGGAAGGGACCGCCTGCGCCGAAGTGCTGCGCGCGACCGAGGCGGGCGCCGGCGCCTCGAAAGGGGCGTGGATCTTCCGCGGCATGGCGGTCGGCGCGGCGGTGAAGCTCGGCGTCGCGGCGCTCTTCCTCGTGCCGGGCAGCATCGCGGTGGCCCTGCCGCTCCTGCCCAAGGCCGAGCTCGCGCTCGAGCTCGCGCCGGCGCTGCTCGCCGTCGGTTTCATCCTCGGCTACCGGCAGTCGGGCGTCTTGGTCGCCGGCTCGATCGTCTCCGCGCTGGCGCTCATCCCGCTCATCGCCTGGTTCGGCCAGCACCTCGACGCACCGCTCTACCCCGAGACCGAGCGGCTGATCTCGGAGATGAGCGCCGGCCAGATCTGGAGCCGCTACGTGCGCTTCATCGGCGCCGGCGCGGTGGCGATGGCCGGCATCCTCACCGTGCTGCGCAACCTGCCGACGATGGCGGGGGCGTTCGCGGCCGTGGTCAAGGGCTTGCGGAAATCGTCGTCGCTGGCGCGGGCCGGCGACCTGCCGGCGACCGAGCGCGACATGCCGCCGGCGGTGATGCTGATGGGCGTGACGACCGTGATCCTGGTCGCCGGCCTGGTGCCGGGCGTCTTCGGCGGCGGGCTGACCGCGACGCAGCGGCTGATCTGCGCCGCTGGCGTCGGCATCTTCGGCCTGCTCTTCGTCGCCGTCGCGGCGCGCATTGTCGGCATCGTCGGCGTCACCTCGCAGCCGACTTCGGGGATCACTCTCGTGACGCTGATCGGCATCGCCTCGGTCTTCGCCGCCAACGGCTGGACCAGCGCCGGCGAGCGTGCCGCGGTGCTCACCGTCGGCACCATCGTCGCCATCGCCGCTTCGAAGGCGGGCGACATCTCGCAGGACCTGAAGACAGGCTGGCTGGTCGGCGCGACGCCGGCCAAGCAGCAGTTCGGGCAGCTCGTCGGCGCGGCCTTCGCCTGCTGGGCAGTGGCGGCGGCGGTGATGCTGCTCGGCGCGACCTACGGCTTCGGCTCGCAGGCAATCCCGGCGCCGCAGGCGACGCTGATGAAGACGATCGTCGAGGGCGTGCTCGCCGGCTCGCTGCCGTGGGAGCTCGTCGGCACCGGCGCCGGCGTGGCGCTGTCGGCGATCCTCTGCGGCGTCAACGGCCTCGCCTTCGCCATCGGCGTCTACCTGCCGCTCGCCTCGATGCTGCCGATCTACGTCGGCGGCTGCGTACGCGCCGCGGTCGAGCACCGGCGCGCGGGCGGCGCGGCGCCCGCCAAGGGCGCCGACTCGAACCCCGGCGTCCTCGCCGCCTCGGGCTACGTCGCCGGCGAGGGCCTCTCGGG
>DASWJT010000143.1:0-2783 GCA_036397015.1 Thermoanaerobaculia bacterium
AACGATCCCTTTTTCGTGCGCCTCTTCGAGTGCCTCGGCGATTTGGCGGGCGATGGAAAGGCTGTCATCTAGGGGTAGAGACCCCTGCTCCAAGCGCTCCGCCAGAGTCGGCCCCTCGACCAGCTCCATGATGAGCGCGCGCTCGTCGCCACTCGCCTCGAGGCCGTAGATCTGAGCGACGTTGGGGTGGTTGAGCGAAGCGAGGACCTTGGCCTCGCGCTCGAACCGCTGCAGTCGTTCGGGATCCTCGGTGAACCCTTCGGGCAGGACCTTGAGAGCGACTTCCCTCCCCAAGTGGAAGTCTTTCGCTTTCCAGACGACTCCCATCCCGCCTTCGCCCAGCTTGGCGGTGATCTCGTAGGGACCGATGCGGGTGCCGGGGGCGATCGTCACGGAGCCGCGCGACGATACACCCGAATCGACCAGGCCGGCGGGTCAGGTCATCTGCCGGATCACGGCGTCGCCGAACTCCGAGCACTTGACCTCGGTGGCGCCCTCCATCTGGCGCGCGAAGTCGTAGGTCACGGTCTTCGCCCGGATGGCGCCGTCCATGCCGCGGAGGACGAGGTCCGCGGCCTCGCTCCAGCCGAGGTGGCGGAGCATCATCTCGCCGGAGAGGATCACCGAGCCGGGGTTGACCTTGTCGAGGTCGGCGTACTTCGGAGCCGTGCCGTGGGTGGCCTCGAAGATGGCGTGACCGGTCGCGTAGTTGATGTTGCCGCCGGGGGCGATGCCGATGCCGCCGACCTGGGCGGCGAGGGCGTCGGAGAGGTAATCGCCGTTCAGGTTGAGCGTGGCGATGACGTCGAACTCGTCGGGGCGGGTGAGGACCTGCTGCAGCGTGATGTCAGCGATGGCGTCCTTGACCAGCAGCTTGCCGGCGGCGAGCGCCGCCTTCTGCTCGGCGTTGGCTGCCGCCTCGTCGCGCTCCTGCTTGGTGCGCTCCCACTGCTCCCAGGTGTAGACGCGGTCGCCGAACTCGCGCTCGGCGAGCTCGTAGCCCCAGTTGCGGAAGGCGCCCTCGGTGAACTTCATGATGTTGCCCTTGTGGACGAGCGTGACGCTGCTCCTGCGGTTGGCGAGCGCGTACTCGATCGCGGCGCGCACCAGCCGCTCCGAGCCCTCGCGCGAGACCGGCTTGAAGCCGATCGCGCTCGAGCCGGGAAAGCGGATCTTGCGGTGCATGTGCGGGTAGTTCGCGTGCAGGAACTCGAGCGTCTTCACCGCCTCGGCGCTGCCGGCCTCGAACTCGATGCCGGTATAGATGTCCTCGGTGTTCTCGCGGAAGATCACCATGTCGACCCGCTCGGGCCGCTTCACCGGCGACGGCACGCCCTGGAACCAGCGCACCGGCCGCAGGCAGACGTAGAGGTCGAGCAGCTGGCGGAGCGCGACGTTCAGGGAGCGGATGCCGCCGCCGATCGGCGTCGTCAGCGGCCCCTTGATGCCGACCAGGTCGTCGCGGAACGCCTCGACCGTCTCGTCGGGAAGCCAGGTCTGAAAGAGGTCGTAGGACTTCTGGCCGGCGTAGACCTCCATCCAGGCGATGGCGCGCCGGGCGGAGTAGGCGCGCTCGACCGCGGCGTCGAGGACGCGCACCGCGGCGCGCCAGATGTCGGGTCCCGTGCCGTCGCCCTCGATGAAAGGCACGATCGGGCGGTCGGGAACGCGGAGCTGGCCGGATTCCAGGGTGATCTTCTCGCCGCCCGCGGGGGCGACCGGTTTCGGGCTGGGCATGGGGCTCGAGCCTCCTGACGGCGGCATTCTACGGGGCGGTGTGCGGCGGAGAGCCCACGCGCAGGGGTGGTGTCGATGCGGCTTCCGGCGCTCTGTCGCCGTCGCGCCGCAGCCGCCGCGCCGCCGGGTAGGGGAAGAAGTCGGGGTACTCGCCGGCCCGGATGCGGGCCTGCATGTCGCGCCAGAAGCGCGGGCCGAGGAGCTCGCGGTGGGCGTCGAGGAAGGCGGCGCGCAGCTCGCCTCTCAAGCCGAGGAAACGCTCGAACTCCTCGGGAAAGACGTCGTGCGGGCCGACGTAGAACGGCGGGCCGTCCGCTTCGCCGGCGTCGTCGGCCGCCGCCGGCAGCTCGCGGAAGCGGCAGTCGACGAGCGGCGAGAGCTCGTCGTAATCGTAGAAGACGACGCGGCCGTGGCGGGTGACGCCGAAGTTCTTGGGCAGCAGGTCGCCGGGAAAGACGTTCGAGGCGGCGAGGTCGCGTAGCGCCTGGCCGAACTCGACGACGGCGGCGAGCGCCCGCGGCCGCGGCGCGGCGGCGAGGAAGAGATTGAGCGGCTCGATGCGGCGCTCGGCGTAGAGATGGCGGAGGACGACGCGGTCGCCACGAACCTCGACCGTCGCGGCGCACTCGGCGAGGAGCTTCGAGAGCAGGCGCGGCGAGAAGCGCTCGCGCTCGAGCTCGAGGTGCTCGTACTCCTGCACGTCGATCAGCCGTCCGGCGCGGTCGTGGAGGTAGACAAGGCGATACTTCTCGCGCACCTGCTCGCGCGACATCGACTTCGACGGCCCGAAGCGGTCCTTGATCACCTTGAAGACGACGTCGAGCGACGGCAGGGTGAACACCGACATCACCTGGCCCTCGTCGCCCGGCGCGACGACGAACGGCTCGTCGCAGCAGGCGAAGTGGCGCAGCAGGTCACGGTAGAGCTCGGTCTTGCCGTGCTTGTGGTTGCCGATGGCGATGTAGAGCTCGGCGACCGGCTTGGCGGGGAGGATCGACTTGAGGAAGCGCACGACCTCGTAGGGCTGCGCCACGTCGACGTGGAAG
>DASWJT010000144.1:0-40162 GCA_036397015.1 Thermoanaerobaculia bacterium
AGGTCGTTCGAACGAGCGCCCGGCTGGGTCACGCCGCGGCCTTGAACGTCGGGCTTCGGCGTTCGATCGGGCCGGTCGTCGTGGTGCTCGATTCAAGCGTCGAGGCGACCGGGGACTTCGTCACGCCGCTCGTCGCCGCCCTCGACGATCCCCACCGCGAGGTCCGCGGCGCGGCGATCGAGGCGCTCGGCGAGCTCGGCGACCCGCGCGCCGCCGAGCCGATCGCGGGGCTGCTCGGCGACTCCGACTGGCGCCTGCGCGTCCAAGCCGCCGAGGCGCTCGGCCAGCTCCAGGCGCCGGCGAGCGCGGCCAAGCTCACCGCGGCGCTCGCCGACCCGCACTGGCGCGTGCGCCAGGCGGCCGTCGGCGCGCTGGCGTCGTTCGAGGAGCCGGCGCTGCTCGGCGCGCTGCGCAAGCTGCTGCGCGACGCCCACCCCGAGGTGCGCGCGGCCGCGGCCGAGGCGATCGCCGACCTCAGCGAGAGCGACGACTGAGGGCGCGGAACGGAGAGCTCGGCGCCAGCCCCGCACGCTCCGGACGCCGCCGCGGACCGGCGAGGCCGCTTTCAGCCGATCGGCTCGACGGCCAGCGGGTGGTCGTAGGCGCAGCGGCCGGCGGCGCACTTGGTGAGGCCGCGCGACTGGTACTTCGTGTAGCCGTCGGCGAAGACGGTGACCACCGTCGGATGGCTCGCCCGGAGCTGCCGCGCGGCGAGGAAGTTGGCCCCCGCCGAGACGCCGACGCAGAAGCCGTGCCGCCGGCAGAGGTCGGCCGCCGCCGCGAGCGCCTCCGCGGTCGAGACGCGGATCACCTCGTCGATCACCGGGTGCAGGCCGCCCGCGCCGTCGCTCGCGAGCGCCGGCACAAAGCCGTCGCCGATGCCCGAGATGCAGTGCGGGCCGGCCGCGCCGCCGCTCATCACCGCCGACTCGTCGGGCTCGACGGCGGCGACCCAGAGGCGCGGGAACTCCCGTGCCAGCCGCCGCGCCACGCCGACGAGCGTGCCGCCGGTGCCGACGCCGGCGACGAAGGCGTCGACGCGGCGGCCTGCCGGCAGCTGGCGCAGGATCTCCTCGCCGGTCGTGCGCTCGTGGCACTCGACGTTGAGCGGATTCGAGAACTGATCGGGATTGAACCAGCCGTGCTCCGCCGCCAGGCGGTCGCGGATCGCCGCCGCCTCGGCGAAGCTGCCCTCGCGCGAGCAGAGGACGAGCTCGGCGCCGAGGGCGCGGATCATCCGCTTGCGCTCCTCGGTCATGTCCTCGGGCATGACGACGGTGATCGGATGCCCCATCGCGCGCGCGAAGTAGGCAAGCGCGATGCCGGTGTTGCCGCTCGTCGCCTCGACGACGCGCTGAGCGGGAGCGAGCAGCCCCCGCCGTCGGCTCTCCTCGAGAATGTACTTGCCGATGCGGTCTTTGACGCTGCCGCACGGGTTGGCGCACTCGAGCTTGGCGAAGACGCCGTCGACCTCGACGAGCGGCGTGTCGCCGACCGCCGCGACAGCGGCGGGCGGCGGTGCAACCTGCGGCTCGTTCTCGCGCACGGGCTCCCCCCGACGCACCAGGATAGCGACGGCCCGCCGGCGCCGGGCACACCCGCGCGGGTGGGAATCGAAGCTCGTTCGTGGCGAAAAAAGAAGTCAGGAGGGCCGCACACACCGGCGCGCGCGACGGAGCCCGAGGAGGAGGAGGGATGGGTGCCGTCACGCCCGCTGGCGTCGGCCCTCCCACCTGATCGACACCCGAGGAGGGAGAGTCTGGGGCGAGCGGCAAGCTACCAACGGCGCCCGCCCCTGTCTGTGGATGCTTTCACTTCGTCGGCTCGAGTCCGGTCGCGCCCGAAGCCCCGCGGTAAGCTCGCCGGCGAGTGGAGTCTTCCGTCCTCCCGCACTCCAAAGCGACCGCGGCGCGAGCCGACGTCCTCGTCGTCGGCGGCGGTGTGGTCGGCATCGCCTGCGCGCTCGAGCTCGCGCGCCGCGGCGCCGCCGTCACCGTGCTCGAGCGCGACCGGCTCGGCCACGGCTGCTCCTACGGCAACGCCGGCTGGCTGACGCCCTCCCTCGCCGTTCCGCTTCCGGCGCCGGGGCTGCTGTGGCAAGCCGCGAAGTGGCTGCTCGACGCCGAGAGTCCCTTCTACATCCAGCCGCGGCTCGATTTCGGCCTCGCCATTTGGCTCCTGCGCTTCCTCGCCGCCACCGGCCGCCGCCGATTCGAGCGCGGCACCGCGGCGCTCGTCGCGCTCTGCCGGTGGAGCGTCGACGCCTGGGCCGAGCTCGCGGCGCGCTCGAGCGAGCCGTTCGGATTCCAGCGAACGGGCCTGCTCGCCGTCTACGAGCACGAACGCGCTTTCGCCGCCGGCCGTGCCAACGCCGAGCTCGTGGCGCGGCACGGCGTGCCGTTCGAGGTCTGGTCGGCCGCCGACGTCGCGGCGCGCGAGGCGTCGATCGTCGGCCGCCAGGTCGGCGCCTACTACTTCCCGCGCGACGCCCACTGCGAGCCGTACCTTGCGGTGCGGGCGCTGGCGGGCGAGGCGGCACGCGCCGGCGCCCGCTTCGTCGAGTCGGCCGAGGTCTACGACGTCGAGCTCGCCGGCGGCCGCGCGCGGCGGCTCCTCACGACGGCCGGCGACTTCGTCGGCGAGCAGGTGGTGGTGGCGACCGGCGCCTGGTCGAAGCGCTTCGGCGCCCGGCTCGGCCTGCGCCTGCCAGTGCTCGGCGCCAAGGGCTATTCGCTCGTCGTGCCGCGCAGCGCGGGGTACCCGACGCGCTCGCTGATGCTCGCGGAGCGCAAGTTGGCGCTCAATCCGCACGCAGACTCGCTGCGCATCTCGGGCACGCTCGAGCTGGTCGACGAGGATCTCTCGATCACGCGCCGCCGCGTCGAGGCGATCGTTCGCGCCGCGCGCGGCATGATCCGCCTCCCCGATCCGCTGCCGCCGCACGAGCTCTGGCGCGGCCTGCGGCCGTGCACTCCGGACGGCATGCCGATGATCGGCCGGGCGCGCGGGCTCGCGAACGTCTGGCTCGCCACCGGACACCAGATGACCGGCCTGAAGACGGCCCCGGGAACCGGGCGCCTGCTCGCCGAGCTGATGACCGGCGAGGCGCCGACCTTCGATTCCGCTCCGTTTCGCGCCGACCGCTACGGCTGACCGCCGTCCTCGCCGCCTACCAGTCACCCGTCACCGTGCGGCACGGCTCGCCGCGCGCGAGCTCGGCGAGACAGCTCCGGCGTCGCGCCACCGCCGCGTCCGACGGCGGGGTCAATGCCAGCGCCCGCCGGGCGTGCGTCGCCGCTTCGGCGACACGCCCGAGCTCGGCGAGCGTCAGCGCCTGCGCCTCCTCGCGCTCGGCCGGCGCGGCAGCGAGATGGTCGGCGAGCTCTTGCGCGCGGGCGCCGTCGCGGACCCGCGGATCGCTGACAGTGGTGAGGATCCGGACGAGGAGGAACGTGATCTCGTCGCCGTCGGGAAAGAGGGCCAGCGCCGCGCCGAGCCGCTCGAGCGCCTCGCCAGCGCGCCCGGCGTTGAGCATCGCCCGCGCCTCGGCGAGACGCGGCGCGAGCTCGCCCGGCGCCGCGGCGACGACCGCGGCGAGCTCCGTCGCCGCTTCCGCGTGATGGCCCAGGGCGGCGAGCGTCTGGGCGCGGGCGAAGCGCGCCTCGGTATCGGACGGCATGCGCTCGAGCAGGCGGTCGTAGACGGCGAGCGCGCGCTCGTGCTCGCCGCTCTCGCCGAGAGCGCGAGCCAGGTTGAAGGCCATCGCCGGCGCGTCGGGCGCGAGGCGCGCTGCCGTCTCCAGAGGCTCCAGGCTCTCGCCGAGCCGGCCGGTCCGCGCCAGCAGCGTTCCCAGGTTGTAGTGCGCGCGCGCGTTCTCGGGAGCGGTGGCGATCGCCTGCCGGTAGCAGCGCTCGGCGGCGGCGAGCGCGCCGAGGCCCTCGTGGGCGACGCCGAGCTTGGTCCAGCTCGAGGAGTCTTCCGGGCGGCTCTCGAGCGCGCGCTCGAAGACTTCGACCGCCACGTCGAAGCGGCGCGCCTCGAGCGCCTCGCTGCCCAGCTTGACGAGCTGCTGCGAGCCCCGGTTGCGGCCGCCGAGCTCACCCATCCATGGATCGGGGAAGCGCACTTCGTCGGCGCCGTGCGCCGCCAGCTCCCGGCGCGCGTCTTCCACGCGGCCGGCGCGGCGATACGCCTGGCCGAGCGCGTAGCGCACGATCGAGGCGCCGGGCTGCCGCGCGAGGGCGGCCTCGAAATAAGAGATCGCCTCGTCGATGCGCGCGCGCTCGAGCGCAATCCGTCCCAGGCCGTATTGGGCGCCGGCGACGGCACCGCGAACCTCGAGCGCCGCGGCGAAGACGGACTCGGCGCGCTCGAACGCGCCCAGCTGGAGCAGGACGTCGCCCAGCCGCAGGAGGATCGCCGGATCGCCCGCGCGCAGCCCGCGGGCGCGCTCGAAGTCGGCCGCGGCGGCGGCGAACTCGCCGTCGTCCTGGCGCAGGACGCCGAGGTAGTAGGGCCAACGCGCATCGTCCGGCGCCGCGAGCGCCGCATTCTCGAAGCAGGCGAGCGCGCTCTCGACGAAGCCGTAGGCGGCGTAGGTCAGCCCGCACTCCGCGAAGGCCGCGAGGCCCTCGGCGGCGGGGACGCCGGGCGTGCCGAGAGCGCGGTCGAGCGCGAGCTCGATGGCCGCGATCTGCTCGCGGACGGCGGGCTCCATCGCTGCGGTCGGCGGCCGTGGCACCGGGCGCGAGCTCGCCGCCGCGCCGGCGGAGTCCACGACGGCGAGCGCCACCAGGCAGGCGGCCAGGCGCGGCCGCTTCACGGCGCCGGTTCTCCCTCGCCCTCGGCGAGCGTCGTGTAGACGCCGAGCGATGGCGGCGGGAAGCGCTCGCTCCTTCCGCTCGGCCAGCGCACGATGACCGCCTCGACGGAGGCGCCCTCGCCGAGGCCGAAGAGGACGCGCGGGTCGTTCGCGGAGGCGTAACTGCCGACCGCGCGGGCCAGCCGGACGAGCGGCGGCGCGCCGGTGCGGCGCAGCTCCACCTTCGCCCCGAGAGCGTCGCGCCGCGGCTCGCCGGTCACCAGGCGCAGCCCGAGCCACGGCCGACCGGCGCCGACCTGGTTGATCAGCACGCGCGCCGGCCCGGCGTTGTTGGAGACGACGACGTCGGTGTCGCCGTCGTTGTCGAGATCGCCGAAGGCGGCACCGCGACCGACCTCCGCCACGTCGAAGGCGCCCCCGGCGTCCTCGCCGACCGCCGCGAAGCGGCCGCCACCGAGATTTCGGTAGAGCTGCCGCTCCTGGCGCAGCGGCAGCGGGTGGCCGGCGCGCGCCTGGCCGGGGAGGACCCTGATCGCGCCGTTGACCACCAGCAGGTCGAGCCGCGAGTCGTTGTCGTAGTCGATCCACGCCGTGCCGAAGCCGGTCGAGCTCCACGACGGCGTCAGCAGTCCACTCGGGCGCGAGACGTCGACGAAGCCGTCGCCGCCGTCGTTGCGGTAGAGCATCAGCCCCTGGCCATCGATGTTGTCCATGATCAGATCGACGTCGCCGTCGCCGTCGTAGTCGCCGGCGTCGGTCCCCATGCTCGCCTGCGGCTTGCCCTCGCCGCTCACCGCGCAGCCGGCGAGGAGCGCCTCGTCCGTGAAGGTGCCATCGCGACGGTTGATCCACAGCTGGTTGGCGGTGCCGTCGTTGCCGACGTAGAGATCCTGCCAGCCGTCGTCGTCGAGGTCGGCGGCGATGACGCCGAGCGCCGGCCCGAACGTCTCGGCGAGCCCGGCGCGCGCGGTCACCTCCTCGAAGGTCCCGTCGCCGCGATTGCGCAGCAGCCGGTCGGGCACGGCGTCGTTGGGCACCGGGCCGCAGTAGTCGGGCTCGCCGGCGGCGGTGCGGCAGGGCACGTGCGCGGCGGTCGAGAAGCGCAGGTAATTGCCGACGAAGAGGTCGAGCCAGCCGTCGCGATCGAGGTCGACGAAGGCCGCCGGCACGCTCCAGCGCCGATCCTCGGCTCGGGCGCGCGCCGTCTCGTCGGCGAAGCGCGGGTGGCCGGCGGCGTCGACGCCGAAGTTGCGCCACAGGCGGTTGTTGCCGAGCGCGGTGACGTAGAGGTCGACGCGCCCGTCGTTGTCGAAATCGCCGGCGGCGACGCCCATGCCGTAGCCGGCGCCGCGGATGCCGCTCGCGGCGGTGACGTCGGTGAAGCGCAACGCGCCGCTCGCCGCGCCGCCCGAGACGAGCTCGTTGCGGTAGAGCCGGTGGCGGGCGCCGGAGTCGCCCGCGGCGGACTCCGCGCCCTCGATCGAGCCGCCGTCGACGAAGAAGAGGTCGAGGTCGCCGTCGCCATCGGCGTCGAAGAGGGCGAGCCCCGAGCCCATGATCTCGGCGATGTACCTCCGGCCGGTCATGCCGTTGTCGTGGCGAAAGTCGACGCCCAGCTCCGCCGCCCGCTCGACGAAGACCTCGCCGCCCGCCGGCGGCGGGGCGGCGACGGCGAGCGCCGCCACGGCGAGCGCCTTCGAGAGCGGCAGCAGTCGTCGCATGGTCGCTCTCCCCGCGCCGTCGATTATCGCGCTCCGGCGCCGACCAGCGCGGCGAGGCGACGGCCGAGCTCGGGTTGGTCGAGCTGGCCGCCGAGCGCGCGCTGTGCGCTCTCGGGTCCGTAGGCGAAGAGGGCCACCGGCTCGCCCGAGTGGTCGCCGGTCGTCCAGGTGACGCGCAGCGTGCCCGGCGCATCGCCGTCGTCGATCACCGCGCCGCCGGTGGCGTGGTCGGCGACGACGACGACGAGCGTGCGACCGTCCGCGGCGGCGAAGCGCGCCGCGCGCGCGAGCGCCGCGTCGAAGCGCAGTGCGGCCGCCGCCAGCCGCTCGACGTCGTTGGCGTGGCCGGCGGTGTCGGTGCCCTCCTCTTCCAGCAGGAGGAAGAAGCCCGTGCCCCGCCGCTCGCCTTCCGTCGCCAGCAGGTCGAGCGCCTTGGCGGTCATCTCGTCGAGCGTCGGGTGCGCCGGCTTCTCGCCGAGCCGCTTGCCCGGGAAGAGCGCCCAGAGCGGCAGGCGCGCCGCCGCGGCGAGCTGCACCGTGGTGAGCGCCACCTCGACGCCGCGCTCGCGCGCCGCGGCGAGGAGCGCGCCGTCGAAGCGCTCGACGCCGCCGCCGGCGACGAGGTCGAGCGGCGCCGCGGCGAGCTGCCGCACGATCGCGGCGTAGTCGCGCCGCTTCTCGACGTGGGCGTAAAACGCCGCCGGCGTTGCGTCGTAGACCTCGCTCGTGGTCACGATGCCGGTGGCGAGGCCGGCTGCGACGGCCCGGTCGAGAAGCGTCTCGAGCGGCGTCCCGTCGTCGGCGAGGCCGATCTTGCCGATCTCCGTGCGCACGCCGGCGGCGAGGGCGTTGGCCGACGAGTCGGACTTGCCGACGAGGCGGCCCGCGGGATGCGTCACCACCAACCCGACGGCCGGCAGGCGCTCGAAGACGAAGCGGCCGTCGGGCCCGAAGGCGCGGATGCGCGCCGCCGCGAGCTCCGCGATCCCCAGGCCGTCGACCACGGCCAGGACCAGGTTGCGCACCGGTGCGTCCGGCAGCGTCGGCAGGTCGATCGTGGCCGGCGTCGCCAGGCCGCCGATCGGCACCTCTTCGAACGAGCGCACCGGCGCGTCGGTCGCGAACCGCGTCCAGGAGCGGCCGGCGAAGAAGCCGGCCCAGGCCGCCAGCAGGAACGCGAGAGGGAGGGCGAAGCGCCTCAAGCCGGCGGCGCCAGTCGGCCGTCGAGCTCGAGCGCGGCGGCCGCGCCTTGCATCGCGCTGAGCACGTGGGCGACGTGATCCCACAGCTCGAGCGAGCCGCCGAAGCACGCGCGCGAGAAATCCGCCGTCGCCGCCGCGACGTGGTCGCGATCGACGCCGGCGGCGAAGATCCTCTCCTTCCACCGCTTCTGGACGCTCTTCAAGGGCACGTCGCGGATGTCCTTCGTCGGCCGCACCAGGGCGCAGGCGATGAGCAGGCCGGTGACCTCGTCGCAGGCGAGCAGGGCGTAGTCGAGCGGCGTCTCGCGCGCCACGCCCGTCGCCACCTCGTTGTGGGCGAGGATGGCGTGCACGACGGGCTCCGGGCAGCCGCGCTCGACGAGCAGCCGAATCCCGTCCTGCGGATGGCTCTCGAGCGTCGGATGGACCTCCCAGTCGTAGTCGTGCAGCAGCCCGGCGAGGGCCCAGAGCTGCGGGTCCTCGCCGAGCTTCTCGGCGTAAAGCCGCATCGCCGCCTCGACCGCCACCATGTGCCGCCTGAGGCCCGCTTGCTGAACGTGCTGCTCGACGATCTGCCAAGCCTCTTGTCGGTTCATCGCCCTCTCTCCGCCGCGCCGCCCGGGCGCGCTCGTCGCGTCGATCTTGGCAGATCGCTGCCGCTCAGCCCGGAGCCGCGGCGGTCGCCGCTGCGAGCAGCTCGAGGTAGCGCCGCGCCACGACGCCGATCTCGAAGCGTTCGGCGAAGCGTGCCGACGCGGCGGCGGCGCGGCGGCGCGCCTCGGCGGGATCGGCGAGGGCGTGGACGAGGGCCGAGGCGAGCGCCGCCGAGTCCTCCGGCGGTACGAGCCAGCCGGTCGCGCCGTCGACGACGGCGTCGGGGTTGCCGGAGACCGCCGTCGCCACCACCGGCACTCCCGCCGCCATCGCCTCGAGAAGGGCGAGCGGCAGGCCCTCGTAGATCGACGGCAGGCAGAAGACCGTGGCCCGCTGCAGCCGCGCCGCGACCTCTTCGCGCGAGACGCGGCCGAGCCGCTCGACTCGCCCGCCGAGGCCGAGCCGCGAGATCTCGCGCTCCACCGTCGGCAGGTCCTCGCCGTCGCCGGCAAGCACCAGCCGGGCATCCGGCATCCGTTCCACCACCGCGGCGAAGGCGCGCAGCAGGACGACCGTCGCCTTGCGCGCCCGCAGCCGGCCGGCGAAGAGGATGGTCGGTTCCGCCGGCGTCCCGGTGCGGCGCACGACCGCCCGGACGCCGTTCGGGATCACCACCACGCCGCGGGCGCCGTAGTCGCGCTCGAGCTCGCGCGCCGTCTGCCGGCTGGGCGCGACGACGACGTCGGCGAGCCGCGCCGTCCAGCGCCCGGCGAGGGCGAGCAGCGGCGCGCGCACGAGAGCGAAGCGGCGCTCGGCGGCGCCCGGCACCGACACCACTTCGCCACGGTCGCGCACCGGCCGCGTCGTGCGGCGCTCTTCGCAATAGGAGACCTGCAGCGTGGCGACGAGGCGCGTTCGGCCGGCGGGCCGGCGGAGCAGGCGCAGCAAGCGGAGCGCGAGCGCCGCCACGACGCCGTCCGATTCGTGCACATGCACGGCGTCGAAACGCTCGCCGCCCGCGAGCAGGCGCCAGCCGGCGCGCAGCGGAAAGGCGAGCTTGCCGCCGCCCAGGCCGACGACGAAGGTGTCGGCGGCCGAGCCCCGGCGCGCCCAGACCACCGGCTCGTGGCCCGCCGCGGCGAGCGCGCGAGAGAGCTCGGCGACCAGAGTCCCGACGCCCGAGACGTCGTCCGGCGGGTAGGTGTTGGTGAGGGAGAGGACGCGCATCAGCGGCGGAAGGCGGCGCTCTGCAGCCGGTCGTGGACTCGCGCGATCGCCTGCCAGGTGAGCTCGCGCGCGACGCGCTCGCCGGCGGCGCGGCCGAGCCGCGCGGCGAGCGCGGGGTCGGCGAGAACGCGCGCGAGCGCGCCGGCGAGCGCCGCCGGATCGCGCTCGGCGACGAGGAGGCCAGTCTCGCCGTCGGTGATCGCGAGCGGGATGCCGGCGAGGTTCGACGCCACCACCGGCCTGGCGGCGGCCATCGCCTCGGGGATCACCACCGGCAGCCCGTCGATGTTGCCCTCGGCGTCGCGCACCGAGGGCATGACGAAGACCTCGCCGAGTGCCATCAGCGCCAGCACCTGCGGATGCGCCAGCGCGCCGGCGAAGACGACGCGCTCGGCGACGCCGAGCGCGCGCGCCTGTGCCGCCAGCGGCTCGGCGAGTGGCCCGCCGCCACCGATCACCAGCTTCGCCGCCGGCTCGCGGGCGAGGAGCGCCGGCAGGGCCGCGACGAGGACGTCGAAGCCCTTCTTGTCGACCAGCCGACCGACGGCGACCACCGGCCGGTCGCCGGCGGCGAGGCCGAGCCGAGACCGCGCCGCCGCGACTTCGGCGGCCGTGGGCGGCGCCGAGAGGTCGGCGCCGTAGGGCACGAGGTGGATCTTCCCGGCGTGCTCGCCGCCGCCCACCGCCAGCAGGCGATCGCGCAGGTCGGGGCTGCACGAGGTCACGTAGGTCGCCCCGGCGAGGGCGACGCGCGCCATCCAGCGCATGAGCGCGTTGCGCTCCGCCATGAAGACGTCGGAGCCGTGCAGCATGGCGACGTAGGGCACGCCGGTGCGGCGCTTCGCCACCGCCGCGAGGAAGCCGTTGGGCAGGATCCAGTGGGCGTGGACGACCTCGCTCCGCCGCCGCCGCACGTGGCGCGCGAGCGCGCGCGAGCCGCACAGGAAGTAGAGCGGCGCGGCGAGCGCGGCGGTCGCCTTGATGCCGGTGTCGCGCTCGAGGGTGCGCGAGTAGCCGAGTCGCTGGGCGGAGCGCGGCGCCAGGTAGCGGAACGAAGAGACGGTGAGCGGCGCGCGGCCGTCGCGCGCGAGCTCGACGTCGTCGGGCACCAGCACGTCGACGGCGTGGCCGAGCTTCGCCAGCTCCTGGCAGATCCTCTCGACGAACGTCCCGTTCGAGTCGCCCGGGAAGCGCGGGTAGCTGTGGGCGACGGGAGCGATTCTCATCGGCTCGAAAGTCGAACGAGCCTATGCGATCGCCCGCGGCGTGGCCAGGCGAGCCGGGCGCGGCGACGTGCCAGAATCGGCCGGCGAGCGCCGCGGTGCCCGCCGCCGACGATGTACCTCGACTTCTACCGCCTGCGCGAGCCGCCCTTCTCGCTCACCCCCGATCCGCGCTTCCTCTTCCTCTCCGCGCGCCACCGCGAGGGGCTCGAGCACCTGCTCTACGGCATCCGCGAGCGCAAGGGCTTCGTGCAGCTGACCGGCGAGGTCGGCTCCGGCAAGACGACCCTCTGCCGCGCCGCTCTCGAGCGGCTGGGTCCCGAATTCAAGACCGCCCTCATCCTCAACCCGGTGCTCTCGAGCGCCCAGCTCCTGCGCTCGATCCTCGTCGAGTTCGGCATCCAGCCGGCGAGCCGCACCGACCGCGCGCTCTATCTCGAGCAGCTCAACGGATTCCTCTTCGCCCAGGTGCCGCTCGGGCGCGACGTCGTGCTCCTGATCGACGAGGCACAGGACCTCTCGCCCGAGCTGCTCGAGCAGATCCGCCTGCTCTCCAACCTCGAGACCGACCGCCAGAAGCTGCTGCAGATCGTGCTCCTCGGCCAGCCGGAGCTCCTCGCCATGCTCGACGCCCCCGAGCTGCGGCAGCTGCGCCAGCGCATCATGGTGCGCTACCACCTGACGCCGCTGACACGCGACGAGACCGAGCTCTACGTCGAGTGGCGGCTGCAGGTCGCCGGCGCGCGCAACGGGCGCCCCTCCTTCTCGCCGCGTGCGCTCCGGCAGGTGCACCGCTACGCGCGCGGCACGCCGCGGTTGATCAATGCCGTGTGCGACACGGCGCTCCTCGCCGGCTACGTCGACGGCGTCGACGTGCTCGGCCCGGAGCACGTCCGGCGTGCCGTGCGCGAGCTCGAGGGGAGGCGCTCGTGAGCCTGGTGCGCGACGCGCTCGCCAAGGCCGAGCGCGAGGCGGCCGCCCGCGCCGCCCGCGAGCAGGGGCTGCCGGCGGCGCTCTCCGGGATCCCGCAGCCCTACCGCGCCCGCCGCCGCGCGCGCTGGCCGTGGGCGGTCGGCCTCGCCGGCGCGCTCGCTGGCGCCATCGCCGTTGTCGTGTTGCTGCGAGCGCAGCAGGATTCGGTTTCAGACCCCCCGTTCCCGGCGGAGTCGCCTCCGGCCATCGCCGCGACCGGTCCCGCGCCGCGAGAAACTGAAGAGACTCCATTCAAGGGGGAGGCGACTTCGGCCGCGACGCCCGCAGCGGCAGCCGCCTCGCCGCCTCCCGCGACCTCGGCCTCCGCTCCGTCGCCCGCGGTGCGGGTGAGCGCCCCGCCGGCGCGAGAGTCCGTCGCGGTGGCGGGGTCTTCGCCCGCTGCACTGGCAGCTCCAGAGGAGATTCGCGAATCCTCGGTCTCGGCCGAAGGTGGGACAAAGCCTCCCGCGCCGCCGGGCGGAGGTTACGTGCTCGAGGTCGGGCTCGGCCGAGGGCGGGCGATCCGCCTCGGCGGCATCGCCTGGTCGGAGGCGGCGCCGCTCGCCTACTTGAACGGCCGGCTGGTCGGCGTCGGCGAGTACGTCGAGGGCTACCGCGTGGTCGCGATCGAGCGCGATCTCGTGCGCTTCGACGGCGGCGACGGCCGTCCCGATCTGCGTTTCGAAGTCCGCCTGCGCTAGATCCGCTCGTCGGCGAGCGCGCTCAGCGCAGCGCCTTGCGCGTGCGCTCGGCGTCGATGCGGAGCGTGCGCCTGCCGCCCGCCTCGGCGGTGTCGAGCGAGGGGTCGAACTCGAGCGGGTTGACGACCTCGGCGAAGACGTCGCGCAGGGCGCGCGCGCCGGTGCGGCTCTCGAGCGCGGCGCGCTCGGCGACGAGCGCTGCGGCGGCCGGCTCGAGCTCGAGCTCGATGCCGAGCGTCGCGAAGTACGCTCGCGAGCGCGTGAACGGCGAGTCGATCGAGTGCAGCAAGATCTCCTCGAGCACGCCGCGGTCGAGGTCGTTGAGGACCACCACCTTGTCGAAGCGCGCCAGGAACTGCGGCACCATGCCGAAATCGAAGAGATCCTTCATCTTCAGGTACTCGGCGAGCGAGAAGCGCGTCTCGAGCCGCACGCTGCCGTCGGCGCCGCGCACCGCCTCGGTTTTCAAGCGCTCGCCCGAGCCCGACTTGGTGACCCGGAAGTAGACCTGGTCGTAGAGGCCCTCGAAAGCGCCGCCGCAGACGAACATCATGCCGCGGGTGTCGATCTCGACCGTGCGCTCGCGCTCCTCGCCGCCCTCCCAGGCGCGCAGCCGGTGGGCGACGCGCGCCCCCTCCATCAGCGTCAGCAGGCCCTGTTGCAGCACGACGCCGACCGGGTTGGGCCTGCCAGCGACGAGCGTCGACATCTTGTCGATCTCGTCGACGCACACCGTGGCGCGGCCCATGGCGCGCACGAGCTCGGCGAAGCTCGCCTTCTCGCCGACCACGGCGCGCGCCCGTTGCTCGACGGCGGTCATCAGCCGGTCGCCGCGAAACTCGGTGCGCTCGGCGTCGACGAGCAGATTGGCGTTGAGAATGGTCACGGCACGGAATGCCTCGAGCCCCGGCGTCGTCTCGTAGAGCCGCTCGAGGTTGTTCATGATCGTCGTCTTGCCGGTGCCCGACGAGCCGATGAGGAGGAGGTTGCCCGCCACCTCGCCGAGCACGTGTTTGTGCACGGCGACGGCGACGAAGCGCAGCGCGCGGTCCTGTCCCAGCACGCCGCGGCGCAGCTCGCCGAAGAGCTCGCGCGGCGCGGGCGGCGCGGCGACGGGGACGCTCGGGGACGGGGTCACGGTGCGGATCCTACCTGCGTGCGGCGGCGCTCAGCGCCGACGCGCCTCGGCGCGCTCGGCGAGCGCCGCGAAGCCGGCGGCGCGGGCGCGCGCGGCGAGGTCGCGCAACGCCGCGTCGCCCCCGAGCTCGGCGGCGACGAGGTCGGCCTCGAGGACGATCGGCACGAACCCCGCCGCCGCCGCCTCCTGGCGCACCTCGCCGGCGGCGCGCCGCGCCGCCGGCGCGTTCCCCGCCGCGGCGGCGAGCCGCGCCGCGGCCAGGCGGACGAGCCAGCCCTGGCTCGCCGCGAGCAGCGGTGCGAGCTCGGGCGGCGGCAGCGCCTGGCGCGCGGCGGCGAGCTCGCCGGCGACGAGCGCCGCCCGCAGCCGCACGAGATGCGCCGCGACGACGATGTCCGGGGGGAACGCCTCGCGGCGGGCGGCGAGGATTTCGCTCGCGACCTCGGCGGCGCCGCGCGCGTCGCCGTCGAGGTCGAGCTCGGCGAGCGCCAGGCGCAGGCGCGCCACGCCGGTGCGATCGCCGAGCTCGCGCCGCAGGCCGAGCGCCTCGCTGGCGACGGCGAGCGCGCGTTCCCGCTCGGCACGCGCCGCGGCGACCTCGCCGAGGCCGGCCAGCGCCTGCGCCAGCACGCTCTTGGCGCCGAGCTCGCGCGCAACGAGGGCGGCGGAGTCGAAGGCGCTCTCGGCGGCCGCGAGATCGCCGCGCTCGAGCAGGGTCTGCGCCAGGCCGTTCGAGGCCGCCGCCTCGCCGCTGCGCTGGCCGGTCTCGCGGCGCAGGGCGAGCGCCTCGCGCCACGCGCGCTCGGCACCGGCGAGGTCGCCCCGGCGTCGCGCGATGCCGCCCTGCGTGCCGAGCGCCGCCGCCAGGTTGACGCGGTCGCCGCTCTGGCGCCAGACGGCGAGCGAGGTGGCGAGCCGCCGCTCGGCCTCGGCGAGCTCGCCGAGCTCGATCAGGCAGACGGCGAGGTTGTTCGCCGCCAGCGCGGCGCCGGCCTCGCTGCCGGTCTCCTCGAGGATCGCGAGCGTCTGTTCGTAGGCTGCCCGCGCCGGCTCGTTCTCGCCGCGGCTGCGCGCCAGCACCGCGAGATTGTTGAGCGCCTGCGCCTCGGCGCCGCGGTCGCCGAGCTCCCTGGCCAGCGCGTGCGCGCGCAGGAAGGCGGTCTTCGCCGCTTCCGGCTGGCCGCGCTCGAGCAGCACGGCGCCGAGCGCCGCGTCGGCCGCGAAGACGCCGGCCCGGTTGCCCTTCGCCTCGAAGGTCGAGCGCGCGGTTTCGATCGCGGCGCCGGCCTCGGCGAGACGGCCGAGCTGGCGCAGCGCGCCGCCGCGCGCGAGCTGCGCCTCGGCGGCGACGAGCGCCGCGCCCTCCTCTTCGGCGCGCGCTGCGGCGCGCGCCGCGGCCTCGGCTTGGCGCGAGAAATCGCCGAGAGCGCCGGCGGCGGCCGCCTCGACGAGATCGATGCGCGGATCCTGGCCGTCCGGCGCCGGCAGGTCGCGCAGCGCGAGCGCCGCCGCCAACGCGCGCTCCGGCTGGCTCGCCTCGAGGCGGCTGCCGGCGAGCCTGAGGCCGTAGGCGAGCATGTCCGGGTAGGCGGCCCAAAGCCGCTCCCACGCTTCGGCCGCCTGCGCCCAGCTCTGCGATGCCTCGAAGTACCGCGCCTCGACGACGAGCCGATCCTCGGCGGCGAGGCGGCTCGCCAGCTCCACCGCCTTGCGCCCCTCGTCGACCGCGCGCGCCCGGTAGCCGAGCGACGCCCAGGCCGAGGACAGCGCGGAGCGCGCGAGGGCGTTGTCGGGAGCGGCAGCGACCGCGTGCTCGAGCAGCTCGCGGCCGCGCTGCGGCTCGAAGGCGCGCAGGGCGTCGAGCCCTTCGGCGTAGAGGCGCGCCGCCTGGGGCGAAGTCGGCAGCGAGCGACGGGCGCTGCCCGCCGCCTGCGCCGCCCCCAGCGTCGAGCGCGCTGCGGCGCCGAGCCGGCCGACGAGAGCGAAGAGCTCGTCCACGCTGTCGCTCTCGGCGAGACGCCCGAGCTCGGCGCTCGAGCGCGCGTCTTCGAGCCGCAGGTCGACCCGTACGCCGTCGCCGACCGCGGTATAGCCGCCCAGGACGAGGACGTCCGCGCCCAGCCGGCGGCGCAGCGCCGCGCGCGCCTCGCCGTCGAGGCGGTCGGCGCCGGCGAGGCCGAGGTCGGCGAGCGCGCTGGACACGCTCTCGCTCGGCAGCACGCGCAGGCCCTCTCCGGCGGCGATCTCGCTCCCGAGCATCTCGGCGAGCGCCGTGCCGAGCCAGGCGGCGTCCGGCCGCGCCGCGAGGTTGCGCGGCTCGAGCACCGCCACCGCGCGGCGGGCGGCGAGCGGCGCGCCGGCGTCGAGCCGGTCGCGGATTTCGCGCAGCCGCAGGACCATCGTCGCGGTCGCCACCGCGAGCAGCGCGACGAGCACCGCCGCGAGCCAGCGCTTGCGTCGCTCGGCCGGCGCGAGCCGCGGGCGGGCCGCGGCGGCTGCGGCCGTCGGAGCGGGTGCGGGGACGCTCGGCGCAACGGGCGGCGCGGCCTCCCCCGCGAGCGCCCGGGCGGCCGCCCGCACGTCGCGGAAGCGATCCTCCGGCCGGCGCGCGAGGCAGCGCAGGATCGTCACTTCCCATGCCGCGTCGAGATCGGGTGCGTGCCGGCGCGGCGACGGCGGCGGCTCGCTCAGGCGGCGCGCCGCGGTGACCAGCGCGTTCTCGCCGCGGAACGGCAGCTCGCCGGTCACCATCTCGAAGAGCACGACGCCGAGGGCGTACTGGTCCGACGACGCCGAGGCGCCCAGGCCCTCGACCTGCTCCGGCGCCATGTAGGCCGGCGTGCCGATCGCAGAACCCGCGGCGGTGAGCGTGGCGACGAAGCGCTCGTCGCCGCCGCGCGCGATGCCGAAGTCGGTGACCACCGCCCGCTCGCCGTCGCGGCCCGGCACCAGGAACACGTTCTCGGTCTTGAAATCGCGGTGGACGACCCCCGCCTCGTGCGCCGCCGCCAGCGCCGCGGCGAGCTGGCGCGCAATCGGCGTCGCGGCGGCGACGGTGAGTCTGCCCGCTCGCCGCAGGCGGGCGGCGAGCGTCTCTCCCTCGAGCAGCTCCATGGTCAGGAAGACGATCGGCGGTGAGCCCGGCACGAGCTCGTGGAAGCCGACGTCGAAGATGCGGCAGACGTTCGGGTGGGTGACGCGGCGGGCGAGCTGGATCTCGCGCTTGAAGCGCTCGACGGCGCCGCTCTCGCCCATCGCCGCCGGGTGAATCGTCTTCACCGCCACCCTCCCGCGCAGCTCGAGATCCTCGGCCTCGTAGACCTCGCCCATGCCGCCGCGCGCAATGAAGCGCACGACGCGATAGCGGTTGGCGACGAAGTCGCCGGCGGCGAAGACCGCCTCACCGGCCGGCGCGGCGAGCTCGGCGAGCGAGTGCGTGCGGCTGCCGACGGGGACGGGCGGCAGTGGCGCGGGCGGCGGCGAGGCGGGCGCGCCGGGCGCCGTGTAGCCGGCAGCAGTCGGGCGCGGCGCGGCGCCGGTGCTCGCCGCGCCCGTCCTCTTCTTCGCGTAGCGCAGGCCGCAGCCCGGGCAGACGAGGCTGGCGCCGGGATCGGTGAGCGCGGCGTCGGGGACGGGGATCTCGGCGCCGCAGCGGCGGCAGGGGAACGAGCGGCTCACTGGAGCGCCGCTCGCGCGGAGCGAGGCGTGCGGAGGCTGCTCACGGATCGGATCGGATTCTAGCCGCACGGCGAGCGCGCGGCAGACAGCCTCTAGAATGCCGCCGCCGTGCCGCCGCCGAGCCCCGTTCCGGTCTTTCGCGCCCGCGCGCTGTCGCGCCGCTACGGGCGCGGCGACGCCGAGGTGCGGGCGCTCGACGGCGTCGATCTCGACGTCGCCGCCGGCGAGGTCGTCTTCGTCGCCGGTCCCTCGGGGAGCGGCAAGTCGACGCTGCTCCACCTGCTCGGCACGCTCGACCGCGCCGACAGCGGCACGGTCGAGGTCGAGGGGCGCGACATCGCGGCGCTCGGCGAGCGCGAGCGCGCCCTGCTGCGGCGCGAGCGGCTCGGCTTCGTCTTCCAGGACTTCCACCTGGTGCCGGTACTCTCGGCGCTCGAGAACGTCGAGTACCCGCTGTGGATCGCCGGCGTCGGCCGCCGCGAACGCCGCGAGCGCGCCGGCGCCCTGCTCGCGGCGGTGGGGCTCGAGCGCCGCGCCGATCACCGGCCGCGCGAGCTCTCCGGCGGCGAGCGCCAGCGGGTGGCGGTGGCGCGCGCGCTCGTTCACCGGCCGGCGGCGATCCTCGCCGACGAGCCGACCGGCAACCTCGACTCGGCGACCGGCCGCGCCGTCCTCGCTCAGCTGCTCGCGCTGCACCGCGAGCACGGCGCGGCGCTCGTCGTCGCCACGCACGACGCCGAGCTGCTCGCCGACGCGCCACGCCGCGTCACGCTGCGCGACGGCCGCATCGCCGCCGACGAGCGCGTGGGGGCGCCGGCATGAACCCCTTCCCGCTCGCCCTGCGCAATCTGACCCGCAATCCGCGGCGAACCGCGCTTTCGCTCGCGGTCGTCGCCAGCGGCGCGGCGGCGATCGTGCTCACCGCCGGCTTCGTGCGCTTCTCGTTCGACGGCCTGCGCGAGGCGATGATCCACGGCGGCCTCGGCCATCTCGAGGTCGCGGTCGCCGCCGAGGTCGGCCGCCGCGGCGGCGGCACGCTCGACCGCGCGCCGAGCCTCGGCGGCTGGCGCGAGCTGCGCGCCGAGATCGAGCGGCTGCCGCGCGTCGCCGCCGTCGGCGCCAACCTGCACGTCATGGGCCTGGTGCAGCGCGCCGACGGCGCCGCCGTCTCCTTCGCCGGCGTCGGAGTCGAGCCCGACCGCGAGCGGGCCATGGGTTTCGTCACCAAGCTGCGCGCCGGCGTGCCGCTGCCCGCTTCGCCGCCCGCGGCGGGCGCGGACGTCGCGCAGCTCGCCGTCGGGCTCGCCGAGTCGCTCGGCGTCGACGTGGGGGATTCGTTGACGCTGCTCACGGCGCGCGCCGACGGCATGCTGAGCGCGCTCGACGTCCGCGTCGCGGGCCTCTTCACCACCGGCGTCGCCGAGCTCGACACGCGGCTGCTCAAGCTCCCGCTCGCCTCGGCGATGCGGCTGGCCGAGACCGACGAGGTCTCGAACCTCCTCGTCGGCCTCGACGACACCCGGGACACCGCCGCCGCGCTCGCCGCGGTCGAGCGTCTGGTCGCCGGTCGCGACCCGGCGCTCGCCGTGACGCCGTGGCCCGAGCGCGCGCCCTTCTACGGCCAGGTGCGCGACCTCTACCTCGGCATCTTCGCCTTCCTCGGCTCCGTCGTCGTGCTGCTCGTCGTCCTCGCCGCGTCGAACACGCTGGTGATGACCGTCTTCGAGCGGCTGCGCGAGCTCGGCACGCTGCGCGCCATCGGCACGACGCCGGCCCAGATCGTCGCGCTCCTGCTCGCCGAGGCGCTCTGGCTCGGCGCCCTGGGCGGCGCGCTCGGCGCGGCGCTCGGCGCGCTCGGCGTCGCCGGCCTGAACGCGCTCGATCTGCGCATGCCGCCGCCGCCCGGCGCCGTCGATCCGCTCGATCTGCGCCTCGCCTACGTGCCCGAAGCGATGGCCGGCGCCGCGCTGCTCATGCTCGCCGTTCTCGCTCTTGCCGCCCTGGTGCCGATCTTGCGTGTCCTTCGTCTGCGTGTGGTGGAGGCGCTCGGCCATGTCTGATCGGCAGCTCGCGTGCCGGCTCGCGCCGGTCGCGCTCCTCGCGGCGCTCGTCGCGGCGCCGGTCGGCGCCGCGACAGGCGAGCTCGAGCGGCTGCTCGCCGCCAGCGATCCGTTCGCCGCCGTGCCGACCGAGCTGCGCGTCGAGCTCGTCTTCTCCGCCGTCGCGAGCGAAGCGCGCGTGCCGATCGAGCTCTGGCGCAAGGGCGACGAGCTGGCGCTGGTGCGCTTCCTGGCGCCCAAGGACCGCGGCAAGTTCGTCGTCCGGCGCGACCGCGCGTTCTACTTCCTGTCGCCCAACGCGCGCTCTCCGGTCAAGCTGGCGCCGGCACTGGCTCCGGCCGGCGGCGCGGCGCTCGACGACCTGCTGGCGGTCAAGCCGTCGCGCGACTACGCGATCGAGTCGGCGACGGTGACCGGGGGACTGGTGACCTTCGATCTGGTGGCGAAGCCGGGAACGGCGGGCCCGCCGCGCGTGCGCTGGGTGGTCGACCGCGCCGCACGGCGGCCGGTGCGCGCCGAGTTCCGCGCCGCCGACGGCACGGTCGAGCGCCTCGTCGAGTTCAAGGCGTGGAACGCCGAGCGGCGGCTCGAGCCGGCGGCGATCGTCGCCAAGGACGTCGCGCGGGGCGGCCGGCCGCTCGCCGTCGAGTTCGTCGCCATCGAGCCGCGCGACGTGCCGGCGGCGCTCTTCGACCTCACGGACGGCTCGGCGCGGGCGAAGCTGCCGGCGCCGGCAGGACCGTGACCTCGCCGCTCGCGAGCGGCGCGCCGACGCGATCCCCGAACCAGGCAACGCCCTCGAGCACCAGGTCGACGGTCAGCCGGTAGCGTCCCGGCGTGCGCGGCCACTCGAGCTCGACCGCCGCGTCGAGCGTCTCGCCGGGCCGCACGCGCTCCGGCAGCGGCACGCGCTGCTCGTAGGTCCCCGAGCCGTCCGCCGCGACCAGGACCGCCGCCAGGTGGACCGGCAGGGTGTCGCTCGAGCTCCACGCCCACTCGCCGCGATGCGCGACGCGCACCGGCACGAGCGCCCGCTCCCCGGCGACGGCCGAGGTCGGCAGGACGACGGCGAGCACCTCGCGGCCGAAGCCGCGCTCGGGCACGCCGCGCCGGCCGAGGTAGCGCAGCCTCGCCGTCGCTCCCGGCGTCGTGCTCTCCAGACGCAGCCGGACGAGCCGCGCGCGGTAGGCCGGCTCGCTACGCCACCAGAAGGGATGGACCCGCCAAGCCGGCGAGGGACTCCAGGAGACCGGTCCGCCCGCCCCGCCGCCGGAGCGCGCCGCGAGCGGAATGCGCCGGCTGCGCAGCCAGTCGGAGACGACCAGCGCGGCGTCCGGCGCGTTCGACTCCGCCAGCCAATGGAACGGCTCGCCGTTCCAGAACGTCGCGATCTCGAGCTCCGCGGCGGGCCCGTCGGCGGCGACGACGAAGCTCGCCGGTTCGACCTCGACGTAAGGATCGACGAAGCGCACGAAATCGCCGCGCCAGTAGCGGTCGCGGCGGCCCTCGACGGCGGGCGCGGTCGACTCGTACGGCAGCCAGCGGAAGAGCCCGGCATAGGCGTGGTTCTGGCTCGATCGCTCGAGCTCGCGCGTCCTCCCCACCGAGACGAGCGCCGACGCCGCGACGACGAAGCCCACCGCCCACGACGCGGCGCGCCAGCGCGCCGACGGCAGCCGCGCCGGCGCGAAGAGCAGGCAGGGGTAGGCGGCGAGCAGGTAGCGGTTGCCGACGCACGTCTCGCCGCCGAAGTAGTTCGTCGGCCACCAGACGAGATAGAAGCCGGCCGCGGCGGCGAAGCCGGCGAGCGCGGCGCGTCCCGCCCGGTCGCTGCCGGCGACCGCCGCGGCGAGGAGCGCCAGCGCCGCAGGCAGATAGACGAGCATCCCGCTATGGCGGCCGACGAAGAAGTAGAGCGTCGCGTACGCCGAGAGCGCGGGCTCGAGCTCCGGCACGAGCCCGAGGCGCGAGGTGGCGAGATGCCCGATGGGCTCGAAGCGCGCCATCGCCTGGGGCTCGCTCGGCAACGGGTAGCCGGTCTCGGCGAGAAAGGTGCTGCGCGGCGTCTTGTACGGATTCGGCGCGCCGGTGAGGCCCCAGGTGACGAGCACGAGGAGCCCGTAGGCCGCCGCCGCGACGGCGGCGAGCGCGGCGGCCCGGCGCAGCCGCCGCGCGCCGAGCGCCGCGAGCGCCGGCACCGCGGCCACCGCCGCGTTCGGCTCGCGCAACGCGACGAGCAGCCCGAGCAGCGCCGCGCCGACCCACGGCGCCCGCGGCGAGGCGAGCAGCCGCTCGGCAGGGCCGCGCGCCGTCGCCGGCGGCGGCCCGAGCTCGCCGGCGAGCGCGAGCGCCAGGCCGGCGGTGGCGAGCGCGACCTGCAGCGACTCGGTCATCTGCCAGGCGAGGTAGGGCACGATCGTCGAGGCGGCGGTGAAGAGGAGCACGGTCGAGAGCGCCGCCTCGCCGCCCGCGCGCCGGGCCAGCGCGGCGCGCGCCAGGGCGAGCGCGGCGGCGAGGACGAGCGCGTTCAGGATCCAGAATCCGGCTCTGCCGGCGGCGGCGTAGAACGGCGCCGCGAGCAGCGGAAAGAGCACCGGCTTCGAGTACGCCACGCCGCGCGGCGTGCGCTCGAGGATGAGCGGCGCCGGGCGCTCCGGCCAGGCGCGCGCCCAGGCGGCGTCGGCCTCGCCGAACGCGAGGTCGCCGTCGCGCACCAGGCTCGCCGTCATCGCCAGGTAAGTGCCCTCGTCGCCGCGCAGCGCGTGCGGGCGGTGGCGCAGGACTCCCAGCGTCGCGAAGCAGGAGAGCGCGGCGAGGGTCGCGAGCGAGGCGGCGAGCGGTGGGCGGAGCATCGTCGATGCGGATCGCCGCGTGCCCGCGACCGGCGATCGCCGAGCGCGCCGCAGCCCGGCGCGAGACTACCGGAGCGGTGTGCGCGAACCAACCGGGCGTCGAGATCGGTCGGATAGACTGCGCCGCCGATGAGCCGCTCCGTGCAGTGGACGTTCGCGGCGATCAGCGCTTTCCTCTTCCTGACGCCGCTCGTCCTCCCCAAGCCCGGCCTGCCGATGACGCTCAAGGCGGACGAGCCCGCGTACTACCTGATGGCGCTCTCGCTCGTCCACGACCGCGACCTGGTCTGCGACGTCGGCGACATCGAGCGGCTGGCGGTCGAGTTTCCCTACCTGACGACCAAGAACCTCATCCTCGCCACCGCCGACGGCTGGCGGACGGCGCTGTTCGGCAAGCCGTACCTCGTGTCGCTCGTCGCCGCGCCGCTGGTGGCGGCCTTCGGCGCCAACGGCTTCGTCGCCACCAACATGGCGCTGCTCCTCGGCTCGATCTGGCTCGGCACGCTCTACTTGCGCCAGTACAACTCCGCGGGCCAGTCGCTCCTCTTCGCGACCGGATTCTTCCTGCTCTCCAACGCCTTCACCTACGTCTTCTGGCTGCACACCGAGATCCTCTGCCTCGCCGCCGTCACCGTCTGCCTCTACCTCGCCTTCACGCCGGCCGGCGAGGCGCCCCGCCGCTCCGGCCGCTGGGCACGCTGGCGGGCAGCGCTGTGGAACGCGACCACGCGTCCGTTCTTCTCCGGCGCCGCGATCGTCTTCGCCGCCTACAACAAGCCGTACTTGGCGCTGCTCGGCGTGCCGGCGCTCTGGCAGGTGCTGCGCCTGCGCGGCCGCCGCGGCGCGCTCGTCTGGCTCGCCGGCGCCGTCGCCACGGGTGCCGTCGTCTGCGCCATCTCGGTCGCCCTGATCGGCAAGCCGTCCGCCTATCTCGGCCTCGAGCGCGCCGGCGTCCCGGTGGCCAGCTTCGATCGCATGCCGCCGCTGCCCGAGCCGCGCCCAGTGTCGCCGATCTCGGGACCGGCGGCGTCGTGGCGCTGGATCTTCTATTCCTTCCGCGTCGGGCCCGAGCTCCTGCCCAACCTCGCCTTCTTCCTCGTCGGCCGCCACACCGGGCTCCTCCTCTACGCGCCGTTCGTCCTGCTCTCGCTCGCTCTCTTCGCGCTCTTCTCGCGCCGCTCGGCGAGCCGCTGGCTGCTGCTCGCCTGCCTCGCCGGCGTGGCGCTCTACACGCTCGTCTTCATCTGGTTCAACTGGCACGGCGGCGGCGGCTTCGTCGGTAACCGCTACTACGTCGCCGCGCTGCCCGGCTTCCTCTTCCTCGTCACCCGCATCGCGCCCGAATGGCTGCCGGTGGTCGGCTACGCTCTCGCCGGGCTCTTCGTCGGCGGCATCTTCCTGACGCCGTTCGGCGCCCCGGTGCCGCATCCGACGCTGCAAGCGCACACGCGCGGCGCGGTGTTCCAGCTCTTCCCCTTCGAGCACACGCTGTCGACGCAGATTCCGGGCTACCGCGGCGTCTTCGGCGTCGCCGGCAGCTATCTGCTCGTGCGCAGCGACCAGGCGCGCGAGGTCGACCACGACCTGTGGATCGTCGGCGGCCAGCGCGTCGAGATCGACCTGCGCGTGCCCGCGCCGCTCGCGCGCCCGGTCTTCGACGTCGCCACCCGGGCGACGCCCAACCGCGTCGCGATCGCCCTCGGCGGCAGCGCGGCCGAGCTCGACTTCGATGCCACGCCGTGGCCGGAGAATCGGCGCCGCCTCGTCCTCGCGCCCGGTCGCGGCGAGATCGCGCACCACCGCCGCGGCGGCGGCGCCTACCATTCGTATCGCCTCACCGTCGAGGCCGAGCGGCAGACCTGGCACGCCGAGACCGTGCGCCTGCGCCCGAGCGAGCAGCGCGGCCGTGGCGCGGACGAGGTCGAGCCGCTCGGCGAGGCGGAGCCCGAGTGGGAGGAGGGCCGGCTCCGCGTCCTCGTCGGCGCGATCGTCACCTTCCTCGGCGAGGAAGCCGAGCTGGCGAGCGACGTCTACGCGCTCGACTGGCTCGACGTGCCGGTGCCGCCGCGCATGACGGCGGGGCGCCTCGTCCGCTTCGACGGCCGCATCCGCAACGCCAGCGGCGGCCTCTGGCGCGCCGGCGGCCCGATCGCCGTCTCGGTCGCCTATCGCTGGCTCGCCGAGGACGGCACGAGCGTCGTCCGCGAGGGCCTGCGCGCCGCGCTGCCGCGCGACCTCGCGACCGGCGAGGAGGCCGCGCTGCGCTTCGAGATCGAGACGCCGGCGCGGCCGGGCCGCTACGAGCTCGTCCTCGACGGCGTCCGCGAGCGCATCGCCTGGTTCTCCGAGCGGCGGCCCGGCAGCGAGCTCCGGCGCTGGGTCGAGGTCGTCCCGGCGACGGGGAGCTGAGCGCCGCCGCCACCGAGGCACACCGGCACCGCCCTGTAGGATTCGGCGTCCATGCGCCCGGCCGACCCATCGCCCCACGTCGCCGCGCTGGTGCTCAGCTACAACGGCCGACAGCTGACGCTCGACGCGCTGGCCAGCCTGGCGCGCATGGATTATCCCGCTTGCGATCTCTGGCTCGTCGACAACGGCTCGACGGACGGCACTAGCGAGGCCGTCGCCGCGGCCTTCCCGACTGTCCGCCGGGTGCGCATCGAACGCAATCAAGGCGCCGCGAACGGCGTCTGCGCGGGCATGCGGCTGGCGCTGCTCGAGGCCTACGACTACCTCCTCGTCCTCAACAACGACATCGAGGTCGACCCCGCCATGCTCACCGAGATGGTGCGCGTCGCCGAGCGCGATCCGAAGATCGGCGCCGTCGGCCCGAAGTGCTACTACTTCGACTCGCCGCAGACGATCTGGTCGGCCGGCGGTTGGCTGCGCTTCGCCGAGGCGATCACCCGCGAGCGCGGGCAGGGGGAGACCGACCGCGGCCAGTTCGACCGCGACGAGGAGGTCGACTACGTCAACGGCTGCGCCATGTTGATCCGGCGCGGCGCGATCGAGGCCGCCGGACTCTGGGATCCGATCTACTTCCTGTGTTTCGAGGACGCCGATTTCTGCGTGCGCGTGAAGCGCCGGGGTTTCGTCTGCTACTACTCCCACCGCGCCAAGCTCTGGCACCGCGTCTCCGCGGCGACCGGCGGCTATGCGCCCGGCAAGACCTTCCACTCCGGCCGCAGCACCGCGATCTTCGTGCGCCGCCACGGCAGCCGCCGGCAGCGTCTGCGCGCCCTCGCCTGGATGCTGCTCGCCCTGCCCGCTGCATTCCTGCGCGAGTTGCCGCGCCGCAACACGCGCGCCGTCGCGGCGAAGCTCCGCGGCTACCTCGCGGGCTGGCGTGCGCCGCTGCCGGCGCCGCCGGCGGCGCCGGCTGCCTCGCACGGCGAGCGGCGCGGCTCTGCCTGAGCGCCGCTGCGGCCGAGCTCAGGCCGGCGGCCGCATCGGGCGCAGGAAGACCTCGGTGACCTCGGCCGTCCGCGGCAACTCGAGCGCCGCGACGAGCGCCTGCGCGACGTCGTCGGGGCGCATCAGCCGCTCGGGGTCCCAACTCTCGCCGCTCGCCCGCGCCAGCTCTTCGAGCAGCGCGCTGGCGGTGCGGCCGGGATAGATCGAGAGCACCCGCACGCCGTCGGCGTTGATCTCCTGGCGCAGACCGTCGGCGAAGGCCTTGAGGGCGGCCTTCGAGGCGGCGTAGGCGGCGAGACCGGAGCGTGGCGTCACCGTCGAGTTGACGAAGGCGATCTGACCTTCACGCCGCCGGAGCTCGGGCAGGAGAGCGCGCGTCAGCGCCCAAGGAGCCCGCAGGTTGACCTCGAGCTGGCGATCGAGCGCGTCGAGCCCGCTCGCCTCGACCCGGCCCGGCTCGAGCGCGCCCGCGGCGTGGACGAGGAGATCGAGCCCGCCGAGCGCGCGGAGCGCGCGGGCAGCGAGCTCCTCGGCCGCGCCCGCGCGCGTGAGGTCGGCCGGCATGGGCTCGGCGCCGCCCGCGATCGCCGCCGCCAGCCGCTCGAGGCGATCCCCGTCGCGCCCGCTGAGAGCGACGCGTGCGCCGGCCGCGGCGAGTCGGCGCGCGATCGCCGAACCGATCGCCCCGGACGCTCCCGTCACCAGCGCGGTCCGACTCCGCCACGGGCACATGGAGCGCGATTGTACTCACACCGGCCCCGCGCGAGCGGCGGAGGCGCGCGGCGCGCTAAGCTCTCCGGCCGATGAGTCCGCGCCAGGCGACGAAGTCCGAAATGCCGGTGGTGATCCTCTGCGGCGGGCAGGGCACCCGCCTGCGCGAGCACACCGAGAACGTGCCCAAGCCGATGGTCGAGATCGGCGAGCAGCCGATCCTCTGGCACATCCTCAAGCTCTACGGCGCCTATGGCTTCGAGCGCTTCGTGCTCTGTCTCGGCTACAAGGGCTGGGTGATCAAGCAGTACTTCCTGCGTTACCACGAGATGCTGCGCGACTTCACGGTCTCGATGTGCGGCGATCCGCCGCCGGTCGAGTTCCACAACCAGGCCGGCCAAGAGCGCTGGCGCGTGACCTGCGCCGAGACCGGCGCCGACTCTGGCACCGGCGGTCGGCTGAAGCTCGTCGAGCGCTACGTCGACGCCGACACCTTCTGCTTCACCTACGGTGACGCCGTCGGCACGGTCGACCTGGACGTCCTGCTCGCATTCCACCGCGCCCAGGGGAGGGTCGCCACCGTCACCGGCGTTCGCCCCACCTCGCGTTACGGCGAGATGAAAGTCGACGGCGGCCGCGTCGTCGAGTTCAACGAGAAGCCGACCGTCGCCGAGGGCGTCGTCTCCGGCGGCTTCTTCGTCTTCGAGCGCCGCGTCTTCGACTACCTCGGAGGCGATCCGGGCGTCTTCCTCGAGCTCGAGCCGCTGCAGCAGCTGGCCCGCGACGGCCAGCTCTCGGTCTACGTCCACGAGGGTTTCTGGCACCCGATGGACACTTACCGTGACTGGCTGCACCTGAACGAGCTGTGGAAGTCCGGCGCCGCGCCGTGGAAGGTCTGGCGAGGCTGAGCCTGCCGCGGGCTCAGCCGGCGCGTTTCCGCCCGCCCCACCAGATCCAGACCGCCGCCGCGAGGGCGAGCGCCGCGAGCGGATAGCCCGGCTGCAGGCCGTCGACGAAGAAGAGCGAGCGGCCGCCGGCGGGAGGATGGCCGAGCTCGCCGCCGATCTGCAATGCAAAGACGGCGCCGGCGTGGAGGCCAACCGCGCCCCACAGGTGCCCCTGCCGCCAGGCGAGGGAGTAGAACAGAGCGCCGGTGGCGGCCAAGCCGGTCCACGCCTCGAAGTGCTGGCCCACCGCCGGCCCGATCTGCGCCCAGACCTCCCAACCCGTCGTCCAGTCGACGGCGCGCGGCCGCCCGCCGCCGCGGGCGAAGTGCGCGGTGGCGTAAACCGCCGAGGTCGCCGCGCTCGCCAGCCAGAAGCGCCAGCCGGCGAGCCGGCCGAAGGGGTAGAGCCACGCGCCGCGGCAGAGCGCCTCCTCGACCAGGCCGATCACCGCGGCGCCCGCGAGCGCCTCGAGCGCCTCGCCGAGACCGAGGTCGAACGCCGCCAGGCGCCGGCCGAGGGCGTGCTCGCTGGCGAACAGCGCCGCGATCGCGGCCGCGCCGGCCAGCGCGGCGTTCCCGCAGGCCCGCCACGTCGCGCTCGAGCGCGCCAAGCCGAGGTTGGCCAGGCCACGCAGGCCGATGCGGCGCCGCAGCGCGAAGAGCAGGGCGACTGCGACCAGCATCGCGACGCGGCGCAGCACGCGCTGGAAGGGAAATTGCCCCGGGGCGAGGGCGTCGACGAGCGCGGAGACGGCGGGGGCGGCGAGCGAGCTCAAGACGACCGTCGCGGTGATCCAGACGAGGATCAGGGCGAGCAGCTCGCCGAGCCGCTCGCGCTCGGCGAACGCCGGGGCCGGGGGCCGGGACACGCGCGGCATCTTAGCCGCGGCCTCGTCTGCTCCGGTCACATGCCGTTCATCTCGGGCGTGATACGTTGCCGGCTTCGACGCGACGCCACCCGTGAGCTCGAGCCCTCCTCGGATCTCCCTCGTCGTCCCCGCGTTCAACGAGGAGGCGAGCCTCTCCGCTCTCGTCGCCGAGATCCGCGCCGCCCTCGATCCCATCGACGCCGCTTGGGAGCTGCTCCTCGTCGACGACGCCTCGACCGACGGCACGCTCGCCGAGATACGCCGGCTCGCCGCCGCCGAGCCGCGCATCCGGGTCCTGTGGCATCGGCGCAATGCCGGGCAGTCGGCGGCCCTGGCCCTCGGCTTCCGCTCGGCGCGCGGCGCCATCGTCGTCACTCTCGACGCCGACCTGCAGAACGACCCGGCCGACATCCCGCGTCTCCTCGCCGAGCTCGAGCGCGGCTTCGACGTCGTCTCCGGCGTGCGTCGCGAGCGCCACGACAGCTGGGTGCGCCTGGCCTCCTCCCGCATCGCCAACGCCGTGCGCAACTGGGCGACCGACGAGGCGATCACCGACGTCGGCTGCTCGCTCAAGGCCTACCGTGCCGAGTTCCTCGTTCACCTGCCGATATTCGTCGGCATGCACCGCTTCCTGCCGACGCTCGTGCGCTGGAACGGCGCCCGCGTCGGCGAGCTCGCGGTCGGCCACCGGCCGCGCCGCCACGGCACGGCAAAGTACGGCATCGGCAACCGGCTCTTCCGCGCCCTCGCCGATCTCATGGCCGTGCGCTGGATGCGCAAGCGCTGGATCGATCCGCGCAACCACGAGGAGAACCGCGGATGACTCCCGAAACGATCTGGAAGATCGTCGGCTTCGGCGGCCAGGGGCTCTTCTTCGGCCGCTTCTTCGTGCAGTGGCTGGCCTCCGAGCGCTCGCACCGGAGCGTCGTGCCGCTCGCCTTCTGGTACTTCTCGATCGGCGGCGGCGCGGTGCTGCTCGCCTACGCCATCCATCGCCGCGACCCGGTCTTCATCGTCGGGCAGGGCGCCGGCCTCGGGATCTACCTGCGCAACCTGTGGCTGATCCGCAAGGCGCGCGCGGTACCGGAGCGCTCGCGCGAGCCGTGAGCGCCGGCGAGAAGCTCCTCCTCGTCCTCTTCGCTCTCGTCGTCTTCCTGCCGGGGATCGGCGCGCGCGACCTGTGGAATCCGGACGAGCCGCGCTACGCCGAGGTGGCGCGCGAGATGCGCGCGGACGGGCACTGGCTGGTGCCGCACTTGAACGGCCGCGTCTACGCCGAGAAGCCGCCGCTCATGTTCTGGGCGATCGCCGGCGTGTCCTTCCTCACCGGCGGCGTCGGCCCGGCGGCGACGCGCCTGCCCTCGGTCGCCGCGGCGATCGCCGCGGCGCTCTTCGTCGGCGGCATCGGACACCGCCTCTTCGAGCGCCGCGTCGGCTGGTGGGCGGCGCTCGTCTTCCTCTCCGGCGCCAAGATCCTCTGGCAAGGCCGCGTCGGCCAGATCGACATGCTGCTCGTCGCGCTGGTCACGGCCGCCATGTACTTCTTCGTCCGCGGCCTGGTCGAGGAGCGACCGGCGCACTACCGGCTGTTCTTCCTCTTCACCGGACTGGCGACGCTCGCCAAGGGGCCGGTCGGGCTGCTGCCGCCGCTGCTCGCCGTAGTCGCCTGGGCGCTCGTCTCGGGAGAGCGGCGCGTGCTCGCCGAGATGCGCATCCCCACCGGCCTCCTCGTCTGGCTCGGCGTCGTCCTCGCCTGGCTCGTGCCGGCGATCGTCGCCGGCGGACGGGAGTACTTCGAGGTCATCGTGCTCAAGCAGAACCTCGACCGCTACGCCCATCCCTGGGGCCACCACCAGCCCTGGCACTACTACTTGACGGTGATCCCGGCGGACTTCTTCCCGTGGTCACTCTTCCTGCCCGTTGCGATCTGGATCGGTTGGCGACGGCTCTTCGGCCCGGCGCGGCGCGGCGTGCTGCTCGCCCTCGCTTGGATGGTCGTGACGCTGGTCTTTTTCAGCCTCTCGCCCGGCAAGCGCACCGTTTACATCCTGACCATGTATCCGGCGATGGCCCTGCTCGTCGCCGCCGCTCTCGCCGAGATCGAAGCGACGTGGCCGCGGCTGCGGCCGCATCTCACGGTGCCGGCGCTCGCCGCCGTCGGCCTCGCGCTCGTCGCGACCCTCGGCGGATTCGCCGCCGTGCGCCTCGCTCCCGGGCGACTCGGCGAGCGGCTCGCCGACCTCGAGCCGATGGGCCCCGGGCTCCTGCCGTCGCTCTTCGCTCTCGGCATCTTGCTCGCCGCAGCGTTGCAGGTCGCCTGGCTCTTCGCCCGGCGCGGACGCGTCTGGATGCTGGTGCAGACGATCGCCGCCGGCATGGGCCTGGTGGCGGTCGTTGCCGCGCTCTCGGTGCTGCCGCGCTTCGACGCCGTCAAGTCGGCGCTCCCCCTCGCCGCGGAGCTCGTCGCGCGCTCCGCGCCCGAGGATCCCTGGGCCGTCTGGCCGCCGCCGCTCGACGCCACCTTCGTCTTCCATGTCCGCCGCTTCGCGGTCGAGCTCGGCCACGAGGACGAGCTGCGCGCCTTCGCGGCGCGGCCGGGACCGGTCTGGCTGGTCATCGAGAAGAGCCGGCTCGCGGAGCTCGATCCGCCACTGCTGCTCGTCGAGGTGGCGCGCGACGCCGAGCGGCGCCACGGCTACGTGCTGCTCACCTCGCCGCCGCGCGGCGAGCCGACTTCAGCTCTCGGGCCGCTTCCAGGTCGTCGTCGAGTCGTCGAAGGCGGGCAGGCGGATCTGCTCGCCGCGCTCGGCGCGGATGCCGTACTCCCACAGCCGCGCGTACTTCAAGAAGACGCCGAATGCCTGCAGGCTGCAGAGCACGAAGCCGTGCATCCGATCGAGCAGGCCGAGCTGCAGGAAGTAGGTGCGGAAGAACCGCCACCAGGGGCGGAAGACGAGCTCGGCCAGGCCGGCGCGCCGGCCGTCGCGGAAGGCCTGCGCCGCGCCCCATTCGGCGTAGTTGAGGAACTTCGGGAAATACTGGTCGAAGGTGCGGAAAGTGTGGTGTAGGAAGGGTCTGCGCAGCACCGGCACCGGCCCCTCGATCTCGAGGTCGGCGTGGACGCGGCGGTTGGGGTAACGGCCCTTGTCCTTGCGAAAGAGGCGCACGACCTTGTCGGTCGACCAGCCCGAGTGGCGAATGACGCGGTCGACGAAGACGTTCTCGCGCCGGATGTAGTAGCCGTTGACCTGCGGTGAGCGGGCGAGCACGGTCACGATCTCGCGCGCCAGCTGCTCGGGCACGCGCTCGTCGGCGTCGACGATCAGCACCCAGTCGTGCTGCACGCGGTCGAGCGCCCAGTTCTTCTGCGCCGCCGAGCCGAAGTATTCGCGCTCCAGGATGACGATCGGGAAGCGCCGCGCGATCTCCACCGTCTGGTCGGTCGAGAACGAGTCGACGAGGAGGATCTCGTCCGCCCAGGCCACCGACTCGATGCACTCGGCGACGTTGATCTCCTCGTTGAAGGTGGTGATGATGACCGACAGCGGCAGCCTTCCCGGCGCCGTCTTGAGCTCGTCGAGCGTCGCCTTCCTCGCCATCGTCACTCCTCCCCGGCGGCGACGAGCAAGCGCTCGATGCCGCGCGCGCGGCCGCTCGCCTCGTCGACGTCGACCACCGCCGCTGCCAGCCGCACGTCGCGCTTGGCGACTTCGAATGTGGTCGGCGTCTGCAGCAAGAAGCGCGGCAGAACGCGCTCGGCCTTGAAGCCGATGACGCCCTCGTAGGGGCCGGTCATGCCGACGTCGGTGAGGAAAGCGGTGCCGCCGGGCAGCACGCGCTCGTCGGCGGTCGGCACGTGCGTGTGGGTGCCGACGACCGCCGATACCCTGCCGTCGAGGAAGATGCCGAGCGCCTGCTTCTCCGAGGTCGCCTCGGCGTGGAAGTCGACGAAGCGCACCTTGACGTCGGCCGGCAGCGCGGCGAGCAGGCGCTCGGCGACGCGGAAGGGAGAGTCGAGGTTCTTCATGAAGACCTGTCCCTCGAGATGCAGCGTGGCCACCCTGACCCCTGCCGCCGTCTCGCCGACGTGAACGCCGCGCCCGGGATTGCCCTCGGGGTAGTTGGCGGGCCTGAGCAGGCGCGGCTCGCGGTCGAGCAGCTCCAGCGCCTCCTTCTTGTCCCACACGTGATTGCCGCTCGTGCAGCAGTGGATCGGCAATTCGGCGAGCTCGGCGAAGATCTCGGGCGTGACACCGAAGCCGCCGGCGGCGTTCTCGACGTTGACGACCACGTAGTCGGCGCGCTGGTCGTCGACGAGGCGCGGCAGCAGGCGGGCGAGCGCGCGGCGGCCGGGCTTGCCGACGACGTCGCCGACGAAGAGCAGCCTCATCTGGCGTACTCGACGGCGCGCATCTCGCGGATGACGGTGACGCGGATCTGACCCGGGTAGGTGAGCTCGGTCTCGATCTTCCTGGCGACGTCCTTCGACAGCCACATCGCCTGGTCGTCGGAGAGCTTGCCGGCATCGACGATGACGCGGATCTCTCTGCCGGCCTGGATGGCGAAACACTTCTCGACGCCCTTGAACGAGCTGGCGATCTCCTCCAGCTTCTCGAGCCGTTGCACGTAGGTCTCGAGCACCTCGCGGCGCGCGCCGGGGCGGGCCGCGGAGAGGGCGTCGGCCGAGGTCACCAGCACCGCCTCGATCGTCTTCGGGTCGTAGTCGCCGTGATGGCAGGCCATGGCGTGGACGACGTCCTCGCTCTCGCCGTACTTGCGCAGCAGCTCGATGCCGAGCTCGAGGTGCGTGCCGTCGACCTCGCGGTCGATGGCCTTGCCGATGTCGTGCAGAAGCCCGGCGCGCTTGGCGATCTGCACGTTGGCCTTGAGCTCGGCGGCCATCGTCGCGGCGAGGAAGGCGACCTCCTTCGAGTGGTTGAGCACGTTCTGGCCGTAGCTCGTGCGGTAGCGCAGCCGGCCGAGGAGCTTGACCAGCTCGGGGTGCATTCCCGGGATCTTGAGCTCGAGCAGAGCGGCTTCGCCGTCCTGCTGGATGCGCTGCTCGAACTCGCCCTTGACCTTCTCGACGATCTCCTCGATACGTGCCGGATGGATGCGGCCGTCGGCGATCAGGCGCTCGAGGGCGACGCGGGCGATCTCGCGCCGGAACGGATCGAAGCCGGAGAGGATGACCGCCTCGGGCGTGTCGTCGACGATCAGGTCGACGCCGGTGGCGAGCTCCAGGGCGCGAATGTTGCGGCCCTCGCGGCCAATGATGCGCCCCTTCATCTCGTCGCTCGGCAGCTCGACCACCGACACCGTGGTCTCGGAGACGAAGTCCGAGGCCAGCCGCTGCACCGCCATGCCCATCAGCCACTGCGCCTTCTTGCCGCCCTGCTCGCGCGCCTCGTCCTCGATGCGCTTGACGAGATTGGCGGCTTCCAGGCGGGCGTCGTCCTCGAGCGAGCGCTTGAGCTCCTCGCGCGCCTGCTGCGCCGTCAGGCCGGCGACGTGCTCGAGCCGGCCGCGCTGTTCGGCGACGAGCCGTTCGAGCTCCGCCGCGCTCGATGCCGCTTCCTTCTCGCGCTGCGCGACCGCCTTCTCGACGGCGGCCAGCTCGCGCTCCCGGTGGGCGTGATCGTCGACGCGGCGATCGAGCCCGACTTCCTTCTGCGCCAGCCGCTTCTCGACCTCCTCGAGCTCCTGGCGGCGTTGGCGCGAGGCGCTCTCGAACTCGCTGCGCGCCGCGAGCAGCTTCTCCTTCGCCGACAGCTCGGCCTCGCGGATCTTCGCCTCGCCCTCGCGGCGCGCCTCGGCGAGCAACAGCTCGGCGCGCCGGCGCGCGTCGGCGAGCTCGGCGGCGCTGCGGCGGCGCGCGGCGAGCGCGGTGAAGCCGACGATCGCCAGAGCGGCGAGCGCGGCCCCCGCGATCAGCAGCATCGATTCCATCGTTCCGCTCCCGGGCAGGGAGAGGCGATGCGAGGCGATTGGAAGGTGGGATGACCCCCGAGCGGCCGTGTGGGCGTGGCGTTTAGAACCTGAAACGCTTCAGGTGGGTGTCCTCACGACGAGCCGTCAGCGTCCCGGTCGGTGCCGGGCAGGCACGGGCCCGCCGAATTCGAACTCCCGTGGCAACTGTGTTGGTTCTACCATGCATCGACCCATCACGCACCGCTCAGGGGTTACCCCGACTCTCGATCTTCCTCGCCGCCCGCGCCCGCTTGCCGCCGCGCCCTTCATCGAGCGCCTTGGCGAGGTGGCCCGCGAGCGACGTCAATCGCGTCTCGATCTCGCTCCGTTCCCCGTCCCAGTTGGTCCGGCTCCGGGAGAGCTCGTCGGCGAGGTTGAGCGCGGTGAGGATCGCTAGCCGGCCGGCCTCCGGCGACGTCACGTGCCCGGCCAGCTCGCGCATCCGCCGATCGACCTCCTCGGCGAGCTCGTTCAAGTACTCCGGCTCCTGCCCGCCGCGAATGACGTAGGTGGCTCCGAAGATCTCGACTTCGGTCGTGGAGGCGCTCTCGCGCTCGTTCACTGCCCCCTCCGCTCCTGCCGGGCCGCCGGCTGGTCCGCGGGCAATATACCACCCGTTCGGGGGGGTGTCGGACGTTCGTCGCGGCGGGCCGAGAGGCGCTCCCGGCTCGCCGTTCAGCCGACGAGCAGGCCCTCGAGGCGCTCGACCAGGGCAGCGACGCGGCGCTCGAGCTCGGCGCGCCCGGTCCGCCAGCCGGCGGCCGTGCCGTCGCCGGCGGCGGCGAGCTCGCCCTCAAGCTCGGCGACGCGCGCCTCGAGCTCGACGTTGCGCTCGCGCAGCGACTCGATGCGGCCCGCCGCGTCGAGGATCCGCTCCTCCAACGCGTCGAGGATCTCCCAGCTCATCGCTCCTCCCCTCCCCGCCCGTAGCCGAAGCGGCGCTCGAGCTCGGCGGCGAGCTCGCTCTGCCGCGCGTTGACCTCTTCCTGCGTCAGCGTCCGTTCGCCGCCGTGGTACTCGAGGGTGACCGTCGTCGCCACCGCCCCCGCCGGCACGCCGGCGCCCCGGTAGCGCGCCTTGAGCGCGAAGCCGACGAGCGGCGGTCGCATCTCGCCGCGGATCGCCGTCGCCAGCTCTTCCCAGGCGACGGCGAGCGGGTGGGTGAGAGTGAGGTCGGCGGCGATCCCGGGCAGACGCGGCGGCGGCACGACGGCGCGTTTCGGCGCCTGTGCAGGGAGACGGTCGAGCAGCAGCTCGCCCGCGAAGAGAGGGAATGGTGTATCGGCCTCGCCGAGCTGCCCGAACCACCCGGCCGGCACGCCGCCGGGCAGGAGCCAGCGTGCACCCGTGCCGGGCAGGACGCCGGCGAAATTCGCCGGCTCGACGACGAGTCCCTGGGCGCCGACGAGATCGAGCAGCGCCTCACCGGCCCCCTTGATCGCAAGCAGGTCGATCTCGCTGCGCAGGTCCCACGGTGAGCCGTGAGCGCCGCCGGCGATCCAGGCAATCGCCTCGACCTCCGGCTCGTCCCCGCCGGGAAACACGTGCCCGACTTCGAACAGACGAACCCCGGCGGCGCCGCGGCGAGCGTTGCCACCGGCGGCCGACTCGAGATTGGGCACCAGAGAGCGCCGCAGAACCGCGTAGTTCTCGGAAAGAGGATTGGCGAGCGCGAGCGGCTCGCCCACTCGCACGACACCGGGATAAAGGTCGTCCCTCCGTCGATCCTGGAAGGCATAGTGGATCGTCTCGGCGTAGCCGAGCGCCGCGAAGAGGTGGCGGGCGCGCGCGGCGCGCTCGTGCTCGGGGTTGGCGCCGGCGTCGACGCCGCCGATCGCCGGCAGCGTCGCCGGCACGCGGTCGAAGCCGACGTGGCGCAGCACCTCTTCGTAGACGTCCTGCGGATAGGCGAAACGCTCCTCGCCGCCGCGGCGCGGCTCGAAGTCGGCGTCGCGCCAGCTCGGCACGAAGCCCGTCCACACGCCGTCGCCGACCGCTCGCGGCGTGAAGCCGAGCCCGGCCAGGATGCGCTCGATCTCGTCGCCGCCGATCTCGACTCCGGCGAACCGCACCAGCGCCCTCGCCTCCAGCCGCCAACGGATCGCCTGCGGCCGCAGCGCGACGGCGTCGACCGCCTGCTCCTCGACGCGACCGAGCGCGACCTCGACGAGGAGTGCGGCGCAGCGGCGCGACGCTTCGTCGCAGGCGCCGAAGTCGGCGCCGCGCTCGAAGCGCTGCGAAGCGTCGGTGTGGAGCGCCAGTCGCTTCGACCCGATGCGGATCCGCCGCCGGTCGAAATGCGCCGACTCGAGCAGGACGTCGGTGGTCGTGGCCGCGACCTCGGTCGCCGCGCCGCCCATCACTCCGGCCAGGCCGATGGCGCGCTCGCGATCGGCGATGACCAGGATCTCGGGATCGAGCTCGCGCTCCCTGCCGTCGAGCGTCGTGAGCTTCTCGCCGGCCTGCGCCCGCCGCACGCGGATCTCGCCGCCCGGCACCTTTCCGAGGTCGAAGGCGTGCAGCGGCTGGCCCGTTTCCCAGAGCACGTAGTTCGTGGCGTCGACGACATTGTTGATCGAGCGCAGCCCGATCGCCTCGAGCCGCCGGCGCAGCCAGTCGGGCGACGGTCCCACCTTCACGCCGCGAATCACCCGGGCCACGTAGCGCGGACAGCCCTCCGCATCCTCGAGGCGAACCTTGCCGCTGCGGCCGTCACTCGAAAGGCTTCCATAGAGGGGAACCTCGGGTTTGCGCAGCGGCACGCCGAGCGCCACGGCCAGTTCCCTCGCCAGTCCAAGGTGGCACATCGCGTCGGGCCGGTTCGAGGTCACCTCGACGTCGACGAGCTGCTCCTGATCGAGTTTCTCCGGTCCGACCATCGCGATCGGGTAGGCCTCGACTGCGAGACCGATTGCCGTCAGCTTTTCCCCTAACTGGAGAGCTTCTCGACTGACGAAGCCATCGAGGCGTCCGCTCGCATCGCGCCGCAAGGGGAGAATTCCGCCGAGATCGACATACTCGTTGAGCCAGGAAAGCGAGAACTCCATCGCGCTCGCCCTAGCCCCGCACCTGGCGCAGCAGGCGCTCGTCGCCCTCGAACAGCAAGCGGATGTTGGGGATGCCCCACTTGTTCATCGCCACACGGTCGAGGCCGAGGCCGAAGGCGAAGCCCGAGTAGCGGTCGGGATCGATCCCGCAGTTTTCGAGCACGCGCGGGTCGACCATGCCGGCGCCGAGGATCTCCATCCAGCCGGTGCCCGAGCAGGTGGGACAGCCCGTCCCCTTGCAGAGCTGGCAGGTGATGTCGACCTCGCACGACGGCTCGGTGAAGGGAAAGAAGCTCGGCCGCAGCCGGATGCGGGTGTCGGCAGCGAAGAGCCGGGTGACGAACGCCTCGAGCGTGCCTTTGAGGTCGCCGACAGTGATCCCCTCGGCGACGCACAGGCCCTCGACTTGGTGGAACATCGGCGAGTGCCGCAGGTCGTTGTCGTTGCGGTAAACCCGCCCCGGACAGATGACGCGGATCGGCGGTTTCCTCGCCAGCATGGTGCGCACCTGCACCGGCGAGGTGTGCGTGCGCAGCAGACGCCCGTCGGCGAGGAAGAGCGTGTCCTGGGCGTCGCGCGCGGGATGGTCGGCGGGGAAGTTGAGCAGCGCGAAGTTCATCTCGTCGCTCTCGACTTCCGGCCCCTCGGCGACGCTGTAGCCGAGGCTGCGGAAGATCGCCTCGATCTCGAGAGCGACGAGGGTCACCGGGTGGAGCGTGCCGAGCGCGGGGCGCCGGCCGGGGAGCGTGACGTCGACCCGCGCCGCCGCCTCGGCCGCGGCGCGCTCGGCTTCGGCGAGAGAAGCCTCGCGCGCGGTGAGCGCCGCCTCGACGCGCTGCTTGAGCCGGTTGAAGCCCTGGCCGTAGGCGCGCTTGTCGGCGGCCCGCGGGATGAGCGCCTGGAGAGCGCGCAGCCGCCCCTGACGCGCGCCGATCCAGGCGATGCGCAGGGCTTCCCAGGCGGCGCGGTCGGCCGCCGCGGCGATGGCGCTCTCGGCCTCGACGGCCAGCCGCCCGAGCTCTTCGGGCGACGGCGCCGCTTTGCCGGCGGACGAGCCCGGCGCGCCCACCGTCAGGCGCGCGCGGCGCTCGTCTTGTCGGCCTTGGCCAGGGCCTGCTTGGCCAGGTCGACCAGGTTGGCGAACGGCTTCTTGTCGTCGCCGGCGGCGATCTGCGCCAGCACCTTGCGGTCGAGGTCGCAGCCGGCGAGCTTCAATCCGTTGATGAAGCGGTTGTAGGAGAGGCCGTGCTCGTGGGCGGCGGCGTTGATGCGCACGATCCACAGGGCGCGAAAGTCGCGCTTCTTGGCGCGGCGGTCGCGGGTGGCGAACTTGCCCGCCCGCTCGACCGCCTGCTTCGCAATGCGATAGGCGTTCGACTTGGTGCCGAAGAATCCGCTGGACTGCTTGAGGACCTTCTTTCGCTTCTGCGCCCGCTTGGGGCCGCGCTTGACTCGGGGCATGACTCGAACCTCGTTTCCGGGCTCCGTCCGAGACGGAGCGGGTGGAGCCGGCGGCTCGTCGCGAGCCGGCGACTTTCGCCGCGCCGGACAGGTTCACCTCCGGCGTCGGCGAGGGTTACGGGCTTAGGAGATCAGATCCTTGACGGCCTGACCGAGCTTGCCCGTCTGCTCGACTTCGTGGCGCAGGCGGCGCTTCCGCGACTGCGATTTCTTGGTCAGGATGTGGCGCTTCATCGACTGGTGCCGCATCACCTTGCCGGTGGCGGTGAGCTTGAAGCGCTTCTTCGCCCCGCGATGGGTCTTCTTCTTGGCTTTCGTCGTCTGAGCCATGACGGCTCGCCTCCTCTAGTTTTCCGGCGCGGCCGACCTCGCCGCGACGGAGGCCGATCTCCTCGCGGAGCCCGGCTTCTTGTTGGGGCCGAAGATCAGGTGCATGCGATTGCCGGCCATTTCCGGCGATCCTTCCTGGATCCCCTGCTCGCCGATGTCGACGGCGAGCTTCTTCATCAGGTTCAGGCCCAGCTCCGGCTTCGAGTTCTCACGGCCGCGAAACTGCACCGTCGCCTTCACCTTGTCGCCCTCGTCGAGGAAGCGCAAGGCGCGCCGCAGCTTCACGTCGTAGTCGTGCTCGTCGATGTTGGGCCGGAACTTGACCTCTTTGATCTCGAACTGCTTCTGCTTCTTTCTCGATTCCTGCGCCTTCTTCTTCTGCTGGTAGAGGAACTTCCCGAAGTCCATGATGCGGCAGACCGGGGGGCGCGCCGCCGGAGCGACCTCGACGAGGTCGAAGCCGGCTTCGCGCGCCATGCGCAACGCCTGATCGGTCGGGACGATGCCGACCTGACCGCCGTCGGCGTCGATCAGCCGGACCTCGCGAATCCGGATCGCCTCGTTGACTCTCGCTGTCCTGTCGATGCGCCGCTCCTCCTTCTGTGGCCCGAGAGACCGTCTTTCGTTTCGCGCGCCCGGGACATTCCGGGCACCGACCGGCCTCTCGAACCGGTTGAGAACCCGCGGAGTCTACTCGACTCCCGGCGGATCGGGCAAAGCCTCGTCGCGCCGTCGCGCCCGCTCCGCGAGCCAGTCGGCGAACGCCGCGAGGGCGATCCCCTTTGCTTCGCGGCCGGCGCGGGTGCGCACCGCGACCGTCTCCGCCGCCTGCTCTCGCTCGCCCACCACCGCCATGTACGGCACCTTGGCGAGCTGCGCCCGGCGGATCTTGTAGCCGAGCTTCTCGTTCGACTCGTCGAGCTCGGCGCGCACGCCGCGCGCCACGAGCTCGTCGCGCAGCCGCCGGCCGTAGGCGGCCGCCTTCTCCGAGACCGGCACGACCATCGCTTGCGTCGGCGCCAGCCAGAGCGGGAACGCCCCGGCGGTGTGCTCGATGAGGATGCCGAGGAAGCGCTCCACCGAGCCGAGCATGGCGCGGTGGATCATCACCGGCCGGTGCTCGACGCCGTCCTCGCCGATGTAGGCGAGCTCGAAGCGCTCGGGCAGCTGGTAGTCGAGCTGGATGGTGCCGAGCTGCCACCAGCGACCGAGGGCGTCCTCGAC
>DASWJT010000145.1:0-19629 GCA_036397015.1 Thermoanaerobaculia bacterium
GCAGCGGCGATAGCAACGCGGCGTCGACCAGTACGAAGCTCGCCGTCGACGCCGCGATGCCGGCGGCGACCGTCAGCGTGGCGACGACGGCATAGAGCGGCCGGCGGCGCAGTGCCCGCCCGGCCTGCCGGATGAGACCTCCGAGATCGGCCATCGCTATTCCTCCCGTTTCCTGACGACGGCCGGGGGCACGTCGCATTCGTCGGTCTCTACTGGCGTTGACGACGGAGGTTACGGACGGACCGAGCCCTCGATCCGGGTTCTGGCTGCGGCAGGGGCTGGTGCCTCGCCGAGGGCAGCAGCCGTCGAGGTAGTCATCGCGCAATCATCGGCAGTTCGCCGGTCAGCCCTCGGGACTTCCCTCTGGAACCTGGGTGAGCATGCCTTTCGGCGCCGGCCTCCGTCCCCCGGTGCGAGGAGATTCCATGGCGCGACTGCAGCGACCCGCTCGCCCCCCTTCGAGCGTGCTCTCGTGGTGCACGGCTGTCGGCGTAGGCCTGCTCACGGCAATCCCGGTTCGAGCCGACGCGACGCCGCCGGTCGGCGACGAAACCCTGGTTCGCCGCGACGACTTCCTGCGGCAAGCTCTTTCGGCGCCGCTGCGCTTCTTGCCGGGGGAGGACGAAGGCTATTCGAACGCGGGCTACTCCGTGCTGGCGGTGGCGTTCGAGAGCCTCAGCGGTGGGAGCTACGAGCGGTACCTCCGTCTCGAAAAGCTGGCGCGCCGGCCGGGAGCCGTGGTTTCCCGCGACGAGCTGCACGAGAGCGTCTGGCAGGACGCCTTCGTCACCGACGATGCCCTGAACCGCTGCATTCAGCAGCTTCGAAAGGTGCTGGGCGACGACGCCCGCGAGCCGCGCTTCATCGAGACCATCTCCAAGCGGGGCTATCGGCTGATCGCGGCCGTGGAGCGGCTCCACGGAGCGGTGCCAGGCAACGACATCGAACCGCGTCGTGCGGATCAGCTTCGCCCGCGCGGAACGGACCTCCTGGGACAGTGGGGGACACTTCGCCTCCGTTGCGAGTCGAAGAGGACCCCGGAAGACATGCTGGCGCGTCTCGATGCGGGCATGGAACGCACCCGTCGCGGAAACCGGCGCACGCTGTGGTGGGAGGGCCAGCGGCTGCTGCTCTCGCTGCCCGGAGCAGCGAGCGCGGGCGACGGCGAGCGCATCTTGATCGGCGTTCGAACGCTTTCGCTGTCCGCCGCCGCGCTGGCGAAAGTCGCCGGCGAGGTCGGACCGGAAAGCCGCGAAGTCTAGATGGGCGACTAGGGAATCTCGACTCCGTCAGCACTGATCTCTACGCGGCGTGGCCAAGTGCGGCGTCCGTTCGCCAAGCAACAGAATCTACCGGGTTTCGAACTTCGCCTACTCGTCGCGCAGCGCCTGCGCCGGCTCGATCGCCAGGGCGCGGGCGGTGGGCAGTGCGGCGGCGGCCGAGGCGACGAGAACGAGAGCCAGCGTGACGAGGACGAAGGTCGCGGGATCGTGGGCGTCGACGCCGTAGAGCAGGCTCGCCAGCCAGCGCACCGCGGTGAGGGCGGTGGCGAGGCCGGCGACGAGGCCGAGGGCGACGGGCAGCGCGACGTGCGAGAGGACGGCGCGGCCGATGCGCGCCGGCGCGGCGCCGAGCGCCGAGCGCAAGGCGATCTCGCGGCGGCGCGCGTCGACCGAGTAGCCGAGAACGCCGCCCAGCCCGACGGCGGAGAGCAGCGCCGCCAGCAGGCCGAGACCGGTGGCGAGGCCGGCCGTGGCGCGCTCGAGGCCGAGCGAGCGCTCGACTTGGGCGGTCATTAGGCGCAGATCGACGACTGGCACGGCGGGCGCGATCGCCGCCACCCGCCGGCGCACGCTCTCGACCAGCGCCGCGGGCGGCCCCGACGCGCGCAGGTAGAAGACGGTCGCCGATCCTTCGTAGTCCTGGTCGAACGGCAGCAACACGAAGGGCGCCGGCTCCTCGCGCAGGTTCGACGACAGGATGTTGCCGACGACGCCGACGATCGTCACGCTTCGCCGGTTGGGCTCGCGTCCAGAGGTGAGGACGCGCCCGATCGCATCGCCGCCGTCGAAGAAGCGGCGGACGAGCTCCTGGTTGACGATCGCCACCGGCCGCGCGCCAGCGGCATCGGCGGAGGTGAACAACCGACCGCTCCGCAGCGGAATCCCCAAGGCTCGAAAGTAGTTCGCAGAGACGGCATCGAAGCGCGGAGTGAGATCGTCGTCTTCGCGCTCCTCGCGCCCTTCGATCTCGACCGAGCTCTGCCACACCCAGTCGTCGAGCAGCGGCATGTTGCCGCGCGCGGCGGCGGCGACACCCGGCAGCGCGGCGAGCTCGGCCTCGACCCGGTCGACGAGGGCGCGCGAGGTCTCGACGTCGAGTCCGGTCAGCCGCGGATCGAGAGAGAAGCTCAGCGCCGGTGCAGTGTCGTAGCCGGGCGCGCGGGAGGCCAGTCGGTCGAGGGTGCGCAGCAGCAGACCGGCGCCGACCAGGATTGCTGCCGAGAGCGCCACCTGCAACCCGACCAGCATGCGGCGAAGCGCATGGCCACGGCCGCCGCCCAGAGTCGCGGCAGCGCCCGAGCGCAGGCGCGCGGCAATGTCGCCGCGCGAGGCGAGCAACGCCGGCAGCAGGCCGCAGCCGAGCGTCGTGACGATCGCCACGGCGGCGACGATCTCGAGAAGCGTCGCGTTCGCGCCGGGGAGAAGGCCGGCCAGGACGCCCGGCAAGCCTGCCTCGAGCCAGCGCGGCAACGCGAGGGCGATCGCCGTTCCGAGCGCGGTGGCGACGGCGGCGAGCACCGCCGCCTCGGCGAGCAGGCGGGCGACGAGGTCGCGTCGCGAAGCGCCGAGCGCCAAGCGCACCGTCAGGTCGCGCTCCTGGCGGGTGGCGCGGGCGAGGAAGAGGTTGGCGAGGTTGGCGCAGGCGAGCACGAAGAGCATCCCGACCAGGGTGAGCACGGCGAAGAGCGCGGTCGAAAAGGCACCGCGCAGGTCCGAACGCCCTTTGCCGGCAGGGAGGAGCGTCAGGTGACGGGCGACGAAGCGCTGGCGAAAATCCTCCGAGCCACTGGGCATCTGTTCGAGGATCTCCTCGCTCGAGCGGCGATAGAGCTCGTTGGCACGCGCCTCGGCGGCGGCGAGGTCGATCCCGGGAGCGAGTCGCGCCACGATGTTGAGCCAGCGGCTGCGCGGGTTGTCGAGGCCCGGGTCGAGCGGCGTCGCCACCGGCTTCATCTTCATCGGCAGCCAGAGCTCGGGCGCGAACTCGAGCTCGAGGCTGCGGAAGTCGCGTGCCGCGACGCCGAGGATGGTGAAGGCGTGGCCGTTGAGGGTGATCGACTTGCCGACGACGCCGGCGTCGCCGCCGAAGCGTCGCTGCCAGGCGCCCCAGGAGAGCGCCGCGACCGGATGGCCGCCGATCGTGACGTCGTCCTCGGCGGTGAGCAGGCGGCCGCGCTCGGCGCGCACGCCGAGAAGGTCGAAGTAGCCGCCCGTGACGAGCTCGCCGGTGACCTCCTCGGTCGCGCCGTCGAAGCCGAGCGCGAGCGTCGCCGGCACGCGCGCCGCGACCCCCGCGAACGGACTCTGCCGCCAGCTCGCGAACCTCTCGTACTCGGGGTACGACATCGGCACGGAGAATCCCGAATAGACGCTCGACGAGCCCGAGAACGGCCCTTGCGGCGGATCGAAGACCACCAGTTCGTCGGGCCGCTCGATCGGCAGCGGCCGCCAGTAGAGCTGCTCGACGAGCGACAGCAGCGCGACGCCCGGACCGAGGACGACGGTCAGCGTGGCGATGACCGCGAGCGAGAAGCCGGGCACGCGCAGCAGCGAGCGCGCGGCGGCGCGGATGTGGCGAGAGAGGCTGGCGAGCGGGCTCACGGGTCGCCTCGGCTCACTCTTCGCGCAGCGCCGACGCCGGCTCGACGCGCAGCGCGCGCCGCGCCGGCACCGCGGTGGCGATGGCCACAGCGACGAAGAGCACGAGTGGGACGGCGCCGAAGGCGGGCGGGTCGAACGCCTCGACACCGTAGAACATGCCGGCGAGCGGCCGCGCCAGCGCCACCGCCAGCAGTGAGCCCAGCGCCAGCCCCCAGGCGAGATCCTGCGCCGACCGCTTGGCGACCAGCGAGATCACGGCGCGATCGTGCGCGCCGAGGGCCCGCCGCAGGCCGATCTCGGCGGTGCGCTGCGCCACCGCGTACGCGGCCATGCCGTAGACGCCGAGCGCCGCGAGCGCCAGCCCGGCGAGGGCGAAGGTGGCGAACATGCCGGCGAGGAATCTGTTGCTCCAGCGGATGATCGCCACCCACTCGTCGAGCGTGCGCAGGAAGTAGACCGGCTGGTCGGGATCGAGCTCGGCGACCGCCTTGCGCAGCGGCTCCTTGAGCGTCGCGGCGGAGCCGGAAGCGCGCACGGCGAGGAAGGCGAAGCGCGGCGGATCCTGCGCCAGAGGCACGTAGTAGGTCGGCGACAGCGGGTCGTCGATCTCGTCCTGCAGGACGTCGGGCGCCACGCCGACGACGCGGAGCCACGGACCGGGCTCACCCTGGCCGACGGCGCGCAGGCGGCGGCCGAGCGGGTCGCTCCCCTCGAAGTAGCGCTCGACGAAGGTGCGATTCACGATCGCAACCCGTTCGGAGTCGGCGTCGTCGGCGGCCGCGAAGCCGCGGCCGGCGGCGAGTGCCACGCCGAGAGTTTCGAAGTAAGACGGCGAGGCGCGCACGATGTCGGCGGCGAGGCGGAGCTCGCCCAGGTCGAGGCCTTCGACCTCGATGCGGCCACCGCCGACGAAGGTCCCCGGAAGGCTGCTCGTGACCGTCGACTCGACGACGCCGGGCAGCTCGCGCAGCCGTGCCTCGGCGCGTTGGTAGAAGGCGAGCAGCGAGGCGGTGTCGGGGAAGCGCTCCTCGAACATGGCGATGCGGGCGCCCAGGATGCGCTCGCCGTCGACGCCCAGCTCGACGCGGTAGAGCTTGGCGATCGAGCGTGCCGCCAAGCCGGCGCTGGTGACCAGGCCGCAGCACAGCGCGATCTGGCCGACGACCAGCACGCGCAGGACCCGCCGGCTGCGCACCGGACCGCCGCGCCCGGCGCCGCGCAGCTCCTGCTGGACGTCGGGGCGCGAGCCGGCCATCGCCGGCGCCAAGCCGGCGGCCAGCGCGGCGGCGATGGCGACGCCGACCGTGAAGGCGACGCTCGTCGCGTCGGTCTCGAAATGCACCCAGCTCGGGATGTCCATGTCTTCGTTGCCGCGCAGGCTCTCCATGGTCCAATTGCCGGCGCGCTGGGCGAGGACGAGGCCGATCCCGGAGGCGAGGAGCGAAACGACGAGCGCTTCGGTGAGGCCGAAAGCGATCAGGCGACGGCGCGAGGCGCCGAGCGCCGCGCGCACCGCCAGGTCGCGCTTGCGGCCGACGCCGCGCGCGTAGAGCAAGTTGGCGACGTTGGCGCAGGCGATGAGCAGGACGAAGACGACGGCGACGAACATCACCGCCAGCTGCTTGCGCGTGTTCGGCCCGACGTACTCCTCGACGAACGGCTTGACGACCGGGCGCAGCCCCGCCTGCCGCGAGCTGTCGTCCGCCAGCATGCGGGCGAGCGAGCTCTCGATCTCCGCCGCGACCGAACCGGAGGCGTGGCCCGGCGCGGCGTGCCCGATCACCTCGACGTAGGAGAGGTCGTCCCGGCGCGCAGTGGCCGCCGACTCGGGGATCGTCGCCCACGCCTCGGTGCGGGTCGGGAAGCGGAAGCCCTCGGCCATCACGCCGACGATCGTGGCCGGGCGTCCGTTGACGCGTGTTGCGCGGCCGATGATCGACGCATCGCTGCCGTAGCGACGCTCCCAGACCCGTCGCGACAGCACGACGGCGGCCGGCGCGCCGGGGCGCGAATCGTCGGCGCCGAGCACACGCCCGATCTCGGCGCGCACGCCGAGGACCGCGAAGAGGTTGCCGGTGACGAAAGCGCCTTCGAGCCGCTCGGGATCGCCGGTGTCCGCCAGGTTGAGCGTCCCTTCCCAGTACGCCGCGAAATCGGAGACCGAGGTCAGCTCGCGCTGCCAGACGAGGTAATCGGGGTAGGGCACGGCGAGGCCGGACTGATCGAGCGTCGGGTCCGCCAGCTCGACGTGCAGGAGCCGGTCGGCGTCCTTGAACGGCAGCGGCCGGATCACGAAGGCGTTGATCGCCCCGAACATGTAGAGCGTCAGCCCGATGCCGGCCGCGAGCGCCAGCGTCGCGAAGAGGGCGAAGGCGGGCGACTTGCGCAAGGAGCGGAGCGCGGTGCGGATGTCGGCGGAGACAGGCATGGGGACTCTCCTAGAGGCGATGTGAGATGTCGACGCGGCGAGCTCGGCGGGCGGTTGCTACTCGCTGCGCAGCGCCGCGGCAGGTTCGATGGCGGCGGCCCGCCGCGCGGGGATCAGGACCGCCACCGCGGCGACCGCGACGAGCAGCGCCGGTACGCCGGCGAAGGTGACGAGGTCGGTAGCCGAGAGGCCGAAGAGCAGGCTCGAGAGCAGACGCGAGAGAGCGAAGGCCAGCACCAGGCCGACGACGATGCCGAGCGCGACCGGCCGTGCGGCGTCGGCGAGGACGAAGCGGACGACGTCCTGGCCGCGGGCGCCGAGCGCCATGCGCACGGCGAGCTCGCGCCGCCGCGCCGCCACCGCGAAGGCGACGACGCCGTAGAGGCCGATGGCGGCGAGGAAGAGGCCGACGGCGCCGACCGCGCCGGCCACCGACGCGGCGAGCCGCTGCGGCAGCGTCGAGGTCGCGGCGACCTCGACGAGCGGGCTGGGCGGCCCGGGCGGCAAGTCGGGCTCGAGGCGGCGAACGAGCGCGGTGAGGTCGCGCGTCATCGTCGCCACATCGGCGCCGCGCACGAGCAGGTAGTAGTCGCGCGCATGCCACTGCGAGGCGGCGACCCAGAGGAACGGCCGCGCCGGCTCGCCGAGCGACGACGCCTTGATGTCGCGCGCCAGGCCGACGATGCGGTAGGTCGGCGGCTCGTCGTCGCCCACCAGGCGGAACGTGCGGCCGAGCGCCCCTTCGGGGAAGTAGCGTGCCGCGAACGTCTGGTTGACGATCGCCACCCGCGCACCGTCGAAGTGATCGGAGGCCTCGAACTCGCGCCCCTCGAGCGGGATGCCGAGCGTCGTGAAGTACCCCGGCGCGACGATGTTGGCGTCGGTCTCGAGGCCGAAGCGGGAGGGGCTCTCGCGGCCGTCGATCTCGACGCCGCCGATGCCTATTCGCGAGAGGTCGAGCGGCAGCGTGGCGCTGGCGGTGACGGCGGTCGCCCACGGCAGGGCGCCCGCCTCGGTCATCAGGTCGGCCAACAGCTGTCGCGCGCCCTCGTCGGAGCGGCCCGTGAGCTCGAAGCTGAGCGAGTAGCCGACGACGCCGTCGGTACGGAAGCCCGGGTTGATGCTGCGCGCCGTGTCGAGCGCGCGCAGCAGCAGCCCGGCGGCGACGAGCAGCACGAGCGACAGCGCCAGCTGGGCGCCGACCAGCCCGCGGCGCAGCCGGAGCTGGCGCGTGCCGCCGCCGGCGATGCCGTCGTGCAGCGCGGCGTTTGGGGCACGGCGCGTCGCCCGCAGCGCCGGCGCCAGGCCGAAGAGCAGACCGGTGGCGAGAGCCAGCGCGGCGGCGAACGCCGCTGCCGACCAGTCGACGGGGAAATCGAGGAAGACCGGAATTGGCGTCGGCGGCCGGAAGGCGGCGATCAGGTCGACGCTCCAGCGCGCCAGCAGCAGCGCCGGCGCCGCCGCGAGCAGGAAGAGCAGCAAGGTCTCGGAGAGCAGCTCCTGCACTAGCCGGCGCCGCGAGGCGCCGAGCGCCTGGCGCACCGCCAGCTCGCGGCCGCGCTCCTCGGCGCGCGCCAGCAGCATCGAGGCGACGTTCATGCAGGCGATCGCCAGCACCAGGCCGACGAGAGTGAAGAGCAGGGTCGAGAACAGCCGCAGCGGCGTGCGCGCGATGCCCGGCGTCGCCTTAGCGGGGAGCAGGGCGATGCCGCGCTCGGCGTGGGTCTCGGGATGCGCGGCGGCGACGCGGGCGGCGAGGGCGTCGACTTCCGTGCGCGCCGTGGCGAGGGTTGCGCCGGGCGCCAGGCGGCCGCCCATATGGAACCACGACGCCTCGCGCGAGCGCAGCCGCTCGGTTTGCCACGGCTCGTCTCCCATCGGCGTCGTCAGCGGCAGGAACAGGTCGGGGCGCAGTGGGAAGATGTGACCCGAGAAATCGGCCGGCGCGACGCCGACGAGTGTGAACGGATGGCCGTCGACGCGGATCTCCGCGCCGATGCGCGAAAGCTCGCCGCCCAGCTCGCGCTCGAAAAAGGCGTGACTGACGACCGCGACCGCGGCGCCGCCCTGGTCGCTGTCGTCGTCGGGGCGCAGCGGGCGCCCGTGCGCCGCGCCGACGCCCAGGGCCTCGAAGTAGCTCCCCGAGACGGCGAAGCCGAGCACCCTGCGTGAGGCGTCTCCGACGCGCACGTGGTGGGGCTCGAACTGGAAGCCGAAGACGCGGTCGAGCGACTGCACCTCGTCGCGCACTTCGACCAGGTCGGGATAGCCGAAGGTGTCGAAACCGGCGCCGCCCTGGACACGGCCGATGTCGACCAGCCGCTCGGGCTGCGCGATGCCGCTCATCGGCCGCAGCAGGAGGGTCTGCACGATCGAGTAGATCGCCGTGGTGGCGCCGATGCCGATCGCCAGCGAGGCGACGGCGGCGAAGGTGAAGCCGGGGCTCTTGGCGAGGCGGCGCAGCGCCAGGCGCAGCTCCTGGGTCGAGGCGTTCATGGTCGACTCCCGGGGGGTTACTCCGCGCGCAGCGCGCTGGCGGGAGCGACCGCTCCGGCACGTCGCGCCGGCAACCAGGCAGCGGCGGTCGCCACGGCGACGATGGCGAGCGCCGTCGCCAGCAGCGCCGGTGGATGGTTGGGGCGGATCTCGTAGAGCAGGCCGGCCAGGAGGCGGCCGGCGGCGAGCGCGACGAGGGCGCCGCAGGCGACGCCGGAGAGCGTCGGCAGCAGGCCGTGCCGAAGCGCCAGCGCCCGGATGCCGCTCTCCCGCGCGCCGAGCGCCATGCGCAGGGCGTACTCGCGCCGCCGCTCCGCGGCCGCCACCGCTACCGCGCCGAAGATCCCGGCGGCGGCGAGTGCGAGGGCGATACCGCCGAAGACGGCGAGCAGCGCGAGCAGCAGCCGGCGCTCTGCCATCGCGGCGGCGACGACGTCGTCGATGCGGCGCAGTCGCCAAGGCGTGCCCGCCAGGCTCGACTCGACCACCGTGCGCACAGCGCCCGCGCCGAGCGCCGCGTCGTCGCCCGCGCGCGCGACGACGGCAGACATCGACCAGGCGCCCTGCGGTCGCTGCCGGTAGTTGGTGTAGACGATGGCCGGCGCCGGTTCGTCGAGGCCGTCGTGACGCACGTCGGCGACCACGCCGACGACGGTGAGCGGCGCGAGGTCACCGTCCATGTTGCCGAACTCGAGGCGGCGGCCGAGCGCGCTCTCGCCCGGCCAGGTGCCGCGCGCCAGCGCCGCGGAGACGAGCGCGACGTGCGGCGCCGCGAAGTCGTCGCGGGGCTCGAACAGGCGCCCCTCGACGAGCCCGACGCCGAGAGCGCGGAAGTAACCCTCCGAGGCGACCACGTAGAGAGCGTCGCCGGTGCGCAGCCCGCTCCTCATCATCGCCCCGAACTCCTCGTAATCCGCCGGCGGCTCGCTCTCGCCGAGCTCGATGAAGGTGCCGTTGGCGGCGCCGCCGAGCGGCAGGCGGCTGACGAGGCCCGCCTCGCGCGCCGCGGGGAGCCGCGCGAGGCGGGCGAGCAGGTCGTCGTACTCACGGGCGCGCAGCGCGACGCCCACCGTTCGCGCGTTCGGCGGATAGAGGTCGACGACGTCGACGCCGCTCGTGCGGAAGCCGGGCTCGACGGCGAGCAGCCGCTCGACGCTGGTGCCGACGAGCGCCACCGCGGCGAGGAGCAGGAACGTCGCCGCGGTCTGCACGCCGAGCGGCAGCGCGCGCAGCCAGCCGCGGCCGGAGCCGACGGTGCGCGCCGCGCCCTCGCGGAGCGCCGCTTCCAGGTCGAGCCGGCCGGCGCGCCGCGTGGCGGCGAGCACGAAGCCCGCCGAGACCGCGGCCACCACCGCCGCCGCGCCGGCCCCGGCGGCGGCGTCGATCGTCACCGAGCCGAGGCGCGGCAACGCCTGCGGAGCGTGACGCCGGAGGAGATCCGTCGCCGCCGCCGCGAGCGCCAGCCCGCCGAGGGCGCCCGGCAAGGCGAGGAGCAGCCATTCGGCGAGGAAGTGAACGGCGAGGCTCCGATCGCCGGCGCCGAGCGCGACGCGCGTCGCGATCTCCGCCTGCTGGCCGCGGAAGCGCGCGAGCAGGAGGCTCGAGACGTTGACCACGGCGACGACGAGCAGGAACGCCGAGGCGCCGACGACGAGCAGCAGCGCCGGCCGCGCCCCTGCCACCTGCGTTTCGAGCAGCGGCACGAGCTCGATCCCGATCAGGTCGACGCGGTCGCCGTGCTCGGCGACGAGGCGCCGGGCGAGCGCCGCGGCTCCGTCGCGCGCCGCGGCGAGCGAGACGCCGTCGCGCAGCCGCGCGAGGGCGGGGTAGTTGTGAGCTGTGCGGCTGGGCAGGGGCTCGTCGAGCTCGCGCGGCGTCCAGAGCTCGGCCCCGAACGGGAAGTCGAAGCCGGCCGGCAGCACGCCCACGACGGCGACCGGAACGCCGTCGATCTCGAGGCGCAGATCGAGCAGCTCGCCGGAGTCCGGCCGCCACTCGTTCCAGAGCGCTTCGCCGACGAGCGCCACCGGCTCGGCTCCCGGCTGATGGTCGGCCGCCGAGAACGGCCGGCCGTGGATCGGTCTCGCCTCCAGGAGCGCGAGGAGCTCGCCCGCGATCCCGGCTCCCGTTCGCCGCTGCGGACCGGTGCCGGCGTCGACCGCGACCAGCGAGGCGCCGAACTGCGCGGTGCCGGCGAACAGGCCGTCGAGCGCCGCGAGGTCGGCGTAGTTGGGATCGGCGGGATTCATCCGTCCGCCGCTCCGGTTCGTCTCGTAGACGCGCACCAGGCGGTCGGGCTCCGGGTACGGCAGCGGCCGCACGAGGATCCCGTAGGCGAGCGTGCCAACGGCGAACGCGCCGCCGAGGCCGAGCGCCAGCGTGGCGATGACCGTGAGCGTCCAGCCCGGGCGCCGGGCGAGCCCGCGAGCCGCGATCCGCAGTTTGGCGAGCACGGTCTCCTCGCCTCGGCTCAGGCTGCTTCGAAGCTCTCGCGCACGACGCGTCCGTCGAAGAGGTGGACGGTGCGCTCGGCGTGGCGGGCGAAGCGAGTGTCGTGGGTGACCATGCAGATCGTCGAGCCGTCGCGGTGGAGCTCGCGCAGCAGCCCCATCACCGCCTCGCCGTTCTGCGAGTCGAGATTGCCGGTGGGCTCGTCGGCGAGCAGGATCGCCGGCTTGCCGACCAGCGCACGCGCCACCGCGACACGCTGCTGCTGGCCGCCGGAGAGCTGCGACGGGTAGTGCTTGGTGCGGTGGGCCATCGCCACGCGCTCGAGCGCCTGGGCAACGCGCTCCTTGCGCTCGGCGGAGGGCATGCCGCGGTAGACGAGCGGCAGCTCGACGTTCTCGTAGACGGTGAGATCGCCGATCAGGTTGAAACTCTGGAAGATGAAGCCGATCTGGCGGTTCCTGACCTTGGCGCGCTCGGCGGCGGTGAGGTCGGTCACCGGCTTGCCGTGCAGCAGGTACTGGCCCTCGCTCGGCGTGTCGAGCAGGCCGAGGATAGCGAGCAGCGTCGACTTGCCGCACCCCGAGGGGCCGGCGATGGCAACGTACTCGCCCTCGCGGATCTCGAGGTGGACGCCGGCGAGGGCATGGGTCTCGACCTCGTCGGTCAAGAAGATCTTGCTGACGCCGTCGAGCTTGAGGAGGGACTGCTTGGCTTCGCTCATGGTCGGTTCACTCCAGTCGGACGCGATCGACGGCGTCCCAGGTCGACATGTCGGACAGGATGACGCGGTCCCCTTCGGACAACCCTTCGAGGACCTCGATGCGATGGACGGAGCCCCGCCCCAGGCGCACCGGCACGCGCGTGGCGCTGCCGCCGTCGGGGGAGAGCTTGAAGAGGGTGATGCGCGAGTCGGGCTGGCCGAAGGCCGGCCGGCCGACGGTGAGCGCGTCGTCGACCTCGTCGATGACGATGGTGCCGTCGACCGAGAGGTCGGGGCGCGCGCCGCGCGGCAGCTCGCCCGCGAGCGCGACGTCGACGAGCACGGTGCCATTGACCACCGCCGGATCGATGCGGATGACGCGGCCGGGGACGACGCCGTTGCGCGTGTCGACCTTGGCGGGCAGGCCGATGGCGACGTCGCGCGCCTGCGTCTCGGGCACGCGCAGCTCGGCCTTGAGGCGGCTCGGATCGGCGACGCGGGCGAGATTGGTGCCGGGCGACACCTGCTGGCCCGGTTGCACGGCGACGACCTGCAGCACGCCGGCGACGCCGGCGCGCACGCGGAGCGCGGCGAGCTCGCGTTGCCGCAATTGCGCCACCTCGCGCAGCTGCGCGACGCGCGCTTCCTGCGCCGCGAGGCGGGCCGTGTTGGCCGCCTCGGCGCTCGCCAGCCGACGCTCCTCGAGCTGCTGGCGCGTCGTCGCCTCCTCGAGACGCAGCTCGGCGATCTCCGCCTCGATGTGCGAGATCAGTCCCTCGTCGGCGAGCTGCCGCCGCGACTTCGCTTCGAGCCCGCTCTGCAGGAAGGTCGCGCGCACCGCAGCCGACTGTGCCTCGAGGTCGAGCAGCGCGCTGGCGAGGGCGGCGCGCAGCGCGGCGAGGTCGGCCTCTGCCGCCTCGAGCGCCAGCTCGGCCTCGCGCGTGCGCGCCTCGAGCTCGGGATTGGTGAGCTCGAGGAGCACCGTGTCGGGCTCGACGATGGCGCCGGGGAGGATCACGATCCGCTCCACCCGCCCGTCGGTGATGGCAGGAATCCAGCGGATGTCCTCGGGCACCAGCGAGCCGTTGCCGCGCACCTCGCGCACGAACGGGCCGCGGCTGACGGCGTCGATGTAGAGCGTCGCGCGCTCGACTTCGGGCGCCGCCGGCTCCAGGCGGGCGAGACCGACGGAGACGAGCACGAGCGCCGCCGCGGCCACGCCGCCGACGATGAGCCGCCGCCGGGTGCGATTGGGGGGGACGCGCGGGATATCCATCGTCGGGTCGTGGGGCAAGCGCGGTGCCAACTCGGTGAGCGTGTGCCAAGCTCTTGATACTGCGCAGCTTCGAAAAGGTTGCGCAGCCAGTCTCCGGACGCGCGAGTGTGCGGATGCGGAATCGAGTGACCGCTTTCGAACACCCGCCTGCGCGGCGAGGAATCGCCTGGGCCGGGGCGCGCAGCCGCTTCGCTGCGGTCGGGCGCCGCGCCTCGACGGACCGCCCGTCAGCGGAAGGTCGCGGGCCTCGACCCCGCCGCGGGGCTTGCGCGCGGTCGCGGTCGTCCCTGTGTAGAATGCCGCAGATGGAATCGCAGATCCCCGCCACCGTCGGCCGCTACCGAATCGAGGGCGAGCTGGGGCGCGGAGCGATGGGCGCGGTCTACCGCGGCGTCGACCCGAAGCTCGATCGCACCGTCGCGATCAAGATGATCAGCTCGGCGATGGCCGGCGGCGACGACCGCGACGAGATCCTGGCACGTTTCGAGCGCGAGGCGCGCGTCTCGGCGCGGCTGCAGCATCCCAACGTCGTGGCGGTCTACGACGTCGGCGCCGAGGGCGACGAGCTCTACTTGGTGATGGAGCTCATCGACGGCGACACGCTCGGCCACCGCTTGGCGAGCGGCCAGTTCCCGAGTGTCCCCGATGGCCTCGAGATGATCGCGCAGGCGGCCGACGCCCTGGCGGCGGCGCACGAGGCAGGGATCATCCATCGCGACATCAAGCCGGGCAACCTCCTCATCACCAAGCGCGGCAAGGTCAAGGTCACCGACTTCGGCGTCGCCAAGGCGGTGGGCGAGAAGATGGAGCTCACGCGCACCGGCATGATGGTCGGCAGCCCGGCCTACATGTCGCCCGAGCAGGTCAAGGGCATGGTGCTCGACGGCCGCAGCGACCTTTTCTCGCTCGGCGTCGTGCTCTACGAGATGCTGCTCCACCGCAAGCCGTTCCCGGCCGACACGGTGACCACTCTCGTCTACCAGATCCTGCACGAGGATCCGATGAAGGACGTGCCGATCCCGGACGCCGTCAGCCAGGATCTCGCCGACTTCATCCGCTGGACCCTGGGCAAGGACCGCGAGGCGCGCATCCCCGACGCCCGCACCTTCGCCACGCGGGCGCGCGCCTTGGCCGCCGGCCAGCCGCTGGCCCGGCCGCAGGCCGGCGAGGCCACGGCTTTGATGCCGACCATGGGCGGCGACGTCGCGCGCACGGCGATGATGGCCTCCACCCCGTCGGCGCCCGCTTCCGTCGCTCAAGGCACGACGAAGGTCGAGGAGCGGCGCTCGAACACCGGGCTCTACGTCGGGATCGCGGCCGCGGTGCTCGTCGGCGGCGGCCTCGGCTTCTGGCTGCTCACCGGCCGCGGTGGCGAGAGCGTACCGGAGGCTGCGGAGACGACGGTGGCGGACTCCTCGACGGTCAAGGTCGCTGCCACCGAGCGGCCGAAGATCGATCCTTCGACGCTGACGGAGAGCACGCCCGGCCAGCTGGTGCTCTCGGTTCCCGACCAGGGTGAGACGGATGCCTCCGGCGAGGTCCGTGAAGAGCTGCCGGCCGAAACCTCCGGCGACGGGCTCTCCGGCGGCGGCTCGGCGGTGCGCGTGCAGGACGAGCGGGCGAGCCGGACAACGACGAACCCGAGCCGGCCGAGCGCACCGACGCAGCGCCCGCAGGAGAGCCAGCCGCAAGCGACGACGCCGACGGAGACGACGACCTCCTCGGCGACGTCCGCGAGCGAGGCGGCGCGCGGCGTCGCCTTCACGGTGCCGAGCGTCAGCCTCTCCGACACCTTCGAGGCGCGCCGCACGGTGCTCTTCCAGATCCACCCGCCGTCGGCCCAGCTGACGATCAACGGCGTCGCCATCGGCCCGGCCGACGACTGGGACGGCTTCGGCGGCGGGCGACCGTACCCGATCCCCTACGACGGCGAGTACTACGTCGAGATCAAGGCCGACGGCTACGAGACGGAGTGGATCAAGGTCGTCATCTCGTCGAGCGCACGGGAATCGTCGGCGCGCGTGCGCATGCGCATGGACAAGGTCAAGGACCGGGGCTGAAACCCAGAGTCCGACTGCCTTGCCGCGGCCCCTCCTTCAGTAGATCTTCTGGCCGAGCAGGCTGGCCGCCAGACCGACCAGCGTGTTGGCAGTGCGGTTGGCGCGGTCGAGGATCGGGTTGACCTCGACGAGATCGAGGCTCGTGATGCGGCCCGAATCGGCGAACAGCTCCATCAACAGGTGCGCCTCGCGATAGGTCAGCCCGCCGGGCACCGGCGTGCCGACGCCCGGCGCGATCTCGGGGTCGAGCACGTCGGCGTCGAACGAGACGTGCACCCGCGGCAGGTTGCCCACCCGCTTGAGCGCCTCGGCGGTGATCTTGGGCAGTCCCCGGCTGTCGACCTCCTTCATCGTGAAGACGGTGACGCCGGCCTCGCGCATCAGCCGCTTCTCGCGCTCGTCGAGATCGCGCACGCCGATCAGGACCACGTCCTCTGGCCGCAGCTTGGCGCCCGGCTGCACGAGGTCGACGAGCCGCGGCGGGCCGTGGCCGCAGAGCGCGGCGAGCGGCATGCCGTGGATGTTGCCGGAGGGCGAGATCTCGGGGGTGTTGAAGTCGCCGTGCGCGTCGACCCAGACGACGCCGGTGCGCTCGAGCCGCGAGCAGCCGGTCACCGAGCCGATGGCGATCGAGTGGTCGCCGCCGAGCACGATGGGAAAGGTGTCCCGCGGCAGCGCCAGCAGCTTCGCCGCCACCGCTTCGCACGCCGCCGCAATCGGTTCGAGGAAGGCGAGCCCGCCGCCCGGGCCGGAGTGCTCGATGTCGAGCTCCTCGGCCGTCGGCACGTCGACGTCGCCGAGGTCGCGCACGGTGTGGCCGAGGCCCTCCAGGCGCTCCTCGAGCCGGCCGTAGCGGATCGCCGACGGTCCCATGTCGACGCCGCGGCGCCCCTGGCCGAGGTCCATCGGCACGCCCAGCACGGCGATCTCGCTCCGCATGCGGGGCGCGACTCTATCAACCGCGCCGGGAGCCGGCGCCGACCGTGCTAGCTTGGCGCCCCGTGTCCGTCGACGAGCACCGCGCCCAGGCGCCGACCCGGTTCGGCTTCGCCGTCCTCACCGTCTCCGACAGCCGCTCCGATCGCACCGACCGCGGCGGTCCTCTGCTGGTCGAGCTGGTGACGGCGCCCGGCCACCACGTCGTCTGGCGCCGCATCGTGCGCGACGACGTGCAGGAAATCCGCGACGGCGTGCGCGACGCGATCCATCCCGCCGAGGTCGACGCCGTGCTGGTCACCGGCGGCACCGGCGTCGCCCGCCGCGATTCGACGATCGAGGCCGTGCGGCCGATGCTCGAGAAGGAGCTGCTGGGTTTCGGCGAGCTCTTCCGTCAGCTCTCCTACCAGGAGATCGGCACGGCGGCGATGCTGTCGCGAGCCACGGCGGGCGTCGTCGCCGGGCGCGCCGTCTTCCTGCTGCCGGGCTCGCCGGCGGCGCTCGCGCTGGCGGTCGAGCGGCTGATCCTCCCCGAGCTCGGCCACCTGCTCGCACAGGCCCGCCGCCGCGACTGAGTGCCTCAGCGTCGCGGCGAGCGGAAGAGGCGCACGACGAGCAGCAGCACGACGGCGCCCAGGGTGGCGACGATCAGCGAGTAGATGTCGAAACCGCGGAAGCCGCCGAAGCCGAGCAGCGTGGCGAGCACGCCGCCCAAGACGGCACCGAGGATGCCGACGAGAATCGTCGCGATGCAGCCCATGCTGTCGTCGCCCGGCGCCAAAAAACGCGCCAGGGCCCCGGCGCACAGCCCCATCACGATCCAGCTGAGCAAACCCATCATGGCGAAGTCGGGCATGGCGGATCTCCTCTCTGCGGACGCCGATTCTCCCACCCTTCGCCGCTGCTAGGCTCGGCGGCCGATGAGAGCTCGGCCCAAGCTGATCCTGATCGACGGCTTCCACACCATCTTCCGCGCCTTCTACGCCATCCGCGAGCTCACCAACTCCAAGGGCGAGCCGACCAACGCCGTCTACGGCTTCCTGCAGATCCTGCGCAAGATCCTGCGCGAGGAGAAGCCCGACTACCTCGGCGTCGCCTGGGACGTCGCCGACGAGGCGACTCTCCGGCGGGAGAAGTTCGCCGACTACAAAGCGAACCGGTCACCGATGCCCGAGGCGCTGGTGCCGCAGATTCCGCAGATCGAGCGGGCGATCGCGGCGTTCCGGATCCCGCGTCTCGAGCTCGAGAAGTACGAGGCCGACGACGTCATGGGCACGCTGGCGAAGAAAGCCGCGGCGGCGGGCGTCGACGTCGTGCTGGTCACCGCCGACAAGGACATGTTCCAGCTCGTCGGCGACGGCGTCCGCCTGCTCCACACCGGCCGCAACAAGCTCTACGACGCGGCGCTGGTCGAGGAGGATTTCGGCGTGCCGCCGGCGCAGGTCGCCGACGTCCTGGCGCTGATGGGCGACGCGGTCGACAACGTGCCGGGGGTGCCGGGCATCGGCGAGAAGGGCGCCAAGCAGCTCATCCGCGAGCACGGCTCGCTCGAGGCGCTGCTCGAGCGCGCCGGTGAGCTCACGCGCAAGAACTACCGCGAGGGCCTCGCCACGCACCGCGAGCAGGCGCTGCTCTCCAAGGAGCTCACCACGATCCACACCGACCTGCCGATCGAGCCCGAGCTCGAGCGCCTGCGCCTCGATCCGCCCGACGTCGAGGCGCTGCGCACCCTTTACGCCGAGCTCGAGTTCCGCACCCTGCTCGAAGAGCTCGGCGCGACGGCGGAAGCCGGGGCGGTGGAGCGCGAGGTGGTGGAGGTGGCGACGCCCGGCGAGCTGCAGGCGCGCGCCGCAGCAGTCGGAACCGCGATCGCGGTCGCCCTGCTGGCTCCGGAAGATCCGCTCGCCGTCGCCTTCGCCGGGGCCGACGGGCCGATCGTTCTCGCCGACCGGCGGCGGCCGGAGCTCGCCGCGGCCGTCGCCGCGCGCGTCGCGGCATGGGCCGCCGATCCGGCGGTCGGGCTCCTCGGCCACGATCTCAAGGAGGTTCTGCGCCTGGCGCCGCGCGGGACGGAGATCCGCTGCGCCCGCTTCGACCTGCTGCTCGCGTCGTACCTGCTGCGCACCTCGTCGCACGGCCACCCGTTCGAAGAGCTCGCGCTCGAGCGGCTCGGCGTGCAGCCGCGCTCGGCGCGCGAGGCCGGCTTCGAGCGCGGCCAAGCTCCCGAGGTCGGCGACGCGCGGCTGGTGGCGATGGCGCGCGAGCGGATCGCGCTCGTCGAGCGCCTGGTTCCCGACCTGCGCGCCGAGCTCGCCGCCGGACCGGGGCAGCGCGTCTACGACGAGATCGAGGCGCCGCTGACGCCGGTGCTGCTGCGCATGGAGGAGACCGGCATCGGCCTCGACGTCGAGTTCCTCGCCGCGATGTCGCGCGACATGGAGCGCGAGCTCCTGGCACTCGAGCGCGAGATCTACGAGCTCGCCGGCGAGACCTTCAACATCCAGTCGCCGCAGCAGCTCGGCGCCATCCTCTTCGAGAAGCTGGGGATGAAGGCGAAACGGCGGACGCAGAAGACGAAGAGCTGGTCGACCGACGCCGAGACCCTCGCCGAGCTCGCCGCCGAAGGGCACGCGCTGCCCGAGCGGCTGCTGCGTTTCCGCGAGCTCGCCAAGCTCAAGGGAACCTACGTCGACGCGCTGCCGGCGCTGGTCGGCGCCGACGGCCGGATCCACACCCGCTTCATGCAGGCGGTGGCGGCGAGCGGCCGCATCTCGTCGTGGAATCCGAATCTGCAGAACATCCCGGTGCGCAGCGAGCAGGGGCGAAAGATCCGCCGCGCCTTCCGCGCCGCGCCCGGCATGCTGCTCGTCTGCGCCGACTACAGCCAGATCGAGCTCCGCGTCCTGGCGCACATTGCCGGGGAGCCGGCGCTGATCGCGGCCTTCCGGCGCGGCGACGACATTCACCGCGCGACGATGGCCGAGCTGCTCGGCATCGATCCGGCGCTGGTCACCGCCGCGCAGCGGCAGGCCGCCAAGGCGGTCAACTTCGGCCTCATCTACGGCCAGGGGGCGTTCGGGCTCGCGCAGTCGCTCGGCATCTCGGTCAAGGAGGCGGAGAGCTTCATCGAAACCTACTTCGAGCGCTATGCGGGCGTGCGGCGGTACATGCAGGAAACGCTGGCCCGGGCCGAGGCGGACGGACGGGTCGAGACCCTGTGGGGACGCCCGCGCCTGCTGCCCGAGCTCCGCCACCCGAACCGCGCCGTGCGCGAGAACGCCAAGCGCGTCGCCATCAACTCGCGCATCCAGGGCTCGGCCGCCGACCTGCTGAAGCGGGCCATGATCGCGGTCGACCGCGAGCTCGGCCGGGTCTTCCCCGACGCGCGGCTCCTTCTC
>DASWJT010000146.1:0-111790 GCA_036397015.1 Thermoanaerobaculia bacterium
CGCCTCGACGCCGCGCCAGTCGGGCGTCGGCGCGCCGAAGAGGACCATCTCGCGAGTGTCGCCGGGAGGTCCGACGGCGAGCGCGGGCAGCGAGGACGCCGATGGTCCGCCGGCCTGTCGCTGCGCCTGGACGAGGTAGACGTGGCGAAACTCGAGGCCCTTGGCGGTGTGGATCGTCATCACGGCGACGGCGTCTTCGTCCTGCTCGGGCGGCCGCGCCTCTTCGGCCGCGGTCTCGTCGGCGATCGCGCGGCGCAGAGCGGCCAGGGCGCGCGCCGGATCGGGCTCCTCGGCGAGGCGCGCCTCGAGGTCGGCGAAGAGCCGCTCGAGGTTGGCGAGGCCGAAGCGCCCGAGGAAGCGCGCGGCGGCGATCGGCTCGAGCAGCAGCCGGGCGCGCAGCCGTTCGATCCAGGCGCTCGCCGGCAGGGCGCGGAACTCGGCGCGCAGCCGCGCGATCGCCTCGACGGCGGCGGCGAGCGAGTCGCCCCAGTCGGCGGCGCGCGCGGCCGCCGGCACGCCGGCGACCGACTCGGCGGCGGCGCGGCGCACGGAGGCGAGGGCCTCGGCGAGGCCGCGCTCGCCGTCGAGGTTCGCCATCGCCGCGGGGAAGACGGCGCGCCAGAGCGGCAGCCAGGCGGCGTCGGGGATGCCGACGAACGGCGAGCGCAGAAAGGCGACCAGCGCCAGCAGGTCGTCGGGATCGAGGATGGCGCGCACGGCCGCCGCGGCGTCGATCACCTCGCGGCGGCGGTAGTAGGAGCGGTCCTTCTGCACCACGTAAGGCACGCCGGCCCGCCGCAGTGCGTCGAGGAAGACGTCGAGGTCGCCGCGCGCGCGCAGCAGCAGCGCGAAGTCGCGCCAGTGGGCGGCGCCGGAGCCGACCAGCTCGCGAACCTCGGCCGCAATCGCCCGCGCCTCGACTTCGGCGGCGCGCGCCGCCGAAGTCGTGCCGTCGCCGGCGAGGGCCGCGCGGTCCCACGACGCCCAGTACTCGACGGCGGCTCGCCCAGCGGCGACGAAGCCCGAGTCGTCGGCCCGCGCCGGCGACGGGCGCAACGGCTGGAACGCCGCCTGGATGCCGGCTTCCTCGACGAGCACGGGCGCGAGCGCGCGCTCGACCTCGGCGAGGACGGGGGGCGCCGAGCGGAAGTTCACCTCCAGCCTGCCGGTGACGCCGCCGGCCGCTTCCAGCTCATCGAGGAACTCGTCGTAGGCGGCGAGGTCGGCGCTGCGCCAGCCGTAGATCGACTGCTTCGGATCGCCGACGACGAAGAGCCCGGGCCGCGGCGCCGGCGAGTCGTCGAGCACCAGCCGCCGCAGCAGGTCGCACTGGCGGCGGTCGGTGTCCTGGAATTCGTCGACGAGGAGCTGACGGATGCCGCGCCGCAGCCGGTCGCGCACGCCGCGGCGCTCGGCGAGCAGCCGCGCGGTGCGCTCGAGCAGGTCGTCGAAGGTGACGACGCCCTCGGCCCGGCGGTGCGCCGCGAGCTCCGCCAGCGGCTCGGCGAGGGCGCGACGGGCGAGCGCGTGCAGCGCCGGATCGAGCTCGGCCAGCGCGCCGTGCTGCCGCGCGGCCTCGGCGGCAGCCGCGACGAGCGCGGGGGGCACGCCGCCGAGGAGCTTCTCCTCCGTCTTGCCGAAGCTGCCGGCGCCCCAGCCGGAGAGGATCTTGCGCGCCTCGTCTCCGGCGCGCTCGAGCGATGCGCGCAGCCGGGCGAGGCCGGCCGCGGAGGGATCGGCGGCGTCGAGCTCGGCGCGCAGGCGATCGAGGGCGGCGAGCCCGTCCAGGATGCTCGCGACCTTGTGGCCCGTGCGCAGCGGCGCAGCGGCGGCGAGGAGAGCGTCGAGCGCGGCGGCGAGGGCCGCGAAACGAGCGCGCAGGGTGGCGCCGTCGAACGGGTCGCGCCGCAGCTCGTCGGCGGTCACGCCCTCGGCGGAGAGCAGCTCGAGCGCGGCGAGGAGCTCCGGCGGGTCGACGCCGGCCGCGAGCAGCCCGACGAGCGCGTCGTCGCGGCGGCGGAGGCGGTCGAGCAGGACCTCGGTCGCGAGCCCGGTGGTGCGCTCGCCGTCGGCGTCGACTTCGAATCCGGGATGGAGCCCGGCCTCGAGCGGCGACTCGGCGAGCAGGCGGTGACAGAAGCCGTGAATCGTGGAGATGCGCAGGCGCGCCGAGGCGGCGAGGAGCGCCTCCGCGCGCCGGGCCGCCTCGTCGCCGGCGGCAGCGTCCGGCAGCTCCTCGAGGTCGGCGGCGGCGCCGCCCACGGCCGCCTGTCCGAGCAGGCGGTCGACTCGCGTCGCCATCTCCGCCGCCGCGGCGTCGGTGAAGGTGATCGCGACGACGCCCTCGCAGGCGCGGGCGGCGATCTCGGCGGGCGGCGCGGGCGCTGCGCCGCGCGCCGTCCGCTCGGCGGCGAGCTCGGCCGCGGCGGTGCGCCAGCCGGGGCCGAGGAGCCAGGTGCCGAGCCGCGCCACGAGGGAGCGCGTCTTGCCGGTGCCGGCGCCCGCCTCGAGGGCGACCGGGCGCTCGAACTCGCGCCGGGCGAGCTCGCGGGCGTCCGCGTCGGCGAGGCGGGTCACGCCTCCTCCTCGGCGGCGCCGCCGCCGCGCAGCGCCCACCATGCGCGCGCCGGCCGCTCGAAGCCGCGGTCGCTCTCGGGTTCCGTCTCGAGCCAGGTCGCCAGGCGCAGGCGCGCGCCGCTGTCGCCCTGCACGCACGCCTCGCGCACGTCGCAGGTCGCGCACGCCGGGTAGATCGTGCGCCGGTCGGGTTCGAGCAGCCGGGGCACGAAGGCGCCGGCGTCCCAGGCGGCGAAGAGGGCGTCGAGCACCGGCGCGAGCGCCATCCCGGCGAGCTCGGAGCGGGTGAGGGCGAGCTCGCGCGCCCGCTCGTCGAGGTGCGGGTCGAGCTGCAGGTAGCGCGCGCGCGCCGGCTCGTTGCCGACGCCGAGCAGGTAGATCGCGAGCTGCAGCGATTCGCCCCGCGCGATGCCCCGCGCCAGATGGCGGCGGCGCGCCGCGGCGGTGACGGCGGAGGAGAGCGGCCGGCCCGTCTTGTAGTCCGTCAGCCAGACCTCGCCGTCGACGCGCTCGACGCGGTCGACGCGGAACGGCACGCGACGCCCGCCTCCGGCGCCGGCGACCGGCGCTTCGCCCGCCGCCTCGACGGCGAGGAGAGCGCGGCGACCCGCTCGCCAGTCGGCGGCACCGGCGACGGCGAGGCGCGCCATCGCCTCGCGGGCGAGCGGTGCCTCGAACAGCTCGGGATCGAGCATCTCGTGGAGGAGGACGCGCCGGGCGGCGGCGCGCGCCCGCCGTTCGAGATCGGCGGGCGCCGGCCACTCGGCCACCGCCTGCGCTTGCGCCAGCGCCGCCTCCAGCGGCGCTCCGCTCTTCGGAAGGAGGCTCTCGAGCACGTCGTGGACGACGTTGCCGATCAGCCGGCCGGGGAGCGCCGGCAGCGCCTCGCCGAGCTCGGGCAGGGGAGCGAGGCGCAGCACGCGCTCGAGGAAGGCGCGCCAGCCGCAGCCGGCGAGGCGCTCGAGCGCGGTCACCGACGGAGGGCGGGAGCGCGGATCGTCGGCCCCGATCTCGCCGACGGCGCCGAAAAAGGCGCCGAGACGCCGCGACGCAGGCTGCGACGGGGCGGGGTCGCGCTCGGCGAGCAGGGCCAGCCGGGCGTCCGCCAGCCGCTCGGCGTCGCTCGCTCGCGGATCGTCGAAGCGCTCCGCCGCTTCGCGCATCGCCGCCGCCAGCGCCGGCGCGAGGCGCCCACGGTCGCCGGCGAGCGCCACCTCGATCGCGCGGTCGAGCGCGGCGGGACTGTCCCGCTCGGCCGGCGTCTCCTCAACGCGATTGCGGCGGCACCATTCGTCGGCGAGAGGCGAGGGCGGTAGCTCGCGCCCGGCGCCGTCGGCGAGCGGACGCAAGAGGGCGACGGCGTCGGCGGAGGCGAGGAGCTGAGCGAAGAGGAAACGCTCCTCGTCGTGCCCTTCGCCCTTGACCGGCAGGTCGGGGAGGAGGTCGCGCAGCCGCAGCCGCAAGGAGTCGGGCAGCAGCGGGTCGGGCCGCACGGCGCGCGGGAAGCGGTCGCGGGAGAGCCCCGCGAGCGCCAGGCGCTCGAAGGTTCTGCCGCGCGCCTCGGTCACCGACAGCAGGGCCGCTCCGCCGCCGTGGCCGAGCGGCTCGGCAGCGGCGTTCCGCCACGCCGCGGCGGCGAGGTCGCGCCACTCGGCGGCGTCGGTTTCGACGGCGGCGAGGGGCGCGGCGGCGAACAGAGCGAGCGGCGCGGCGAATGGCTCGAGCTCGGCCGCCGGGAGCGTTTCGGCGAGCCAGAGCTCCGTCGCCGCGACCCGCACGCCGAGCGCCGCCGGACGGGTCATCGCCGCGACGCCCTCGCGGATCCGGGCGAGCCGGGAGACTGCCGCGGCGAGCGCGCGCGGCGCGACTCGCCGAGGGAGGGCGACGACGTCGCCGGCGTCGCCGCGGCCGATGCGATCGGCGAGCGGCAGGCGAATCGGCCGCTCGCGCGGCGCGAGCGCCGCGGCGGCGGCGAGCTGGCGCGCGCCGAGCCGCGCGAAGGCGAGGCGGAGATCGGCGACCGGCACGCCAGCGTCGTCCTCCAGGCGCTCGCGGGCGACCTCGAGCGCGACGCCGAGCGGCGTCTCGTCCCGCCGCTCGAGCAGCTCGAGCAGGCCGGCGGCGCGCCGCGCGCGCGCCGCGAGCAGGCCGCCCGCCGACGAGCCGGGCAGCGACTGGCGGTCGAGCTCGCGTGCCCACGATGCGAGATCGCCGAGGTCGCGGGCGACGAGCGCCGAGCTCTCCGGCGCGGCCGAGGAGGCCTCGGCCAACCAAGCGACGGCGGCCCGCGCCTCGCGCACGGGATCGGCGGCGCGCAGCGCGACGACGGCGGCGGGAGTCGAGGGCCTCGAGTCGATCTCGACCGTGGCGACGCCGGAGAGTCGCTCGCGCAGCCGCGACCCGAAGCGCCATGCCGCCGGACCTCCGTCGAGCTCCGGCGGGGCGTCGAGAAAAACGCGCGTCGCGCGGTGCCGGACGATCGCAGCGAGCAGGTCGGTGGCGATCCCGGTCGCATCCGCGAAGCCGTGCACGAAGACGGCGCCGGCGGGGAGGGCGGCGGCGGGATTCGCGGCGAGGCGGCGGGCGGACTCGGCGAGGAGGTCGGACTCCGGCGTCAAGCCCAGTCGGGCGAGCTCGCCGCGCACGCCGGCGGCCACCCGGGCGATGGCGAGCGCGCGCTCGATCGCCGCGGCGCCGGCGGCGGCGCGCTCGAGCTCGAGGCGTTCGTCGAAGGCTTCGACATGCGCCGCGTCGAAGCCGGCGTCGAGCAGATCGCTCACCGCACCCTCGATCTCGCCGTAGCCGCTGGCGAGACCGCCGAGCGCGCTCGCCAGCGCCCTCTCGCTCGCCGCCAGGCGGGCGACGAGCAGCGGAACGAGCGCGGCGCCGGAGGGCGGCACACCGCCGGTGCGGGCGAGGATCGAGGCGGCGACGCCGGCGAGGGTGCTGATCTCGACGCCGAGCCACGCCCGCCGCCGCGCGGCGAGCCGGCCGAGCAGGTGCTCGCGCAGGCTGTGCGAGGGCACGACGACGAGGAGCGCCGGCGACGCCACCTCGCCGAGAGGCAGCGCGGCCTCGATCTCGCTCAGCAGACGCCGCTCGACGGCGCGCGCTCCGGCGGCGACGATGACGCGGCTCTCGATGGTCACGATTCGGTGCAAGATACGGAGCGTGACGGGCGGGGGTCAACTCCGGGAGTGGCTCGACGGCCTGGCGGACCTCGGCGGCGTGGTCAGCGCGGCCGAGGCGATTGTCTCCGATGGCGAGCGGATCCACTTCCGCCACGCGTCGGGATTCCGCGTCGGCGGCGAGCGGCTCGTCGCCGGGAGCGGGGCGCGTTTCGACGCCGCCTCTCTCACCAAGCCGTGGATGGCGACGCTGGCGCTGGCGCTCGACGCCGCGGAACAGGCGGCGCCGGGCAGCGGGCTCTCGCTGCGCGAGCGGCTGCCGCTGCCGGTCGCGGCGACAGACGCGCTCGCTCCGACCCTCGAGGATCTGCTGCGCCACCGCGCCGGCCTGCCGGCCTGGACGCCGCTCGCGCTTCGCCTGGGAAGGCGCCTCGGCGATGTCGTCGCTCTGAAAAGCTTCCTTTTGGGGGAAAGACGATCCGACCCCAGCCCGCCGCCCGGATCGGCCGTCTCGTCGGCGCAGCCGGTCACGCGGGACCTGCATCGCGGAGCAAAGCTCGACGCTCGCCCGACAGGCGAAGGCGCAATTCCGACCGTGCCCTTCGATGAGAGCTTTTCGTCATTCGAGGAGAAAAAGAATCGCTGTGTCTATAGCGATCTCGGCTACGTCCTGTGGGGCCTGCTGGCGGAGGAGCGGCTCGGGCGCTCACTGGCCGGGCTGCTCGACGAGCGCGTCTGCGCACCGCTCGGGCTGCCGGGGTTGGGCGGGCTCGCATGCGATCCGCAGAACGCCGTCGAGTGCCGGCTCGACAACGGCAAGGAGGTCGAGCTCGCCGCCGCGCAGGGGCTGACGCTCGCCCGGTCGCGGTCGTTCCTTCGGGGAATGCCGCAGGACGGCAACGCGCGCGGGCTGCGCGCGGCCGGGCTCTTCCCCGCCCATGCCGGGCTCTTCGTTACCGCCGACGAGATGCTGGCGTTGGCGTGGGAGTGGTTGCGGCCCGGCAAGGTGCTGACGAGCGCACAAGTCGAAACGTCGCTCGTTGGAGATGGCGAGCTCGCTCTCGGCTGGTCGCGTGGGCACGAGGGCGGCTCGGCCGGGCCGGCGCTTTCGCGCGGCGCCTTCGGTCACACCGGCTTTGCCGGCGGCAGCGCGTGGATCGATCCCGAGCGGGAGCGGATTTTCGTCCTGCTCGCGCACCGCCTGACCTCGGAGATCGACTTCCAACCTTTCCGCCGCGAATTCCATCGCTTGGCGGCGACGCTCGCTTAGCGCGCGCCGGTTGGGCGCCGACTCGCGGCTCTGATTCGCCGAACCGGGAGCAGCGCACCCTTCACTGGAAGCCTTTCGTTTCTCATCCGGCGCCGGGGAAGTCGGGGCGCGCGACGACGCGCTGCGCCTGAGCCAAGTGCCGTCGCTCGTGGGCGGGGATCACCAGCAGGCCGGTTGCGACGTTGAAGGTGCGCAGGCCATAGGCGAGCGGGTTGCGGAAGCGGATGACGTTGCAGTTGATGCGCCCCGTCGCGCGAACCAGGTCGATCAGCCGCTGCTGCTCGCCGGCGTAAGCGACCAGCGTCGCCGGCTTGGGGCAGCGCGCCGCGGGCTCGATCTTCTTTGGAGCTTTCGATTTCAGCCTGACCGGCGGCTCGAGCACGCCGAGGAACCAGCGTCCGAGGCGGCCGGGCTGCAGGGCCGGCGGTTCGGACGTGGCGGGGGCGCGCGCCGCGCGCACCGCTTCCTCGAGCGCGTCGAGGTAGCAGCGGTTGGCGCGCACGAGGTGGTCGAGGCACTGGCCGACGCTCCACGCCTTGCCGCCGTCCGGCCGCCAGTTGAACTGCGCTTCGTCGAGCGGCGTCGAAAGCTGGCTGGCCGCGAAGGCGAGCCGGGCGAGCTCGGCCATCAGCGCGACGCGGTCGGGTCCGAGCGAGATCTCGTCAGCCACAGAGGACGCTGCCGCCGTTGACGTTGACGATCTCGCCGGTGATCTGCCGTGCCAGCGGCGAGGCGAGGAAGGCGATCGCGCCGGCGACGTCGTCGGCGGTCGCGACGCGGCCGGTCGGGATCTCGGCCTCGATCTCGGCCCGGCGATCGGGCTCGTCGCGCAGCGGGCCGGCGGACATCTCGGTGTCGACCCAGCCCGGCGCCACGCAGTTGACGCGGATCGACGGCGCCAGCTCGATTGCCCACGACTTGGTGGCCGAGATGATCGCCCCCTTCGACGCCGCGTAGGGGCTGTAGTACGCCTCGCCGCGCTGCCCGGCGGTCGAGGCGAGGTTGACGATCGAAGCGCTGGTCGACATGCGCAGGTAGGGCAGGGCGTGCGCCGTGCAGAGGAACGGCCCGCGGACGTTGATGCGCAGCGAGGCGATGAACTTCTCTTCGTCGAACTGCGTCATCGGGTTGTGCAGCCAGACGCCGGCGTTGTTGACCAGGCAATCGAGCTTGCCCCACTTCGAGCCGACGAACTGGAAGAGCTCCTGGATCTCCGCCGGCTCCATGAAGTCGCAGGGGAAGCGCAGGTGGTCGCGGGTGGCGATGGCGTGCAGCTCGTCGAGGACGTGCTTCGCCTCGCCCTCGCGCTCGCGGTAGTGGATCATCACCGTGGCGCCGGCGCGGGCGAAGAGCTTGGCGGCCGCGGCGCCGATGCCGCGGCTGCCGCCGGTGATCAGGACGTGACAACCGGAGAGGTCGATCACGCGACCGACTCCACGACGAGGGCGATGCCCTGGCCGCCGCCGATGCAGGCGGAGGCGACGCCGCGCCCGCCGCCGCGCCGCGCGAGCTCCTTGAGGAGGGTCAGCGTGAGGCGCGCGCCGGTGGCGCCCAGCGGGTGGCCGAGGGCGATGGCGCCGCCGTTGACGTTGAGCTTGGTGAGGTCGAGGTCCATCTCGCGGATGACGGCCAGGATCTGTCCAGCGAACGCCTCGTTGATCTCGACGAGGTCGAGGTCCGCGAGCGCGAGCCCGGCCTTGTCGAGCGCCTGGCGGATCGCCGGCGCCGGGCCGATGCCCATGCGCGACGGGTCGACGCCGACGACCGACCAGGAGACGAGCCGCCCGAGGGGCCGCTTGCCGAGCTCCTTCGCCCTGGCTGCGGTGGTGAGCAGCAGCATGGCGGCGCCGTCGACGATGCCCGAGGCGTTGCCGCCGGTGACGTAGCTCTCCTTGCCGAAGACCGTGGGCAACTTGGCGAGGGCTTCGGCCGTGGTGCCGGGCCGCGGGTGCTCGTCGCGCTCGACGGTGACCGCCCGCTTGCCCTCGCCGACGGTGATCGGAACGATTTCCTCGGCGAGCTTGCCCGCCTCGATCGCTGCCACGGCCCTGCGCTGACTCTCGACGGCGAAGGCGTCCTGCTCCTCGCGTGAGATCCCGTAGTCGTCGGCGAGGTTGTTCGAGGTCTGCGCCATGTAGAAGCCGCAGAAGCCGTCGAGCAGCGACTCCGTCAGCAGGTCCTCGAGTTTGGCGTGGCCGAGGCGCAGGCCCTTGCGCGCGCCGCGCACGACGAACGGCGCCTGCGACATGTTCTCCATTCCGCCGACGAGGCAGGTCGTCGCTTCGCCGGCGAGGATCAGGTGCGCGCCGGAGAGGATCGCCTGGATCCCCGAACCGCAGAGGCGGTTGACGGTGAGCGCCGGCACCTCCTTCGGCACGCCGGCCTTGAGAGCGACGTGGCGGGCGCCGTAGATGGCGTCGCCCGAGGTCTGCAGCGCATTGCCGACCACCGCGTGGTCGACGATCGCCGGATCGAGGCCCGTGCGCGCGAAGAGCGCCCGCGCCGCGTGGGCGCCGAGATCGTTGGCGGAGATCTCCGAGAAGGGACCGTTGAATTCGGCCATCGGCGTGCGCACGCCGTCGATCAGGACCAGGTCACGGATTTCCATCGCTTTGCTTCACTCCCGACCGGAGGCTATCGCATCGCGAGCGGCGTGAACTTCCGAATTCAGCCGCGGAAGCCGCCGGCGCGCGCCCAGTAGCCGAGGCACTTGTAGACGAGCTTGGCGGCGACGAAGTCGGAGGCGGGATGGCCGCCGATGGGGGCGAGCTCGACGACGTCCATCGCCACCACGCGCTTCGCCTCGAAGATCCGCGAGAGCAGGCGCAGGGTCGGGTACCAGGCGCCGCCGCCGGGCTCCGGCGTGCCGGTGGCCGGTACGAGCGCAGGATCGAAGTAGTCGATGTCGAAGGTCAGGTAGACGCTCTCCGGGAGCATGGCGAGCAGGGCGTCGAGGCGCGGTTCGACGCTGTCCATCTCGTGGCCCCAGACGATCGGGATGCCGGCCTCCATGGCGAACTCGGCCTCGGGCTTGGAGAGCGAGCGGATGCCGATCGGCAGCGACGGGATCTCCTCGTCGAAGATGCGCCGCATGACGCTGGCGTGCGAATAGGGCGTGCCCTCGTAGCCGTCGCGCAGGTCGGCGTGGGCGTCGAACTGGACGACGCCGATCTCGCCGAAGACCCGCCGCGCGGCGCGCACCGCGGCGATCGTCAGGCTGTGCTCTCCGCCCAGGGTCACGAGGAGCTTGCCGGCGTCCATGTGGCGCTTGCACTCGGCCTCGAGCTCGGCCATCGCCGTCGCCATGTCGAACGCCTCGGGCAGGTAAGGCGGCTCGGTGGCGATGCCGATCTCGGCCGTCTCGCCGGCGAGCTCGTCGTCGTAGAGCTCCATCGCCTGCGAGGCGCGCAGGATGGCGGCGGGCCCGGCGGCCGTGCCGTGACCGTAGGAGACGGTGCGCTCGAACGGCACCGGCAGGACCACGGCGCGCGCCGAGCGGTAGTCCGACTGCACCGCGGGCAGCAGGCCGAAGTTGGTGGGCAGCGAGGGCACGGCGGCTTTCTAGCAGCGGCGCGGCGCGAGGGTCAATGCGGCTTCGCCACGGCGGCGAGAGCGGCGGGCGGGCGGGCGGGAGGCAGCGGCGGACGCCGCGCCGCTACTCCGGCCAGCTCACGTACGCGCGCCGCGAGATCATCGGGGATCTCGTTGGCGCGCACCCGCCAGCTCCAGTTGCCCGATTCGCGGCCCGGCGTGTTGAGGCGCGCCTCCGCGCCGAGGCCGACGAGGTCCTGCAGCGGCACGACGGCGAGCTCGGCGACCGAAGTCAGCGCCGCGCGCACCATCGCCCAGGGGAAAGCGGTCTCGCCGCAGCCGAGGTAGGCGAGGGCTCGGCGCTTCGCCGCCGACGGCGCCGAGGCGAGCCAGCCGCGCGCCGTGTCGTTGTCGTGCGTCCCGGTGTAGACCACGGTGTCCGGAGCGTGGCGGTGCGGCGCGTGCCAGCTGTCCTCGTCGCCGAAGCCGAACTGCAGCACGCGCATCCCGGGCAGAGCGAGCTCGCGCCGCAGCGCGTGCACCGGTTCGTCGATCTCGCCGAGGTCCTCGGCGAGGAGCGGCAGCGCGCCGAGCTCGCGGGCGAAGGCGTCGAAAAGCGCGCGGCCCGGCCCCGGCACCCACTTGCCGGCGGCCGCGGTCTTGGCCCGCGCCGGCACCGACCAGTAGGCGACGAAGCCACGGAAGTGGTCGAGGCGAACCAAGTCGAAGAGCTCGAGCTGACGCCGCAGCCTCGCGACCCACCAGGCGTAGCCGTCGGCGCCGTGGCGCTCCCAGCGGTAGAGCGGATTGCCCCAGCGCTGGCCGGTGGCGGCGAAGTAGTCGGGCGGCACGCCGGCGATGCGGGCGGGACGCCCCTCGCGGGTGAGCTCGAAGAGCTCGCGCCGCGCCCAGACGTCGGCCGAGTCGAGCGCGGGATAGATCGGCAGATCGCCGATCAGGCGGACGCCACGCGCGGCGGCCTCGGCGAGGAGCTCGCTCCACTCGAGCGAGAAGAGGAGCTGCTCGAAAGCGTGGAACTCGATCTCGCCCGCCAGCTCCTTGCGCGCCCTCGCCATCGCGGCCGGCTCGCGATCGCGCAGCTCGCGATCCCATTCGAGCCAGGGTCGGTTTCCGTTCTTCTCCTTCAGAGCGGCGTATTCGGTCCAGTCGGCGAGCCACGAGCGTGCAGGGCCTTCCCTGAAAGACTTCCATTGAAGGGTGAGCTCGGCCGATGCACGTGTCCGAAAGCGTGCCCAAACCCTTCGATGGAACCTTTGCTTTTCCGCGCGCGCGGCGGCGAAGTCGACGGCCGAGTTCTCAGCGGCGACGGAGCCCCTGGAAGGAAAGGAATCGTCTTTCGTGCCGAGGCCGGCGGCGGCGAGGCGCTCGGGCGAGACGAGGAGGGGGTTGCCGGCGAACGAGGAGAGGGCGCCGTAAGGCGAGTCGCCGTAGCCGGTCGGGCCGACGGGGAGGACCTGCCAGTGGGAGAGACCGGCCGCCACGAGCCAGTCGAGCAGGGCGTGGGCGGCCGGGCCGAGGTCGCCGATCGGCCCGCGGCCGGGCAGAGAGGTGGGGTGGAGGAGGAGACCCGCGGCCCGCGGGCGCGGCTCGAGCGGGCGCGGGCCGCCGCTTTCCCCCGCCGTGGTCTCGCCGACGGTCACTCGCGCTCGAGGTAGGTGTAGCCGGCGAGCCCCTGCTCGTAGGCCTTCAGCAGGTGGCGCGACTCCTCGAAGGTCAGCTTGCCGGCGCGCAGGGCGCGTTCGGCGGCCTGACGCACGCGCGTCACGAGATCGGCGCGGTCGTAGCTCACGTACTTGAGCACGTCGGCGACGTTGTCGCCGGTCAGCACGTGGTCGATGTGGTAGCCGCCGCCCGGCGGGATGCTGACGTGCAGCGTGTTGGTGTCGCCGAAGAGGTTGTGCAGGTCGCCGAGGATCTCCTGGTAGGCGCCGACGAGGAAGATGCCGAGGTAGTAATCGTCGTCGCCGAGCGGGTGGAGCTCGAGCACCGGCTTGACGTCGCGGCGATCGATGAAGCTCTCGATCTTGCCGTCCGAGTCGCAGGTGATGTCGGCGAGAACGGCGCGGCGCGCCGGCTCCTCGTCGAGGCGATGGATCGGCACCACCGGGAAGAGCTGGTCGATCGCCCACGCGTCGGGGAGCGACTGGAAGACGGAGAAGTTGCAGAAGTAGATGTCGGCGAGCTGGCGCTCCAGACCCTCGAGCTCCTCGGGCGTCTCGTTCGACTCGCGCAGCAGGCGCAGGATCTTGAGGCTCAGCGCCCAGTAGATGTCCTCGCCGAGCACGCGCTCGGTGAGCGTCAGGTGATTGAGGTTGTAGAGCGAGAGGATCTCGTCGCGGTAGCCGACGGCGTCGTGGTAGGCCTCGAGCAGGTTCTTGCGGCTGACCTCGCGATAGGTGTCGTGCAGATAGCGGATCGGCGTCGGCGTCTCCTCGGGGAGCCGCTCCGGGAGCTGGCCGACGCGGAACTCGCCGACGCCGAGCACGTCGACGACGAGAATGGCGTGGTGCGCCACCAGCGCCCGCCCCGATTCCGAGACCAGTGTCGGGTGCGGCACGCCGTCGGCGTCGCACTGCTCGAGGGTGCCGAAGACGACGTCGTTGGCGTACTCCTGGAGCGTGTAGTTCATCGACGAGCTGAAGTTGGTCTGCGAGCCGTCGTAGTCGATGCCGAGGCCGCCGCCGACGTCGAGGTAGCCGAGCGGGGCGCCGAGCTTGTAGAGCTCGCAGTAAGTTCGCGCCGCCTCGCGCAGCGCTTCCTTGACATTGCGGATCGACGACACCTGGCTGCCGAGATGGAAGTGCAGGAGCTGCACGCAGTCGAGCAGGCCGCGCTCGTCGAGCAGCCTGAGCGCCTCGACCAGGCCGCGGGAGCTGAGGCCGAACTTCGAGCGGTCGCCGCCGGAGGCCTCCCAGTGCCCGGCGCCGCGCGCCGAGAGCCGCGACCGCATGCCGATCGCCGGCCGGATGCCGGTGCGCTCGGAGAGGTCGGCGATGAGGTCCAGCTCCGAGAACTTCTCGACGACGAGGACGACGTGCAGGCCGAGCTTCGAGGCGAGCAGCGCCGTCTCGACGTACTCCTCGTCCTTGTAGCCGTTGCAGACGACGAGCGCCTCGGGGTCGTCGAGCATCGCCATGACGGCGAGCAGCTCGGGCTTGGAGCCGGCCTCGAGGCCGAAGCTGTAAGGCCGGCCGGCCTCCACCAGCGTCTCGACGACGTAGCGCTCCTGGTTGACCTTGATCGGGTAGACGCCGCGGTAGGTACCCCGGTAGCCGTACTCGGCGATGGCGCGGCGGAACGACTCGTTGAGCTCCTCGACGCGCGCCCGGAGGATCTCCGAGGAGCGGATGAGCAGGGGCGGGGCGATGCCGCGACGGCGCACTTCGGCGACCAACTCCGAGAGGTCGAGAGCGTCGGCGCCGGGCCCGCCGGGCTGCACGATGAGCCGCCCCTTCTCGTTGACGGAGAAGTACCGGTTGCCCCACTGGCGGATGTTGTAGAGGTCGAGGGAGTCCTCGACCGACCACTTGCGTGGCGTGGTGAGCGTCGCCATGCGAGCCTCCAGCTGCGGAGCGCCGGATCACCGCGGCGCGAGCGGAAACTCTAGCACCCGCTGCGGCGGTCGGACGGTGCGCGGCGTGCGGCCGGGGAGCGGCGGGCGGCGCGCGTGCTCGCCCGGGAGCGCGTGTGGGTAGACTCGCGCCATGCGCTCCGATCCGCTCGCCGACGCGCAGCGCGAGTCGATCCGTCGCGCCGTCGAGGGCGTCGAGCGGACGAGCGGCGCCGAGCTCGTGCCGGTGCTCGTCGCGCGCTCCGATGCGTATCGCATCGCCGACTGGCGCGGGGCGACAGCGGGCGCCGTCGCCGGCGGCGTCGTGCACGCGCTGGCGCCCGAGCTGGCGGGCTGGAGCGCGTTGGCGCCTGTCGCACCCCTCGCCTGGATCGCAGCGGGCGCGCTCGCCGCGGCGCTCGCCGCGCGTTGGCCGGCGCTGCGCCGGGCGCTGGCGGGCGGCGAGGAGCTCGCCGCGCGGACGGCCGCCGGCGCTCGCGCGGCCTTCCTCGCCAACGAGGTGTTCCGTACGCGCGACCGCACGGGCGTGCTGATTTACGTCTCGCTTTTCGAGCGGCGCGTCGAGATTCTCGCCGACGAGGGCGTCTACCGCGCCGTGCCGCCGCCGGTGTGGGAGCGGCTGGCGAGCGAGATCGCCGCGACCATGAAGCGCTCGCGCCCCGAGCAGGCGATGCTCGATGCCCTTCGCCGCGCCGGCGAGCTCGTCGCCGAGCACGGACCGCGGCGGCGCAGCGACGACGCCAACGAGCTGCCCGACGCGCCGGTCGGCGGCTGAGCGCCGGCCGGAGCCGGGCCGCGTGCTAATCTCGTCGTCCTCTCGTTCGTTGCGAGGAGAGCCCATCCGATGTCCGAGCCCGTCGTTCCGCCGCCCCCGCCCGCCGTCCCCGGCGCCGCCGCTCCCAAGCAGGGCTTGTCGACCGGCGCCAAGATCGCGATCGGCTGCCTTCTGGCTCTGCTGCTGCTCGCCGGCGGCTGCTTCGTCGTCAGCGCCTTCTTCTTCCAGAAGGCGAAGGGGTTCATCGAGGACGTCGAGAAGGATCCGGAGGCGGCCGCGGTCAAGGCCGTCGAGCTGATGATGCGGCTGAACCCCGAGGTCGAGGTCCTCACTTCGGACCCCGAGGCGGGTACGATCACGCTGCGCGAGAAGCGCACCGGCAAGGTGGTGACCTTCAACGCCGAGGATCTCAAGTTGGGCAAGGTCTCGTTCGAGTCCGAGGGCGAGCGCATCGCGATCGACGCCGACGAGGGCGGCGATGGCGAGCCGGGTCGCCTGCGCGTCGCGTCGGACGATCGCGAGATGGTCTTCGGCGCCGACGCCGACGCGGTGCCCGCCTGGGTGCCCCGCTATCCGGGCGGCCGCGCCGAGTCGTTCTCGACCGTCCAAGCGCCGGGCGAGCTCAGTGGCACCTTCACCATCCACACCGCGGACTCGGCGGACGAGGTCCTAGCCTTCTACGAGCGCGAGCTCGAAGCGGCCGGCTTCGAGGTCGAGAAGTCGAGCCTGCGGTCGGAGACGGCGACGGGCGGCAACCTGACGGCGAGAGCGGGCAGCCGGTCGCTCAACATCGCGCTGGCGTCGCAGGAGGGCGAGACGCAGGGCCTCGTCGCCTACGCCGAGAAACGCTAGGCGGAGAGCAGACACCGCCCGCGCCCGGGAGCTCACGGCGCGCGGGAGCCCTCGTCGCTCGATCTCATGCTCGGAAGACAACGACACGGCTCGACGATCTGCCCGTCCTGCGGACGGCTGGTCGGAGTGCGCGACGCGGTCTGCCTTAGCTGTGGCGCGCGCAATCCGGCGCTCTTCGGATTCGGGCCCGCCTTGCGCCGGCTCGGCGGCGACCTCGCGCTCGCCAATCTGCTGCTCGTCGGCTGCGCCGCGTTCTACGTGATTTCGCTCCTGCTCTCGCCGGGCGCGCTCCAGCCGCGCGGGCTGACCGGACTACTGGCGCCGAGCTGGCCGGCGCTCTTCCTGCTCGGCGGCAGCGGCGCCGAGCCGGTCTTCGGCTACGGGCGGTGGTGGACGGTGCTCTCCGCCGGCTGGCTGCACGGCGGGCTGCTGCACATCGGCTTCAATTTGATGTGGGTGCGCGATCTGGCGCCGGCCGTGGCGCGGCTCTACGGCACGGGACGCCTGCTGCTGATCTACCTCGCCGCCGGCGTCGGCGGCTTCGCCATCACTTCGCTGGTGGCGCTCGCCGCGCCCGGCCTGCCGTTCTTCCTGCACGGCGGCATGCGCACGATCGGCGCCTCGGCGTCGCTCTTCGGCCTCTTCGGCGCGCTCGTCTGTTACGGCCAGCGCACCGGCCAGAGCGGACTGCGCCAGATGGTGTGGAAGTGGGTGGCGATCGGCGTCGTCTTCGGCGTCGTCTTCCCGGGCATCGACAACTGGGCGCACGCCGGCGGCTTCGCCACCGGCTGGCTGGTGGCGCGGATCCTCGATCCCCTGCGCGAGGAGAAGCCGGCGCACGTCCTCGCTGGCCTCGCCGGCCTCGTCGCCTCGCTGCTCGCCGTCGTCGCTTCGGTGGTGACGGCGCTGCCACTGCTGCGGGGCTGAGGAGACGCCGCTGGCCGAGAAGAAGAAGATCCGCTACGACCAGGCCTGGCGCGAGGCGCGCGAGCTCGTCTGGCGCCATCGCCGGCGGCTGCTCGTCGCCTTCGGCCTGCTCGTCGTCGGCCGGCTCGCCGGCCTGGTGCTGCCGGCCTCCTCGAAGTACCTCATCGACGAGGTGCTCGGCAAGGCGCGCTTCGAGCTGCTGCTGCCGATCGCCCTCGCCGCCGGCGCGGCGACGATTCTGCAGGCGGCGACCTCGTTCGCGCTGTCGCAGCTGCTCGGCGTGGCGGCGCAGCGCGAGATCGCCGAGATGCGCAAGCGGCTGCACGCGCACGTGCTGCGGCTGCCGACGAGCTTTTTCGACTCGACGAAGAGCGGCGAGCTGATCACGCGCGTGATGAGCGACGCGGAGGGGATCCGCAACCTGGTCGGCACCGGCCTCGTGCAGCTCGCCGGCGGCTTTCTCACCGCCGGCCTGGCCTTCGGCGTGCTGCTCTGGCTCAACTGGCAGCTGACGCTGGTCAACATCGTCGTGGTGGGGGCCTTCGGCGGCGGTCTCGCCTACGCCTTCCGCCGCCTGCGGCCGATCTTCCGCGAGCGCAGCAAGATTCAGGCGGAAGTGACCGGCCGCCTCGGCGAATCGATGGGCGGCGTGCGCGTCGTCAAGGCCTACACCGCCGAGCCGGAGGAAGAGCGCATCTTCGGCCGCGGCGCCGACCGGCTTTTCCACAACATCCGCCGCACGATGACCGGCGTCTCGGCGGTGACGGCGTCGTCGACGGCCCTTCTCGGCATCGTCGGCACGCTCCTCATCGTCTTCGGAGCGCGGGCGATCCAGAGCGGCGAGATGACGCTCGGCGATCTCGCCATGTACGTCTTGTTCACCGGCATGCTGGTGCAGCCGATCGCCGAGATCGCGGCGATCGGCACCCAGCTCACCGAGGCCTTCGCCGGTCTCGACCGCATCCGCGAGATCTTCGGCCGCGCCACCGAGGAGGCCGACGACGGCGACAAGCGCCCGGTGGCGATGCTGCGCGGCGACGTCGCCTTGGAGGATGTCGAGTTCGCCTACGAAGCGGGCCAGCCGGTTCTGCGCGGCATCTCGTTCGCGGCGCGGGCAGGGACGACGACGGCGCTGGTCGGCTCCTCGGGCTCGGGCAAGAGCACGATCCTCGGGCTGCTTCTCGCGTTCCACCATCCGCAGCGCGGCCGGATCCTCGTCGACGGCGAAGACCTCGCCACGCTGCGCCTGCGCGAGTACCGGCGGCACCTCGGCGCAGTCTTCCAGGAGAACTTCCTCTTCGACGGCTCGATCGCCGAGAACATCGCCTACTCGCTGCCGGCCGCCTCGCGCGAGGAGATCGTCGCCGCCGCTCGCGTCGCGCACTGCGACGAGTTCGTCGAGCGCTTCGAGAAGGGCTACGACACCATCGTCGGCGAGCGCGGCGTCAAGCTCTCCGGCGGGCAGCGTCAGCGCGTGGCGATCGCGCGCGCCGTGCTCGCCGACCCGGCGATCCTCATCCTCGACGAGGCGACGTCGAGCCTCGACTCGGAGAGCGAGGCGATGATCCAGGACGGCCTGGCGCGCTTGCGCGCCGGACGGACGACGTTCGTCATCGCGCACCGGCTGTCGACGATTCGCAGCGCCGATCAGATCCTGGTCGTGGAGGAGGGGAGGGTCGTCGAGCGCGGCCGGCACGCGGCGCTGCTGGCGCTCGGCGGGCGTTACCGCGAGCTGTACGACCGCCAGTACCGGTTGGAGAGCGACCGCTTCGTCAACCCGGGCGAGGACTTCACCCCCGAGCCCGAGCACGACGGCGCCGTCCTGCCGGTGCCGTCGCCCGACCGCCTGTGAGCAGGGTGTGGCCGGCGCCGGCGCCTGCGGCTACACTTCGGACATGAATCGCCGGGCGGGCGGGCTCCTCCTCGGCAGCGCACTCGTTGCCCTCGCCGCTCCGGCGGCGGGCCAGGAGTGGCGGGGGCCCGAGGAGTTGGAGGTGCGGGTCGAGGACGCCAAGGGGCGGGGCCTGGCCGGCGCCGAGGTCGTGCTCGAGTACGCGGGGCGGGAGCTGGGCGGTCCCGCCCCCATGCTCACCGATGCCAAGGGCCGGCTCGCGGTCGGCGGCCTGCTGCCCGGCCGCTGGGCGCTCGAGGTGCGCAAGCCGGGATACATGAGCTTTCGCGCCGAGATCGCCCTCGCCGGCGACGAGAAGCCGGAGATCGTTCTCGCCTCGCAGCACAACGTGCCCGGGGCGGTGTCGACGATGCGCGTGCGCATCGCCCGCTCCCGCGGCGCCCCGCCAGCGCCGGTGCGGGTCGAGCGCGCGGCGCCCGCCCCGCCGGCCAGAGCCGGCGTGGCTCCCGCGGCTCCGGCGGCGCCAGCGCACGTCGCGCCGCCGTCCGCTCCGGCGCCGGCCGCGCCGCCTCCCGGCCCACCGAGTCCGGCGTCGGTGCCAGCGGAGAGGGCGCCGGCGCCACCGACCGCCGCGACCGCGCCGGCGCTGCCAACTCCCACTGCCGCTCCGCTGCCCACCCCGGCGGCGCCAGTTCCCGCGTCCGAGTCGGCGCCGCCGACGCCGCGGGTTCCCGCACCACCGGCCAGGCCCGCGGCACCGGCGGCGCGGGTCATGGCGGCGGCGCCGATCGCGCGCGCCTGTTACGAATGCCGCCCCGGCGAATCGGCACTGCTCGCCGAGAGCGAGATCGCGGCGGGGGGAGCGGGCTGCCCGAGCGATCTGGCGGCGCGGCTGGCGTCGCTCTCCCGCGCCGATCTCGTCGGCTTCGCGGCGTCGCTGCCGGGCGGTTGCGCGGTGATGGTGGTGGACCTGCCGGCCAACGCGCGCTACGTCGGCTTCCGCTTCGAGGCGGCGGGCGGCAACGGCCGGAGCGAGGACTGCCTGCCCGGCCGCGAATGCCCGGCCGGCGCTTGCCGCTTCCCGAGCGAGCCGGTGATCCGCGAGGAGTCGGGAGCGACCTGGCTGCTCGCCGCCTTCGAGAGCGCCGCAGCGCGCCGCGGCGGTTTCACGGTGTACTGGCGGCGCACCCGCTAGCGCCGTCCGCGCCTCACTGGGCGAGCCGCTCCACCTCGACGCGAGCGTCGTTGAAGCAGGCGCCGTCGCCGAGGTCGGTGAAGGAGTCGGGCGCCAGGGCGTTGGCGGTGGCGCCGTTCTCGGTGTGGCGGGCCCACAGCCCCTTCGGCAGCTCGACGACGCCCGTGCGCACCGCGTCGCTGACGCGGGCGCGCGTCACGACCTCGCCGAGCGCGTTCCAGATTCGCACGCGATCGCCGCTGGCGATGCTGCGCGCGCCGGCGTCGACAGGATGAATCGCCAAGCGCGCCGGATCGCGGCGCAGCTGCCCGAGAGTCGACGAGATCGTGCGGTTGGTCGCCGGCGAAACGAGCGCGAGCGGGAACTCGGCGGTCGCCGGGTCGGGCTGAAAGGCGTAGAGGCCGCGGGGCGCCTCGGCGTCGAGCTCGTCGGGCGCCAGGTGGATTTTGCGATCGGCGGTGCGCGGGAAGACGTCGACGAATTGCACGGGAGCGCCGCCGTTCAGCGGCTCGGCATAGCCCTGCGCGGCGAGGGCGTCGCGCAGCGCTCGACCGCGCCCGGTCGAGTCGAGCAGGCGATCGACCGCCTCGCGTTCGCTCGGGATCTCATCCGGCCGCGCCAGGCCCGTGCGCACGGCCAGCTCGGCGAACACCTCGTAGTTCGGGCGCGCTTCTCCCACCGGCGGGATCACCGGCTCGATCTCGTGCAGCACGTAGGCGCCGTAACCGCGGGCGAGCTCACGGTGCTCGAGGAAGGTGGTCGCCGGCAGCACGACGTCGGCGTAGCGCGCAGTGTCGGTCCACACGGCGTCGAAGACGACGGTGAAGAGGTCCTCGCGCTCGAGGCCGCGGCGCACCAGGCTCTGGTTGGGGGTGGTGGCGAGCGCGTTCGAGTTGTAGACGAAGAGCGCCTCGATCGGCGGATCGGCGAGCGCGGTGAGCGCCTCGCCGAGGCGATTCATGTTGATCCGCCGCGTCGCGGGCTCGCGCCCGGCAATCGACGAAGCATCGAACTTCCACGCCGCCGAGTTGGACATCGTGTAGCCGCCGCCGCGGACGCCGAACTTGCCCGCCACGGCGGGCAGCGCGAGCACCGCGGCGACGGCCGAGCCGCCGTTGCGGTTGCGCTCGAGGCCCCAGCCGCAGCGGACGACCGCCGGCGACGAGTCGGCGTAGACCGCGACGAAGCGCCGCAGGTCGTCCGCCGCGAGGCCGGCGACCTCGGCCGCGCACTCGATCGTCCACGGCTCGGCGCGCGCACGCAGCTCCTCCCAGCCGACGGCGTGGGCGGACAGGAAATCGAGGTCGGCTCGTCCGCTGGCGAAGAGCTCGCGGACCACCGCCAGCGCCACGGCGACGTCGCTGCCCGGGCGCACCGCGAGGTGGAGGTCGGCCTGCGCGGCGAGCTGGATGCGCCGGGGATCGACGACCACCAGCCGTGCGCCGCGTTCGCGCGCGCGCTGGATCGGTGGCACGAGGTGGATCCCAGAGGCGTGCGGGTTCATCCCCCAGACGACGACGAGCCGCGCGTGCTCGTAGTCGCCGAGGGCGACGCCCTCCATCTTGCCGTAGAGCCCCATCGCGGCGCGGCCGCTCGGCGCCGCGCAAACGGTGCGCGCCAGTCGCGAAGCGCCGAGCCGGCGGAAGAGCAGCGCGTCGGTCGTGTCCTGGGTGAGGAGGCCGTTCGAGCCGCCGTAGGAGTAAGGGAGGATCGCCTCGCCGCCGCAGCGGTCGCGGACCTCGGCGAGACGGCGCGCCACGAGCTCGAGCGCTTCGTCCCAGCCGATGGGTGCGAAGGCGCCGGCGCCCTTCGGGCCGACGCGCTGGTGCGGCCGCGCGACGCGCTCGTCGCCGTGCACGTGCTCGGGCAGCCTGCGGACCTTCGAGCAGATGAAACCGGCGGTGAGCGGGTTGCGGTCGGCCGCGCCCTCGACGCGCCGCACGCGGCCAGCTTCGACGGTGACATCGAGGCTGCAGGCATCGGGGCAGTCGAGCGGACAGGCGCTGCGGCGGATCGCGGTCGCGGCGGTGGCCATCGTCGGGTCCTCAGCCGCCGCCGACGGCGCGCGCCAGGCGCTCGATGAACGGTGCGAGATCGGCGGAGGCCGGAACGACGATCTCCCATTCGCCGCCGGGCGTGCGGTGCACGCGGCCCTCGCCCTCGCCGGCGAGCGGCACGCGCAGCGCCTCGCGGTCGATGCCGGCGGCGTCGGTGACGGCGAAGATTCTCTCCATCGTGCGCTGATCGACCAGCCGCAGCGGCTGCGTGGCGTTGACGTTGGTCGAGTCGCTCATCGCGGGCCCCGGGAGTCTCAGTCGAGGAAGAAGTCGGGGAAGAGCGGCTGGCCGGGCTCGACGGCGTAGCGGTCGAGATCGGTGACGCCGGCGCTCGCCAGCACTTCGTCGTCGACGAAGAAGTTGCCGCTGCATTCGCGCGCCGGCCGGGTCAGGATCCAGTGCGCGGCGTCGGCGACGATCTCGGGCTTGCGGCTGCGCCGGCTCATCTCCTCGCCGCCGATCATGGTGATCGCGGCCGTGGCGATCGACGTGCGCGGCCACAGGGCGTTGACCGCCAAGCCGCGGTCGCGGAACTCCTCGGCCATGCCGAGGACGCACATCGACATGCCGTACTTCGACATCGAGTAGGCGACGTGGCCCGCGAACCACTTGGCGCGCACGTCGAGTGGCGGCGCGAGGTTGAGGATGTGGGGATTCGCCGCCTGCAGCAGGTGCGGCAGGCACGCTTGCGAGCAGAGGAAGGTGCCGCGTACGTTGACGCCGAACATGAGGTCGAAGCGCTTCATCGGCGTCTCGAGCGTGCCGGTCAGCGAGATCGCCGAGGCGTTGTTAACCAGGATGTCGATGCCACCGAAGGCGCCGACCGTTTTCTCGACCGCCTCGGCGACTTGCTCGTCGGAGCGGATGTCGCAGGCGATCGGCAGCGCCTTGCCGCCGGCCTGCTCGACCTCGGCGGCGGCGGTATAGAGCGTGCCGGGGAGCTTGGGGTGCGGGCGAGTCGTCTTGGCGACGAGCGCCACGCGGGCGCCGTCGGCCGCCGCGCGCCTGGCGATGGCGAGCCCGATGCCGCGCGAGCCGCCGGTGACGAAGAGGGTCTTGTTGGCGAGGGTCGACATGAGACTCCCGAGGTCGTCGCGATCCTAACCCGGAGGCCGAGGGAGCGCTGCCGATCGCCACCGACTCTTCGCCAAGGCGGGCGGCGGGCTCAGCCGGATCACGCGGCCGGCTGCTATCCTCTTCTGTCGCGGGGCGATGGGAGAGAAAGCGAGCGAGATGATGGGCAGGGGATGGCGGCGAGCAGCACTGGCGGCGATGCTGGCCGCGGCGATTCCGGCGCTCGCCGCAGCGGGCGAGCATCGAATCGGCTTCGGTTACCACTACTGGAAGACGGTCGACGACCTCGACGACCTCAACGACATCGAGGACGAGGGCTACGCGACGGTCGTCTCCTACCAGTACCTGCCCGGGGGCCTGCTGCGTTTCGAGGCCGACGTCGAATACTACCCGGACGGCTTCGGCGGCACCACGGAGTCGGCCTACGCGCCGCAGATCTACGTGCTGGTCGGCCGGTTGGTCTATGCCGGCGTCGGCGTCGGTGTCACCCAGAGCGACGGCTTCGCCTCCGGCGACGAGTGGTCGGATCCGTGGTACGCGGCACGCGCCGGGCTCGACATCCTCCTGCTGCCGCGCCTGCATCTCGACATCAACGCCAACTACCGGGTCGACGCCTTCGAAGAGCTGGAAGAGGTGGATACCGACGCGCTGACGATCGGCGCCGCGCTCCGCCTCCGCCTTCTCTGAGCGCTCGATCCTCGGGGAGAGAGACCATGCCAGCACGCACGGCGAGCGCAATCTGGAGCGGAGGGCTGAAGGACGGCGACGGATGGCTCAAGGTGGGCAGCGGAGCCTTCGAGGGCAGGTACACCTTCAGGATGCGGTTCGAGGACGAGCCGGGCACCAACCCGGAGGAGCTCGTCGGCGCGGCGCACGCCGGCTGCTTCTCGATGGCGCTCGCCGGCGCGCTGGGGCGCGCCGGCTTCCCGCCCGAGCGCATCGCGACGACCGCCGAGGTGCACCTGAGCGTCGGCGAGAGCGGTGCGCAGATCTCGCGCATCGACCTCCGCTGTGAAGCCGCGGTGCCCGGCATCGACGCCGCGACGTTCGCCGAGCAGGCCGCGGGCGCGAAGAAGAACTGCCCGGTGTCGAAGGCGCTCGCCGCGGTGGAGATCACGCTCGACGCCAAGCTCGTCTGACGCTCCGGCGACGCGCGCCGCGGGCGCCCCCGTCCAGGCGGCCGAGGCGGCGCCCTGCGTTCAGTCGAAGGAGATACGTACGCGGCCCTCGCCGTCGCGCGCCTCGATGCGGAGCGAAAAGCCCTCCTCGGCCAGCCACTCCGCGAGACCGCCGGCCGGCTCGCGCCCGAGCATCAGGCACTCGGCGAGCACCCAGGGCATCTCGACGACGGCGCGATCGCCGTCGTCGTCGACCTCTTCGAGGATGAGGCGGCCGCGGCTGCGGCGGGCGACCACCCGATTGCCGTCGCGATCCTCGAACTCGTAGACGCCGCCCTCGCCACGGCGGTCGAGCTCCGCGGCCATGCGGCGGGTCCGGCGGTCGTCGCTGCCGTCGCAGTCGATCGAAGAGTGACGGACGAGCGCCGACAGCCAGCCCGTGGCGACCGCGACCCGCACCTGTTCGCCGTCCTCGCCCTCGACTTCGAGCTCGAACTTGGCGCCGGGGTCGGCGAGCGTCGGATACGGCAGCGACAAGGCGGCGGCGAGACAGCAAGCGAGAGCGAGTCGGCGAGCCATGGACGCACCTCCAGAGAGCCCCTACGCGCCGGGCGGACGCAGGTTTCGACTCCGGCCTCGATCGGTGGGCGGGGCGGGGCGCTGACGTAGGATTCGGCGAGTGAAGCGGCTCCTCGCGGTCGCGGCGCTGGCGCTCGTGGCGCTCGCCGGTTGGCTCTGGTGGTCGAGCGATCGCCGGCGCATCGACCGCCGGCTCGACGCCCTCGTCGCGGCTTGCGAGAAGTCCGGCCCGGACAGCGCGCTCGCGCTCCTCGGCAAGACGCAGACGATCCTCGATTCCTTCGCGGCCGACATGCTGGTGCGGGCCGAGCCCTACGGCGGATCGTTCCGCGACGCGCGCGAGCTCGCCGGCATGATCCATCGCTATCGCGCGGGCTCGAGCCGGGTCGAGGTCGCGGCCACCGACCGCGAGCTGGTGGTGCGCGCCAACCGCACGGCGGAGATGAGCGCCGTCTTTCGCGTCGCCGGGGAAGGCCGCGGCGGGTCGGGAATCGAGACCTTCCGCGCCCGCCTCTTGTGGGTCGAGGACGACGGCGTGTGGCGGATCCGCGAGGTCGAGATCGTCGAGCGGCTGGAGAGCTCGGGTCTGTTCTTCTGAGCCGCGGTCGCGGAGAATCCCTCCTCCGGCATGGAGCGTCGAGCGAGAGGAACCCGCGCGTCGGATCGGGTGCGGCGAGCGCGCCGGCGCGGCACGTCGTGGGGCGCGCCGTGACCGCCCCGGCAGCGCGCGAGCCGTTCCGCGCCGGTCTCGTGGCGGTGACCGTGGGCCTCGTGGCGCTGGCGCTCAAGGGCTACGCGGCGTGGCGGACGGAGTCGCTGGCGCTGCTGGCAGACGCCGCCGAATCGGTCGTCAACGTCGTCGCCGGGCTCATCGCGACGGCCTCGGTGAGCCACTCCGTGCGCGGCGCCGAGGAGGGCCCCTCGGCCGCTGGGCACGGGAAGATCGAGCTGCTGTCCGCGGGCATCGAGGGCGCGCTGGTCGTGGTCGCCGCGTTCGTCGTCGTCTTCGAGGCGATCGCCCGCTTTGGCCGCACGCCGCAGCTGCCCACTCTCGCCGTCGGTCTCGCTTTCGCACTGGCGGCGACCGGAGCCAACGCGGCGCTGGCCCGCTCTCTCGAGGCAACCGGCCGCCGGCACGCTTCGCCGGCGCTCGCCGCCGACGCGCAGCGCGTGCGCCAGGACGTGCTGACCTCGCTCGCCGTCTACGCCGGCTTCGGCGTCGCCTGGATGACTCGGTGGTGGCCGCTCGACGCGCTGTTGGCGATCGCCGTCAGCGTGCACATCCTGATCTCCGGCCTGCGCGCCGTCCGGCAGTCGGTATCCGGACCCACCGACGAGGCGCTGCCCGCCGACGAGCTGGCCGCGATCGAAGCGCGGCTGCGGGCCGAAGGGCCGCCGGTGCTCTCCTTCGACGGCTTGCGCGCGCGGCGCGTCGGCGGCAGGGTCGTCATCGACTTGAAATTGGTGATCAGCCGCTACGTTCTGGTCTACGAGGCGTACGAGATCTGCGACCGCATCGAAGCCGATCTCCAGCGCCTGCACCCGGGCGCGCGGGTGTCGATCGACGTCGAGCCAGAGGGCTCATCCCGCTCCGCCCAGCCGCACCACAGTCCCCGCTGACGCTCAGGCCGGGAACGGGGGATCGGCGGGCGTAAGCGGGCGGGCTGGGCGCCGCGAGCTCGTCGCCGCCAAGATGCGCATCGCGGGGCAGACGGGAAGGCGCAGGCGGCGGGCGCCCGCTACCGGGAGGCGGAGGGCGAAGAGCGTCGCGCGCTCGACCGCCAGATCGGCGCCGTGGCGGTCGTGCAGGTGGCCGCAGCTCCACGCCGTCGGCCGCCGCAGGAGCTCGGCGGGTTCGAGGCGCCGCCCGGCGAGGGTCGTCCGCCACCGGCTCTCGCGAAGGAGCGGCCGGCGCCAGTCCGGGACGAGCACGGCGAACGGCGCGCCGTCGATCTCGAGCTCCAGCGCGCGCTCGCCGTCGACCGCCGCGGCCAGCAGCCAGGCTTCGGCAGTGCCCGCGGGCAGCTCGACGAGCTGACCGCCGGCGACGGCGACATTCGCGTGGCCGGCTTCGGCGAGGTGGCCGAGGTCGAAGGGCACGGCGGTGTCGTCGATCTGCCGGGGCAGCAACTCGCGCGGCAGGAAGTGGCCGCGGCCGTCGAAGCCGTCGCCGCCCGGCCGCTCGCCATTTCCCGACACGCCGCGCACCTCCCAGGGCAGGGCGAGGGCAGCCGTCTCGCCTCTCGCACCGGCCAACGCGAAACGCAGCGGCGCAGTGAGGCAACTCGCGAGGCCGCCCGCAGCAACGGCCCGCGGCGGCAATTCCGTCGCCTCGCCGGTGCGCTCTTCCATCCCCGTCGCGAGGTGGAGCTCGTCGAAGCCGGCGAGCTCCGACGCGGCGGTGAGCGGATGCGCGTCGCGCGTGGGGTTCGAAACGCGTAGCACGGCACGCTCGCCGTCTTCGGCCGGCTTGAGAGCGAGGAGTCGCAGGGGAGGAGCGAGCGAAACGAGGGTGCGACGGCGAGGCGCCCCCGGAACGCCGACTTCGGCGGCGACGTGAAAGGCGCGGGGGCGATGGACGAAACGCTCGGCGAGCGCCGCGACCCGGCCCCCAGCCACCGAGCCGCTGCCGAGGCCGGCGACGGCGATGCGCAAGCGATGCAGGCCGAAATCCTGCGTCGCCTGGTGGCGCCACTTGAAGCTCGCCCGCGGCGCGTGGATCCAGGTCGAGCGCAGCGTGCCCGCGTCGGGGTGGTCCCAGCCGTGCCGGCAGTCGACGAAGAGCGCCACGCCGAAGCTCCCGGAGGCATCCTCGATCGCCGCCCAGTGCTGCGCGGGCACTTCGTACAGCGTGGCGCTCGCGAGCGGGCGCTCGATCGCGTCGAGCCCCGTGTCGTAGGCGGCCGTCGGGTTGCGCGCGGCGAGCGGGAAGCGGGCCTTGAGCAGCGTCGCTCGCCGCCGCCACTCGATCTCGACGTCGGCGACGACGAGCTCGCCGGCGCCGCCAGCGGCCAGCCGCCACGTCTCGCGCACCACGACGCCGCGGGCGAAGCGCTCGACGGCTAGCGCGGCGCGCAGCGGGCCGCGCTCGACGACGTCGAGCCGGCGCAGGCGATCGACGAGGGCGCGGGGCGGGCCCGCGGTGTCCGGCCAGAGGATCTCCCAGGCGGGGTACTTGGACGAGCGATCGGGGAGCAGCTCGAGAGCGGCCGGCGTCGAGAGCAGCTCGCGGTCGAGCCGCTTGTCGACGAGCGAGGCGAGCGCGCCGGCCTCGTCGAGCTCGAGCCGGTAGCGCCCGCTCTCGAGCCAGCGCTCGCCGGCCTCGACGCCCGGCGCCGGCGATCGCACCGCCGCCGAGCGCGCTCCGGCGCGCAGCAGCTGGAGCTCGGCGCCGCGGCAGACGACGGGGAGGAGCGCCGTGCCGCCGCCGAGCCGCTGAATCTCCCTCTCGACGCCCTCGGCGTCGACGACGGCCTCGGCCGCCGCCGGCAGGCCGGCGACCTCGAGCAGCTCCTCGTGCGGCGCGGCGACGGTCGAGAGCACGACGAGGCGTGCTCCGCTCCCCGTCGCGTCGAGCGCGCCGGCGGCGCCTCCGACCGCGTCGAGCAGGATCTCCTCGAGCTCGTTGGCGGCGAGGCCGAGGTCGCCGAGCGAGTAGCGGTAGGCGGCTGGGATCGCGGTGCCGGTGAGATCGTCGTGCATCTGGTGGGCGAGCAGGAGCGTCCACGCCTCCTCGAGGCGGCCGCGGGGCGCGGCGAGGCCGGCGGCGAGGGCGGCGACGGCCGCCGCCTCGGCGGCGCGCGCCAGGGCTTCGACCCGCCGGCTCCAGCGTTTGAGCACGGCCTTCGCCGTGTAGCAGCCGGTGCCGTGCTGGCGCAGGAGGAGCTCGCCGTCGTGCACGGCGAGGGCGGCGCGCTCCGCGCCGGTCGTCTCGAGGTAGATCTGCTCCGAGGGGCCGTGCCGGATCTCGAGCGGACCGTCGGCGTCGAGAGCCGACTCGAGCCGCGCGGCCGTCTCGGTCGGCACGGCGCCGCCGCGGTCGCCGACGCCGACGTAGCGCATGGCGATCGCGGGTGCGCCGCTCGCCGTCGCGGCGCGCGCGTCCGCCAGCGCTTCCGGGTCGCGGGTCGGATCGGCCGGCAGGCGGCCCGAGTACTCGCCGGGATCGAGGGCGGCGAGCACCTCGCCGCCGTCGGCGCCGCGCCAGCGCCCGAACGCGAACGGAATGCCGTAGGCGGCGCGCACCAGGGGGCCGCGGCGCAGCTTCTGGGTCGAGAAGCCGACCAGGCCGAGGTGCGCGGCGAGCGTCGGCAGCGTGCGCGGGAAGCCGAAGCAGTCGGGGAGCAGCAGATCGCGGCTGTCGGTGGACAGCTCGCGGCGCAGCCAGCGCCGACCGTAGAGGATCTGGCGCACGATCGACTCGGGCGCGGGGAGCAGCGCGTCGAAGGCCTCGACGGCGGCGCCAGAGGGGTGCCAGCGGCGCTCGGCCACTCGCCTGCGCACGCGGGCGAAGAGCTGCGGGTGATGCTCGGCGAGCAGCCGGTAGCGCCACGTCCCCTCGAAAGAGAGGACGAAGCGCGGGAAGCGCTCGAAGAGGCGCTCGTTGGCTTCGACCGTGGCGGGGAGGTGGCGCTCGACCGTGTCGCGCACCGTCCATCGCCATTGCGTGTCGAGGTGCGAGAGCGCGACGACGTGGAGCCGAGGGCGAGTCACGGAGTCGCAGCATTCTAGTCCTCACCGCCGTCGCCTCGGCGCTGCCGGTATACTCGGCCGAGCTCCGAGGAGGGCGAAATGAAGAGGCTCTGGGCGCTCGTGGGAGCGCTGGCGGCGGGATCGTGGTGCGCCGCGCCGGCGGCAGCCGCCGACGTCGAGGCGGCGCTGCGCGCCATGGACCGCGGGGAAGGGGTCGAAGCGGCGCGAACGGCCCTCGCCGAGGAGGTGGCCCGGCTGTCGATCCTGCAGGCGATGATCGAGCGCGGCGAGGCCCGGCGGGCCGCCGCCGAGAGGGCCTCTTCGCTGGCGCCCGAGGGCTCCTGGATCGTCGCCGCGGCCGCGGCGCTGCGCGCCGAGGCGTCCGATGATCTGCCCGCGGCGGCGGGCGCGGCGCAGCGCGCGACCGAGCTGGCGCCGAATGACGCGCGCCTCTGGCGGTTCCTCGCCGAGCTGCGCCTGCGCCAGCAGGATCGCGCTGGCGCGCGCGACGCTCTCGAGCACGCCACCGCGCTCGCGCCCGACTCTCCGCTCGCGCTCGTCGCGCTCGGCGACCTCTTGCGCGAAGAAGGCTCGTTCACGGCCGCGTTCAACGCCTACAACCACGCCATCGGTTCCGACGGCGGGCCGGCTTCGGCGCTCCTCGGGCGAGCCACCGCGCGCCTCTATTTCGGCGACCCGGACGGCGCGCTGCAGGACCTCGAGCGCGCCGCCGCGACCTCGCCGCCCGGGAGCGCCAGGTCGCGCGCCCTGATGGGGATTCTCTATCTGCGGAGCTATCTGCGGCAGCTGCCTTCCGGCCTCGATCGCGCCGAAGAGGCGGCGCGAATGTGGGGAGAGCTGGGAGCGGCGGACGAAGTGGCGGCGGTGATGAACGGCGCAGCTCGTGTGCTGCTCGAAACCGGGGACCCGGTGTCGGCGGAGGCGTGGTATCAGCGCGGTTGGCAGACCGTCGAGGGCTCCGCGATGCCCGCGGCTGGGAAGACGATCTGGCAGGTGAGGTCGCTGCACGGCCAGGCGCGCTGCGCCGCCGTACGCCGCGAGATCGAGCGCGCCAACGGCTTCGCCGACCAGGCCAAGGCGCTGATGGCGGCCGACGCGGCGAACGCCGACCACTACGCGTGGATCCGGCCCTACCTCGACGCCTACATCGCGATGTACGACCGGCGGGCGGAGGACGCCGTGCCGCTCTTGCTCGCCAGCGACACCGAGCGTCCGCACATCCGCCTGCTCCTCGCCGACGCGTATGCGCGGCTGCGCGACCGCGCCAACGCGCGGCTCTGGTACGAGCGCGCCCTCGCCGCCGCCGTCGATCTCGACGCCGAGTCGGTGATCGTACGGCCGCAGGCCGCCACTTGGCTGGAGAGGAACCGATAGTCTCGCCGCGTTGAGCAGCGCCGACGCCTCTCGCGAAGCGGCCGGCGGCGCGCGCCCGCGCGGCGCGCTGGCCGTTGGCGCCGGCATCCTGATCAGCCGCTTCGCCGGCTTGGCGCGGGCGGCTGCGACCAGTGCCGCGTTCGGCGTCGGAGCCTACGCCGACGTCTTCCAGACCGCGCTGCGCGCGCCCAACATCCTGCAGAACCTGCTCGGCGAACAGGCGCTCTCGGCGTCGTTCATCCCGGTCTACAGCCGTTTCCTGGCGCGCGGCGACGCCGAGGGGGCGCGGCGGTTCGCCGGCGCCGTCTTCGGCCTGCTGGTCGCGGTGGCCGGCGGTTTGGCGCTCCTCGGCGTCGTCGCGGCGCGGCCGATCGTCGCGCTCTTCGCCGCCGGCTACCTCCAGGACGCGGCGGCGGTGGCGGCGGGGGAGGCGGCGGTCGATCGCTACGAGCTCGCCATCGCGGCGGTGCGCTGGATCTTCCCGATGACGGGTCTGCTGGTGCTCTCGGCGTGGGCCCTCGGCGTGCTCAACAGCCATCGCCGCTTCTTCCTTCCCTACGTCGCGCCGGTGGCCTGGAACGCCGCGATCGTGGCGGCGCTCTGGCTCGGCGGAGAGGGCCTGCTCGACGTCGCCGGCCCGCGCGCGAGCACCGGCGAGCGCCTGCTCTTCGCCGCCTGCCTCGGCGCGCTGGCGGGCGGGGTGCTGCAGCTCGCCGTGCAGCTGCCGGCGGTGCTGCACGAGGTCGGCGGGCTGCGCCTCTCGCTGTCGCGCTCCGTCGACGGCGTGCGCGAAGCGCTGGCCGCCTTCGCGCCGGCGCTCGCCGGCCGCGGCGTGGTGCAACTCTCCTCCTACCTCGACCAGATCCTCGCCTCGCTGCTGGCGGTCGGCGCGGTCTCGGCGCTCGGGTACGCGCAGATGCTCTACCTCCTGCCTGTCGCGCTCTTCGGGCAGGCGATCGCGGCCGCGGCGCTGCCGGAGCTCTCGCGCTCGGCGGCGGGCACGGCGGACGAGCTCGTGCCGCGCGCGCGACGCGCGCTCGGCGATGCGGAATTCCTGCACCTGCCGGCGACGATCGGCCTGGTCGCCTTCGCGCCGGTCGCGGTGGCGGGCGTCTACCAGCTGCTCCCCGGCCGCTTCGGCGCCGCCGACGTGGCGCTCGTCGCCGCCGTCCTCGCCGCCTACGCCGTGGGCTTGCCGGCGTCGATCTCGTCGCGCGTGCTGCAGACGAGCTTTTTCGCGCTCGGCGACACGCGCACGCCGGCGCGCATCGCCGCGCTGCGCGTCACGCTCGGCGGCGCCGCCGGAGTGGCGGCGATGCTCGCCCTCGACCGCCTGCCGGTGGAGCGCTTGCCGGGCTTCGCCGCGGCGCAGCCGAGCGGTCTGCGGCTGGGCGCCGTCGGTCTCGCCCTCGGCGCCAGCGTCGGCGCCTGGATCGAGCGCGCGCGGCTCGGCCGGGCGCTCGCCCGGCGCGCCGGAAGCGTCGTGCCCGAGCGTCGCGAGAGCCTGCGCCGTCTCCTCGCCGCCGTCGCCGCCGCGCTGCCGGCCTGGGCGCTGGCGGCGTGGACGGCGGGTCTGCACCCGACGTTGCGGGCGACGGCGGTCTTCACCGGCTTCGCGGCGGTCTATCTCGCCTTGGCGCGAGGCGGCCCGCTCCCCGGCCTCGATCGCTTGCGCCGCCGCAAGTGAGCCGCCCGCGACGAGTCTCGCGCGGATGTCAGGGCGGGGTCGTTCTCCTCGTCACAGTCATCGCCTGCAGCGCCGCGCCGCCTTTCGCCGACCTGCCACAGGAGCTGGCGGCCGTCGGGCTCGCCGCCGAGCTCGCCGATCCGGTGCTTCCCGACGCGGCGATGCGCACCTGGGCGCGGCAGACGGTGAGGGCCTCGCAGGGACCCGAGGAGCGGCTCACGGCTCTGCTGCGCGCCCTGCTGAGCCGGCCGGAAGCGCCGTTCCGGCATCGCGGCGGGACGACGACCAGCGTCCAGGAGGCCTGGGACTCGGGCGCCGCGAACTGCCTGACGTTCACTCACCTCTTCGTTCGTCTGGCGAGGGAAGTCGGAGTCGACGCCTACTACCTGCGCATCCGCGAGGCGACGGGCTTCGACCGCGAGGGGGACCTGGTGGTGATCACCGACCACGTCGTGGCCGCGGCGGGAACGAGCGCTCAGCGCACGCTGATCGACCTCAGCGCCCGCCCGCTGCGCGACTTCGCGACGGTCGAGCGGATCGGCGACCGGCGCGCTCTGGCGCTCCACTACTCGAACCTCGGCGCCGAGGCGATCCGGGCGGGCGAGATCGCTCTCGCCGGCGAGAGACTGGCAATCGCGACCCGGCTCGATGCGGAGCTGGCCGACGGCTGGGTCAACCTCGGCGTCGCGCGGCGGCGGAGCGGCGACTTCGCGGGCGCCGAAGCGGCCTACCGGCGCGCCCTGGCGGCGGATCCCGAGCAGGTCTCCGCTCTCCACAACCTCGCGGCCCTGCTCGAGCGGCTGGGACGCGGCGCCGAGGCGCGCGCGCTGCTCGCCGCGATCGACGCCTCGCGTCTGCGCAGTCCGTGGTCGGCGCTGGCGCTCGGCGGCATCGCGCTGCGCGGCGGACGTCTCGCGGAGGCCGGGCGCTTCCTGCGCCGCGCCCAGCGGCTGCTGCCGGAGAGCGCCGAACCGTGGGCGGCGCTCGGCGAGTGGGCGCTCGCCCGGGGCGACCGCGTGCGCGCGCGCCGCTACGCCGAGGCCGCCCTGCGCCGCGAGCCGGGTCATCCCGGCGCCGAGGACCTGCTGCGGCGCCTGGGCGCGGTTTCCTGAGGCGGCGCGCGTCCCCAATTCTCGAAACCTCGCCCGATTCCGGCCGTAAGGAGGGGAGACGTCGGATTCGACGAGGAGAGAACGATGAGCAAGGCCGGGAAGGTCGTGGTCGGTTCGGTGGTGCTGGGCGCCGCCGCCGTCGGCCTGTTTCTCTATAGCCGGAACGCCGCCGCCAAGCAGGAGGGGCTCAAGACGGTCGAGGTGACTCGCGGCACGATCGTGCAGAAGGCGCTGGCGGTGGGTCAGATCGTTCCCGACCAGGAGATCCAGGTGAAGTCGCAGATCTCGGGCATCGTCTCGAGGACGTTCGTCGAGGTCGGCGACCGGGTGGAGCAGGGGCAGCCGCTGTTCACCATCACGCCCGATCCGACGCCGCTCGAGCTCGCCGGCGCCGAGCGCGAAGTCGAGCTGGCGCAGGTCGCATTCGACCGAGCGCAACAGGATCTCGAACGCTCGAAGAGCCTGTGGACCGGCGGCATCGTCGCCAAGGACCAGTTCGATGCGCGCGAGAAGGACTTCGACCACGCTCGCATCTCGCTCGAGCAGGCGAAGGACAAATTGAAGCTCATCAAGGAGGGCCGCATCGATCGCGCGGTCGGGCGCCCTGCAGTCGACTCGGTCATCCGCGCCTCGACTTCCGGCACCGTGCTCGAGCGCAGAGTGAATCCGGGCGATCCCGTGGTGCCGCTGACCACCTTCCAAGAGGGTACGGTGCTCATGACTCTCGCCGACATGGGGACGCTCGAGTTCCGCGGCACGGTCGACGAGATCGACGTCGGCAAGCTGCACGAGGGGATGCCGGTGCGCATCCAGGTCGGCGCCCTGCCCGGCGAGGAAGTGCCCGCGGTGCTGACCCGGATCGCGCCCAAGGCGCGCGAGAAGGAGGGCGCGACGGTGTTCGACGTCGAGGCCGCCATCGACGCCGCGGCGAGCGACATCGTGCTGCGCGCCGGCTACTCGGCGAACGCCAACATCATCATCCAGGAGAAGCCCGACATCCTGCTCGTGCCGGAGCGGTTGGTGACTCTCGCCGACGGCAAGGCGTCGGTGGAGATCCCCGGCGCCACGCCGGAGGCCGAGCCGGTGAAGAAGGAGATCGAGATCGGCCTCTCCGACGGCCTCAACATGGAGGTCGTCGCCGGGCTCGCCGAGGGCGACCTGGTCGTTCAGCGCCCGCCGAAGGAAATCGAGTAACGCGGCGACGGAGGAGCCGACGCCGTGTTCGTCCGCAACCACCTGAAGCAGTTCCTGCGCGACATCCGGGCGCAGAAGCTGCGCCTCTTCCTGACCGTCTTCGGCATCGTCTGGGGCACGGCGGCCGTAACGCTGATGCTCGCCTTCGGCCAGGGCCTGCACAAGCAGATCGTGGTCAACCAGAAGGGTCTCGGCGACGCCATCGTCATCGCCTGGCCGACGCGCACGAGCCGGCCGTGGCAGGGCCTGCCGCGCGGTCGCGCGGTCCGGCTCACCGACGAAGATCTCGCCTTCATCCGCGGCGAGGTCCCCGAGATCGACCGCATGAGCGAGGAGTACGAGGAGACGACGCGGATCAGCTGGGGCAGCAAGACCCTCGCCGCCAGCACCTCGGGCGCCAACGCCGAATGGGGCGAGATGCGCAACATGGTGCCCGAAGAGGGGGGCCGGTTCTTCCACGAGCTCGATCTCGCCGACCGCCGGCGCGTCGTCTTCCTGGGCGATCAGCTCGAGAAGGACCTCTTCGGCGGGCCCGGCAAGGCGGTGGGCGAATTCGTCCGCCTGAACGGCACGCCGTTCCGCGTCATCGGCGTGCTCAGGCCGAAGGCCCAGGACTCCTCCTACGGCGGCCGGGACAAGGACAAGGCGATCATCCCGGCGACGACCTTCAAGGCGATGTTCGGCGTCAAGTACGTCGACAACGTGATCTTCCAGGTCCTCGATCCGCAGCGGGTGCCGGCGGTGAAGAAGAAGTTCGTCGCTTCCGCCGCTGCGCGCCAGCGCTTCGACCCCGCGGACGAGGAAGCGATCACGATGTGGGACACCACCGAGGGCATGAAGTTCATCGACACCTTCTTCGTCGCCTTCCGCAGCTTCCTCGGCATCGTCGGCGCCCTGACCCTGGTGGTCGGCGGCATCGGGGTCTCGAACATCATGAACGTGGCGGTGGAGGAGCGCACCAGGGAGATCGGCATCAAGATGGCGCTCGGCGCCAGGCGCCGCTACGTCATCGGCCAGTTCCTCTTCGAGACGCTTTTCATCACCCTCGTCGGCGGCAGCATCGGCTTCCTCATCTCGTGGGGGATCTGCTCGGTCTTCCCGCGGCTCGGCTTCAAGGAGTACGTCGGCGACCCGGTGATCTCGTTCCAGGTGGCGGCGATCACCACCGCGATCCTCGGCGGCATCGGGCTGCTCGCCGGCTACTTCCCGGCGCGCACGGCGGCGAATCTGCGCCCCGTCGAAGCCCTCAAGATGTGACGCCATGTTGCGCATGGGCTTGATCTGGAAGCTCTTCCGGCGCGCGGCGCACATCCAGCGCAAGCGCATGGTGATGACCGTCGCGGCCATCGCCTGGGGCACGCTGTCGATCGTGCTGCTGCTGTCGTTCGGCGAGGGCCTGAAGGCGAACTTCAACAAGGGCTCGAAGGGCCTCGGCGAGGGCATCATCGTGGTCTGGCCGGGGACGACGGCGAAGGCTTTCGAGGGCTTCCCGCAAGGGCGCAGCCTGCGCTTCATCGAGGAGGACGTCCATCTGCTGCGCGAGTCGATCCCCGAGATCGCCCTCGCTTCGGCCGAGATGCGCCGCTGGGGCAACAACGTCGTGTGGGGGCGGACGTCGCTCTCCAAGCCGGTCGCCGGCGTCGAGCCGGAGTACGGCGAGCTGCGCAACCAGATCCCGCAGGCCGGCGGGCGCTTCCTCGACGAGCTCGACGAGCAGGAGAAGCGGCGCGTCGCCTTCCTCGGCAACAAGGCCAAGGACGAGCTCTTCGGCGAGCGGGAAGCGGTGGGCGAGACGATTCTCGTCAACCAGATGCCGTTCACCGTCGTCGGCGTGATGAAGAAGAAGGTCCAGATGGGCACCTACAGCGGGCCGGACGACAACAACGTGATCATCCCGCTGTCGACCTTCCGCGCTCTCTACGGCCGGCGCACGCTCTCCGATTTCGTCGTCAAGGGCGAGAACCCCGCCGACAACGAGGTCCTCAAGCGGCGCCTGTACGAGGTGCTGGGAGGAAAACTGCGCTTCGATCCCGAGGACGAGCGTGCGCTCTCGATGTGGGACACGGTGGAGTCGCAGCGCGTCACCGCCAACATCTCGATCGGCATCGAGATCTTCCTCGGCGTCATCGGCGCCCTGACCATGGTCATCGGCGGTGTCGGCGTCGCCAACATCATGTACGCGGTGGTCAAGCACCGCACGCGCGAGATCGGTGTGCAGATGGCGCTCGGTGCCCGGCGCTCGTACGTCCTCGGGCCATTGGTGGTCGAGTCGCTGTCGCTGACCGCGCTCGGCGGCGTCATCGGCATCGTCGTCGGTGTTGGCATCGTCGAGCTCCTCGCTTTCGTGCAGGCGAAGTCGAACAGCGACGCTCTGCAGTTCCTCGGCACCCCGACGTTCTCCCTCGGCGTGGCGGCCACGACCGTGCTGCTGCTCGGCGCGATCGGCTTCCTCGCCGGCTTCTTCCCCTCGCGCCGCGCGGTGTCGATCCAGCCCGCCGAGGCGCTGCGCTACGAATAGCGAGGTCGATCGATGAATCTCTTCGTCGGCAGGAACGGCAAGAAGAACGGCACGCCAGCGCAAGGCCCGCCCGCCATCATCAAGATGCGCGGCATCGGCAAGGTCTACGACAGCGGCGCCATCCAGGTCGAGGCGCTGTGCGCGATCGATCTGGTGGTGCGGCCGCAGGAGTTCGTCGCCATCGTCGGGCCGTCGGGCTCGGGCAAGTCCACCCTGCTCAATCTCGTCGGCTGCCTCGACACGCCGACCGGCGGCTCCTACCGGCTCGACGGCGAGGAGGTGGCCGAGCTCGACGTCGACGAGCTCGCCGACATTCGCAACCGCAAGGTCGGCTTCGTCTTCCAGAACTTCAACCTGCTGCCGCAGATCACCGCCTACGAGAACATCGAGATGCCGCTGCTGTTCAAGGGCACGGGCGCGCGCGAGCGGCGCGAACGGGTGGAGGAGCTGCTGGCACAGGTGGGCCTCTCCGACCGCGGACACCACAAGCCGACCGAGCTCTCCGGCGGACAGATGCAGCGCGTGGCGGTGGCGCGGGCGCTCGCCTGCGATCCGGCGCTCATCCTCGCCGACGAGCCGACGGGCAACCTCGACACCACCTCCGGCCAGGACGTCATGGGCCTCTTCGAGGGCCTCTCGGCGCAGGGACGCACGATCGTCCTGATCACGCACGACTCCGCGCTGGCGCGGCGCACCAAGCGCATCGTGCGCATCCAGGACGGCCGCATCGTCGAGGACAGGCCCAACATCGAGGCGGCCTGATCGATCGCGAGGACCTTCGCAGGGCTTCGCAGCCCGGGCTCGCAGTGGCCGGACTCTCGATCTGGCGTGGACTTGCCGTATGCTGGCCGGCGTGAGGTCGCTCCTGGTCAGATCCGCTCGGGCAACCCTCGCGATCGTTTCCGTCGCGATGGCAGGCGAGAGCAGCGCCTGGCACAGTCACCCGCTCGATGAGCCCGAGCTCCGAGCTCGAAGCTCGAGCGTGATCGAGCACACCGACGGATGCGGGCCGGCCGCTCACCTCGACCATGCCCACGACACGGTGCGCCCGGCGTGCCTGGCGTGCATCCTCGCCTCGAGCCCGCTCGTCGCTGCCGGCCCGCCGAGGCAGTTGGCGCTGACAGTCGAGGTCGTCGCGGCCGATCGTCGCGCGCTGGAGTTCGCGCCGAAAGGTCCCCGCCTTCGCCCCGCCGGCGGGCGAGCTCCGCCCGGCTCTTCCGCGCTCTTCGGCTGACGCCTCTGCGGCCCCTGCGGCCGCACCCCTTCCGCGTCCATCGGGTCCGTTGTTCCGGGTCCGCTCGCGACCCGCGACTCGCGGGTCGGCCAGATGATCGAGAGTTCGAGGAGTGAAGAATGATCCGTCGAGATCGTGGAGCGATCGAGCGGCTGTGGTTTCGGGCCGGGATCTTTTCGGCCGTGGTCCTGCTGCTCCAGATGCCCCTGTTCGCGCAGTCGCCCGCGCCGGCCGAGCCGGAGGCGACGCTCCGGCAGGAGATCGAGCAGATGCGCGCCGACTACGAGCAGCGCCTGGCCGCGCTGGAGGCGAAGCTCGCGGCGCTCGAGAGCGCGAAGGCGCAAGCAGCGCCAGCCGAACCGCCGTCGCCGCAGCCCCAACCGATCCCGGCAAGTCCTGCCGACGGCGCGCCCGCGCCGTTGACCCTCGTCTCCGGGAGCGGTGGCAAGAATTTCTTGAACCTCTCGCTCGACGGGCTGATCGCCGCTGGCGGATCGACCTCGTCCGACATCGAGGCGTTACAGACCGGTGGTCACGATCCGATTCAACGAGGATTCACCGTTCAGAACATCGAAACCGTCTTCGAAGGTGCCGTCGACCCGTACTTTCGCGCGCAAGTCAACGTGATCCTGCAAATCGACGCCGATGGCGAGACGGTGGTCGAGTTGGAGGAGGCTTTCGCGACGTCGACCTCACTGCCCAAGGGGCTGCAGCTCAAGGCCGGCCAGTTCTTCACCGAGTTCGGCCGGCTCAATCCGATGCACCCGCATGCCTGGGACTTCGTCGATCAGCCGCTCGTCAACGGACGCTTCTTCGGTCCGGACGGACTCCGCTCGGTGGGCGCGCGCCTTTCGTGGTTGCTGCCGACCGACTTCTTTTCCGAGGCCCTGGTCACCGTCCAGAACAGCCAGGGCGAGACCCTGAGCAGCTTCCGGAGCGTCCCCGGGGAGACGCTCTTCGGCAGGGAGATCGTCGAGCGCGAAGTCGCTTCCGTTTCCGACCTGCTGATCGTTCCGCGCTACACCGCCTCCTTCGATCTCAGCGACACGCAGACGGTGCTGCTGGGAGCGTCGGCGGCTCTGGGCCCCAACGGGACCGGCGAGAGTCGTCGTACGCGGATCTACGGCGTCGACGGCTACTGGAAATGGAAGCCGACCAACGCCTTCAAGGGATTTCCCTTCTTCAAGCTCCAGGGCGAGCTGATGCGCCGCGCCGCGTCGGTCGCCGCGGCGCCGGAAGAAGAGCTCCCGGCGGCGACCTACACCGACTGGGGCGGCTATCTGCAGCTCAACTGGGGATACGAAGCCAGGAAGGTCGTTGGCCTGCGCATCGACCGCGTCGGCGGCGACAGCGGAAATCCGGGAGATCCGGGCCTGGCCGAAAGGTGGCGGCTCTCGCCGGCCTGGACCTGGTTTCCGACGGAGTATTCGAAGCTCCGCTTGCAGTACAACTTCGATCACGGCGACGCGCTCGAGCGCGACGAGCACTCCCTCTGGCTCCAGCTCGAGTTCCTGCTCGGGGCCCACGCGGCGCACAAGTTCTGAAACGAGGCCGACCATGAAACCCAACCTGCGAGGCTCCCTCGCCCTTTTCGCCGCCACCCTGCTGAGCGCCACGGCGCCCGCAAGCGCCGCGCTCAAGGTAGTCGCCACGACCTCCGAGTACGGCGCTCTCGCCGCGGAGATCGGCGGCGATCGCGTGACGGTGACGACGATCGCCAAGCCAACCGAGGATCCTCACTTCGTCGACGCGCGGCCGAGTCAGATCGTGGCCATGAACCGCGCCGACATCCTGATCGAAGGTGGCGCCGAGCTCGAGATCGGCTGGTTGCCGCCGCTCCTCGACGGCGCCCGCAACGCCAAGATCCTGGCCGGCGCTCCGGGCCGGGTCGTGGCCTCGGCGGGCGTTCAATTGCTCGACATCCCGCTCGCGGCCGACCGCTCCCAGGGCGACACCCACGTGGCCGGCAATCCGCACTTCATGCTCGATCCCGTCAACTCGAGAATCGTCGTCGAACACATCGCGAGGGTCTTCGAGGCGCACGACCCGGCCGGCGCGGCGACGTTCGACTCGAATGTCGCCAGCTTCGAAGTCAGGCTCGACGCGAAGTTGAAGGAATGGTCCGCTGCCCTGGCGCCGTTCGCCGGCCGCCAGATCGTCACCTACCACCCCACTTGGCGCTACTTCAGCCGCCGGTTCGGCCTGGAGGCGAATACGTTCCTCGAGCCGAAGCCCGGGATTCCACCTTCCCCGCCGCATCTCGCGAGAGTGATGGAGAAGATGAGGGCGGAGAACATCCGGGTGCTCCTGGTCGAGCCGTACCAGCCGCGCAAGACCGCCGAGGCCGTCGCGGCGCACAACAATGCCCTGGTCGTCGACGTCTGCCAGTTCCCGGGCGCCATTCCGGGTACCTCCACCTACCTCGAGCTCATCGACATCGTCGTCCGGCGAGTCGCCCAGGCGCTGGCGGCGCAATCCTAGGAGGATCGCCGTGGACCTGTTCACGCTCTGGCTCTGGCCGCTGGTCGCACTGATCGCCCTCCCGGCGATCCTCGTCTACTTCGGCCTGCACGTCGTCGGACGCGGCATCATCTTCGTCGACCTGGCACTCGCCCAAATCGCCGCTCTGGGGATCGCCACAGCAGTTCTTCTCGGCGCGCATCCGGACCACGGTGTCCTGCCCTACGCGCTCGCGATCGGATTCACGCTGGCGGGGGCGGCGCTCTTCTCGCTGACTCGATTCCGGCATCCGCGTGTGCCCCAGGAAGCGATCATCGGGATCATCTACATCGTGGCGGCCGCCGCGGCGACATTGGTTCTGAGCCGCACGGCGGCCGGGGACGAGGAGATCAAGAATCTCCTGGTCGGCAACATCCTCCTGGTTTCCCGATCCGAAGTGCTGCGGACGCTGGCGCTCTATCTCGCGGTCGGAGCTCTGCACTACTTCCTGCGCCGGAAGTTCCACTTGCTCTCCTTCGACACCGAGGAGGCCGAGCGGCAGGGGATGAGCATTCGTCTCTGGGACTTTCTCTTCTACGCGACGTTCGGATTGGTGGTCACGAGCTTCGTTCGCATTGCCGGCGTCTACTTGGTGTTCTCCTATCTGATCGTTCCCGCGGTCTGCGGTGCGCTGCTCTCCTCCCGCACGGCCGCGCGGCTGGCGATCGGCTGGGGAGTGGCGCTCACGGCGGGCGTCACCGGGCTCCTGCTGTCGACCCAGTGGCAGAGCATGGACCTGCCGACCGGCCCGACCATCGTCTGTCTCTTCGGAGGCTTCCTGATACTCAGCGGCGCGACGGCCTTCGGCCGGAGCCGACGCGCCTCGAAGTCGGCTTCGTAACTTTCCCTTCTTCTTCTAAGGTGGATCGGGAGTTATCTTTGATCGCGATGAATGCGAGAGCGCAGAGCTCGATCGGGAAACGAGTGGGATCGTCCCTGGTCCTGGGGGTGCTGGCGATCTCGTGCTCGGCGAACCCTGCGACCGGCCGGCGGCAGCTCAACTTGTACAGCGAGGTCGAGGAGATCGAGATCGGCCGTACCGCCGATCGAGAGATCCTCGGGCAGTTGGGGGTGGTCGACGATCCGGAGCTGCAGGGCTGGGTCTCGGAGATCGGCCTGCGGCTGGCGGCGAGGTCGGAGCGACCGGGACTGCCGTGGTCGTTCAAGGTCGTCGACGATCCGGTGGTCAACGCCTTCGCCCTGCCCGGCGGCTTCGTCTACGTGACGCGCGGCATCCTGGCGCACCTCTCCTCGGAGGCCGAGCTGGCGGCGGTGGTCGGGCACGAGATCGGCCACGTCACGGCGCAGCACGGCGTCAACCAGATGTCGAAGGCGCAGCTCGCCACCGGCGGGCTGGCGCTGGGGATGATCCTGGCGCCGGGAGCGGCCCAGTCGGCCGGCCAGCTGGCGCAGGCCGGCCTGGGGCTGCTCTTCCTCAAGTACGGCCGCGACGACGAGCGCCAGGCGGACGACCTCGGCTTGCGCTACATGGTGCAGGGCGGCTTCGAGAGCCGGGAGATGCCGAAGGTCTTCGAAGTCCTGCGCCAGGTGGGGGAGAGCGGGGGCGGCGACGGGATCCCGAACTGGCTGTCGTCGCACCCCGATCCGGGAGCCCGCCGCGAGCGTGCCGAGCGGTCGATTGCCGAGCGCGGCGATCCGCCCGGCGAAGTGGGCGGAAGCGCCTACCTGCGGCGCATCGACGGCATCGCCTTCGGCGCCGATCCGCGGGACGGGTACTTCGAGGGCACGACGTTCTTCCAGCCGGCGCTGGCGCTGCGGCTCGATTTTCCGGCCGGCTGGAGCGCGAGCAACGCGGCGAGCCGCGTCGTCGCGGTGCACCCCGAGCGCGTCGCCCAGCTCGAGCTGACCCTCGCCAAGGAGAAGAGCACTGAGGAAGCGGCGCGCGCCTTCCTGGCGCAGAAGGGCCTGGAGGCCGGGGCTTCACGCCAGTTGCGGACGAACGGGCTGGCCGCCGTGCAGGCCGACTTCGCGGTGCCGCGCGAGAACGCCGGCCGCATCGTCGGCGGCGTTGTCTTCTTCGAGCTCGAGTCGCGCGTCTTCCGGCTGCTCGCCCTGGCGCTCGAGGACCAGGCTCCGGCCGTGCGCCAGCCGATGCAGGCCTTCCTGTCGGGCTTCGAGCGGCTCACCGACCGGCGCCGGATCGACGTCGCGCCCCGCCGCATCCGGGTCGAGGCGCTCGACCGGCCGGCGAGCCTGCGCCAGCTCCACGGGCGCTGGCGATCCGACGCGGCGCTCGAGCTGCTGGCGCTCGTCAACGCCGTCGACGATCCCGATCGCCTGCTCGCCGCGGGCTCGCTGGTCAAGCGCATCGAAGGGCGAGAGGTCGGCAGCCAGCGCATCGGACCCGACCTGCGATGAGCGCGCCGGCACCGCTGGTGCGAGCGGCGCGAGCGTCCGACCGCGACGTCATCGCCCGCTTCAACGCCGCCATGGCGCTCGAGACCGAGGGCCGGAGCCTCGACCTCGCGACGCTCGAGCGCGGCGTCGAGCGCGCCCTCGCCGACCCCGCCCGGGGCAGCTACTTCGTCGCCGAGCGCGACGGCCGCGCCGCGGGCTGCCTGCTGGTGACGCGCGAGTGGAGCGATTGGCGGGACGGCTGGTTCTGGTGGATCCAGAGCGTCTACGTGCCGGCCGAGCACCGGGGCCGCGGCGTCTACTCCGCGCTCCACGAGCGGGTGCGCGCGGCGGCGCGCGAAGCGGGAGGCGTCGTCGGCCTGCGGCTCTACGTCGAGCGGCACAACGAGCGCGCGCAGCGGACCTATCGCCGCCTCGGCATGCGCGACGCCGGCTACCTCGTTTACGAAGAGCTTTTCTAGCCCGCGCGCTCGACGGGCTCGGCGGCGCCCGACGGTACGGTCGCCAGTTCGACGGCCCGCTCCGCCGCCAGCACGGTCGTCGCCAGCCGCTCGACGCGGTCGAGCAGCGACGGATCGGAGCCGGCGACCTCGATCGCGTGGCGGTAGGCGGCGTAGGAGCGGGCGAGGTACTCGGCGCCGGCCGCCAGGGTCTCGAGCAGGACGCGGTGCAACTTGGGGACCTCGAGGTCGGCCTCCAGGTCGTCGCTCGCCAGGGTGCGGAGCCGCAGGCTGTACGCCTTGCGATGGATGGCCTCCAGGCGCCGCGCGAGATTGCGCTCCTCCTCCTCGACCGCGAGCGCCAGCTCGCCGAGGCCGCGGCGCGTGCGCAGCTTCTCGGCGCTGAGCGAGATGCCGAGTCCGAGGGCGAGCGGGCCGTAGTCGCTGCGGATCTGCTGCGGGCTGCGCCGCGCGGCGCCGGAGATCGGCAGCAGGCGAGGGCGGCGCATCTCGACGAGGAGAGCGCGCAGGTTGGCCAGGCCGCGGCGCGCGCCGACCAGCCGTTTGATCTCCACCGCGGTCTGCGAAACGATGCCCGGGAAGCGCGCCCCAGACGCTCCGGTCGCGGTGACGGAGCCGGACTCGCCGAGCTCGCGCAGCAGCCGGTGGAGCGCCGGCCGGAGCTCGAGCATGATGCGGACACGCGTCGCGACGTCCTGCTGCGGCCGGCCGAACTCGAGAAGCTGGCCGCGGACCTCGACGAGGTCGGCCAGTCGGCGCACGGCGACAGCGCTCATCGCCCGGTTCTCGTAGATCGAGGACAGGATGACGGAGAAGGCGCGCAGCGATTCGAGGCCGAGCTCCGCGCCGGTGACGTACCAGTCGGCGACGGCCAGCCGGCGGACCAGGCCGCGCTCGAGGATCTCGTCGAGCACCGGCGTCAGGTCGGCGAGCTCCTCGCGACAGCGCACCACCTCTGCGCGATCGGCACCGTCGCGCGAGGCCGGGAGCCGCACCTCGCCGGAGGAGGTCCGGGAGCGGGGCGGCGGAGTCGGCGCCGGCGGCGGAGCTGGCTCGCCGTGCCCGCCGCCGAGAGTGCGCTCGACGAGCGCACCCAGCCGCTGCGGCGCTTCGCCGCCGAGGGCGAGGAAGCGGGCGGCGATGCCGAGGTGGCCGAGCGGATTCCGCTCGGCGTGACGTACGACCCGGGCGCGGCCGCGGATCGGCTCCGGCTCGCTCGCGAACTCGAGCGCGAATCCGAAATCGGAGCCTACCGGCAGTGCGTCGAGGGCCCGCATCAGCATCCCCGAAGTCGACAGATTCTCGAGCCAGAGCTCGAGCTGCTCGCCGGCGGGCAGGGTGAGCTGCAGCCGCACGCCATCGGGGACCGCGACGCGCGGCGAGACGTCGAGCAGCGCCGTCACCTGCTCCTGGAACTCGACCAGAGAGCAGCCGCCGGGGAGCAGGCGGTTGGCGAGTCGGCCGACGGGCAGGTCGGTGGGCTCGATCTCGTCGCCGGCGCCGATGACGAGCAGGCCGGCCTTGCGCGCCGCGGAGTCCGCGGACCGCAGACTCCGCAGCACGCGGTCGGCGCCGAGCACCGGGAGCGCGACGACGATCAGATCGAAGGGCGTGCGCCGGATCTCGCGCTCGGCCTCCCAGACATGCTCCGCCCGGACGAGCGAGAGATTCGCTCGCCGCAACGGAGCCACGAACCGCTCGATGCGCGGCGGCTCGTCGGCGAGAAGCAGTGCGCTGCGGTCCCCGGCAGGCACGATCGTCGGCCCGACTCCTCCCCTGGATGCGAGTCGTGACCGATCGAACGTATCCGAAGCGACCGGCGGCTGGTTGTGGAAGATTCCACTCCCGATCGCCGCACCCCGCTCACGAGACCGGGATGCGCTTGTCCGGATCGACGAACGGCATCGGCACGACAGTGGCGGTGCGCGGACCCCACTCCGAGTCGACCTGCGCCCGCGTGCCTTCGGCGGCGAGCTCGGCGGGCAACCAGCAGTAGCCGATGTTGCTACCCAGCCGGGGCGAGAAGATGGCCGAGGTCACGCGCCCGATGACCTCGCCGCCGCCCTCGCGGTGCGCCGGCCACTTGACGTTGTTGAGGCTCGGGAACGGCTCGCCGCCGAGCTCGACGCCGACGAGGCGGCGCTTCACTCCTTGCTCGCGGATGCGGCGCAGGGCGGCGACCGAGATCGACGCGCGGTCGTCGAGGCCGAAGCTGACGAGGCGCTCGAGGCCGAGCTCGAGCGGGTTGTCCTCGTAGGTCATGTCGGCGCCCCAGTTGAGGATGCCGCCCTCGATGCGGCGGATGTCGGAAGGCCCGGTGGGCACGACGCCGTGCGGCTTCCCGACGGCGAAGATCGCTTCCCACAGCTCGCTGCCGCGCGCCGCGTCGAGCAGGTAGATCTCGTAGCCGACTTCGCTCGACCAGCCGGTGCGCGTCACCACCACCGGGATGTCGCCGACCGCGGCGCGCGTCCACCAGTAGTACTTGAGCTCGCGGATCTCGGGACCGACGAGGTCGGCCATCAGCGCCTTCGACTTCGGGCCCTGGATCTGCAGCGGCGCGACGTCGAGCTCGCGGATCGTGACGTCGAGAGCGGGGAAGGCGTTCTTCAGCCCACGGGCGAAGAGCAGCGCGTCGGAGGAGGCGAGAGCGAACCAGAAGGTGTTCTCCTCCATGCGCGTCATCACCGGGTCGTTGACGACGCCGCCGTCGGCGTCGCAGATCAACACGTACTTGCCCTGGCCGACGGCGCACTTCGAGAGGTCGCGCGGGGTCAAGAGCTGCGCGAAGCGGAAGCCGTCGCGGCCCGAGATCTCGAGGCAGCGCTCGACCGCCACGTCCCACACCGTGACGCCGTGCAAGAGCGCCTCGAACTCCGCCTCGAACGAGTCGAAGCGGATCGGGAAGTACATGTGATTGTAGACGGTGAAGCCCTGCGGCGAGTGCCGCTGCGTGGCCTCGTAGTACGGCGTGCGCCGGTTCCGCGCGCCGCGCTGCACCAGGCTCATGTCGAACGGGGGCATGGTCTCTCCTCGCATGGCGAGGCCATGCTATCGAGTCGGGGCGGCCGGCCGGGCGGCCAGGGAGCGGCTCCCCGGTGCCGACGACGCGTCAGCGCACGCGCTGGCGGCGGTTGCGGATGTAATCGGCGAGGATGAACTCGCCGAGGTTGTCGGGGGAGGCGAAGTAGGCGCGGCCGCGGTTGACCTTGGTGAGCTGCTCGACGAACTGCTGCAGCCAGGGGTCGGTGGCGATCATGAAGGTGGTGATCACGATTCGCTGCCGCCGGCAGAGGTCGGCCTCCTCGAGCGTCTTGTTGACGATCCGCATGTCGAGGCCCAGCGGGTTCTTGTAGATATGGCCGCCCTCGGTGATCGCCGACGGCTTGCCGTCGGTGACCAAGAAGATCTGGCGGTTGGGCTGCTTGCGGCGCTCGAGGATGCCGCGCGCGAGCTGCAGCGCCTCGCGCGTGTTGGTGTGAAAGGGCCCGGCCTCGATGTAGGGGATCTTGGAGACGGCGATGCGCTCGGCGCGGTCGCCGAACTGGATGACGCTCAGGAAGTCCTTCGGGTACTTGCTGGTGATGAGCTCGGTCAAGGCGAGGGCGACGGTCTTCGCCGGCGTGATGCGGTCCTCGCCGTAGAGGATCATCGAGTGCGAGACGTCGATGGCGACGACGGTGGCGCAGGAGGTCAGGTGCTCGCTCTCCTGCACCTCGAGGTCCTCCTCGGCCAGCGCCAGCTCACCCTGCGTGCGCTTCAATGCATTCGACAGCGAGCGCACCGAGTCGATGCGGTGGAGCTCGTCGCCGAAGGCGTAGGGGCGCGTCTCCGCCTGCGGCTCCGCGCCCTCGCCGAAGGCAGTCGTCGGGTGGTAGCCGGCGGCGCCCTTCTTCAGACCGGAGAAGATCGTCTCGAAGGCGCTCTTGCGGATCTGGCGCTCGCCCGCGCCGGAGAGCACCAGGGCGCCCTCGCTGTCGCGCTCGAGCAGGCCCTCGCGCTCGAGCCGGTCGAAGAACGCCGCGAGGTCGATCGACGGATCGAGGTAGCCCTGCTCCTGCAGGTAGCGCATCCAGTTCTTGGCTTCCTCGGGGTCGCCGCCGGCGGCGAGCAGGAGTTGGTTCCAGATCCGCATCAGGTCGATCCCCGCCAGGATCTGGCGGATCAGGTCGGGATCGAGATGGAGGTAGCGGTGGCGCACGTCAGTGGATCTCGGGCGTGCCCGGGCGCCTCCGCTGCGGCTTCAAGAGCTGGAACTTGAGCATCTCCTTGTAGGTGATCTGGCTGTCGAGGTCCTGGCGCGCCAGCTTCACGCACTGGTGCAGGCCGTCGAGAATCACCTCGGCCCAGAAGGCCCTCTGCTCGGGCGCGTCGCCGCGGGTGGCGGCGAGCTCCAGCAAGCCCGGGACGCGCTCGAGCTCGGCGAGGTGCGCGGCGAACGGCGTCTCGTCGGAGAGCGTCACCTCGTTGCCGGCGGCGAACCAGGCGAGGATCGGGGCGTACGGACCGGTGTCGTCCTCGCCGCCCGAGCCGGCCTCGCGGCCGACCTCGGGGAACTCGGACTGGAACGTCTCGAGGACCGCGGCGCCGACGAGCTTGCGCACCACGACCTCGGCGCCCTGCTGCTCGCCCTCGTAGACCATCTCGATCTTGCCGGTGATCGCCGGGGCGAGCAGCGGCAGGTCGCAGACGCGCGGGTGCACGACCTCGTCGCCGGTGGCGAACCGTCGCCGCTCGAGGTTCGAGACCAGGAGCTCGATCGCCGAGATGGCGACGCGCGCCGAGACGCCGGAGGACTGGTCGACGAGGTCGCTCTCGCGCGCCGCGATCGAGATCTCCTCGATGAGATGCCGCACAGCGCCGGGCACGACGACGTCCGGCCCGCCCTCGCGCTCCACCCACGCCTCCTGCGCCGTGATCTGCGCCGCGAGCTCCGCCGACGGCGGGTAGTGGGTGAGGATCTGCGAGGCGATGCGGTCTTTGAGCGGCGTGATGATGGTGCCGCGGTTGGTGTAGTCCTCCGGATTGGCGGAGAAGGCAAAGACGAGGTCGAGCGACAGCCGCACCGGGAAGCCGCGAATCTGCAGGTCGCGCTCCTCGAGCAGGTTGAGGAGGCCGACCTGGATGCGTGGCGCGAGGTCGGGCAGCTCGTTGATGGCGAAGATGCCGCGATGGGTGCGCGGAATGATGCCGAAGTGGATGACCTCGGGGTCGGCGTAGGTGAGCTTGCGCGTCGCCGCCTTGATCGGGTCGATGTCGCCGAGGAGATCGGCGATCGAAACGTCGGGCGTAGCGAGCTTCTCGTTGTAGCGCGCCTCGCGCGGCAGCCAGTCGACGGGGGCGTCGTCGCCGGCCTCGTCGAGGCGGCGCTCGGCCCACGTCGAGAGCGGCGCCATCGGGTCGTCGTTGATCTCGCTGCCGGCGAGCACCGGCACCTCCGGGTCGAGGAAATCGGTCAGCGCGCGCAGGATGCGGGACTTGGCCTGCCCGCGCAGGCCGAGCAGGATGAAGTCGTGGCCGGCGAGCAGCGCGTTGACGACGCCCGGGATGACGGTGCGCTCGTAGCCGAGGATGCCGGGGAAGAGCGTCTCCCGCCGCTCCAGCTTGCGCAGCAGATTGGCGCGCATCTCCCGCCGCACCGGACGCGGCCGGTAGCCGCTCCCCCGGAGCTCGCCGACGGTGCGCGGCCGGCGGCTCACGCCGCGTGCTCCTCGAGCCAGCGCTCGGCGTCCATCGCCGCCTTGCAGCCCATGCCGGCGGCGGTCACCGCCTGACGGTAGCTCGGGTCCGCGACGTCGCCGGCGGCGAAGACGCCCTCGACGCCGGTGCGCGTCGTCGGCTCCTCGACGAGCAGGTAGCCGACCGGATTCATCGGCAGCTGACCGCGGAAGAGCTGGGTGTTGGGCTCGTGGCCGATGGCGATGAACAGGCCCTCGACGGCGAGCTCGCTCTCCTCGCCGCTCTGCGTGTCGCGCAGGCGGAGGCCGCGCACGCCGCCGTCGCGCTCGCCCAGCACCTCGAGCACCTCGCGATTCCACAGGAATCCGATCTTCGGGTTCTTGAACGCGCGCTCCTGCATGATCTTCGACGCCCGCAGCTCGTCGCGGCGGTGGATCACCGTCACCTTGGAGGCGAAGCGGGTGAGGTAGCTCGCCTCCTCCATCGCCGTGTCGCCGCCGCCGACGACGGCGATCTCCTTGCCCTGGAAGAAGAATCCGTCACAGGTGGCGCACGCCGAGACGCCGTAGCCCATGAGCTGCGATTCCGACTCGAGGTCGAGCAGCTTGGCGCGCGCTCCGGTGGCGACGATGAGGGCGTCGCAGGTGTGGCGCTCGCCCTCGTCGGTGGTGAGGCGGAAGGGGCGCGTGGAGAGATCCGCCGCCGCGACCGTCTCGAACTTGACGCGCGCTCCGAAGCGGCGGGCCTGCTCGCGCATCTGATCGATGAGCTCGGGGCCGAGGATGCCGTGCGGGAAGCCGGGATAGTTCTCGACGTCGGTGGTGATGGTGAGCTGGCCGCCGGGCTGGGTGCCCTCGAAGACGAGGGGCTCGAGGCCGGCACGAGCGGCATAGAGCGCGGCGGTGAGCCCTGCCGCACCAGAGCCGACGATGACGAGACGATGATGGGATGCGGCGCTCTCTTCCGCGTTCGACATGGGGCGAAAGCTCCGGGAGTGCAGTGCGTTACGCAGGGCTCGGCGCGCCCGCTCCGCGCGCCATGCGACGGTCGTCGAGTATAACAACGGCGTCCCTGCGACCATTCCGCGCCGACGCCGCGGAAGGCGCGGAGATAGAATGCCCGCCGGAAGGAGCGAACCGATGGCCAAGACCCTCAAAGGCTTGCCGAGACACCCCGCGGTGCTCGCCTCGCCCAAGCTGATCGCGGCGTTCAACGGCCAGGTCGGCAACGAGATCCACGCCTCGCTGCAGTACACGTCGATCTCCGCCCATTTCGCCGCCGAGAACCTGCCCGAGCTCTCCGCCTTCTTCGCCCGCCAGGCCACCGAGGAGCGCGAGCACGCGCTCAAGTTCGTCGGTTTCATCGTCGACGTCGGAGGCCGCGTCGAGATCCCGGCGATCGCGGCGCCGAAGCACGCGTTCAAGACCGCCGCCGAGGCGGTGCGCCTCTCCCTCGAATGGGAGAGCACGGTGACCGATCAGATCTACGGGCTCGTCGAGGTCGCCAAGGGCGAGAGCAACTACATCGCGCTGCGCTTCCTCGACTGGTTCGTCACCGAGCAGCTCGAGGAGATCACCCTCATGGACCAGCTGCTCTCGCTCGTCGAGCGCGCCGGCGACAACCTCCTGCTCGTCGAGGACTACCTGTCGCGCAACTCGCTGGTGAACGCCGGGGAGGGCGGTCCGGGCTGAGACTCAGGCGGGCGGCGCGGAGCCGTCGAGAAGCTCCTCCGCGAGCTCGACGGCGGCGAGCGCGCCGCCGCGCACCAGATTGTCGAACGCGGCCCAGATCCAGTACTCGCCGGCGGCGCCGGCCGATCGGATCTCGCCCACCACCACCTGCTCCGAGCCGGCGAGGGCCACCGGCGAGACCGTGGCCGGTCGGCGCGCGAGCTCGATGCGCGGGTCGGCGCCGAGCGCTTGCCGGAGGGCGCGCGAGTCGACCGCCGTCCCGAGCTCGACGCGCAGGCTGAGCCCCACGCCGTGGAAGATGCCGGCGTCGACGAGCTGCACCGCAACGGGATAGGAGGCGTCGAGACAGGCGACGACCTGACGCCCTACGTCGTCGCCGTCCGCGGCGCTCAACGAGACGTTGAAGGCGACCTGGCCACGCAGCTCCTTGCGCCCCAACTGCTGGAAGGCGAGCAGGCCGCGCGTCTGCTCGAAGAGGGCCTCGAGCCCGGCCTCGTCCTGGCAGGAGACAGGCAGGATCGCCACCGCCTGCGCGCAACGCACGCCGAGGGGTTCGAGGCGCGCCAGCAGGAGGGCGGCGCCGTAGGCCGCCGGGTGGGGCACCAGCAGCGGCCCGCCGGCCCGGCCGGCGCGGCCCTGCCCGGCGATGGCCGGCTCGCCGTCCGTCGTGGTGGCGCCGCGAGAGAGGACGAGGGCACGCGCCGCCGGCGGCAGCCGCTCGATCCACGGCTTGTCGTCGGCGATCGCGCCGCAGAAGAAGACGATCTCGACGCCGGCAAAGGCGTCGTCGTCGAGCCGGCCCACGAACCCGGCAGCGCCGCCGCTCTCGGCGAGCTGTCCGATCTCGTCCTCGTCGCCGGAGAGCAGGCGGACGTCGGCGAAGCGGCCGGCCCGCGCCGACAGGCGCTCGCGCAGCTCGCGGCCGAGCAGCGAATTGGGGGCGACGACCGCGACGCGGCTCACCGCCTGCTGCCCAGCCGCCCGAGCGCCCAGGCGATCGGGCCGGAGGCGGCGTACGCCACGGCGAGGCCGGGGAAGAAGAGCGCCGGCCAGAAGGCGAGCACGAGGACGACGGCGGCGATCGGCAGCGCCATGCGGTAGCTGCGGCGCTGGCGGAAGTCGAGCGCCTTCAAGCTCCAGAAACGAAAGGTGGAGACCATCAGCAGGCCGAGAGCGACCATCAGCCCGGCCACGCCGGCGGCGAACCAGGGGCGCCAGCCCGGCTCGATGCCGACGAGGAGGAACGAGGCGATCGTTCCCGCGGCCGCCGGCGTCGGCAGGCCGACGAACCAGCGGCTGTCGACGCGTGCCGTCTGGACGTTGAAACGGGCGAGGCGCAGGCTGGCGCAGACGAGAAAGAAGATCGGCACCAGCCAGCCGGCGCGCTGGAAGTGGTTCAGTCCCCACGCCCAGGCCGAGATTGCCGGTGCCATGCCGAAGGTGAGGGCGTCGGCGATCGAGTCGAACTCGCGGCCGAAGTCGGTCTCCGTCCCGGTGAGCCGCGCGATCTTGCCGTCGAGGAAGTCGAGGCCGGCGGCGACGAGGATCAGCGCGCCGGCGATTTCGAAGCGGCCGCGCAGGGCGAGAATGGTGGCCCAGAAGCCGAGAAAGATGTTGCCGATCGTGAACAGGCTCGGCAGCAGATAAGCGCCGCGGCGCAGCCGGTCGCGAACCTCGCCCGAAACGACCATCACCTCGCCGCCGCCGGCTCGGCCATCGGCGACTCGCCGTTGCGCACGCGGTCGCCGACGCGCACCAGCACGCGGTAGGCGGCGGGCACGAAGAGGTCGACCCGCGAGCCGAACCTGATGACGCCGAGACGGTCGCCGCGGCGCCGCGCCTCGCCTTCGCCGACATAGGAGACGACGCGCCGGGCGAGCAGCCCCGCGAGCTGCCGGACGCCGACGCGGTCGCCGTCCGGGCGCACGAAGACGTTGGTGTGGGCCTCGTTCTTCTCGCCCACGTCGGGGCGGAAGGCGGCGAGCTTGAGCCCGCGGCGCAGCCGGGAGTGGACGATTTCGCCGTCGACCGGACAGCGCTGCACGTGCACGTCGAACACGGAGAGGAAGGTGACGATGCGTTGGTAACTGCCCGGCCCGATCTCGGCGTCGACGACCGTCGAGACCTCGGTCACCTTGCCGTCGGCGGGGGCGACGACCACCGCGGGCGGCCCATCGAAGCGTCGCGTCGGATCGCGGAAGAAGAGCAGGAGAAGGAGAGCGAGCAAGCCGAAACCGCTTCCCCAGCGCGGCTGAGAGAGGGCGAAGAGCAGCGCCGAGGCGAGGGCGAAAGGCAGGACGAAGGGCCAAGCCTCCTTGGCGAAGCTCATCGGCAGGGGAGCGCTTCGCGCGTCAGGCGGAGAGCGCCGTGCGGTGCTCGCGCAGGATCTCCTCCATGCGGTCCTTGAGCTCGAGCTTGTGAATCTTGAGGCGTTTTTCTTCGACCTCGTCCTCGGGAGAGGGAAGCGTGTTGTGATTGAGCTGAGCGAGCCGCGATTCGCACTCCTGGTGCTCTTCGTAGAGGCTCCGGAAGGTGTCGTGGGTCCGCAGCAGCTCGCGCTTGAGGTCGTCGAGATTCGCCATCGTTCGCGCTCCTTTCGCCTCGGGTGGAAGAAAATGGACCGAAATCAGAATAGCACCGGGTGGGGGGCGCCTCAACCACCGGCGGACGCCGTGCCGAGGCGATAGCGAACGGCGTCCTCGCCGTCCGCGTAGTAGGCGCGGCGGCGGCCGACGAGACGGAAGCCGAGTGTTTCGTAGAGGCCGCGCGCGGGGCGATTTCCGGCGCGCACCTCGAGGTGGCAGACGGGCCGCCCACCGGCGCGCAGGTGCTCGAGCGCCGCGGCGAGGAGGCGCCGGCCGCGTCCTCTGCCGCGGGCCTCCGGCGCGACGCCCAGGCGCAGGAGCTCGGCCTCGCCGGGCAGCAATTGGAAGAGGGCGAAGGCGAGCGCGGCGCGATCGTCGGGCGCCGCGACCAGGCGGAAGCCGGCGAGCGCCCCCGAGCCGAGGTAGAGGGCGATCTCGTCGCGGCTCCACGGGTCGGGCAGACACGCCGCCTCGAGCCGCGCCAGGTCGTCGAGATCGTCGGGGCCGGCGGGCGCGAGGCTCTCGGTTGCCGCGCTCACGACCGCGGCCCCGTCGTCGCGGGCGCACGCAAGTGGAGAGGCCGCGTGAGCAACGCGTCGTCCCAGCGCCAGTCGGGTGCCGTCGCCGCGGCGGCGACGGCGGCGGCGAGATGCTCCGGCTCGCGGCGCTCGCCGGCCGTCGCGCTCGGCGCGAAGCGCCGCGCCCCGAAACCGGCGATCACCGCGGCGGCGGGCGGATCCGGATCGCCCGGACGCCAGATCTCCGGAGGTCCGAGCGGCGGCCGCAGCCCGCTCGCCGCCGGCGTGCCGAAACGCTGCACGAACCATTCGTCGCGCAGGGCGTCGACCACGCTCAGCACCTCGGCGGCGCTCGCCGGCGCCACGAGCGCCAGCGCCGCGAGGGTCGGCATCCCGGCCGCCGGCACGTCGCACGCCCGGGCGAGCGCCTGGGCGGAGGCGCAGGCCACGCGCACGCCGGTGAAGCTGCCCGGACCGGCGAGCGCGACGACGCCGCCGAGCTCGCGCGGCTCGACCGCCGCGTCGGCGAGCACCGCGGCCAGCAGGCGCAGCAGGTCGCCATCGCCACCGTCGCGCGAGATCTCGCGCCGCGCCAGGACGCGGCCCGCGAGCGCCACCGCGGCGCTCGCGCGCGGTGAGCCGGAATCGAAGGCGAGCACGGGGCGCGGCGATCTCACGGCCACGAGTCTATGGCCGCGGGCGGCGCGGCAGCCCCACGCTAGACTCGCCGTCCATGCCTGTCACCGCCGAGCTGACGCCGATGCTCCGGCACTACCTCGAGGTCAAGGCGGCCCATCCGGAGGGCCTCCTCTTCTACCGCATGGGCGATTTCTTCGAGCTCTTCTTCGACGACGCGATCGATGCCGCGTCGCTTCTCGACCTGACGCTGACCGCTCGTCAGAAGGGCACCGAGAGCGAGGCGCCGATGTGCGGCGTGCCGCACCACGCGATCGACGGCTACGTCGCCAAGCTGCTCAAGCTCGGGCGCAAGGTCGTGCTCTGCGATCAGGTCGAGGATCCGGCGCAGGCCAAGGGCCTCGTGCGGCGCGAGGTGACGCGCATCCTGACGCCGGGCACGCTCAGCGAGACCGAGCTCCTGGAGAGCAAGGAGGAGAGCTTCCTGGCGGTCGTGACCTGGAACGGCGAGCGGGGCGAGGCCGCCTTCCTCGATGTCTCGACGGGCACCTTCTTCGTGCGCCGATTCGCCGCCGTCGCGGAAGCGCTGGCCGAGCTCGAGGCCGTGCGTCCGCGCGAGCTGCTCGCGGACGAGGCGAGCCTTCCCGCCGAGCTCGCCGAGTGGGCGCGGCGCGAGGTCGTTTGCCGCACTGGCCTCGCCGACCGGCTGGAGAGTCCGGCGGCAGCCGCGGAGCGGCTGCAGCGCCGTTTCGGCGTCGATACGCTGCGCGGTTTCGGTCTCGACCCGGACGAGCCCGCGGTGAGGGCGGCCGCGGCGGCGCTCGCCTACGCCGAGGCCAACCAGCTCGCCGAGCTCGCGCACGTGCGCGAGATCGCCGTGCGCGAAACGCGCGATCGGCTGGTGCTCGACGGCACGACGCTGGCGAACCTCGAGGTCTTCCGCCGCGCCGGCGACGGCGGCGCCGCGGGCACGCTGGTGGAGCTCGTCGACCGCAGCGCCACCGCCGCCGGCGGGCGAGCGGTGCGCGAGTGGCTGCGCGCGCCGCTGCGCGAGCCGGCGGCGATCGCCCGCCGCCACGACGCGGTCGAGGCGCTGATCCGCGACGCGGCGCGGCGCGAGCGCATCCGGCGCGGCCTGGGTGCGCTCGCCGACCTCGAGCGGCTGGCGACGCGGGCGGTGCTCGGCACGCTCGGCCCGCGCGAGGCGGCGGCGCTGCGCGATTCGCTCGCCGCCGTGCCCGGGCTGCTCGTCGAGCTCGCCACCCTGCCGAGCCAGCTTCTCGCGGACGCCGCGCGCGCCGATCCGCTCCCCGAGCTGGCGAGCGGTCTCGCCACGCGTCTCGCCGCCGAGCCGCCCGCCGGCCTCGAGGACGGCAGCGTGATCGCGGCCGGCGTCGACGCCGAGCTCGACGAGGCGCGCTCGCTGGCGCGCGACTCGAAGCGCCACATCCTGGCGCTCGAGGCGCGCGAGCGCGAGCGCACCGGAATCGGCTCGCTCAAGATCCGCTACAACCGGATTTTCGGCTACTCGATCGAGATCTCGAAAGCGAACGCGGCGAGGGTGCCGGCGGACTACGTTCGGCGGCAGACGCTGGTCAACGCCGAGCGTTACGTGACGCCGGAGATCCAGGAGCTCGAAGCCAACATCCTGACCGCCGAGGAGCGCCAGCTCTCGCTCGAGCGGCGGCTCTTCGGCGAGCTGCGCGAGGCGGTCGCCGCGCAGGCGCCGGGCCTGCGGCGCCTCGCGCGCGAGCTGGCGGCGGTGGACGTCGTGGCGGGCTGGGCCGATCTCGCCGCACGGCACGGCTACTGCCGCCCGGAGATGCTGCCGGCGGGCGCCGGCATCCGCGTCGCGGAGGGGCGCCACGCCGTGGTCGAGCGGCACCTCGGCGAGCGCTTCGTGCCCAACGACGCCGATCTCGATCCCGAGCGCGAGCAGATCGTGCTCCTCACCGGGCCCAACATGGGCGGCAAGTCGACCTACCTGCGCCAGGTGGCTCTCATCGTGCTGCTGGCGCAGGCCGGGTGCTTCGTGCCGGCGAAGTCGGCCGCGATCGGCGTCGTCGATCGCATCTTCTCGCGCGTCGGAGCGAGCGACGACCTGGCGCGCGGCGAGTCGACCTTCATGGTCGAGATGATCGAGACGGCGAACATCCTGCGCTTCGCGACACGCGAGAGCCTGGTCATTCTCGACGAGGTCGGTCGCGGCACGGCGACCTTCGACGGCCTCTCGCTCGCCTGGGCGATCGTCGAGCACTTGCACGAGAGGGCGCAGCCGCTGACGCTCTTCGCCACCCACTACCACGAGCTCACCGAGCTCGCCGCGCTGCTGCCGCGCGTCGTCAACCGCACGATGGCGGTCAAGGAGTGGGAGGACCGCATCCTCTTCCTGCGCCGCGTCGTGCCGGGCAGCGCCGACAAGTCGTACGGTCTGCACGTGGCGCGGCTCGCCGGCATCCCGGCCGAGGTGGTGCAGCGCGCCGAGCAGGTGCTGCGCAACCTGGAGGCCAAGGAGTACGACCCGCAGGGGCGCCCGCGGCTCGCCGAGGGCGGCGAGTTCGAGAACGAGCGGCCGGCTCAGATGCCGCTCTTCACGCCGGCGGAAGAGCTCGTCGCGCAGCTCTTGCGCGAGGTCGATCTCGACCGGCTGACGCCGCTCGCGGCGCTCAACCTCCTCGCCAGTCTCCAGGACCGCCTGAAGTGAGGGGCGGGCGAGTTCTCTTTCTCGGTTTCGAGGGCCCGCGCCTGAGCGGCGACGAGCGCGCCATTCTGCGGCGCGTGCGCCCGGCCGGCCTCACGCTGGTGCCGCGCAACATCGAGGACGGGGAGCAGCTGCGCGAGCTCGTCGCCGACCTGCGGCGGCTCTGTCCGGACGCGATCCTCGCGCTCGACGCCGAGGGCGGGCGGGTCGACCGCCTGCGCGGCGTCGTCGCGCCGGCGCCGGCGGCCTCTTGGCTGGCGGGCCGGCCGCCGCGCGTGGCGCAGGCGGCCGGACGCTGGGTCGGGGCTTCGTTGCGCTGTTTCGATTTCGACCTCGCACTGGCGCCGGTCGTCGACCTCGATCGCGGGCTCGTCGGCAACGCCCTCGACGGGCGCTGCTTCGGCCGCTCGCCGCGGGCGGTGACGGCGCGGGCCGCGGCCTTCCTGCGCGGGCTGCACACGAGCGGCGTCGGGGTCTGCCTGAAGCACTTCCCGGGCCTCGGTGGCGCCGGCCTCGACACCCACGAGCGGCCGACCTGGATCGCCCTCACGCGGCGCGAGCTGGCGCGGGACCTGGCGCCATTCGTCGCCCTCGCACCGCGCGCCGACGCGGTGATGGCGAGCCACGCGGTCTATCCGGCCCTCGATTCAGCGGCGCTACCGGCGACGCTGTCGCGGGCGCTCGCGCACGCTCTGCTGCACGGGCGGATGCGCTACCGCGGCGTGCTGCTGACGGACGACTTGGAGATGGGGGCGCTGGCTCCGCACGGCGACCTGGCGGAGCGCGGCGAGGCGGCGCTGGCGGCCGGGTGCGACGGCCTGCTCTTCTGCCGCCGGCTCGAGGAATCGCCGCGCATCGCCCGACGCTTGGCGCGGCGCGGAGCGCGGCACCGCCTCGACGAGGCGACGCGCCGGTTGGCGCGGCTCCGCCGGGAGCTCGGCGCACGCCGGCGGCGGGCACCCGAGCCGCCGCCGCTCGAGCTCCTGCGGCGCCGGCTCGAGTCGCTCGCCGCGGGCTGAGCGGCCTCAGAACGGGATGTCGTCGTCGCCCGGCAGGTCCGCGGCGTCGTCGCCGCGTCCGCCGAAGCTGGCGGCGCCGCCGGACTCGCCGCCGCTGCCGCCGCGGGAATCGAGGAACTTGAGGTTCTCGGCCACCACCTCGGTGCGGTACTGCTTCTTGCCTTCCTTGTCGTCCCACGAGCGGGTCTGGATGCGGCCCTCGACGAAGACCTTGCTGCCCTTGCGCAGGTACTGACCCGCGTTCTCCGCCGTGCGCGAGAAGCAGACGACCGAGTGCCACTCCGTCTGGTCGCCCCAGTTGCCGTCACGGTCCTTGACGCGCCGCGAGGTCGCGACGCGCAAGTTGGCGACGGGTTGGCCGCTGTTGGTGTGGCGCACCTCGGGATCCTGTCCGAGGTTGCCGATCAAGAACACTTTGTTGAGCATGTCGTCTCCTCCGCGCAGCGGGCGGCTATCATAGCCGCTCGTCTCCGGGCACTCGCCCGTCGTCGATCTATAGGACGGAATCGATGCGTCTAGTCTTGCAGCGCGTGGCGCACGCCGCGGTCGAGGTGGCGGGCGAGCGCGTCGCCGCCATCGGTCGCGGTCTGCTCGCGCTCGTCGGCGTCGAGGCCGGCGACGGCGAGGCCGAAGTGGCCGCCGCAGCGGAGAAGATCGCCACCCTGCGGGTGTTCGAGGACGAGCGAGGGCGCATGAACCTCGACCTCGGCGCCGCCGGCGGCAGCGTGCTCGTCGTCGCGGAGTTCACACTCGTCGCCGACCTGCGCCGCGGCCGCCGTCCCTCGTTCGCCGGCGCGGCGCCGCCCACGCAGGCCGAGCCGCTCGTCGAGTCGCTGGTGGCGCGCCTCCGGCAGCGCGGCTGCGAGGTGGAGACGGGCCGCTTTGGCGCCAGGATGCGGGTCGCGCTGGTCAACGAGGGCCCCGTCACCCTGGTCGTCGAGCTGCCGCCCCGGGGCGGCTGAAGGCGGCGCCGCGCCGCCGATCTCGACGACCGCGATCGGCTCGGGCATGAAGGTGACGGCGAAGATGGCGAGCGCGGCCCAGGCCAACCGCCGCCGGCGGGGATCGAGGGGCGCGGCTTCGTCGGCGACGCGCGGGTGACGCAACCCGAGCACGAGGACGATCAGGCACCAGAGCCACCATCCCGGCCAGCGCAGCCCGAGCAACGCGAGCCCAGCCCACAGCGGCCAGGCCAGCAGCCGCTGCAGCCGGCCGAGGGCGGCGTAGAGCACGTGGCCGCCGTCGAGCTGGGCGAGCGGCAGCAGGTTGAGCATCGTCGCGAAGAGCCCCACCCAGCCGGCGAGCAGCAGCGGGTGCGGATTGAGCACCCAGCCGGGCGGCAGCTCGCCGTGCACGAGGCGGGCGAGCGCGAGCGTAAGGAGGCTGTCTCCCGGCCGGTAGAGGAGGAGCGTGAGACCGCCGCCGGGAGCGAGCGGCAGCGCCGACGGCGCCGAGAGCCAGACGCCGGCCACGAGCACCGGCAGCAGGGCGACGAAGCCCGCGATCGGCCCGGAGACGCCGACGTCGAGGAGCTGGCGCTTGCTGCGCACCGGGCCGCGGATGCGGATGAAGGCGCCGAAGGTGCCGAGGCCGACCGGCGCCGGCAGGAAGTAGGGGGGCGTCGCGTCCAACCGGTGGCGTCGACAGACGAACCAGTGGCCGAGCTCGTGGCAGAGCAGGATCAGGAGCGTGGGCAGAGAAAAGGCCAGTCCGAGACGGAGAAGGCGCGGATCGCTCCACACCCGGCGCACCGTCTCGGGGGTCAGGATCGGGAGCAGGTCCGTAACGACGTCGGTGCGCGCCAGCAGGCTCCAGGCACCGCCGAGCGTGGTGGCGGTGAAGAGCGAGGCGACGAAGAGGCCGCCGACGAGGAGAGCGCGCGCGACCCGCGAGCGCCGGGGTGGTGCCGGCGGGCCGTCGATCCGCGGTAGGAGCTCGACGCGCAGGGTTAGAGGTCTTTGAGGTCTTTGCCCGGCTTGAAGCGCACCGTGCGTCCGGGCGTGATCGCCACCTCGACCCCCGTCTTCGGATTGCGCCCGACGCCGCGCTTGCGATCGCGGACCTGGAAGACGCCGAAGCCGCGCAGCTCGATCCGCTTGCCCGCGCAGAGGGCGACTTTCATCGAATCGAGGATGGTGTCGACCGCCTGCACCGCCTTCGTGCGCGGCACGTCGGACAGCTCCGCTACGCGGTTGACGATGTCCGCCTTGATCATTTCGCTTCGAGCCTCGGCGCGAGACTACGGAACAGCCATTGCGCTGTCAACGACTTGCGACGTCCGATTCAGGTCCGGCGCAGCTTTCGTTGCAGGACCAGCAGCTCGAGCGCGGTCGATGCCAGGGGAGCCAGCCGCCGCAGCTCCTCGACCAGGTCGACCGCGAGCGGCGCGCGCCGCGCAGCGGCGAGGACCAGCCCCACCGTGCGGTCGCGCACGCGCAGGGGCAGGGCGAGGACATCGGCGAGCGGTGCGCCGAGCCAGGCGCGCAGCGGCTCGTTGCCGCTCAGCGGAGGCAGCAGCCCGCGGTGGAGCGGCGCGCCGTCGCGCAAAGCGTGAACGAGCGACGGCTCGCCGAGGTCGACCCGCAAGTCGGTGACCGCGCGAGCGGCCACGCCGTGCGCGCGCCAGCCGGCCGCTTCGCCGGCGCGGATCATCATCACGAGGGCGACGTCGGCGCGCGGGCGAAGGAAGTCGACGAGCGCGTCGGCGACCTCGTCGCGGTCGCCGGGCGCCTGCAGCCGGAGCGCGATCGCTTCGAATCCGGCAGCCGAGGGCTCTGGCGTCGCCGCCGCTGGCGCGGGCTCGACGACGCGCGCCGGCGGGCTCGGCGGAGCGGGTGCCACGGAGGCGGCAGGCGGTAGTGCGGTGTCCGGAAGGAGCGGCGGGGCCGAGGCGAGAGCCGGAGGCGGCGGGAGCGGCGGTGCCGAGATCTCGGGCTCGGAACGCACAGGGGTCGAGGCGAGCGAAGGGGGAGCGGGACGCTCGCCCGGCCTCGGCGGCAGCGGGGGGTAGGGCGTCGGCGGACCCGGGAGCGCCGAGGGCGTCGGGGCCGCCCACTGGTCCGGCGGCGCCGCCTCGCCGGCCTCCTCCGCCTTCCACATGAAGCGCGCGCGGTTCAAGCGGTCGAGCAGCTTGACGAAGCGGGTCGGGATGTCGGCGCGATAGGAGCGCGCCAGCGCTTCCTGAATGCGGACTTCGAGCGCGGTGTGCGGGCGGATCCGCCGCCCGCTGACGAAGGCGATCTCGTCGAGGCCCGCCAGGTCGTGTGGCTCGCTCATCGCCATCGTCAGCTGGGTGCCGCTGGCACGCACCGGGACCGCGCCGCGAGCGAGGGCCACCTTGGCGGGAACGAGGCGCAATACCTCCTCCGGGATGGCGCGCAAGTCGTCGGCAGCGAGGAACGGCAGCTTGAGCTGATCGGAGAGGACGTCGAGGAGGTCGTCCTCGCGCACGGCGTCGAGCTCGAGCAGGCAGGTCCCCAGCCGGCCGCCGTGCACGCGCTGCAACCGCAGCGCCTCGAGCAGCATGGCGCGATCCAGCTTGCCGCGGGCCGCGAGCAGCTCGCCCAGTTTCTGTCGGCTGTCTCGTCGGTACGTCATCGTGATCGGGGAACGGTGTGCTGGTGCAAAGCGCTCGGGCATCCTAGCGGCGCCTCTCGGGTGAGTAAAGGAAGCTCTGCGGTTTCGCCGCGCCGTTATGATGTCGTCGTGCGGAGCTCGCTGCGGATGCTGGTGACGGTTTCGCTGCTGGCTTCGGCGGCGCTCTTCGCCGGCGACCGGCAGCGCGCCGCCGAGCGGTTTCTCGTGGCGCGCGAGCTGGCGGAAGCGGGACGCATCGACGAGGCGCTGGCGGCGCTCGACGAAGCCGCAGCGATGACTCCTGGCGACCCGTATCTGGCGCTCGAGCGGGCGCAGCTCCTCGCCCGAGTCGGGCGCCTCGACGCCGCCAGCGTGGCGATCGCGGCGGCCCGGGAGCTGGCTCCGGCGGAGCCCGAAGTCTTGCGCCAGCAGGGGCGCATCGAGATGGGGCGCCTGGGCGACGACCCGCGGGCCCAGGAGACGGCGAGGGGAGCTTTCGAGGCGCTGCGCAAGGTCGATCCTCAGGATCTCGAGACGCTCGTCTCGCTCGGCCAGCTCTACCTCGGCGCCGGCCAGGCCGCGCTCGCCGCAGAGGTGCTGGAAGAGGCTTACCGGCAGCGTCCGGAGCACCCGTGGATCCAGTCCCTGCGCACGCGCGCCCTCGTCGCGGCGGGGGAGAGCGCCGCCGCCGAGAGCGTGCAGCTCGAGGCGCTGCGACGCGACCCGGGCGATCTGCGGGCGCGATTCGAGCTCGCCGAGCGCCTGGCACGTAGCGGCCAGCATCGCCGCGCCGCGGAGGTGCTCTCGTCGGCGCCGGAGCACCAGCGAGCGGAGCCGGAGCTGCGCTTTCGCCTCGCCAGGCAGCACTTCCTCGCCGGCGACGTCGAACGGGCGCGCGAGCTGGCGGCGGCCCTGGTGCGCGAGCGTCCCGACGTGGCGCCCCCACGCTTCCTCCTCGCTCGCGCGGAGATCGCTCTCGGCTATTTCGAGCGCGCCGAAGAGACGCTGGAGCCGGTGCGGCCGCGCGCCGCGAGCGATCCTCTGGTGACCGAGCTGACGCTGCGGGCGCTCGAGGGGCAAGGGCGGATGGATGAGGCGGCGCGGCTGCTGGAGTCGCGGCGCGAGGCCCTGGCGGAGGCGGACGACGTCGACGGCACCGAGCTCGTCGACCTCGAGCTGGCACGTCTGTGGGCGGCCGGCGAGCGCTGGGATCTGGCGGCGGAGGCGGCGCGCCGCGTGCTCGCGAGCGGCGTGCCCGAGCGGGCAGAGGCTGCCCTGCGCGCGACGGCGCGAGCGATCGCCGCCGGCGGGCGCCTCGACGAGGCGCTGGCGCTGGTGGCGGCGAACGGCGGAGCGGCCGCGGATCGCCTGCGGCTCGAGCTCCTCCTCGTCGCCGGGAGCACCGACGCGGCGCTCGCGCTCGCCGAGCGCCTGAGCGTCTCCCCGGACGTCGACGAGCTGCGGATCGCCGCGCTGCTGCAGGATGCGGGCGAGCACGCCGCGGCGCTGCCGACGCTGATGGCGGCCCGGCGTACGGCGCCCGATTCGATCGAGGTGGAGTTTCGGGTGGCCTCGTGCCTCGAGCGGCTCGGCCGGCAGGAGGAGGCGGTCGCCGCCTTTCGCACTCTGCTCGCGCAGGCGCCGGACTTCGCCCCGGCGCTCAACTACCTCGGCTACCTCTGGATCGAGCGCGCCGAGAACCTGGAACAGGCCGTGGGCATGGTGGGCGAGGCGGTGCGGCTCGATCCGGACAACGGCGCCTACGTCGATTCGCTCGGCTGGGGCTACTTCCAGCTCGGCCGGCTCGACGAGGCGGTGCACACTCTCGAGCGAGCGGCGCGACTGCTGCCCACCGACCCGACAGTGCTCGGGCACCTGGGCGATGCGCTCGCCGCCGCCGGCGACGCCGCGGGAGCGCGCGAGGCGCACGAGCGGGCGCAGGCGGCCGGGGCGGCCGGGAGCGACGAGGCCGAGCGCAAGCGGCGACGTGACGACGGAGAGAACTGAGCTGAGGCCGGCTCGCCTGCGCCTCGGAGCGTCGCTGACTCTCGTCGGTCTGACGCTCGGCGCCTGCCGCTCGACAGCGACGCCCTCGCCGGGCGCGGCGCCGGGCGCTCCACTGCCGCTCGGACCGCCCGTTCAAGTCCTGCTCCGCGCCGAAGCGCGCAGCGACGGAGAGTCCGCCCGGTTGCGCTTGACGTTGCGCTACTGGGATCGCGAGCGCTTCGAGCTGCGCGCCAGCGATCTGCTCGGCCGCGCCGTCTGGACGCTGGCGGCGGCGAGCGAGCTCGGGCTGTGGAGGGACCTGCGCGAGCAGCACTCCTGCCGCTTCACCGCCACCGACCGCGTGCGCCTCGAAGGCGTCTCGCTCCCGCTGCCGTCGCGAGCGCTGCCGGCAGTCCTGCTCGGGGAGCCGCCGGCGCAACCGCCGGACTCGCGACAGCTGACGCCCGCGGGCGCGGGCGGCTCTCGCGTCGAGTTCGTGGATCGCGACGGCAGGCGGTGGCGAATGCGTCTCGATCGCGACGGCGAGCTGCTCGCGTGGCAGCTCGAAGAGCAGGGAGTCGTGCGCCTGGAGTGGGAGCGCAGCGGCGAGAGTCGATGGTTGCGCTCTCACGAGCCGGAGCTCGAGATCGAGTGGCGCGAGGTGGCTCGCGAGCCGCTCGTCGCGCCGGCGCCCGATCTGGCGACCGCCGCACGCGAGGTGCCGGAGTGCGCGAATGGCCACCTTTCGTAGCTTCGCCAAGATCAACCTGTCACTGCGCGTCGCCGGCCGCCGGGCCGACGGCTACCACGAGCTCAGCACCGTGTTCCAGACGATCGACCTCGCGGACGAGCTCGAGATCCGCCGGCGGCGCCGTGCCGGAGTCGAGCTCGAAGTGCGAGGAGCCGACCTGCCGAGCGACGAACGCAACCTGGCCTACCGGGCGGCCGAGGCATTTCTGCGCGACCGGGCGCCGGCCGGAGAGGGCGTCTCGATCCGTCTCGAGAAACGGATCCCCGTCGGTGCCGGACTGGGCGGCGGCAGCGCCAACGCGGCGACGGTGCTGCTCGCGCTCGAGCGGCTCTTCGCGCCGGCGCCCGACCCCGGGTGGCTGCAGAGCACGGCGCGCTGGCTGGGCGCCGACGTGCCGTTCTTCCTCGTCGGCGGCACGGCGCTCGGTGCCGGCCGCGGCGACGTGATCCGGCCGCTCGCCGACGCCCCGCCGCCGCGCGGGGACCTGGTGCTGCTGCTGCCCGCCGCGGGCCTGTCGACCGCGGAGGTGTTCGCTGCGTTCGGCGCGGCGCCGATCGCCGATCGCCGCGTCGCGGCCTCCGGCGCCGTGCCGACGAGCGGCGCCGAATTCGCAGCTTGGGTCGGCGTCAACGACCTGGAAGCGGCCGCCTTCCGCGTCCGTCCGGCGCTGGCCGCGTTGTATACTGCCGCGGTCCGATCGGGAGCGCGGCGCGTGAGGATGTCGGGAAGCGGCTCGACTCTGTTCGCGCTCTACGACGCGGCGGGCGCGGCCGCGGAGGCGGCCCGGTTCTGGCCACCGGACATCGTGTGGAAGAGGGTCGAGACGCTCGACCGAGCGGCGTGGAGGAGCGCCGGGGGTTGGGCGCCGGCGAGAGGGGAGTGACGTGGAGATCACCGACGTCCGAGTGTTCCCGATCGAGGACGAGAAGCTCTGCGCCTACGTCTCGGTGGTTCTCGACCGTTGCTTCATGATCAACGACATCAAGATCATCCGCGGCCGGGAGGGCCTCTTCATCAGCATGCCGAGCCGCAAGAAGCGAAACGGCGAGTTCAAGGACGTGGCGCATCCGCTCAATCAGGAGACGCGGCGCCGGTTCGAGGAGCGCATCCTGAGCGAGTATCGAGTTCGTCTCGAGGGCGAGGACGGCACGGGCGCCCCTGCCGGCGCGGCGCCGCAGGAGAGCGAAACGTCGCGACGCTCGCTGGAAGATGTCGAGCGCGACCACCTCGACGATGCCTTCTGGGGAATGAGCTGAGACCGTCGCGCGGAGCGCGGTACGTGAACCGGCGCTGGGGCGTCGCCAAGAGGTAAGGCAGCGGACTTTGGATCCGCCATTCGGAGGTTCGAATCCTCCCGCCCCAACCACGCGCGGGGCCGAGAGCGGCGGCGAGCCAAGAAAACGGAGCCAGTCGAGGTGAGAGGAAACGGCACGATGTACGGGGAGATCAAGATCTTCAGCGGCCGCGCGCATCCATCGCTGGCGCGCGAGATCTGCGACTACCTCAATCTCCCGCTGGGGCGCTCGACCGCCTACAACTTCTCGGACGGTGAGACGTTCTGTCAGATCGACGAGAACGTCCGCGGCTCCGACGTCTTCATCGTGCAGCCGACCTGCCGGCCCGTCAACGAGAACCTGATCGAGCTGCTGATCATGCTCGACGCCTTCAAGCGTTCGTCGGCGTCCCGCGTCACCGCCGTGCTGCCCTACTACGGCTACGCGCGGCAGGACAAGAAGGACGCGCCGCGCGTGCCGATCACGGCCAAGCTGGTGGCGGACCTGGTTTCGCGCGCCGGCGCCGACCGCGTGCTCACCATGGACCTGCACGCGGCACAGATCCAGGGCTTCTTCGACGTGCCGGTGGACCACCTGTTCGCGGCCCCGGTGCTGCTCGACGCCATCCGCGGGCTCAGCATCGGCGAGCTGATGATCGTGGCGCCGGACGCCGGCGGCGTCGAGCGCGCGCGCGCCATCGCCAAGCGCCTGGGCGTCGGGCTCGCCATCGTCGACAAGCGGCGCACGGCGCCCAACGTCGCCGAGGTGATGCACATCATCGGCGATGTCGCGGGCAAGAACACGCTCATCCTCGACGACATCATCGACACTGCAGGTACGCTCGCCAAGACGGTGGACGCGCTGAAGGCGCAAGGCGCTCAGCGCATCCTCGCCGCCGGCGTGCACGGCGTGCTCTCGGGACCGGCGATGGATCGCATCCAGGCGTCGCCGCTCGAGCTCGTGCTGGTCACCAACACCACGCCGGTCGAAGAGAAGCTCCAGCGCTCCTCCAAGCTGCGCGCCCTCTCGGTCGCGCCGCTGCTCGGCGAGGCGATCCTCCGCATCCACGAGAACAGCTCTGTCTCCTCGCTCTTCGTCTAGTCAACACCTCCGACAAGGAAGATTCGCCATGAACGAAGCCACCATCGAAGTCGATCGCCGGAGCGGCACCGGCAAGGGTGTCAGCCGGCGGCTGCGCGCCGCCGGCGTCGTCCCCGCGGTCCTCTACGGCGCCGGTCGCGACCCGATCGCGATCCAGGTGCCGCGCAAGACTCTCCTCGACCTGTTCAAGGCCGGCGGGCACGAGAACCGCATCTTCCTGCTCAAGCTGGCGGGCACCGATCAGACGCGCCACGCCATGGTGCGCGACCTGCAGCTCGATCCCACGACACACGAGATCGCGCACCTCGATTTCCAGCGCATCGCGATGGACCGCAAGCTGCGCGTGCGGGTGCACGTCGAGCTCGAGGGCGTTCCCTACGGCGTGAAGACCGAGGGCGGCATTCTCGACTTCGTCACCCGCGAGCTGGAGGTCGAGTGCCTGCCGGCGGAGATCCCCGCCGAGATCCGCGTCGATGTCGGCGAGCTGCGCATCGGCCAGCACCTCGAGGCCGGGCAGGTGACCCTCCCGGAGGGCGTCGATTACGTCGGCGCGCCGGACGCGGTCCTCGCCTCGGTCAAGCACGCGCGCGTCGAAGAAGTGCCGGTCGAGGCCGCCGCCACCGAGGTCGCGGCCGAGACGGCCGAGCCGGAGGTCATCCAGCGCGGCAAGAAGGACGAGGCGGAAGAGTCCTGACCGGGCTCCGCTTGATCGTCGGGCTCGGCAATCCGGGCCCCGACTACCGCGAGACACGGCACAATCTCGGTTTCCGACTCGTCGACAGGCTGGTCGAGCGCTGGCGCGCCGAGGAGTCGACGGACCTTTGCCGCTGCCGCGTCTGGCGGGCACCGGGCGCCGTGCTGGCGCAGCCGCAGACTTACATGAACCGCAGCGGCTGGGCGGTCGAGTGTCTGCTCGAGGTGCACGGTGTGGAGCCCGACCGGCTGCTCGTGGCCTTCGACGACGTGGCGCTCCCGCTCGGCGCGCTGCGCCTGCGCCCGCGCGGCGGCGCCGGCGGGCATCGCGGGCTCGAGTCGATCCTCGCCTCCCTGCGGGGCGACGCCGTGACGCGGCTGCGCATGGGGATCGCGCCCGCGGCGGGCACGGAGCAGCACGTGGACCTCTCCGCCTTCGTGCTGGCTCCCTTCGCAGTGGAGGAGCGGGAGGCGGTCGAGAGGCTGCTCGACCGGGCGGCGGACGCGGTCGAGGTCTGGCGCGAGATGGGGATCGAGGAGGCGATGAACCGGTCGAACGGTTGAGCGGCTGGCGGCCCGGCGCCCGGTTCGGCTAGAATCCGTGTTCCACCGGCGCGCAGCCGGCGGCGCGGTCCCGCCGGAGGGACCGCCTACCTCTCTGTTCCACCTCCGAAGAGTGGGACCTTACGGCCAAAGGGAGGCCAGATGCGAACGTACGAATTGGCGATCGTCGCCGATCCCCGCCTGAGCGACGACGAGTTCGTCGCTCTCGTCGACGAGTTCAAGGAGCTGATCGCGAACCGCGGCGGTGAGCTGGTGCGGGAAGAGAGCTGGGGCAAGCGCAAGCTCGCCTATCCGATCCACAAGCTCACCGAGGGCCGCTACACCTTTCTCTATCTGCAGATGGCGCCCAAGGCGGCGGCGCTCATCCCGGAGGTCGAGCTGCGGCTGAAGCAGAACGACAAGGTGCTGCGCTTCCTCACGGTGCGCACCGACGTCGATCTCCAGCGCGCGGCCAACCGGGCCAAGCCCGGGCAGCCGGTGCGCACCTTCCAAGCGGAGGCGGAGCCGATCGAGGCTGCCGCGGCGGACGAGAGCGAGGAGGAATAGGAATGCCCCCTGGACGCGGTCGTTCGAGCTCGCGCACCAAGAAAGCGGCGGCGAAGCGCAAGGCCTTCTTCAAGCGCAAGAAGGTCTGTCGCTTTACCTCCGAGCACATCGAGTACATCGACTACAAGGACGTCAAGCTCCTGCAGCAGTACGTTCTCGAGCGCGCCAAGATCCTGCCGCGGCGTGTTTCCGGCACCAGCGCGCGCCACCAGCGGATGCTCCAGGCCGCCATCAAGAGGGCGCGCCACCTGGCACTTCTGCCGTTCACCACCGACTGAGGAGAGATCATGAAAGTCATTCTCCTCGCCGATCTCCGCCACCGCGGTCGCCGCGGCCAAGTCGTCGACGTCAAGCCGGGCTACGCGCGCAATTTTCTCCTGCCGCAGGGGCTCGCCCTCGAGGCGACCTCCGGCAACCTGAAGGTCTTCGAGCACGAGCGCAAGAAGATCGAGGCTCGCCACGCCGCCGAGCGTGAATCGGCGGCCGGGATCGCGGCGCGCATCACGGGCGTCCGCATCGCGCTGCGCAAGCGCGCCATGGAGACGGGGGCGCTCTACGGCTCGGTCACCGCGACGGAGATCGTCGAAGCCTTGGCACGCCAGGGCATCGAAGTCGACCGTCGTCAGGTCGACCTCGCCGGCGGCATCAAGACCGTGGGCGACCACGTCGTGCGCATCGACCTCCACTCCGAGGTCGTCGCGGAAGTCGCCGTCGCTGTCGAAGCCGAAGAGTAGGCGAATGGCGGCAGGGGCGGACGGGCCGCACGGCGAGCCGACCATCGATCGGTTCCTCGGCGACCCGACGCGCGACCTCGCCGACTGGCGCTGGCTGTGGGACGGGGACCGCCGCTTTCCGATCCGCAGCCATCGCGGCCTGTGGGGGCGGCTGATCGTCGTCGTCAAGCGCCTGCTGCGCCCCTGGGTGAGCGCTCCGCAGAGCGATCTCTGGGAGCGTCAGCGGATCTTCAATCTGGTGCTCCTCGAGTACGTGCAGCGCGGTGACGAGCTGCGACGCCTGGTGCTCGGTGACCACGAGGCCCGCTTCGAGTACCTGGAGGCGGTCTGGCGCGAAGGTCTCGCCGAGGTCATGGAGCACAACGACGCGCTCTTCGCGCGCGCGGACCAGAAGCTCGACCGTATGCGTCGCGAGACGCGGCGGCTGTGGAGCGGCCTGGGATCGGCGCTGGCCGTGGTCGAGCGCGGCGGGGGCCCGGCCGAGCTCGCGGCGCAGCGCGGCGACATCGATTACCTCGAGTTCGAGGACCGCTTCCGCGGCTCGTCCGACGAGATCGCCGGACGGATCGCGCCCTATCTCGAGCACCTGCGCGGGCGCGGCGTGATCCTCGATCTCGGCTGCGGCCGGGGCGAGGCGCTCGAGATGCTGCGCGACGCCGGCGTCGACGCGCGCGGCGTCGACTCCTCGCACGCCATGGTCGCCCGCTGCCGCGAGAAGGGCCTCGCGGTCGAGCAGGGCGACGTGCTCGCCGCGCTCGAGCGTACGCTGCCCACCAGTCTGGGGGGCGTCCTCTCGATTCACGTCATCGAGCATCTGTCGCCGGCGACGCTCGACCGTTTGGTGCGCCTGGCGTGGCGAGCCCTGGCTCCCGGCGGCAGGCTGGTCCTCGAGACGCCGAATCCGCTCTCGATGGTGGTCGCCGCTCGTAACTTCTGGGTGGATCCGACGCACCTCCGGCCGGTCCATCCGGAGACGCTCGAGCACCTGGTGAGATCGGCCGGCTTCGATCCGGTGGAGCGGCTCGAGCTGCGGCCCTTTCCGGGCGACGAGCGCCTGCCCGAGCTGCAGGTCGACGCGCTGACGCCGGAGCTGCTGCCGCTGGCGTACGAGATGAACCTGCTCCGCGACCGGCTGGACGGTCTGCTCTTCGGCGCGCAGGACTACGCCGTCATCGGCACGCGGCCCGAGGCGTAGAGGTCACTCGCCGTCGCGGTCGGCCGCCGCCACCTGCTCGGCGATGGCCACCGCGGCGTCGTCCGGCAGCCGTTCGCCCGGCCGCGGCGAGTACCAGGCCAGCTGCTGGCTCCACGGCAGGGAGAGGATGGTTTCCCAGCGCGGCTCCCAGGCGCGCGTCGGCGCCGTGCCGACGAGGAACGCCTCCTCGAAAGTGCGCGGCGTGCCGGGCACGGCGGCGAGCCCGGAGTGGGGCTCGATGGCGCGCAGCTCGACACCGGACGGCACCGGAAAGCGCTCGTCGCCGGCGAGCCAGCCGTCGCGCAAGCCGGCCTCGACGAGGTCGGTCCACATCGGCAGCGCGGCGACGGAGCCGGTCATGCGATTGCCCAGGCTCTTCTTCTGGTCGTAACCCACCCAAGTGAGCACCGTGTGACGGGTGGAGAAGCCGACGAACCAGGCGTCCGTGTAGTCGTTGGTCGTGCCGGTCTTGCCGGCGAGCGCCGCGGGCAGCGCCGCGATCGATGCGGCGGTGCCGCGGTCGATGACGCCCTCGAGCACGTGCGTCAGCACGTACGCCACCGCCGGATCCATCGCCCGGCTGGCCTCCAGCCGATGGCGGGAGAGGAGCGCGCCGTCGCGGCGTCGGATCGCCGCCACGAAGTGCGGGCGAACGGCGACTCCCTGATTGGCGATGGCGGCGTAAGCGGAGGCGACTTCGAGCGGCAGGAGGTCGGCGGAGCCGAGCGCCAGGCTGGGATAGGGCGGCAGGGGCGAGCCGAGGCCGCAACGGCGGGCGAAATCGATCACCCGGTCGACGCCGACCAGATCGAGAAGCTTGACAGAGGTGACGTTGACCGACAGCTCGAGCGCCCGGCGCAGAGGCAGGATGCCGTAGAAGCGGCGGTAGTAGTTGCGCGGCGAATAGGTGGGCAGGCCTTCGGCGCCGGCGAAGACGGCGGGCGCGTCGAGGAGCGTGTCGGCCGGCGTGAAGCCGGCCTCGAAGGCGGCGCCGAAAACGAACGGCTTGAACGCCGAACCGACTTGCCGCAGCGCCTGCGTCGCGCGATCGAACTTGCTGCGCTGGAAATCCCAACCGCCGACCAGCGCGCGCACGGCGCCGGTGGCCGATTCGAGGACGACGACGGCGCCCTCGAGCTCGGGCTCCTGCTGCACGGTCCACACCGCCGGCTCGGCCGGCTTCTCGGCATCCTGAACGGCACGAAACCAGGCGAGGTCGCCGCCGCGCAGGATCTCCGACACCGACTTGCGGCCGGTCCAAGCGATGCCGGCGGGCGTGACGCGGACCTCGCCATCGGGCGTGCGCACGCGCGCTGTGCCGGCGTTCGACGCGAGCACCATTCCGGGCACCCAGGTGCCGGGATCCGGATTGCGGCCGGCCAGGCGCTCGATCTCGTCGGCGTCGGCGAGATGCGAGAGGCCGCGCCGCAGCGGGCCGCGCCAGCCACGGCGGCGGTCGAGACGAGTCAAGCCGTCGCGCAGGGCGCGCTCGGCGGCGGCCTGGATGCCGGCGTCGAGGGTGGTCTCGACGAGCAGGCCGTCGCGGTAGAGCCGCTCGCTGCCGAACTCGCGCTCGAGCTGCTGGCGGACCTCCTCGGCGAAATAGGGCGCCGGCTCGCGGACCGGAGCAGCGTGCGCGAGGGTGAGCGGCCACGCCGCGGCGGCGTCGTAGTCCGCGCGGGTGATGAAACCCTCCTCGAGCATCCGCCGCAGCACGTAGTTGCGACGCGAGATCGTCTTGTCGGGGTTGCGCCGCGGGCTGTAATCGGTCGGCCGCTGCAGGATGCCGGCGAGGGTGGCGGCCTCGACCAGCTCCAGGTCGGCGACGCCATGGCCGAAATAATCGCGGGCGGCTGCCTCCATGCCGTAGTTGCCGTGACCGAGGAAGGAGAGGTTGCAATAGAGCGTCAGCACCTGCTGCTTGGAGAGCCTCTTCTCGAGCTCGACGGCGAGGAAGGTCTCGGCGATCTTGCGGTCCCACGTCTTCTCGCGCCGCCCCATCAGCGTGCGCGCGAGCTGCATGGTGATGGTCGAGGCGCCCCAACGCCGACCGTAGGCGACGTTGCCGATGACGGTGCGGACGATGCCGACGAGGTCGACTCCGCCGTGGCGGAAGAACTCCGCATCCTCGGCGGCGAGGACCGCGTTCTGCAGCAGCTCGGGGAGCGCGCCCGCTTCGATCATCTGCCGCCGCTCGCTGGCGTAGGAGGCAAAGGGCGTGCCCTCGCGGTCGAGCAGCTTGGTGATCAGTCCCGGTCGCGCGCCGACGTAGGCGTCGAGATTCGGGACGTGGATCGCCGAGGCGACGGCGACTCCGAGGACGGCGCCGGCGGCGGCGACGACCAGCGCCGCGCTCAGGAAGCGAAGCCAGCTGCTCCGGCGAGCGGACGACCCGGGAGGCGGAGACTCGAGGGAGCGCGCGGAGCGCGCCGCGGGGAAGGTCACCGCGGAATTATAGACTTCGCCGCGCCGGACGAACCGAGATGAGCGACCCGACGAGCCCGCCGCCGCAGCCGCCCGCGCCCTCCCGTCCATTCACCGGCGCGCCGAGGCCGCTCGCGGGGGGCGGCTGCGGCCGTCCCCTGCTCGTCGGCTGCGGCGTGCTGGTCGTCCTGCTCGGCGTGGCGGCGATCGTCTTCGTCGCCAAGGCCAAGGACCTGCTCGCCTGGACCATGCGCGAGCTCCAGGACCAGGTCGTCACCGCGCTGCCGGAGGACATCACCGCCGAGGAGCGTGCGCGCCTCGATCGCGGCTTCGAGCGGTCGCTCGAGCGCATCTACGCGGGGGAGGTCGAGCCGCCGGCCCTCTACGCGCTGCAGCGCCAGCTGATGAACGCGGCGGAGAAGTCGCAGGCCAAGACGCTGACGCGCGACGACGCGCTGGACCTGCTCTCGGCGCTGGAGCGGGTCGGCGGTCTGCTGCCGGCGGGCGACGAGGGCGGTGCCGGCACGGCGGCGGAGGGCGCAGGGCCGGCGAGCGCTCCCGATCCGCCGTGAGCTCCGGCTTTCGACTCGTCTCGCCGTTCGAGCCGCAGGGCGATCAGCCGCAGGCGATCGCGGCGCTCGTCGACGGGCTGGCGCGCGGCGACCGCGAGCAGGTTCTGCTCGGCGTCACCGGCTCGGGCAAGACCTTCACCATCGCCGAGGCGATCGCCGAGTCCGGCCGGCCGGCGCTCGTCCTCTCGCACAACAAAACGCTCGCAGCGCAGCTCTACCAGGAGTTCCGCGCCTTCTTCCCGCACAACGCGGTGGAGTACTTCGTCTCTTATTACGACTATTACCAGCCGGAGGCGTACGTGCCGCAGTCGGACACGTACATCGAGAAGGAGGCGACGATCAACGAAGAGATCGATCGCCTCCGCCTGCGCGCCACCAAGGCGCTGTTCGAGCGCCGCGACGTGATCCTCGTCGCCTCGGTGTCGTGCATCTACGGCCTCGGCTCCCCGGAAGCGTTCTACGGCATGCTGCAGTTCTTCGCCGTCGGCGACGCGACGGGAGTCGATCGCGCCACCGCTCGCCTCGTCGAGATGCAGTACACGCGGACGCCGCTCGACCTCTTCCACGGCTCGTTCCGCGTGCGCGGCGACGTGCTCGAGATCCTGCCCGCCTACGAGGACCGCGGCATCCGCGTCGAGTACTTCGGCGACGTGATCGAGCGCATCGCGCGTTTCGACGTGCTGCGCGGCGACGTCCTCGAGGAAGTGGAACGCGTCGCCGTCTACCCGAAGACGCACTACGTGACGCCGAGAGAGCAGCTCGAGCGCGCCCTGGTCACCATCCGTGCCGAGCTCGACGAGCGCCTCGTCGAGCTGGAGGCGGAGAACAAGCTCCTCGAGCGACAGCGGCTCGAGCAGCGCACGCGCTTCGACCTCGAGATGCTGAAGGAGGTCGGCTACTGCCACGGGATCGAGAACTACTCGCGACACTTCTCGGGGCGTGCTCCCGGCGAGCCGCCGCCGACGCTGATCGATTACCTGCCCGACGATTTCGTGCTCATCGTCGACGAGAGCCATCAGACGGTGCCGCAGGTGAGGGGCATGTACCACGGTGACCGCTCGCGCAAGCAAACGCTGGTCGAGTTCGGCTTCCGCCTGCCGTCGGCGCTCGACAACCGGCCGCTCACCTTCGAGGAGTTCGATGCGCGGGTGAAGCAGCGCATCTACGTCTCGGCGACGCCGGGACCGTTCGAGCTCGAGCGCGCCGGCGGCGTGGTCGTCGAGCAGCTCATCCGTCCCACCGGCCTGCTCGACCCCGAGATCGAGCTCCGGCGTGCGCGCGGGCAGGTCGACGACCTGCTGGGCGAGATCCGCGCCGTGGTCGCCCGGCGCGAGCGCGTCCTCGTCACGACACTGACCAAGCGCATGGCCGAGGAGCTCACCCAGTACCTCGACGAGGTCGGCGTGCGCGTGCGCTATCTGCACAGCGACGTCGAGACGCTCGAGCGCATCGCGATCGTCACCGCGCTGCGCCGGGGCGAGTTCGACGTGCTGGTCGGCATCAACCTCTTGCGCGAGGGCCTCGACCTGCCGGAGGTGTCGCTGGTGGCGGTGCTCGACGCCGATCAGGAGGGTTTCCTGCGCAGCTCGACCTCGCTCATCCAGACTGCGGGGCGCGCCGCGCGCAACCTCGCCGGACGGGCCATCTTCTACGCCGACCGCGAGACCGACTCGATCCGGCGGGCGGTGGAGGAGACGCGGCGGCGCCGCGTCCGCCAGGAGGCCTACAACCGCGAGCACGGCATCGAGCCGCGATCGATCCTCAAGGACATCCACTCGCCGCTCATCGCCATGGCCAATCTCGACTATCCGACGGAGATCCGGCCCCAGCTCCTCGAGGTCGCCGATCGCGAGGAGATCCCCCTCGCCGAGCGCATCGCCAAGCTCGAGAAAGCGATGAAGGCGGCCGCCAAGCGCCTCGAGTTCGAAGAAGCCGCCGAGCTCCGCGACAAGCTGCGCGAGCTCAAGGAGCTGCAGATCTACGCCGGCTGAGCGCGGCCGGCCGCCGGCGGCTCCCGGCGCGGCCCGCGGTCACCGTCGACGGGCGAGCGGTACGATGGAATCGATGGCGGACCCGGAGCGGCTCGAGCGCCTGCGCGAGCGCATCGGCGAGCTCCCGGAGCAGCCGGGGATCTACTGCTTCCTCGACTCCGGGGGGCGGACGCTCTACGTCGGCAAGGCGAAGTCGCTGCGCAAGCGGGTGGCGAGCTACCTCTCGCGCGAGCTCGAGCCACGGCTGGCCGGCATGGTCGCCGAGGCGGCCGAGGTCGAGTTCGTGGTGGCAGGCAGCGAGCGCGAGGCGCTGCTGCTCGAGAACAATTTCATCAAGCGACGCCAGCCGCAGTACAACGTCCTGCTGCGCGACGACAAGACCTATCCCTATCTCAAGCTCACCCGCGAGCCGTGGCCGCGCATCGCGTTCACGCGCCGCATCCGCGACGACGGCGCGGAGTACTTCGGTCCGTACCTCCCCGGCGGCCTGGCGCGGCGCGCGCTGCGGCTGACGCAGAAGCTCTTCGGCGTTCGCGTCTGCCGCATCGAAGTCGACGGCTCGCTGCCACGCCCGTGCCTCTACTGGGACACCAAGCGCTGCCTCGGGCCGTGCGTCGCGGGACTGACCAGCGCGGCCGAGTACGGGCGCGCCGTCGAGGGGGCACGCCTGCTGCTCGCCGGCAAGATCGAGCCGCTCGTGCGCCGCCTCAAGCGCGAGATGGAGGAGGCCGCGGCGGCGCTCGACTTCGAGCGCGCGGCGCGGCTGCGCGACCTGCTGCGCGAGGTCGAGCCGCAGGGCGGGCGGGCCGACCTCGGCTCGGTGGCGGGCGAGGACGCCGATCTCTTCGGCGTCGCCGTGCACGGCGCGCAGGCGGCGGTTTCGATCCTCGTCATGCGCGGCGGTCAGGTGCTCGACCGGCGCGAGCTGTTCTGGGAGGGCGAGCGCAGCCCGACGGCCGAGAGCCTGCTCGCCGAGCTCCTGCCGCAGATCTACGAGCGCACGACCTTTCTGCCCAAGGAGGTCCACCTGCCGGTCGCCGTCGAGGGCGACGAGGCGCTCGCGGCCTGGCTCGCGGAGCGCAAGGGCGAGCGCGTCTACCTGCGCTACCCGGCGCGCGGCGGCAAGGCGCGTCGCCTGGCGGTGGCGGCGAAGGATGCCGAGTACGCCTTCCGTCGCCGTTTCCGGGCGCGCGACGAGGGCGATGTCGAGGCGCTGCGCCGCCTGCTCGACCTGCCGGAGCCGCCGCGCTGGATCGAGGGCTTCGACATCTCGAACACGCAGGGGCAGGAGAGCGTCGCCTCGCTCGTCGTCTGGCGCGAAGGCCGGTTGCGCAAGGGCGAGTACCGCAGCCTCAACATGCGCGACCTGGCGGGCGCTGACGACTTCCGATCGATCGAGCAGGCTGTCGAGCGCCGTTATCGTCGGCTGCTCGAAGAGACGGGCGAGCTGCCCGACCTCGTTCTCGTCGACGGCGGCCGCGGCCAGCTCAACGCCGCTCTCGCAGCGCTCGAGCGGGTCGGCGCCGACGGCCTGGCGGCCGTCGGGCTCGCCAAGCGCGAGGAGGAGATCTACCTCCCGGGCGAGCCCTCGCCGCTGCGGCCGCCGGCCAACGACGCCGGTCTTCAGCTCCTCCAGCGCATCCGCGACGAATGCCATCGCTTCGCCCTGGCGCGGCATCGCGCCCGGCGCTCCAAGCGCAGCCTGCGCAGCGTGCTCGACGAGGTGACGGGCATCGGTCCGGTGCGCAAGCGGGCGCTGCTGCGCGAGTTCGGCAGCCTCGCAGCGCTCGCCGATGCCGCGCCCGAGGCGCTCGCGGCAGTCGTCGGCGGCGCCGCCGCGCGCGCCCTGCGCGCCCGGCTCGACGAGACCGGCGGTTCGCCCGACCGCCCTCCCGTCGCCTAGACTCGGCCCGGGCCGGCGCCGGCCTGGAGAGGCAATCCGAAGTGGAAAGCGGAGCCACGCTGCTCGACCATTTGCGCGACGCGCACACTCGGCGCGCCAGCGGCGTGCTCGATTACGAGGTTGCGGGGCGTGCGCGCCGCATTCTGATGCACGGCGGCGGGATGCTGCTGCCGGCCGACAGCCTGCTCGCCGCGGAAGTGCGCCGGCTCTCCGCGGCAGGCGACGCCGCGCACTGGGAGCCGTTGCTCGATCGGCTGGCGGCCCGGCTGGTCGAGGAGGCGGGCGCGCGCTCCCTCTGCCTGCGGCCGCTCGACCGTGCGCCGCGCGATGCGGCCGGCCCGGTCCCGACCTGGGCGCTCATCCGGCGGGCCTTCGCGCTCGCCGCGGACCCGAGCCGCGACCCCGATCCGAGCGAGGCGCTGATCGCCGACGTGCCCCACCTGCCGCCGGCGAGCGGGCCGCCCTGCTGGACGCCGGAAGAGTTGTGGGTCCTGGAGCGGCTGCGCACCGCCGCTCCCTATGCGTTGCTGGAGCGCGACTGCCCCTTCCGGACGCTGCAGCTGCGGCGTGTCGTCGCCGGATTGCGGGCAGTCGGAGTCGTGCGCGCGCCCGACCGCGCCTCGAGCTTCGCTCACGACTCGGGCCTGCTCAAGTTGGTCGAGCTGCTGCGCGCCCGCATCGGCGCATCGCTCCGCGAGCGCCCTCTCGGCCTGCTCGACGACGCGCTGCAGCGCCGCCTCGAGGCGCTGGCGCGTGGCGCGTCGGCGATGAACCACTACGAGCTCCTCGGCGTCGAGCCCGACGCCGACGAGAGCGAGGTCCAGGCGGCGTTCGACGGCCTGGCGCGTCTCGTCCACCCGAGCCACGCCGAGCGCGCTGGCGTGCTCCTCTCGCCGGGCGAGCTCAACGGGCTCTTCGAGCGCGCCGTCGCCGCGATGCGGACGCTCGGCGATCCGGCACTGCGCTCGGCCTACGACGACGGTCACGGATTCTCCCGCGCGCCCGACCAGGACTCGAGCGACAGGCGCCTGGAGGTCGCCGAGCTCGCGCGGCGCGAGTTCGAGCGCGCGCGCTACGAAGAGCGCAACGGCGACCTGCACAGCGCGCTCGTGCTCTACGAGCAGGCGGCGGCGATGGCGCCGAGCGCGGAGCACTGGCTCGGCCTCGCCCGGCTGCAGGCGAAGAATCCGGCCTGGGGCGGACGTGCGCTCGAGAGCTTCCGGCGCGCCCTCGAGCTCGATCCGCAGCGTGGCGGCGAGATCCGCTTCGCCATGGCCGAAGCTCTCGAGCGGAGCGGCAAGCTCGACGAGGCAGTCTCTTACTATCAGTCGGCGCTGCAAGGCCCGGCGCCCCCCGCCGGGGCGCGAGAGGCGCTCGAGCGGCTGGCGGGGCAGGGCCACGGCAAGGAGGCGCACGCCGCCGGCGGCCGGCTGGGACGGCTCTTCCGGCGCCGCTGAGCTGGCCTCTGCTATCCTCGCAGCCGGTCGGAGGTGCCGAGGCGGTCGCTCCCCGCAACGCGGGGAGAGGAAAGTCCGGACTCCCACGAGCAGCAGGCTCGCCAACGGCGAGGCGCGGCGACGCGACGGAAAGTGCAACAGAGAGGAGACCGCCGGGGCCGTTCGCGGCTCCGGTAAGGGTGAAAGGGTGCGGTAAGAGCGCACCGCCCGGCCGGCGACGGTCCGGGGCACGGCAAACCCCCTGCGGAGCAAGACCGAATAGGGGAGCGCGATGCGGGCCGCTCGTCCCGCTTCCGCCGCCACGGCGACGGCGCGCTTCCGGGTTGGTCGCTCGACGCCGCCGGCAACGGCGGCGCCAGAGGAATGACCGCTCCCGGCTCCGGCCGGGACAGAATCCGGCTTATCGGCACCTCCGACCCCATGTTTTCATCGTTCCCACCTCCGGTCCGTGCCGGCGATCGCGTCGGCATCGCGGCGCTCTCCGGCCCGGTCGATGCGGCGCGCCTCGCCGCCGGGATCGCGGCGCTCGGCGAGCTCGGCTTCTTGCCGGTGCGGGCGCGCAATCTCGACGCGCGCGAGGATCTCTTCGCCGGCGGCGACGACGAGCGGCTGGCGGCCGTGCACGAGCTCGCCGATGACGACTCGCTGCGCGCGATCTTCTTCGCACGCGGCGGTCACGGTGTGCTGCGCCTGCTCCCGCATCTCGACTGGAATCGCCTCGCGCGGCGGCCGCGCGCCTGGATCGGCTACTCGGATCTGACGCCGTTTCTCGACACGCTGGCCCGGCGGGCCGAGAGCGTGGTCTTCCACGGGCCGATGGTGGCAGCCGATCTGGCGCGCGGCCTGAGCGGCGAGGAGCGCGTCTCGCTCCTCGCCGCGCTCGCCGGGCAGTGGCCGCAGGTGCTGGCGGCACCGCTGGGAGCGGTCGCGGCCAATGAACGAGCGGTCGAGGGCCCTCTCGCCGGCGGCTGCCTGAGCCTGCTCGCGTCGACGCTCGGCACTCCCTGGCAGCTCGATCTCGCGGGGAGCATCCTGCTGCTCGAAGACGTCGACGAGCCGACCTACCGCATCGACCGAATGTTGACCCACCTTGCCCTGTCCGGTAGTCTGACCGGCGTTCGGGGAGCGATCTTGGGCGATTTGCGCGGTACAGACGAGCCGATCGGCGGGCCGTCGAGGGTGCCCGAGCGCGTGCGGCGAGTCCTGCCCGGCGTGCCCGTTCTCGCCGGCCTCGAATGCGGCCACCGCGGGCCGAACCGGACGCTGCCCCTGCGCGCCCGGGCCCGTCTCGACGCTGCCTCCGGCACGCTGAGCGTGGGGCTCGGCGGAGGCGCCGCGTGAACAAGCCGGTCTTCAAAACCACCAGCGCCGGAAAACGGGACGGCAAACCGAGCTTCGCCGTCGAATTCGAGGCCGGCGAGGTGATCATCCGAGAAGGCGAGCTCGGCACCGAGATGTTCATCATCCAGAAGGGTCGGGTGGAGATCCTCAAGGAGATGACCGGCGGCGAGCGCCAGCTCGCGGTGCTCGAGAAGGGCGACTTCTTCGGCGAGATGGCGATCCTCGAGGAGCTGCCGCGCACGGCCGGCGCGCGCGCGCTGACCGCGGTCAAGCTGCTGATGATCAACGGCGCCACCTTCGACCAGATGTTGCGCAGCAACCCGGAGATCGCGGTGCGCATGATGCGCAAGCTGTCGCGACGGCTGCGCGAGACCGATCGCATGCTGCGCGACGCGCTGGGGCGTGCCACGCCGCAGCCGATGGTCGAGATGCCGGCGCCCCAGGAGTCGAAGAGCGTGGCCTCGCCCGAGCGCCTGCTGCACGTCAAGTCGGGCCTCGATTTCTTCCTCTCGCTGGGTGCGGAGACGACGATCGGGCGCAAGGACCCGGTGACCGGAATCCATCCCGACATCGACCTGACGCCGGCGGATACGCAGCGCTCGATCAGCCGCCGTCACGCCAAGATCTTCCGCCGCGGCGAGAAGTTCTTCCTGGTCGAGGAGATCGGCACTATGAACGGCACCTTCGTCAACGGCGTGCGCATCGAGACCGGAGTGCCGACCGAGATGAAACCGGGCGACGAGATCCGTTGCGGCCTCCTGCCGCTGGTGTTCAAGGCCGAGTGAGCGGCGACGGGACGCCGGCACGGCGTCCCCTGCGGCGGTCGACGCCGCTGCGGTACCTGCGGGGCGTCGGGCCGCGGCGCGCGGAGAACCTCGCCGCCGCCGGCTTCCACGTCGTCGAGGACCTTCTCTTCCACCTACCGCTGCGCTACGAGGACCGCCGCCGCGTCGCGGCGGTCGCGGCGGTCGACGCGCCGGGGCAATGGACGGTGCGCGGCACGCTGAGCGAGTTGCGCGCCGTGCGGACGCGGCGCCGCGGATTCGTGATCGTGCGCGGTCGCCTCGGCGGCGGCGGGCGCTCGCTCGCCGTCTCCTGGTTCAATCAACCGTTCCTCCTCCAGCGTTTCGCCGACGGCGAGGAGGTGACGCTGCACGGCAGCGTGCGCGAGAGCGGTATCGGACAGCTCGAAATGGTCAATCCGGCCGCCGCGCACGGCGCGGGCGCGACCGGCATCGTCCCCGTCTACTCGCGGCTCGCCGGCCTCGGACCCGCCGGCGTGGCGCGCCTGCTGGCGCAGGCGGTCGAGGCGCTGGCGGCGGATCCTCCAGTCGAGCCGCTGCCAGCGCCCTTTCTGCGCCGATACGGACTGCCGCCGCTCGCCGCGGCGCTCGAGACGCTGCATCGCCCGGCCGCGGACGCCGATCCCGCGGCGCTCTCGCGGCGGGAGTCGACGGCACACCTGCGGCTCGCCTACGGCGAGCTGCTCGAGCTGCAGGTGGCGCTCGCCGAGCTCCGGCGCGTCGAGGTGCGCGCCGTCAAGGCACACCGCTACCGCGTCGACGACGAGGTGCGAGCGGTGGCGCGCGGCCTGTTGCCGTTCCGCCTCACCGCGGCGCAGAGGCGGGTCGTGCGCGAGATCGTCGACGACCTGCGCGGCGAGCACCCCATGCTCCGGCTCCTGCAGGGCGACGTCGGTAGTGGCAAGACGATCGTCGCGGCGCTGGCGCTGCTGATCGCCGCCGAGAGCGGGCTGCAAGCCGCCTACATGGCACCGACGGAGCTGCTCGCCGAGCAGCAGTTCGCGATCCTCTCGCGCCTGCTCGGGGAGCGTCACACGGTCGGCCTGTTGACCTCGTCCAACCGCGCGCCCGGGCTGCGCGCCGCTCTGGCGCGCGGCGAGCCGGGCATCGTCGTCGGCACCCATGCCCTGATCCAGGGCGACGTGCGCTTCGCCAAGCTGGCGCTCGCCGTCATCGACGAGCAGCACCGCTTCGGAGTCGAGCAGCGCCGTCTGCTGCAAGCGAAGGGCGCCCGGCCCGACGTCCTGGTGATGACGGCGACACCGATCCCGCGCTCGCTGGCGCTCACCCTTTACGGCGATCTCGAGGTGTCGATCCTCGACGAGCTGCCGCCGGGCAGGGTGCCGGTCGCCACCGAAGTCGTCGCGGCCGCGGCGCGCCGCCGCGTCTACCGCGAGCTCGCGGCCGCCCTGAACGCCGGAGCACAGGCCTACGTCATCTTCCCGCTCATCGAGGAGAGCGAGGAGATCGCGGCGGCGTCGCTCGCCGAGCAGGGCGGCCGCGTCCGCGAGCTCCTCGCCTCCCATCGCTCCGCGATCCTGCACGGCAGGCTGCCGGCGGCGGAGCGCGAGGAGCTGCTCAGGCGATTCGCCGCCGGCGAGATCCGCGTCCTCGTCGCGACGACGGTGGTCGAGGTCGGCATCGACGTCCCGGCGGCGACGTGGATGGTCATCGAGAGCGCGGAGCGCTTCGGCCTGGCGCAGCTCCATCAGCTGCGCGGGCGCGTCGGCCGTGGCGCGGCGCCCTCGCGCTGCGTCGCCGTCCACGGCCGTACGACGGAGGAGGCGCGGCGGCGGCTGGCGACCTTCGCGAGCGTCAGCGACGGCTTCGCGCTCGCCGAGGCCGACCTCGCGCAGCGCGGTCCGGGCGATCTGCTCGGGAAGCGGCAGGCCGGGCTGCCGAGCCTCCGACTCGCCGATCTCGTCGCCCACCGCGACTGGCTCGAGCGCGCGCGTTCCGACGCACGCGAGGTCCTGGCGCGCGCCGCCGAGCCGGAGTTCGCGAGCTTCCTCGACGCGGTTCGCGCACGGCTGCCGGATCGCGATCTCGCGCTCGCCGGCGGCTGAGCTGCGCGCGCCCGGAGCGATGGGCACGTGGTACTTTCCCGCGACGGCGCCGCCGGCCCTCTGCGGCGCCCGCCGGAGGAGGCCCGTCGCGGGTGAATCGCTGGTCCCGCATCGTGTGGACGCTCTCGCTGCTGGCGGCGATTGGATGGATCGCCGGCGGCTGGTTCGGCTACGAGGTGCGCGACGGCGCATCGCTCGCTCGCCACACGCTGCTCGTCTTCTTCGCCCTGCTGGCGCTCGTCCTCACCCACGGCTGGGTCGCGATCTACCTGCTGGCGGTGGAGCAACTGCTACGGCGCCGGGCGCGGCCGTCGCAGAGCGAAGAGTCTTCGCTGGCGCGCGCGCGGCGTCGCGGCGCCATCGGCGCGGCGCTCGCCATCGCGGCAGCGCTGGCGCAGTTCGCCGTCTCCAACGCGCTCTTTCCCGATCGGCTCGATGCCGGCTGGCACGCCTGGGGCGCGCTCGGCACGGCGATGCTCCTGGCGCTCGCCGCGCTGCTCGAGCGCTCCGCGCTCGCGGCGACCGGAGAGCTCGCGCGAGCGCTCGCCGACTGAAAGCGGCGGCGACGCCGCGTGCTAGACTGCGCTTCGCCGATTCGCGCCGCCTTCGCCGGCCGAGCGGCCCGAGTCCACGACGGCGGCCGCACCTCAGATAGGAAACGACAGGCGCCGGTCGCGCCCGGCGCGGCCGCGAGGAGAACGTACGTTGTCGGATCGCAAGGTGGTGCTCTCCGGAATGCGCTCGACCGGCAAGCTGCACCTCGGTCACTACTTCGGCGCTCTGCGCAATTGGGTGGCTCTGCAGGAGCAGCACGACTGCTACTTCTTCGCCGCCGACTGGCACGCGCTCACTTCCGAGTACGCCGATCCGTCCGAAGTCGCCGCCAACACGGTCGAGGCGATGGCGGATTGGATCGCGGCGGGCGTCGATCCGGAGCGCGCGGTGGTCTTCGTCCAATCGATGGTGCCCGAGCACGCCGAGCTGCACCTGCTGTTGTCGATGATCACGCCGCTCGGTTGGCTCGAGCGGGTGCCGACCTACAAAGAACAGCTGCGCGAGATCGAGAGTCGCGACCTGAGCACGTACGGCTTCCTCGGCTACCCGGTGCTGCAGACCGCCGACATCATCCTCTACCGCGCGCATTTCGTGCCGGTGGGAGAGGATCAGGCCAGCCACCTTGAGATCAGCCGCGAGATCACGCGGCGATTCAATTCACTCTATTCCCCGATCTTTCCCGAGCCGCAGGCGCTACACACTCCCGCGGCGCGAGTCCCGGGCATCGACGGGCGCAAGATGTCGAAGTCGTACGGCAATGCCATCAACCTCTCCGATTCGCCGGAGACCGTGCGCGAGAAGTGCATGGCGATGTTCACCGACCCGACGCGCATCCGGCGCAAGGATCCCGGCCACCCGGAAACCTGCAACCTGTTCGCCTTCCATCGCCTGCTGTCGCCCGAGCGGGTGACGGCGCGCGTCGAGCGCGAGTGCCGTGCCGCCGAGATCGGCTGCGTCGACGACAAGCGGCTGATCGCCGACCAGATCATCGCCTTCCTCGAACCGCTGCAGCGACGGCGCGCCGAGGCGCTGCGCGATCGCGGCGCACTGCTCGAGCTGCTGCGCGCCGGCTCCGGCCGGGCGCGGCAGCGGGCCGCCGAGACCCTGTCGCGGGTGCGCGCCGCCGTGGGCCTCGACTACGACCGCTACCTGAGCGGAGCCGGCTGGTGAGCGTCGCGCCGCCGGTCGGCAAATTGCTGCCCGAGTCGTGGCGCGTGCAGCTGCCCGTCTTCGCGGGGCCGCTCGATCTGCTGCTGCACCTCGTCAAGCTCAATCAGGTCGAGATCACCGACATCCCGGTGGCGACGATTTGCGACCAGTTTCACGAATACCTCGGCCTGATGGAGGAGCTCGACCTCGACATCGCGGCCGAGTACATCTACGAGGCGGCGCTGCTGATCCAGATCAAGTCGCGCCTCTTGCTGCCGCGGCCGACGCGCGAAGACGGCCAGCCGGCGGCCGAGGACCCGCGCCAGGAGTTGGTCGAGCGGCTCCTCGAGTACCGGCGGCTCAAGGAGGCGGCGCAGACGCTGGCGGAGGTCGACCGCCTGCGGCAGGGCATCTGGACGCGCCGCCGGCGCGAGTGGACGCCGCCCGGCGAGGAGGCCGAAATCGCGATGGAGGAGGTCTCGCTCTTCGACCTGCTCTCGGCGCTGCGCGCGGTCCTCGAGCGCTACGACCGCGAGCACCCCGAGCCGGTGCACCTGCCGGCGGAGAGCTATCCGGTGCGCGGGCAGTTCGAGCGGCTGCTGGCCGCGCTGGCGCCGGGCCGGCCCTACGACCTGCTCGACGACCTGCGCCAGCGCACCTGCCGCGCCGAGGCGATCTCCGCCTTTCTCGCCGTGCTCGAGCTGGCGCGGCTGGCGCTCGTCCGCATCCACCAGGGCAAGCGCGGCGAGATCGTCCTCTACCGCACGACCCGTGAGCTCGGCGCGAACGAACTGCAGGCAATCGAGGGATGAGCGTTCGCCGCGAGCTCGAGGCGGCCCTCGAGGCCATCCTCTTCGTCACCGGCGAGCCGGTCGGCGCCGAACGGCTGCTGGCGGTATTCGACGAGGGGGAGAGAGAAGCAGCGGCCGAGGCCCTCGCCGCGCTGCGCGAGGAGTACCGCCCCGAAGCCGGCCGCGGCGTCTTCCTCGAAGAGGTCGCCGGGGGGCTGCGCATCGTCACCGCGCCCGACATGCATCCGTTCCTCAAGAAGTTTTTCGAGACCGCGAGCGGCAATCGCCTCTCGATGGCGGCTCTCGAGACGCTGGCGATCGTCGCCTATCGGCAGCCGATCACGGCGCCCGAGATCCAGGATCTGCGCAGCAAGAACTCGATCGCGGCGCTGAAGACTCTGCTCGAGAGGCGCATGGTGCGCATCAGCGCGCGCAAGGAGGTGGTCGGCAGGCCGTTCCTGTACGCGACGACCCGCGAGTTCCTCATGCACTTCGGCCTGCGCAGCCTCGACGAGCTGCCTCCGCTCGAGGAGTTCGAAGAGGCATTCGGCGGCGGCGCCGAAGAGGGCCTCGCCGCGCCCGAAGCGATTCTGCGCGAGCGCGAGGCGATCGGCCTGGTGTCGACGGACGAGGCGGAGGCGGCGTTGGGAACGGCCGGCTACGACGTGCACGAGCTGGAGCGCGACGGCCCGCCCGGGCCCGCCGGCGACGGTGCCGAGAAGGCGACGGGCGAGCCCGTCGCCTCGGCAGCGCGGAGCGAGTCGTGAGCGCGGACCGCTTGCAGAAGATCCTGGCGCGCGCCGGCATCGCGGCACGCCGCAAGGCCGAGGATCTCATCCGCGAGGGGCGTGTCACGGTCAACGGTCGGGTGGCCGAGATCGGCGACAAGGCGGATCCGGCACAGGACGCGATCAAGGTCGACGGCAAGCGGGTGCAGCCGGCGCCGGCGCGTCACTACCTCCTGCTCAACAAGCCGAGGGGCGTCCTGACGGCGGTCTCCGACGCCGCCGGCCGGCCGACGGTGATCGATCTCGTGCCGCCGGCGTTCCGGCGCGCGCTGGTGCCGGTCGGGCGCCTCGATTTCCAGACCGAGGGGCTACTCGTCCTCACCGACGACGGGGAGTTCGCGCAGCGCCTCTCGCATCCCCGCTTCGGCTGTCGCAAGACCTACGAAGTCAAGGTCAAAGGCAGCCCGAAAGCGACGGATCTCGATCGTCTGCGCCGCGGCATCGTCCTCGACGGCCGGCGCACCGCCCCCTGCCGCATCGAACCCCTGCGCGTGACGACGGTGCGCGGCGAGGAGGGCGGCAACGCCTGGCTGCGAGTCGAGCTCGCCGAGGGCCGCACCCGCCAGATCCGCGAGATGTTCTTCCGCATCGGCCATCCGGTGCAGAAGCTCAAGCGCACGGGCATCGGTCCGCTCACCGACCGCGGGCTGCCGGTGGGCGCACTGCGCGAGCTCACCGAGCACGAGATGCGCTCTCTGCGCCGCGCTACGTCGCACGAGGCGGCCCGCGCCGACGAGCGCGCACAGCCCGCGACGCCGCGCTCGCGGCGCGCCCCGGCCCGGTGAGCGGCGGCCCTCCCATCGTCGCCATCGACGGGCCGGCCGGCACCGGCAAGAGCACCGCCGCCCGCGCCCTCGCCGCGCGTCTCGACCTGCCTTACCTCGACACCGGCGCGATGTACCGCGCCCTCGGCCTGCTGGCTCTCGAGCGCGGCATCGACGCCGACGACCGGGCGGCCGCGGCGCGTCTCGCCGCGGAGGCGGATCTCGCCTTGCGCCGGACGTCGTCAGGCGCCACCGAGGTGCTGCTCGAGGGCGAGGCGGTCGATGCGCGCATCCGCCGGCCCGAAGTCGGCGAGTGGACTTCGCGCCTGGCCGTGCATCCGGAAGTGCGGGCGCGCCTCGTCGAGCTGCAGCGCGACTTCGTACGCCGCCACGGCGGCGTTCTCGAGGGCCGCGACATCGGCACCCGGGTGGTGCCCGAGACGCCGTACAAGTTCTTTCTCGACGCCGTGCCGGGCGTGCGCGCGCGGCGCCGGATCGGCGAGCTACGGGCGAGCGGGATGGAGGTCGACGAGGCCGCGGTCGAGCGCGAGCTCGCCGAGCGCGACGCCCGAGACCGCTCGCGCCCCGAGTCGCCGCTGCGGCCGGCGGCCGACGCCGTCGTCGTCGACACCACCGGGCTGACGATCGAGGAGGTCGTCGACCATCTGGAGAGGTTGATGCGCGAGCGCGCCTCGGCGGCCGGGCGAGCCGGCACGAGGGAGCGGGGAGATCGCCGCGAGGAGGAGCCATGAGCGAGTTCGTACCCGTCGCCATCATCGAGCCCTTCCGCATCCGCTCGGTGGAGCCGATTCGCTTCGGCACGCCGCGGGAGCGCCGGGAGAAGCTCGCCGCCGCGGGCTGGAACCCGTTCCGCCTGCATGCCGACGACGTCCTCATCGACCTGCTCACCGACAGCGGCACCGGCGCCATGTCGTCGCAGCAGTGGGCGGCGATGATCGCCAGCGACGAATCGTACGCCGGGTCGCCTTCCTTCTACCGTTTCGAAGCCGCGGTGCAGGACATCACCGGCTTTCCGCACGTCATCCCGACTCACCAGGGAAGAGCGGCCGAGCACATCCTCTTCGCTTCCGTCGCCGAGCGCGGCGACGTCGTGCTCAGCAACACGCTGTTCGACACCACGCGCGCGCACGTCGAGCACGTCGGCGCCGAGGGCAGAGACCTGCCGATCGCGGCGGCGCGCGACCCGCGGCGCCGCCATCCGTTCAAGGGCAACCTCGACGTCGACGCGCTCGACGCGGCGCTCGGCGAGCTCGGGCGCGAGCGCGTGCCCCTGGTGCTGCTCACGGTGACCAACAACTCCGGCGGCGGCCAGCCGGTTTCCCTCGCCAACGCGCGGGCCGTGGCCGAGACCTGCCGGCGGCACGGCGTGCCGTTGTTCCTGGATGCCTGCCGCTTCGCCGAGAACGCCTGGTTCGTCAAGACGAGGGAGGAGGGGCAGGCGGAGCGCGCGCCGATCGACATTGCCCGCGACTTCTTCGCCCTCGCCGACGGCTGTACGATGAGCGCCAAGAAGGACGGCATGGCCAACATCGGCGGCTTCCTCGCCCTGCGCGACGACGAGCTCGCCGCGCGCTGCCGCAATCTCGAAATCCTGACCGAGGGCTTCCCGACATACGGCGGCATGGCCGGCTACGATCTCGAGGCGATTGCGCGCGGCCTCTACGAGGCGCTCGACGAGCACTACCTCCGCTACCGCGTGCGCTCGATCGAGTACCTGGGCGAGAAGCTGATCGCGGCGGGGGTGCCGATCATCGAGCCGACCGGCGGGCACGCCGTCTACCTCGACGCCGCCGCCATGCTGCCCGCCGTGCCGCCGCTCGCCTTTCCGGCCTGGGCGCTCAACAACCAGCTCTACCTCACGGGCGGCGTGCGCGGGGTCGAGATCGGCAGCGTCATGTTCGGGCGCCAGTCCGACGGCAGCGAGCGGCCGGCGGCGAAGGAGCTGGTTCGCCTCGCCTTCCCGCGCCGCGTCTACACGCAGAGCCATGTCGACTACGTCGCCGAGGTCCTGCTCCACGTCTTCGCCCACCGCGCCGGCATCGGCGGCTACCGCATCGTGGAGGAAGCGCCCTTCCTGCGTCACTTCACCGCCCGGCTCGAGCCGCTGGCGAGCTGAGCCGGCAGCGGACGGGTCGGCGGGGGAGAGCTGCCGGTAGGATCGCGGCGTGGACCGCTCGACCGCAGCCGCTCGCCTGAAGGACGCGGCGCGGCGCGCCGGATTCGACCTCGCCGGCGTCGCCGCGCTGGCGCCGGCGGTGACCGCCGGCGCCTACCGCGGCTGGCTCGCGCGCGGCGACCACGCGGGCATGGGCTGGATGGAGCGCAACGTCGCCTTGCGCGGCGATCCGCGCGGCCTGCTGCCGGGGGCGATGAGCGCGCTCGTCGTCGGGCTGCGCTACGCGCCGCTCGCGGACGGGGAGCCGGACGGCGACCTCTGGCCGCGGGTGGCGCGCTACGCGCGCGGCCGCGACTACCACCACACCCTGCGCGAGCGGCTGCGAACAGTGGCGGCGGAGGCCGAGGCGATGCTGCCGGATTGCCGCACCCGGGTGTGCGTCGACACCGCCCCGCTGCTCGAGCGCGAGCTGGCGGCGCGGGCCGGGCTCGGCGCGGTGGGGAAGAACACGATGCTGCTGCACCCGGAAGCCGGCTCCTGGTTCCTGCTCGGCGAGTTGCTGCTGACCACCGAGCTGGCACCCGACACCCCGCTCGCGGACCTCTGCGGCGACTGCACCCGCTGTCTCGACGCCTGCCCGACCGGGGCGCTGGCCGCGCCGTACCGGCTCGACGCCAGGCGCTGTCTGTCGTACTGGACGATCGAGCATCGCGGCGAGATCCCGGCGCCGATGCACGGCCATCTGCGCGACTGGGTCTTCGGCTGCGACGTCTGCCAGGAGGCGTGCCCGTGGAACCGCCGCGTCGATCCGATCGAGCGCGAGGAGTTCGCGGTTCCAGCCGGGCGCCGGGCGCTCGATCTGGCTGGCCTTCTCGCCCTCGACCGGGCGCAGTACCGCGCGCGCCTCGGCGACAGCCCATTGCAGCGGGCACGCCTCGAGGGCTTGCGGCGAAACGCCGGCATCACCCTGGCCCGGGCCCCGGCGCCGGCGCGTTGACTCCAAGTGCCGGATCCACCTAAACTTGCACTCCCCGGATTCTCCGCCATCGCACCCCGAGAATCCCCCGACCCCGGTCGGGCAGGCCGAACGCCTGCAAATCTCGCAGCAAGGAGGAAGTTCTTCCCATGGCTTTGACGGACAACGAGCGCGTTGGCCTCGACGAGGAGCTCAGTGCCGAAGAGAGGCAAGCGCAGGAGCAATTCATCGCCCTCTACGATGCCAGCCTGCGCAATCTGGTGGAGGGGGAGATCGTCCCCGGAAAGGTGGTCGCGATCAGCGGCGACGCGGTCGTCGTCGACGTCGGCTACAAGTCGGAGGGCAGGATCGCGAAGGAGGAGTTTCTCGACGTCGAGGGCAAGCTGCCGATCTCGGTCGGCGACTCGGTCGAGGTCCTGCTCGAGCGCACCGAGGACGTCGAGGGGCACGTGCTGCTCTCCTACACCAAGGCCGCGAAGATGCGGGTGTGGACGGAAGTGGAGCAGAGCTTCCGCGAGGGCCGTATCCTCCGCGGCCGCGTCGTCGACCGCATCAAGGGCGGGCTCACCGTCGACGTCGGCGTGCGCGCCTTCCTGCCGGGGTCGCTCGCCGACATCAAGCCGCTCAAGAACCTCGAGGCGTTGAAGGGCCGGGAGCTCGAGTTCAAGGTCATCAGCCTCGACCGGCGGCGCAACAACATCGTGCTCTCCCGCAAGGCCGTGCTCGAGAAGGAGTACGAGCAGAAGAAGGCCGAGACGCTCGAGAAGCTGCGCGAAGGCGTGCTGATGAAGGGCGTGGTCAAGAACATCACCGACTACGGTGTCTTCGTCGATCTCGGCGGCATCGACGGCCTGCTGCACATCACCGACATCTCCTGGGGCCGCGTCAACCATCCCTCGGAGCATTTCAGCGTCGGCGACGAGGTCGAGATCGTGGTGCTCAAGTTCGACCGCGAGACCGAGCGCGTCTCTCTCGGCTACAAGCAGAAGTCGGACGATCCTTGGGTGCTGGTCGACAAGAAGTTCCCGGTCGGATCGCGCGTCCAGGGCCGAGTCGTCAGCCTGGTCGACTACGGCGCCTTCGTCGAGCTCGAGCCGGGCGTCGAGGGCCTCATCCACGTCTCCGAGATGTCGTGGACGAAGAAGGTCGTGAACCCCGCCAAGATGCTCACCGTCGGCCAGGAGGTCGAGGCCATCGTCACCGAGCTCGACCTCGTGCAGCGGCGAATCAGCCTCTCGCTGCGCCAGACCGAGCGCAATCCGTGGGAAGACCTGTCGCACCATTTCCCGGTCGGCTCGATCATCGAGGGCAAGGTGCGCAACCTCACCGAGTTCGGCGCCTTCGTCGAGATCACCGAGGAGATCGACGGCCTGGTGCACGTCTCCGACATGAGCTGGACGAAGCGCATCAAGCATCCCAGCGAGGTGCTGAAGAAGGGCGACACCGTGCGCGCCCGCATCACGCACATCGACGTCGAGAACCAGCGTGTCTCACTCTCGATCAAGGAGTTCCTGCCCAACGAGTGGCAAGAGTTCGTCGAGAACAACCGCGTCGGCGACGTCGTCACCGGGCGCATCTCGAACGTCACCGATTTCGGCCTCTTTATCGACATTTACGACGGCCTCGAGGGCCTGGCCCACATCTCCGAGATCGATTTTGGCGGCAGCAAGCTGAGCGACAGCTTCACCACCGGGGAATGGGTGCGCGCCCGCATCCTGCGCATCGAGGAGGACGACCGCAAAGTCGGCCTGACCCTGCGCGGCGTCACGCAGCCGAGCGCCGACGAGATCGCCGAGCTCGAGGCGGCGGCGCAGAAGGAAGCGGCTCCGGCGGTGGTCGAGCCCGAAGCGGAGTCCGAGGATTCGGAGTGAGCGCACGAGCTCGCGGCTAGGAGGGGAGCGTGTCGACGAACGACGGCTTGACCAAAGCGAATCTGGTGGAGGAAGTCGCTCGCGCGGCGCAGGTCACCAAGAAGCAGGCGGAGGAGATCGTGCAGACGGTCTTCGCCACCATTGTCGATTCGCTGCACAGCGGCCGCAAGGTCGAGCTGCGCGGTTTCGGCAGCTTTCGCATTCGCAACCGCGGCGCGCGACTCGGGCGCAATCCGAAGACCGGAGAGAGCGTGCAGGTGCCGCCGAAACGCATCCCCTACTTCAAGCCGGGCAAGGAGCTGAAGGAACAGCTCAACCGCTCGTCCGGCTGAGCCCGGCGATGTCCGATTCCACCGCGGCGCTCTCGACCGGGCGGGCCATCGCTCTCGCTCTGCTCGCCTGGTTCGTTCCCTCGGCGGGACACTTCGCGCTGCGCCACCCACGCCGGGCGGCGGTCTTCGCCGTCGTCATCGCCGTTGCGCTGCTCACCGGCGCTACGCTCGAGGGCAATCTCTACCGCCCGGTCGCGGGTCAGCCCCTGACCGCGCTCGCCACCGTCGGCGCCATGGGCATGGGCGCCCCGTACTTCGTCCTCCGCCTGGCGCTCGCCTACGAAGGCGACCCGACGGCGGCGGGCTACGAGTACGGCACGGCCTTCCTCCTCTCGGCGGGGCTGATGAATCTCCTGCTGGTGCTCGACGTGTGGGATCTCGCGCGCCGGCACAGGACCTGAGGCTGCGGTGAGCCATTTCGGGCTCATGGTGCTTTACGCCGGCCTCCTCGGCGCGTTCTTCGCCGTGCTCTGGCGGCGGGAGCGGCGCGCGCAGGTCAAGCTCTTCCTGCAGATCTTCCTCGGCCTCGTCGGCGGCGCCGTGGCGCTCGGGTGGCTGATGTACCTGCTCCCTTCCGGGCCGGCGGCGCCGATCCCATGAGCCGTGGCGACCTGCTCGTGGTCGCCGGCGAGGCCTCGGGAGATCTGCACGCGGCGCGCCTGCTGCGCGGCGTGCTCGAGCGGCGCCCGGCGATCCGTGCCTTCGGTCTCGGCTCGGACGAGCTGCGCGCGCTCGGCGTCGATCTCGTGGCGGACAGCCGCGAGATCGCCGTCGTCGGCATCGTCGAGGCCTGGTCGGTGCTCGCACGAGCGCGTGAGATCTTCGCTGCGCTGCTCGCCGAGGTCGAGCGCCGGCGGCCGGCGGTGGCTGTGCTGGTCGATTTTCCCGACTTCAATCTGCGGCTGGCGCGCGCCCTGCGGCGGCGCGGCGTGCGCGTCGCTTACTACGTGAGCCCGCAGGTGTGGGCCTGGCGGCGCTGGCGAGTGCGCGCGATCGCCGAGTCGGTCGAGCGCATGCTGCTCCTCTTCTCCTTCGAGGAGCCGTTCTACCGCCGGGCGGGAGTCACCGCCCTCCACGTCGGCCATCCTCTCGTCGACGAGGTGCCGGCGCTGCCGCAGGCGTGGGACGAAGTACCGGCGGGCGCGCTGCCGGCCCACTACCGCCTGGCGCTGCTGCCCGGCTCGCGCGCCAGCGAAGTGGCGGCGCTGCTGCCGGTGATGCTGGCGGCGGCGCGAGAGCTCGCGGAGCGGCTCCCTCTCGCCGTGACGCTGATTCGTGCCGCGGCGATCGACGCCGGCGCGCTCGAGAGGCAGGTCGCGGCGGCGGCGGGCGAGCTGACCATCGAGATCGTCGACCGCGACCGTTACCAGAAAGTGGCGGCGGCGCACCTCGCGCTCTGCGCCTCCGGCACGGCGACGCTCGAAACCGGCCTGCTCGGCACGCCGCTGATCGTGATCTACCGGCTCTCGCGCCTGACCTGGTGGCTGGCGCGCCTGCTGGTGCGTGTGCCGCACGCCAGCCTCGTCAACCTCGTGCTCGGTCGCGCCGTCGTGCCGGAGCTGCTGCAAGCGGCGGCGACCGCGCGACGGATCGCCGCCGAGGCCGAGGGCCTCCTGCGCTCGCGCGGCGCGATCGAGGCGATGCGCACAGGGCTCGCTGAGCTGCGCAGCCGCCTGGGACGGCCGGGGGCGTCGCAGAGGGCCGCCGAGGCGGTGCTCGAGCTGATCGACGAGCGGGTGGAAGCCGCGTGAGATCGCTGCGCTTCCTCGGCCACTACGTGGCGCGCTACTGGCGATGGGCGCTGCTGGCGTTCTGCGCCACCGTCGTCTACGCCGCGGCCACGGTGACGCTGATTCAACTGATCGAAGCGATCTTCGGCGAAGTCCTGCGCGCGGACGGCTTCTCGCTGGGGGAGACGCTGAGCGGCGCCGCCAACGCCGCCGACGGCGGAGGCGAGCGCACGCGCGTCTTTCTCGATCGCCTGCTCGACGACGGCTACCAGGCCACCAAGGCCGCCTTCGGGGTCACCCCGGACAACGTGCACTACTTCGTGCCGGCGCTCTTCGTGGTCATCTTCCTGCTGCGCAGCGCCACCGACTTTCTCAACGGCTACGCCTTCCAGCGCATCGGCTTCGGCGCCACCACCGATTTGCGCAACGACCTCTACCGGCGCTGCCTCGAGCAGAGCACGCGTTTCCACACCGAGCATCCGTCCGGCGAGCTGGTCAGCCGCGTCGTCCACGACGTGGGGGTGCTGCAGGCGGCCATCTCGACCCGGCTCGTCGACCTCGTGCAGCAGTCGCTGACCCTGGTGGGCCTGCTGGTGCTGCTCTTCTCGATCGACTTCAGACTCGCCCTCTTCTGCCTGGTGGCGGCGCCCGCCGTGCTGGTGCCGATCGTGCGCTTCGCCAAGGGGATGCGGCGCACCAGCCATCGCGCCCAGGAGCGCACGGCCGACCTCGCCAATCTGGTCTCCGAGGTCTCGCGCGGCAACCGCGTGGTCAAGGCCTTCGGCATGGAAGAGTTCGAGATGGTCCGCTTTCGCGAGGCGACCCGCCGCCACCTCGCCGCCAACCTGCGCGGTCAGCTGCTGGCCAATCTCTCCAGCCCGGTGATCGAGTCGCTGGGTGTGCTCGGCGCCGGCGCCTTCCTCGTCTTCGCCGGCAGCGCCATCCAGTCCGGTGCCATGGACTCGAAGACGCTGATCAAGTTCCTGGTCGGCCTCTACATGCTCTACGACCCGATCCGCAAGCTGAACAAGGCGAATCTCGTCGTCCAGCAGTCGCTCGCCGCCGGGCAGCGCATCCGCAGCGTCTTCGAGCTCACGGTCGAGATCAAAGATCGGGAGGGCGCGCGCACGATCGAGCGCTTCGCGACGGCGATCCGTTTCGAGAGCGTGAGCTTCCGCTACGACCACCGGGAGGTGCTGCGCGACATCTCGCTGGAGGTGCGGCAGGGAGAGGCCGTCGCCTTCGTCGGCCCATCCGGCGGTGGCAAGACGACGCTCGTCAACCTCCTGCCGCGCTTCTTCGACGTCAGCGAGGGCCGGGTGACGATCGACGGCCACGACGTGCGCGACCTGCGGCTCGCCAGCCTGCGCGGCCTCATCTCGCTCGTCACCCAGGAGACGATCCTGTTCAACGACTCGGTGCGCAATAACATCGCCTACGGCCGCTCGGAGCTTCCTCTCGAGCGCGTGCGCGACGCCGCCCGTGCCGCGTACGCCGACGAGTTCATCCGCGAGATGCCGCGGGGCTACGACACCGTCGTTGGCGAGGGTGGCATCCGGCTCTCGGGTGGCCAGCGCCAGCGCATCGCCATCGCCCGCGCGCTGCTCAAGGACGCTCCCATCCTGATCCTCGACGAGGCCACCTCGCAGCTCGACTCGGAATCGGAGAAGCTGGTGCAGAAGGCCCTCGCCAACCTCATGGCGGGCCGCACGACCCTGGTGATCGCGCATCGGCTCTCGACGGTAATGCGCGCCGATCGCATCTACGTCGTCGAGGGCGGCCGCATCGTGGAGCAGGGCGATCACGGATCGCTACTCGCCGTCGGCGGTGTCTATCACCGCCTGCACGCCCTGCAGTTCCAAGTGTGAAGAGGCGGAAGTGAGCGCGGCCGCTCCCGCCGCTCCCGCCGGCGCGTCACCGGCGCCGTGGTGGATCGCGCCGGCGGCTTGGGCCGGTAGTCTCCTCATCCGGCTGCTGCGCCGGACCGTCCGGCTGCGCTACCACGACGACGCGACAGTTCGCGGTTGGGAGGCCGGCGACCAGCGCTTCCTGCTCGCCTTCTGGCACCGGCATCTCCTGCTCATGCGCTACGCTTACCGCGGCCGGCGCATGAGCGTGCTGGTCAGCCGGAGCAAGGACGGAGAGCTGATCGCCCGCGTGATGAGCCATCTCGGGATTGGCACCAGCCGCGGCTCCTCCTCGCGCGGCGGCAGCGCCGGCCTGCGCGACATGCTGCGCGCGGCGCGCTCGGGGTCCGACATCGCGATCACTCCCGACGGTCCGCGGGGCCCGCTGCGCGAGGTTCAGCCGGGGGTGGTGCTGCTCGCCGCGGCCGCGGGTCTGCCCCTCGTTCCCGTCGCCGTCGCCGTCAGCCGCGCGCGCGAGCTCGGCAGCTGGGATCGCATGCCGGTGCCGCTTCCCGGCAGCCGCGTCGAGATCGTCTACGGCGAACCGCTGCGCCTGCCGCGCGACGCCGCGGTGGAGGAGTGGGCGCCGCGGATCCGCTCGGCCCTGCTCGCCGTCGAAGCTCGCGCCGAAGCGCTCGCCGGGCGGGAGACGGCGCGGTGAGGAGCATGACGGGTTTCGGGCGTGGCGCGGCGGGCGAGGGCGACTTCGCCTTCGTCGTCACGGCGCAGGGCTGGAATCTGCGGCATCTCGATCTCCAGATCCGGCTGCCGGAGGAGCTCCGCGAGCTGGAGGCCGAGCTGCGCCGTCGCGCCCAGGCACACGTCGCGCGCGGACGCTGCGAGCTCCAGGTGCGGCGGGGTGTAGCGGGTGCCGCCGGCCCCGAGCTGACCTTCGACCGGCCGGCGGTGGAGCGTTTTATGCGCCAGGTCGCCCCGCTCGTCGAGGCGGGCGCGATCGCCGGCACGCTCTCTGCCGGGGATCTCGCCCGCTCGCCCTTCCTGCAGCGCGTGGAGGCCACGTCCAGCTCGCTCGACGAGCTCCGCGGTCCGCTCGTCGCGGCCGCCGAGTCGGCGCTCGCCGCCTTCGACCACGACCGCGACCGCGAGGGGAGGGAGCTCGCCGCTAGCCTGGCGTCGGCGGTCGCGGAGCTCGCCGCGCTGGTCGCGGTGCTGCGCGCGCGGCACGGCGAGTGGGCGGCGCGTTTGCGGGAGCGGGCGCGGGCGCGCCTCGACGAGATCCTCCCCGGAGGCGCGAACGCCGTGCCCGAGGAGCGTCTGGCGCAGGAGGTGCTGTTGCTCGCGGAGCGAGCGGACGTCAGCGAGGAGCTCGATCGTCTGGAGAGCCACCTCGCCGCCTACGCGCAAGTCGTTGCGGGGGAGGGGCCGCACGGCAAGCGGCTCGATTTCTGGTCGCAGGAGATCCTGCGCGAGCTCAACACCCTGGGCGCGAAGGGCCGCGACACCGAGATCACGCGACGAGTGGTGGAGGCGAAGGTGGTCAACGAGCGACTGCGAGAGCAGGTGCAGAATGTCGAGTGAGACGGCGCGCGGCGAGCTCTTTCTGCTTTCGGCCCCGTCGGGCGCGGGCAAGACGACGCTCATCCGGGGCCTGCTGGCGGACCTCGAGGGCGAGGTGGCGTTCTCGATCAGCCACACGACCCGACGCCCACGGGCGGGGGAGAGCGACGGCAGCGACTACTACTTCGTCGACTCTCCGACCTTCCAGCGGATGATCGCCGAGGATCGATTCCTCGAGTGGGCCGAGGTGCACGGGCACTCCTACGGCACCTCGAAAGATGCGGTTCTGCCGCTGTTGGCGAGGGGCGTCGACGTGCTCGTCGACCTCGACGTCCAGGGCGCCGAGCGGCTCATGCGCACTTACCCCGGCGCGCACTCGGTCTTCGTCCTGCCGCCCTCCTACCGCCATCTGGTGGAGCGCCTGGAGGGGCGGGGGCTCGACGGCAGGGAGGAGATCGCGCGGCGCCTCGCGGTGTCGCTGTGGGAGATTCGCCGTTACGGTTCGTATCAATATGTTATCGTCAACGACCACGCCGACCGCGCCCGCAGGGCGTTGACGGCGATCATTCTCGAGAAGAGGTTCCGCCGCGCGCGGATGGAAGCCTCGGTCGCCGAGGTGCTGGCCGACTTCGAGCGGGCGCTGGCGGCGGACAGGGCCGAGTAGAGGCCGGGAGAACCGATGGATCGCATTCCGGAAAAGATCGACAGCACCTTTCGCTTCGTCCTGCTCGCCGCCCGGCGCGCGGAGCAGCTCATGCGGGGCGCCCGCCCGCGGGTCGACGCCGGTTCGCCAAAGCCGACGCGGATCGCTCTGCGCGAGGTCAGCGACGAGCTGATCAACTGGGACTACGGCCCGCCGCCGGCGCCGCCGGAGGCCGTCGAAGCGACGGCCGGCGAGGAAGAGTCGGCCGGCGGCTGAGCCGCCGCGACCGCCCTCGCTCGCCGTGGACGCCCCCGGGGAACGACCGCGCCTTGTTCTCGGAGTCAGCGGCGGCATCGCGGCCTTCAAGGCGCCCGAGCTGGTGCGCCGTCTGCGCGACGCCGGCTGCGAGGTGCGCTGCGCGTTGACCCCCTCGGCCTCGGCGTTCGTGACGCCGCTCGCGCTCGAGATCGTCTCCGGCCAGCCCGTCTACCGCGAGGAGTACCTCGCTCACGGCGTGCGCGGCGAGGAGCTGCACATCGCCGCCGCCGAGTGGGCCGACCTCGTCCTCGTCGCGCCGGCCACCGCACACTCGCTCGCCGCCCTGGCGCTCGGCCTCGCCGACAACTTCCTCCTCACCACGGCGGCGGCCTTCCGCGGTCCGCTGCTCGTCGCGCCCGCGATGCACGCCGCGATGTGGGAGCAGCCGGCGAACCAGGCGCGAGTGGCCGAGCTGCGCGCCCGCGGCGTCGAGCTGGTGGGCCCGGTCGTCGGTCCGCTCGCCAGCGGCGAGGTGGGGATCGGGCGCATGGCCGAGATCCCCGACATCGTGACCGCCGTTCTCGCCCGGCTGGCGCCCCGCCGGCTCGCCGGCCGCACGGTGCTGGTGACGGCGGGCCCGACTCACGAGCCGATCGACCCGGTACGCTTCCTCGGCAACCGCTCGAGCGGCAAGATGGGCTTCGCCATCGCGGCGGCGGCTGCCAGGCACGGCGCCGAGGTGCACCTCGTCGCCGGTCCCGTCGCGCTGCCGACGCCGCCGCGGGTTCGGCGGCACGACGTCGAGACCGCGGTCGAGATGGAGCGCGAAGTGACGCGCCTGGCGCCCGCCGCCGACATCGTCGTCATGGCGGCGGCGGTCGCCGACTTCCGTCCCGCGCACGCGGCTCCCGAAAAGATCAAGAAGCGGGACGGCGCCCCGGCCCTCGAGCTGATCGCCAATCCCGACATCCTCGCCGCGCTGCCGGGTCTCGCGCCGCGCGCCCTGCGCGTCGGCTTCGCCGCCGAGACGCAGGGCGTGGAGGCCGAGGCGAAACGCAAGCTGGAGAGCAAGGACGCTCACCTGCTGGTGGCGAACGACGTTTCGCGGCCCGGCATCGGATTCGGGAGCGACGACAACGAGGTCGTCGTCCTGCGTCGCGGCGGCGCCCCCGTCGCGCTCGCGAAAGCGCCCAAGTCCGCCATCGCCGAAAGGCTGGTCGAAATCTTCGCCGACGAGCTCGCCGAGCTGCGCCGTGAAGCCGACTCCTCCCACCGCTGACCTGCTGCGCTACCTGGCCGAAATCGGCTGGGGCGAGCTGCGCCGGCCGGCGACCCGCACGGTGCCGGCCGAGCCGGGCGCGCGCTCCGCCGCGACGCTCGAGTCGGTGGCTGTCGAGGCGGCCTCGTGTCGCCGCTGCCGCCTCGCCGAAGGGCGCCGCAACGTCGTCTTCGGCACCGGCGATCCGCTCGCGCGGCTGATGGTCATCGGCGAGGCGCCGGGCGCCGAGGAGGATCGCCAGGGCGAGCCCTTCGTCGGCCGCGCTGGCGAGCTCCTCAACAAGATCCTCGCCGCCATCGGCATGCGCCGCGAGGAGGTCTACATCGCCAACATCGTCAAGTGCCGGCCGCCGGGAAACCGCGATCCGCAGGCCGACGAGGCGGCGGCTTGCCGCGGCTACCTCGATGCCCAGATCGATCTGGTGCGCCCGGAAGTGCTGGTGGCGCTGGGGCGGGTCGCGGCTCAGGCGCTGCTCGGCAACAATTTGCCGATCGGCCGCATGCGCGGGCAGTGGCACACGGTGCGCGGGATTCCCACCATGGTCACCTACCATCCGGCCGCGCTGCTGCGCGATGCGAGCTACAAGCGCCCGACGTGGGAGGATATGCAGCAGGTCCGCGACCGGCTCGCCGCGGCGGGCTGAGCGCGGCGAGAGGAGGAGCCGTGCCCGCGATTCTCGACATCACCGTTTCCGGCCGCCGCGTCGGCGGCGGCGTTCACCTCGTCGTCGGCGCCTTTGTTGGCGACCGCGAGGCTTCCGGAGCCCTCGACGCCCGCGCCCGCAAGGCAGTGGCGCACCTTCTGGCGCGCGGCCGCTTCGGCGGCGACGAGCACGAACGGCGCGACGGCGAGCTCGGGCCCGGCACGGCGTTGACGTTGTTCGGGCTGGGCAGGCCGGGCGACCTCACCTCCCGCAAGCTGAGGCAGTTCATCGAGCGCGCGGTCGACGCCGCGAGCGGCGCCGGTGCTGCGCGGCTGGCGATCGCGGTTCCCACCCACGAGCTGGCAGGCGGCGAGGCCGGCGGCCTGCGTGCGGCGCGCGACGCGGCGTTGGCAACCTACCGCTTCGACGCCTATCGCGCGAAGAAGAAGCGCCCGGCGCTGCGCGGCGTCGCCCTGATCGCACCACCCGGCGGCTCGGCGCCCGCGTTTCGGCGCGGCGTGGAGGCCGGTCTCGCCGTGGCCGCGGGCGCGGTCTGGGCGCGCGATCTCGCCAACACGCCGCCGAACGTGGCGACGCCGGCGTGGATGGCGGCGCGGGCGCGCGAAGGCGCGCGGCGCTGGCGGGCCAGGATTCAGGTGCTCGGGCCGCCGGAGCTGCGCCGTCGCGGGATGGGCGGCATTCTCGCGGTCGGCTCCGGCTCGCAGCACCCGCCGCGGCTGGTTCGCATCGAGCTCGGACGCGGTCCGCGCACGGTGGCGCTGGTGGGCAAGGGCGTCACCTTCGACACGGGCGGCATCTCGATCAAGCCCTCGTCGCAGATGGACGAGATGAAATGGGACAAGTGCGGCGCGGCGGCTGTGCTCGGCATTCTGGAGACGCTCTCGCGGCTCGACCTGCCGTTCAAGGTGCGTGCCTACTTGCCTCTGGCCGAGAACATGCCGGACGGCGCCGCCTACCGGCCCGGCGACATCGTGACTCTCGCGAACGGCAAGACGGTCGAAATTCTCAACACCGATGCGGAGGGGCGCATGATCCTCGCCGACGCGCTGGCGTGGGCGTCGTCCGAGCGCCCCGACGCGCTGCTCGAGTACTCGACGCTGACCGGCTCCTGCGTCGTGGCGCTCGGCCACACCGGCGCCGGTCTCTTCTCGCCCGACGACGAGCTGGCCGGGGAGCTGCTCGCGGCCGCCGACGAAACGGGGGAGCGGCTCTGGCGCCTGCCGCTGTGGGAGGAGTTCCTCGACGAGATGCGGGGCGCGCACGCCGACCTCAAGAACTCGGGGGGAAGGTGGGGCGGGGCCTCGACGGCAGCGGCCTTCCTCTCGCAGTTCGTGAGCGGCACCGCGCGCTGGGCGCACCTCGACATCGCCGGGCCGGCCTACGTCGGCGAGAGCAAGGAGCACCGCGGCGCGACCGGCTACGGTGTCGCCCTCACCGTCGCCTGGCTGCGGCGGCTCGCCAGCGCGGCGCGGCGCTGAGCGCGTGGCGCCGCTGCTGCGCATCCGCGACCTGTCCGTCGCGTTCCGCGAGCGCGACGGGGACCTCGTCGCCGTGCGCCATCTCTCGCTCGAAGTCGCCGCCGGCGAGGTCGTCGGCCTGGTCGGCGAGTCGGGCTCCGGCAAGAGCCTGACCGCGCTGGCCGTGCTCGGACTGGTGCCGCCGCCTGGACGCATCACGGGCGGATCGATCGCGCTCGCCGGGCGCGAGCTGCGCGGCCTCGCAGAGAGTGAGTACCGGGCCGTACGCGGCGCCCGCATCGGCCTCGTCTTCCAGGAACCTGGCGCGGCGCTCAATCCCGTCCTCACCATCGGCACGCAGATCGTGGAGGCGATCCGGGCGCACCGCGACGTCTCTCGGCGCGAGGCGCGGCGGCGGGCCGTCGAGCTGCTCGCGCGCCTCGCGATGCCCGATGCCGAGGCGCGCCTCGCTTCTTATCCGCACGAGCTCTCGGGCGGGCAGAAGCAGCGCGCGCTGATGGCCATCGCTCTCGCGGCGGAGCCCGAGCTGCTCCTCGCCGACGAGCCGACGACGGCGCTCGACGTGACGGTGCAGGCGCAGGTGCTCGACCTGCTCGAGGAGCTGCGGTGCGAGCGCGGCCTCGGCATCCTGCTCATCACGCACGATCTCGGCATCGTGGCGCGCAGCTGCGACCGCGTCGCCGTTCTCTACGCGGGCGAAGTCGTCGAGCAGGGGACCACCGAGTCGGTGCTGGCGGCGCCGGCGCATCCGTACACGCGGGGCTTGCTCGCCTCGGTGCCCCGGCTCGGGGAGGACGCCGGCGACGGCCCGCTGGCGACGATCCCGGGCACCGTGCCGTCCCTGCGCGAGCGGCCGTCAGGCTGCCCGTTCCATCCGCGTTGCGACGTCCGCCGCAGCGATTGCTCGACGAGCGAGCCGCCGTGGGTCGAGCTCGGAGCGGGCCGCGGCGCGCGCTGCGTCCTGCTGGCGACGGAGGCGAAGGCGGGATGAGCCCTCTGCTCGAGGTGCGCGGCCTGCGCAAGGAGTTCGCCGTGCTCTCGCCGCTGCTCAAGCGCCGGGTGGGGACCGTCGCAGCCGTCGACGGCGTCGACCTGACGATCGAGCCGGGCGAGATCGTGGCGCTCGTCGGCGAGTCGGGCAGCGGCAAGACGACGCTCGGCCGCTCGCTCCTGCGGCTGATCGAGCCGACCTCGGGGAGCGTGCGCTTCCGTGGCGAGGACCTGCTGGCGCTCGACGCCGAAGCGATGCGCCGCCGCCGCCGCGCGATGCAGATGGTCTTCCAGGACCCGTACGGCTCGCTCAACCCCCGTCTGCGCGTGCGCGACGCCCTCTTCGAGCCGGTGCGGGTGCACCGTCTGGCGCCGGCGAGCGAGCGCGACGCGATCGTCGCCCGCCTGCTCGCCGAGGTCGGGCTCCCCGCCGAGGCCGCCGCCCGCTATCCCCACGAATTCTCGGGCGGCCAACGGCAACGGATCGGAATCGCTCGCGCGCTGGCCACTTCGCCCGAGCTGCTGATCGCCGACGAGCCCGTGTCGGCGCTCGACGTCTCGGTACGGGCCCAGGTGGTCAACTTGCTGCTCGAGCTGCGCGCCCGGCGCAACCTCGCGATCCTCTTCATCGCCCATGACTTGGCGCTGGTGGGCAGGATCGCCGACCGGATCGTCGTGCTCTATCTGGGAAGGGTGGTCGAGGAGGGGCCGGCAACGCGTGTGCTGCGCCGTCCAGAGCATCCCTACACGGTGGCGCTGCTCTCGGCCGTGCCTTCGCCGACACCGGGAGCAGCGGATGGACGGCTCGTGCTGGCAGGGGAGCCGCCGAGCCCGGCGCACCCGCCGGCAGGTTGCCGCTTTCATCCGCGCTGCCCGATCGCCGAGGCGCGCTGTTCGGTCGACAGCCCCGAGCTCGTCGCGAGCGCCGGCGGACGGCGCGTCGCGTGCCATTTCCCGGGGCGTTTGGCGCCGGCCGGCAAGGCCCGCGACATGGAACCTTTCGATCGGAACGACGTAATGAGGAAAGACGCCGGCGACGGCGCAACCCAATGAGGAATCGAGAGATGACTGAAGATCGTTCGATCTTGACGCGGCGCCCGCGCGCGACCGCGCTGGCCGCCGCGCTCGCCCTGCTGGTCGTGCCGATGGCCCCCGTCGACGCCGCCTCGCGCACGGTCTCGGCGACGCCTGCCACGGAGGTCGAGGAGCCGGCGCTCCGCTTCGCGAACGGCGAGCTGACCCTCAGCCTGGACGAGGCGATCGAGCTCGCCCTCCAGCGCAACCTGGGCCTGGTCATCCAGCGCTACTCGCGTCAGCAGGTGCGTCTCGGCGTCCAACAGGCGATGGGAATCTACGATCTCAACTTCGGCGGCACGGCATCCGCCGCGCACGACGAGTCGCCGCTCGCCTCCAATCTCGAAGGCGTCGCGGTCCAGGAGTCGGACAGCTGGCGGGCGACCCTCGGCGTGACGCAGCTCCTGCCGACCGGCGGCACCGCCCAGTTCGGCGGCCTGGCCTCGAAGTTCGACACCAACGCGCTCTCGTTCGGGCTCAATCCGTCGTTCGGCTCCGGCGCCGAGCTCTCCCTGACGCAGCCGCTGCTGCGCAATTTCGGCAAGAGCTCGACCGAGTTCGGCATCCGCGTCGCGCGCCTGTCGAGCGAGCAGTCGAGCTTCGTCTTTCAGGAGGAGGTGATCCGACTCCTGCAGATCGTGGAGGGAGCGTACTGGCGTCTGGTCGAGGCCCGCGAACAGCTCAAGGTGGCCGAGGAGAGCAAGCGCCTGGCCATGCAGCTGCACGAGAACAACCGGGTGAGAGTCGACGTCGGCACGCTGGCGCCGCTCGAGCTGGTGTCGAGCGAGGCCGGCATCGCGACGCGCGAGGAGGAGCTCATCCGCGCCCGCGCCGAGATCGGCAACGCCGAGGACGTGCTCAAGACCCTGCTGCGGCTCGAGGGCGACAAGGTCTGGGCGGCGACGATCGTGCCGGAGACCGCGCCGGACATCGAGCATGCGGCGGTCGACCTCGACCAGGCGTTGGTGACCGGCCTCGAATCGCGCCTCGAGCTGCGGCGCGAGGAGGTGGCGCAGCGCTCGCGCGAGGTCGAAGCCGCCTACTACCGCTACCAGCGCAAGCCGCGGCTCGACCTGTCGGCTACCTACGGCTTCTCGGGCACGGGCGGCGACCTCGTCATCCGCGACGACGCCGGCAACGTCGTCGCGACCGTTCCGGGCGGCCTCTCCGACGCCGTGGATCAGGTCACCGGCGGGGACTTCCCGGGCTGGTCCGTGGGGCTCGAGCTGGGAATTCCGATCCAGAACCGCGACGCCCGGGCGCGGGCGACGATCGCCGAGCTGGCGGTGGACCAGGGGCGGACGGGCATCGATCAGGTGCGTCAGCTCGTCACCACGGAAGTGAGGCTGGCGGTGCGCGGGGTCGAGACGGCGAGCCAGGAGCTCGAATCGGCGCGCGTTTCGGTGCGGTTGCAGACCGCGAACCTCGACGCCGAGCGCAAGAAGTTCACGAATGGCCTGTCGACCAGCTTTCAGATCCTGCAAGTGGAGGAGGACCTCACCAACGCGCGCAGCCGCGAGGTCCGCGCCGTCACCGGCTACCGGCGGGCGCTGGTCGAATACAACCGTGCGATCGGCAAGCTGATCGAGCGATCTGGCGTCGAGATCGTCGACTGACGCGCTCCTGGTAATCTCTCCGCAGCAGCGGAGACCATGTCGCCAGGAGGAGGCCCGATGCCGGAATCGGATGTCGGAGGTTCGCCGGTCGAGGTGCCGGAAGACTCGGCCTGGAGTTTGATCTGGGCGGTGCTGACCGCACCCTCCGACACCTTTCCCCGCCTGGCGGCGAGGCCGATTTTCGCGGTCGCTCTCGTGCTGCTGCTCGCGCTGGGCACCGCCGTGGGCTTCGTGGCGATGGGAAAGGTGACGCCGGAGGAGCTCCTGCGCACCTTCGAGGAGCGCGGCCAGGCCGCGCCCGCGGCGCTGCAGGACGATCCGGAAGCGTTCCTCGCCAAGTTCCAGTGGTTCCAGACGGCGGCTGGAACGGTGGTCGCGGCGCTTTTCTATCTCGCCGCCGCCGGACTCTTTCTCGCCCTCTTCCGTCTCTTCGGCAGCGACCTGACCTATCGGCAGAGCCTGGCCACGGCCGTGCACGGCTTGCTGCCGCTGGGCCTCGCGGCGGTGGTGGGCATCTTGGTCCTCCTCGGCCGCGAGCAGGTCGGCCTCGAGGAGCTGCAGACCGGCGGGCTCGTAGCGTCCAACCTCGCGGTCTTCGCCGGCGACGACACCGGCAAGGTGACGCGGGCGCTGCTCTCGAGCGTCGACCTCTTCTCGCTGTGGAGCCTCTACCTGCTGGCGGTCGGCTACCGCGCCGTGGCGAGGGTTTCGAGCGGCGTCGCAGGGTCGGTCGTCCTGTCGTTGTGGGCCGTCGGCGTCGGTCTCAAGGTCGGGTTGGCCGCCATCTTCTGAAGCGAGGTTCCGATTGAGAAAGAAGTGGATCCCGGCGCTCGTCGGCGCCGCCGTCCTCGCCCTGATCGTCGTCGCCAGCCTGCGCTCGCGCGGCGGGCGCGATGCCGTGCGCGTCTACGTCGAGAAGGTCGAGCGCCGCGACATCACGCAGTCGGTCTCGGCGACCGGACAGGTGCATCCGCGGGTGAAGGTCAACATCTCGGCGCACGTGATCGGCAAGATCGAGAAGCTCTTCGTCGCCGAGGGCGACTCGATCGCCGCCGGTCAACCTTTCCTCCAGCTCGAGCGCGAGTCGTTCCTGGCCGTGCGCGACGACGCCAAGGCGCGCCTGGCCATGGCGCAGACGGAGCTGCGGCAGGCCGAGGTCGCTCTCGCCGATCAACGAATCAGGCTGGCGCGCGCCCGCCGGCTGGCCGGGGAGGGGATCTCGGCGCAAGAGGGCCTGGAGGCGGCCGAGCTCGAGCACGCCTCGGCCGAGCTGCGCGTGCGCTCTTCCGGCGAGGGCGTGGCGCAGGCGCGCGCCCTGCTCGTCAAGGCGGAGGACGACCTGCGCAAGACCACCATCTGGTCGCCGCTCACCGGCAAGGTCATCGCGCTCAACGCCGAACAGGGGGAGGTCGTGGTCTCCGGGACGATGAACAACCCGGCTTCGGTCATCGGCACGGTGGCAGACCTCTCCGAGATCCTGGTCGAGGTCGACGTCGACGAGACCGAGATCGTGCACGTGCGCCCCGACCTGGCCGTCGAGGTCGTCGTCGACGCCCTCCCCGACGCGCCGTTCGCGGGACGGGTCGTCGAGGTCGGCAGCTCCGGCTACGCCAGGGCGCAGCAGCCCGATGTCCAGTTCTTCCTCGTCAAAGTGCTCCTCGACGCGCCCGACGAGCGGCTGCGGGCGGGCATGTCGGCGCGCGCCGAGATTCGCGTCACGACGCGCCAGCAGGCCCTGATCGTTCCCCTCCAGTCGATCGTCGAGCGCGAGCCCGCGGGGAAGGAAGGGAAGCCGGAGGCGGGCGCCGCGAAGGCTGAGGAGATTCCGGTCGCCTTCGTGGTCGAGGACGGCAAGGCGCGCCAGCGGCCGGTGCGCACGGGCGTCTCGGACGCGACGCACGTCGAGGTGCTGGAGGGTTTGGCGGAGGGCGACGAGGTCGTCACCGGGCCCTATCGCTCGCTCAAGAAGCTCGCCGCGGGCGAACGCGTCAAGATCGCCAAGCCGGACAGCGACGGCGAGGGCGAGGAAGCGGACGACGGCTGATGCGCTTGATCGAGCTCCGCGGCGTCGAGAAGACGTACGAGATGGGCGCCGAGACCGTGCACGCCCTGGCGGGCGTCGACCTCGAGATCGAGCGGGGGGAGTACGTCGCCGTCATGGGCCCATCGGGCAGCGGCAAGTCGACGCTGATGAACCTGGTCGGCTGCCTCGACCGGCCCACCGCCGGAGGCTACCGGCTGAACGGCGTCGCGGTGGAGGAGCTCGACGACGTCGAGCTCGCCGGCATCCGCAACCGCGAGATCGGCTTCGTCTTCCAGACCTTCAATCTCCTCGCCCGCACCAGCGCGCTCGAGAACGTCGAGCTGCCGCTGATCTACGCCGGCGTGGCACAGCGCGAGCGGCGGGAGATGGCCCGCCGGGCACTCGCGCGCGTGCAGCTCGCCGATCGCGCCGAGCATCAGCCCAACGAGCTTTCCGGCGGCCAGCGCCAGCGCGTCGCCATCGCCCGCGCCCTCGTCAACGGCCCCTCGATCCTGCTCGCCGACGAGCCGACGGGCAATCTCGACAGCGCCACCTCCGCGGAGATCATGCGCCTCTTCGACGAGCTCCACGCGCAGGGCAACACCGTGATCCTGGTGACGCACGAGCCGGACATCGCCGGGCACGCGGACCGCCGGATCCTCCTGCGCGACGGCAAGGTGGTGAGCGACGAGCGCCGTGCGCGGACGGTCGAGGCGGGCTGAGCCGTGCTCCTCGGCGAGAACTTCCGCGTCGCCTTCCGCGCCTTGCGCGCCAACAAGATGCGCTCGATCCTCACCACGCTCGGCATCATCATCGGCGTCGCCGCCGTCATCGCCGTGGTGTCGATCGTCCAGGGCCTGCAGTTCATGATCACGAAGCAGCTGCAAGGCGTCGGCGCCACCTACGTCATGGTGCTCCCCAAGCAGGAGGGCAACCAGGGACCCGGGATCGTGGCGCGGCAGGTGCGGTTGACCTGGGACGACGGGCGGGCGATCCTCGAGCAGGTGCCGGGCGTGCGGCTGATGACGCCGCTCGTCGGCGGCCGCGCGACGCTCAAGTACCGCGACCGCAGCCACGATCCGGACTTCGTCTTCGGCGTCAACCAGGACTGGCCCGATGTCAGCAACTACACGGTCGACCGTGGCCGGTTCTTCTCCCGCCTCGACCTCGCGGCGCGGCGGAAGGTGGCGGTGATCGGCCCCAAGGTGGTCGAGGAATTGCGCCTCGGACCGGACCCCGTGGGCACCGAAATCTATCTCGGCAGCCTGCCGGCGACGGTCATCGGCGTCATGGAAGAGAAGGGGACTTCGCTCGGCACCGATATCGACAACCTGGTCTTCATCCCCTTCGACACGGCGCTGTCGCTCTTCGGGCGGTCGGCGGGGGAGCAGGTCCAGCTGCGCATGCAGGTCGAGAGCGCCGAGATCGTCGAGCAGGTCGAGGAGGAGATCCAGCGCGTGCTGCGGGTGCGGCACCGGCTCGCCGAGGGTCAGCCAGACGACTTCGACGTCGTGCTGCAGGACGAGCTGCTGAAGACCATCGGCACGATCCTCGGCAGCGTCACCGCGGTGGTGGGCGGGGTGGTGGGGATCGCCCTCCTCGTCGGCGGCATCGGCATCATGAACATCATGCTGGTGTCGGTGACCGAGCGCACGCGCGAGATCGGCGTGCGCAAGGCGGTGGGGGCGCGGCGGCAGGACGTGCTCAGCCAGTTCCTCATCGAGGCGGTGACGCTGTCGCTCGTCGGCGGTTCGATCGGGCTGGCCCTCGGCTACGGCATCGGCGTCGGCGTCGCGGCGCTCCTCCCGGGCGACTGGCCGCCGGCGCACGTGCCCTTCTGGGCGGTGGCGCTCGCCTTCGGCTTCTCGGCGATCGTCGGCGTCTTCTTCGGCATCTATCCGGCGAGCAAGGCCTCGCGCCTCGACCCGATCGAGGCGCTGCGCTACGAGTAGGGGAGAGCGAGGCGCCCGAGCGAGGCGCGAGCGGCTCCGGGCCGAAGCCCTGCGAGCCGCTCGCGAGACTGCCCGAACGGGAGAGTCGGTGGAATCTAGATGGTGATTCCGCCGCAGTCGAGGTCGTCCCCACCCGCGCACGCGCAGCAGGCGTCGCCGACGACGTACCCGGAGAGGTCGCAGTCGCCGCAAGTGTACTGGCTGCCGTCGTTCGAATCCTCCCAGTCACCGTGGTTCACGCAATGCTTCTCGACTTGCGAGTCGTCCTTCTCGATGACGTGCCACTCGAAGCCGCCCTCGGTGGCGAAATCGGGGTTGTGGTGGCAGAGCAGCACCGGGAAATCGTTGCTTCGCACGCCGCCGGTGACGTTGGTCAGGCTCGACGAGTCGTTGGTCACCGGGGCAAGCGGGGAGCTGTTGCTCCCCTCGCTACATGCGAATGCGCCGAGACCGACGACGAGGGCGAGAGCGAACATCCAAAGCGCTTTCTTCACGATCGACCTTCCTTTCTGCGCGGCGCGGTCGATGCGAAGACCGCCGCTCCGCCGGTTTGTCCTCCTCCCCGGTACAGTGCGCTACCTGTGGGGAGAATCGCCCACCTGGCCGACAGCCGCTGTGGCCGGCTTCGCAGCTCGGCTGTGACTTCTCGAAGCGGGATCGCTTTCTCGAGTTGGGCTCGGCTCCTCGCTGCCGGGACGGCTCGCGAGATCTCGCCGCGCCGCCCGAATGGTGCCCAGACACACTGCGAGCGGCTCCGGGCCGAAGCCCAGCGAGCCGCTCGCGAGATGATTCGTCCAGCTGGGTCGGACTAGCTCAGATGGTGCCGCAGGAGACGCCGCCTGCAACGCAGCACGTACAATTGTCGCCCACCTCGAAGCCGCCAAGACCCCCGTCGCAAGTCCCGGTCGTGAAGTCGCCATGACGAAGATGGCGATTCACCTGGCTAGCGCTGTTGTCGACCTCGATCACCACCCACGCCGGCGTGTCGCCCTTCTGATGATGGCAGAGCAAGACTGGAGTAGCGTTTCTGCGCGCGTCGGTCACGTTGGTGACGTTCGCTGCATTGTCGACCGTCGGCGACGCCGGGGTGCTCGTCGCGCCGTCGCTGCAGGCGACCACAACGACCGCCGCGACGAGCGCGAGCAGGCAGAGCGACAGAACCTTCTTCATGGTGTCCTCCTCCCACGTTCTCGGAGCCGAAGCCACGGGACCACGCGCCCCGTCCCCGACGTCCTGATGGATTCCTACGCGCCAGTAAAGCCGACCAGGGCATTCTCACGCTGTGAAATTCTGCACAAGCTGACGAGCGCCGCCCATCGGTCGAGGCAGCCCTGGGATGGCGGCCTGGTGCCGGAGGAGGGAGTCGAACCCACATGACCGCGAGGGTCGGGGGATTTTGAGTCCGAACCGGGCGATTTTCGGGAATGTAACGGGGACGGGCACGTCCGCGAAAGCGCCCGTCCCCGTTGCGCTTCGGGGCGTTCCGAGGATTCCGAGATTTCCGAGGTTTCCGCCCTCTCAGGGAAAGAGTAGGGTAAGAAAAGGGAAAGTGAGGCCGCAAGCGGAGGGGGAGCGATGCCAGACCCTGGAAGCCTCAAGATGGCGAGAGACAAGGCCGAACGGAAGATCGTCGAGCTGCTCCGCGAGGCGGAGGCCGCGGTAGCCGGCTACAAGTTCACCACAATCGAAATTGCCCACCCCGAGGGCGTGGTAGGCGCCTCGGCGCACCGGATGCGGGTCGACCCGCCCGCCGTTCACCCCAAGACGGAGTGGAAGCACGTCAACCCGGCGCTC
>DASWJT010000147.1:0-6154 GCA_036397015.1 Thermoanaerobaculia bacterium
CGCACGGGGACCGGGACGCGGTCGGCTTTCGGTTACCAGATGCGCGTCGACTTGCGCCGGAGCTTCCCGCTGCTGACGACCAAGAAGCTGCACGTCAAGTCGATCGTCCACGAGCTGCTCTGGTTCCTCCAGGGCTCGACCAACGTCGCCTACCTGCGTGAGCACGGCGTCAGGATCTGGGACGAGTGGGCGGACGAGAACGGCGAGCTCGGGCCGGTCTACGGCTCGCAGTGGCGCTCGTGGCCGGCCCCGGGCGGCGGGGCGATCGACCAGATCGCGAACGTCGTCGACTCGATCCGGACCGATCCGGATTCGCGCCGCCACGTCGTCTCGGCGTGGAACCCGGCGGAGGTCGACCGCATGGCGCTGCCGCCGTGCCACGCGCTCTTCCAATTCTGGGTGGCGAACGGCGAGCTCTCCTGCCAGCTCTACCAGCGCAGCGCCGACGTCTTTCTCGGCGTGCCGTTCAACATCGCCTCCTACGCGCTGCTGACGGCGATGATGGCGCAAGTCTGCGCTCTCGCGCCCGGCGAATTCGTGCACACCTTCGGCGACGTCCACCTCTACTCGAATCACCTCGAGCAGGCGCGCGAACAGCTCTCGCGCGAGCCGCGGCCGCTGCCGACACTTCGACTCGCTCCCGACGTCCGCTCGCTCTTCGACTTCCGCTTCGAGCACGTCGTGTTCGAGGGCTACGACCCGCACCCGGCGATCAAGGCGCCGATCGCGGTGTGAGTCGATGCCGGTCGCGCTCATCGCCGCCGTCGCCGAGAACGGCGTCATCGGCAGGGACGGCCGGTTGCCGTGGCACTTGCCCGCCGACCTCGCGCGCTTCCAGCGCCTGACCACCGGCCACCACCTGATCGTCGGCCGCGCCACTTGGGCGTCGGTGGGCAAGCCGCTGCCCGACCGCACCTTCGTCGTCGTCTCGCGGCGAGCGGAGCCGGAGTGGCGCGGCGTCGTCTGGGTATCCAGCGTCGAGGAGGGGATCCGCCTGGCGCAGGAGCGCGGCGACGACGAGCCGTTCGTCGCCGGCGGCACCGGCATCTTCCGCGAGGCGCTCGCGCGCGACCTCGTCGACCGCGTCCACCTGACGCGCATCCACCGCGCCTACGAAGGGGACGCCCGCTTTCCGGAATTCGATGCCGCCGGCTGGCATCTCGTCGCGAGCGAGGAGCATCCCGCGGACCCGGCTCACGACCGTCCCGCGTTGACCTTTCTCGACTACGACATCGGTGCCCGGAGACCGAGATCCGGTCGCCGTCGAGAGGCGAGAAGGAGCCGAGACCTTCATTGAAGGGGCCGGGGGCCGGAGGGCGTCATTCTCGTGGCGTGGCGGGCGACCCGCGCAGTTCCCTCTCTGGAAGTCTCGGTTGCGGAGTTGCTGGACGCTCCTCTTCTTCGGGAGGTGAAGGCGCGTTCTCGCACTCCCGGCGGACGTGGTGCCAGTGAAAGGAATTCTCTAGACTGGGCGCGGGAGGCAGACCGAGATGAAGAAGACCGCTCTCGTCGGGTGTCTCGTGGCGCTCGTCGCCGTCGGCGCGATCCTCGCGTTCGTTCTCATGGGGCAATACAACAGCCTGGTCAGCGGCGAGCAGGAGGTCGAGCAGGCGTGGTCGCAGGTGCAGAACGTCTACCAGCGGCGCGCCGACCTGGTGCCGAACCTGGTGGCGACGGTCAAGGGCTCGGCCAACTTCGAACAGGAGACTCTGACCGCGGTGGTCGAGGCGCGCAGCCGCGTCGGGCAGATCTCGCAGGCCGCGACGCAGGAGATCCTCGACGATCCGCAGAAGTTCGCCCAGTTCCAGCAGGCGCAGGATGGCCTGTCGTCGGCGCTGTCGCGCCTGCTGGTGGTCATCGAGCGCTACCCGGAGATCCAGTCGACGGTCGCCTTCCGCGACCTGATGACGCAGCTCGAGGGCACCGAGAACCGCATCACCGTCGAGCGGCGGCGCTTCAACGAGGTGGCGCAGGCATACAACACCCGCCTGCTGCGCTTCCCGGCCAACCTCGTCGTGCGCATCCTCGGCTGGCACTTCTCGAAGCGCCCGTATTTCGAGGCCACTCCGACCGCGCAAGAGGCCCCCAAGGTCGACTTCTCCGCCGACTGATTCCCGGCCACACGCGAATTCGGATCGATCGAAAGGCCGGCGAGGACGAGACAGGTTCGCCGGAAGGTTCGACTCGGCGGCTCGCAACGGGGAATCCACGAGATGCCGGCCTCCGCACAGAGACTTCCATCGAAGGGAAAGGCCGAAGAGCCGATGGCGCTCGAGCCGCGGCCCAGCGGCGTCCGCCGAGCGCTGCGCGTGCCGATCGAGCGAGGCGTTGGTCCCCGATGCTTTTCCCGTAAACGGAAGATCTTTCGTCTTGGCTTCTCGTTTCTCGTGGCCGCGATTCTGGCCGCTGCGCGGCCGGCGGGGGCGGCGACGCCGCTGCCGCCGGCGCCGGCGCGCTGGGTGACCGACGCGGCGGGCGTGCTCTCGCCGGGCGCCGCGGCGGCGATCGACCGGCAACTGGAAGCGTTCGAGAAAGAGCAGGGGACGCAACTCCTCGTCGTCATCGAGCCTCGCCTGCCGGCGGACGAGGTGCTCGAGGACTGGACGCAGCGCGTCGCCGAATCGTGGGGCGTCGGCCGCGCCAAGGAGGACGACGGCGCCGTGCTCTTCGTCTTCGTCGAGGACCGCGCCCTGCGCCTGGAAGTCGGCTACGGCCTCGAGGGGGCGCTCACCGATCTCGAGTCGAAGGCGATCCTCGACGAGGTGCTGGTGCCGCATTTGCGCCGCGGCGACTGGGATGGCGGCATCGCCGCCGCGGCCGAAGCAATCGTCGCGGCGGTGCGCGGCGACTTCGAGTCCGAGGCCGGAGCGCGGCGCGGTGGGACGAGTGTCCGCTCTCTCGGCTGCTCGTTCTTCGTCTTCCTTCTCGTGTCGATGGTCGTGCTCCTCTGGCTGTCGTCGCGGGCAGTGCGCCGCGGCGGCGTGAGAACCAGCGGCTGGGGTGGCGGCAGAGGCGGCGGCTGGCGCGGCGGCGGCTTCGGTGGGGGCGGCTTCGGCGGCGGTGGGTTCGGAGGCTTCTCGGGCGGCGGCGGCAGCTTCGGCGGCGGCGGCGCCTCGGGGCGCTGGTGACGGCGGGTAGCGGAGACGGCGCGGCGCGTCAGAGGCGCTCGGCGGCCTCGCCGAGGATCGCCATCGCCGTCTCGAGCTGCGAGTCGCACAGGTAGGGCGCCGGGCCCAGGCGCAGGAAGCGGCCGCGGGCGTCGGTGAAGACGCCGCGCTCGAGCAGACGGCGCGAGAGGTCGACCGCGTAGGGGCTCTCGATGGCGAGGAAGGCGCCGAACTGCTCGAGCGGCACGCGCCGGTCCCTCGTCGCCACCTCGGGCGAGAGGTCGAGCCGGTCGAAGCAGTCGGCGAGCAGGCCGACCTGGTGCTGGGAGACCGCGCGCAGGAAGGACGGATCGAGGCCGTGCTCGGCGAAGAAATCGAGCACGCGGGCGGCACGATAGTGGCTCGCCGGGTCGTAGGTGGCGCCGCCGAACGCCGCGGCGCCCGGACCGTACTCGACGCGCTCCCAGCTCGGCACGGCGGTCTTGGCCGCGAACTCGGCGAACCAGCCGGTCAGCGCCGGACGCAGGTCGAGGCCGCGCGGCAGGCGCAGGAAGGAGTTGCCCTCGCCGAGCTGGAGGTACTTGTAGCCGCCGCCGGTGACGAGCGCCGACTCGAGCCCGAGCTCGCGCAGCGAGAACGGGATCGCGCCCAGGGCGTGATAGGCGTCGACGAGCAGCGGCACGTCGCGGCGGGCGCACGCCGCGGCCAGCTCGCCGAGAGCGGGCACGATGCGGGCGGTCTCGAAGTAGACGGCCGAGACCATGACCGCGGCGGTGCGGCCGTCGACGCGATCGGCGAGTCGCGCCGCCAGCGTCGACACCGGACGGGCCGGCTCGCGATGGAGCTCGAGCCCCTCCTCGGCGAGCCGGGTGAGCTGCCGCCGCAGAGTGTGGAACTCGCCGTCGGTGGTGACGAGGCGCGGCCGGCGGCGGAGATCGAGCGCCGAGAGCCAGCGCACCACGAGCTCGTGGGTGCTGGCGGCGAGCGCGATCTCGCCGCCGGCGTCGTCGAGCAGAGCGCGGTAGCCCTCGCGCACGCGCTCGGCCTTGGCGAAGGCGCGCGTCCACTTTTCGTCGACGTGCAGCGCGGCGTCGTCGAACGATTCGACCAGGCCCTCGTGCGCGACGTCGGGCCAGGCTTGGTGCGAGTGTCCGGAGAGCAGCAGCCGGCGCGAGACCTCGAAGCGCGCGTAGTGCGGAGCCAGCGCGTTGGGCGTGTGGGCGAGGTCGGCGACGGCGAGCATCGGGCTCACAGCTCGGCGCGGATCGCCCACAGGTCGGGGAAGAGCGGGCGGAAGAGGGTCGTCCGTAGGTAGGCCGCTCCCGACGAGCCGCCGGTGCCGCTCTTCGTGCCGATGGTGCGCTCGACCATCTTGACGTGCCGGTAGCGCCACTCCTGGATCCCCTCGTCGAGGTCGACCAGGCGCTCGCAGACTTGCGCCAGCGCCGGCCCCGTGCGGTAGAGGTCGACGAGAATCGGATGCAGCTCCGGCGTGTCGGGATTGGCGAGCGCGAGATCGCGGCCGCGCAGTTCGTCAGGGATCTCGAAGCCGGCGGCACGGGAGAGGAAGGCGACGAAGGCGTCCCACAGGCTCGGTTCGCCGAGCCGCCGCTCGAGCTCGGCGTGCGCCGGCGTGCCTTCGTGGTGGGCGAGCATGCGGCGGTCGCGGGCGCCGAGCCGGAACTCGAGAGCGCGGAACTGCGGCGACTGGAAGCCCGAAGCGGCCTCGAGTCGGCTGCGGAAAGAGAGGAACGACACCGGCGACATCGTCTCCAGGATGTCGATCTGCGCCACTTGCACCTTGAGGATGGTCAGCATGCGCTTGAGCGTGGCGTAGACCGTCGGCAGGTCGTCGGCGTCGAGGCGCGTGACCAGGTAGTCGAGCTCGTGCAGGAGCTGCTTGAACCACAGCTCGTAGACCTGGTGGATGACGATGAACAGCATCTCGTCGTGCTCGGGCCCTGCGGATTGGGGCCGCTGGCTCGAGAGCAGGCGGTCGAGCTGCAGGTAGCTGGAGTAGGTCAGGGACACGGTCGGCTCGCGCCGGATGTTACTCGGAATCGGCGCCGGCGCCGGCCGCCGGAATCTCGACGATGCGATCGAGCGCGAGCAGCCAGAGCTCCAGCCGCGGCGGCTCGGAGAGGTTCATCGCCTCGCGAACGGCGAGACCGTAGAGGGCGAGTTGCGGCCGATACTGGTCGATCTTCGTGGCGACGCCGTCCTCGCCGAGCGCGTCGCTCTTGAAATCGGCGACGACGAGCCGGTCGGTGTCGGGATCGCGGTAGAGCAAGTCGAGCGTGCCGACGTAACCGTCGGTCGGCTGCGTCGGATCGTCGCGATCGGAGCGCACCAGGAGCGGCAGCTCGCGAGCGACGACGCTGAGCCCGCTTTCGAGCCGAGACAACTGCTTCCATAGAAGAGTGGAACGCAAGGCGTCCGCGGCGCCGATCACCGCGTCGACTTCGCCATCGTCGGCGTTGGGAACCTCGCCGAGGAAAGCTTCGCGGACGCGCTCTCGCCAGGCGTCGAGATCGGAATCGGCGAGCCCGTGCAGCTCGAGCGCCCGGTGCAGCGCGACGCCGCGCGCCCGCGCCAGCTCGGGCCCCCGGTCCCCTTCGACAGAAAGTCTCGATTCCTGTGCGGGCTCGAAACCGGGATCGGCTTCTCCTGCCGCCAGCGAGCTCGCGGCGCCGAAGCGCACGCGTCCGGCGCGCTCGCGCGCCGCGGCGCGACGGCGGGCGCCATCCTCGGGAGCCAGGACAGCCGGCGTGGCGCTGGCAGGCTCGGCGCGGGCGGGGAGCGGCTGGCCGCCGAGATCGGCCAGCCGCCAGAGCGCTCCGTGCTCGTCCCGCCGCAGCGGCTCGTCGAGAGTCGGCAGCGGCGCGGCGGCGAGGCGCGGCGCCAGCAGGTCGGCGAAAGAGGGGACGTCGGCGGCCGCGTCGTCGGCGCGCCAGCGCCCGCAGATCACCAGGCGATCGATCGCCCGTGTGGCCGCGACGTAGAGGAGGCGAGCCGACTCGGCCGCCGCTACCCGGCGCCGGCGCGCC
>DASWJT010000148.1:0-3054 GCA_036397015.1 Thermoanaerobaculia bacterium
CCGCGAGCAGGTCCGCGCCGTAGCGCGATCGCTTGGCCTCGCCGATGCCGGGAACGGCGAGCAGCGCCGCCTCGTCGCGCGGCTTGAGCGCGGCGAGGGCGCGCAGCGTCGCGTCGTGGAAGACGACGTAGGGCGGCACGCCGTGCTCTTCGGCGACGCGCCGGCGCCAGGCGCGCAGGCGCTCGAAGAGGCGCTCGTCGGGCGGCATCAGCGCCGGATCGACCGGCGCCGCGCGGCCGCGCCGCCGGCGCCCACCCGCCGGCGCTGCCCGCTCGCCGCGCAGCTCGACGCGTTCGTCGCCGCGCAGCACCGGCGTCGCCTCGCGGGCGAGCTGGAGCGTGCCGTAGCCCTCCTCGTCGGAGGAGAGCAGGCCGCGCACGACGAGCTGGCGGAAGATCGAGCGCCAGCGCCGCTCGCTGACATCGGCGCCGACGCCGAAGACCGACAGCCGGTCGTGGCCGCGCTGGAGGATGCGCTCGTCGCTCTCGCCGCGCAGCACCTTGACCACGTGCAGCGAGCCGAAGCGCTGGCCGGTGCGGTAGACCGCCGACAGCGCTTTGCGCACGTTCTCGGTCTCGTCGACCGCCGGCGAGGGCTCGACGCAGTTGTCGCAGCGGCCGCAGGGACTCGCGAAGCTCTCGCCGAGGTAGCGCAGCAGCGTCTCGCGACGGCAGAGCGTCGTCTCGCAGTAGCCGACGATCGAGTCGAGCTTGCGGCGCTCGATCCGCTTGCGCGCCTCGTCGGAGTCCGCCTGCTCGATCCAGCGCCGGGCGAGCACGAGATCTTCGAGCCCCCAGGCGAGCCAAGCGTCCGCCGGCTCGCCGTCGCGGCCGGCGCGCCCCGACTCCTGGTAGTACGCCTCGAGCGTCGGCGGCAGGTCGAGATGGGCGACGAAACGGACGTCCGGCTTGTCGATCCCCATGCCGAAGGCGACCGTGGCGACGACCACCACGCCGTCCTCGCGGCGGAAGCGCTCGAGGTGCAGCGCGCGGGTCTCGGCGTCCATTCCGGCGTGATACGGGAGAGCCGCGTAGCCCTTGGCGGCGAGCTGCTCGGCGGTGCGCTCGACGGCGGCGCGCGTGCGCCGGTAAACGATGCCCGAGACGCCGCGGTGCGAGCGCTCGAGGAAGGCGAGGAGCTGCGCCGTGCCGCCCTCGCGCTCGACGACGCGGTAGAAGAGGTTCGGCCGGTCGAAGCTGGAGGCGAAGACGCTCGCCCCCGGCAGCAGCAGCCGCTCGACGATCTCGCGCCGCGTCGGCGGGTCGGCGGTGGCGGTGAGCGCCAGACGCGGCACCGCCGCGAAGCGCTCGCGCAGCAGGCCGAGCTCGAGGTACTCCGGCCGGAAGTCGTGCCCCCACTGCGCCACGCAGTGCGCCTCGTCGATGGCGAAGAGCGCCAGGCGAGCCCGCTCGAGCTGGGCGAGGAACCCCTCGCCGACCAGCCGCTCGGGCGAGACGTAGACGAGATCGAGCGCGCCGTCGCGGAAGGCGCGCTCGTTGCGCGCCGCCACGTCGGCCGGCAGGTTCGAGTGCAGCGCCGCGGCGGCGACGCCGAGCTCGGCGAGGGCCGCCACCTGGTCGTCCATCAGCGAGATGAGCGGCGAGACGACCACCGCCGTGCCCGCGCGCAACAGCGCCGGCACCTGGTAGCAGACCGACTTGCCGCCGCCGGTCGGCATCAGCACCAGGGCGTCCTCGCCGCGTTCGACGGCCGCGATCACCTCGCGCTGGCGGCCGACGAACGACGAGTAGCCGAAGACCCGCTCGAGGACCTCAAGCGCGAGATCGCTCACCGGCTACGCCCGCGGCTCGACGAGCTCGACGCCCGCCGCCTCGAAGTCGCGCCGGTCGAGGGTCGCCAGCGGTACCCCGTGGGCGAGCGCCGTGGCCGCGATCCAGCTGTCCTTGATCGGCATGCTGCGGCCGGCGCGGCGCAGGTCGGCGAGCAGCTGCGCCCAGCGCAGGCCGGTGGGCGCCTCCCAGGCGACGCAGCGCAGCCGCCCCACGCCCTCGTCGAACCACCGCTCCAGTCGCTGACGCCGTGTGCCGCGCGGCAGCAGCAGAATGCCGAAGCGGATCTCGCCGAGGATCACCGGATCGACCGCCAACCGCCGCTCGTTGCGGCGCAGCCAGGCGACCACCCTCGGATCGGGCGCCGGGCGCGTCGCCTCGCTCAGCACGTTGGCGTCGACGAGGATCGTCACAGCTCGTCCGTCGATTCCGACTCGATGGGCACGAAGTAGCCCTTCGCCGGGCAGGCGAGCAGCCAGTCGACGACGCCCCGGTTCTCGCGCTCCCGCCGCACCAGGCGGTAGTCGCCCGGCCCCAGGCGCTCGCACTCGAACTCCTCACCGGGTTCGATGCCGTCTCGCCGACGCAGCTCGGCCGGGAGCACGATCTGACCCTTGCTCGAAAGTCTTGTCTTCACCCTCGTAAGATAGCGTCTTACGAAACTCGCTGCAAGTTCGACGAGCGGATCGGCGCTTCGCATGCCCCCTTGGACGCGCTCGGACGGCCCAGTCTGCCGTGCTAGCTTGCCCGCGTGCCGCGCGTCGACTTTTTCTACGCCCGTCCGAGCTGAGCGAGCTGCGCGCGCACCCGGGCGGTGCTCGAGCGGACGAAGTCGAGGGTCGAGGAGGAGCGCTCGACGCGCCTGACGCCGCTCACCGACGCCGACGCGCGCGCCCTGCTCGCCGCGGTCGACGAGCTGCTCGTCGCCCGCGGCCGGTCGATCGAACGCGTGCCGGCGAAGCGCGCCCGCCTCGCCGACCTCAGAGGCCCGACCGGCAACTACCGGGCGCCGCTCGTCCGCCGCGGCCGCACGCTCCTCGTCGGCTTCCACCCCGCGACGCTCGCGCGGCTGCTCGCGGGCTGAGCGTATCCGCCTGCAGGCGCTGCGACGCGCAGCGCGAAGCGCCTAGGATGCGCGGCGTGGAGACGTCCCTCGCCGCCGCCGGCGCCGAGATCCTCGCCGCCGAGTTCGACGGCTATCGCGCCGCGTTCACCGCCGTCACCGCCCGCGCCCCGGGCCGCTTCGCGCGACGCGAATGGCGCG
>DASWJT010000149.1:0-1613 GCA_036397015.1 Thermoanaerobaculia bacterium
CGCCTCGCCGGTCTTTGCCGAGTTGCGCGGCTTGGTCGAGAAGACCGTCGGCCTCGTCGAGCCGTTGCGCGAGGCGCTCGCGCCGCTCGCGGGCGAGATCGCGGTGGCGTTCGTCTACGGCTCGGTCGCGGCGGGGCGCGAGCGGGCGGAGAGCGATGTCGACCTGCTCGTGCTGAGCGACCGGCTCGAGTACCCGGAGGTCTACCAGGCGCTGGAGCCCGTCGAACGCCGCCTTGCCCGGCCCGTCGATCCGACGGTGATGAAGCCGGGGGAGTGGAAGCGCAAGCGCGCGGCGCGCGACTCCTTCGCGCGGCGCGTCGCCGGGCGCCCCCGGCTGCTCGTGCTCGGGAGCGAGGATGTCCTCGGCTGAGCTCGCGCGACTGGCGGAAGCGGGACATCTCCAGCGCGAGCCGGCGAGTCGCGAGGAGATCGAGGGCCTCGTTCGTCACGCCGCCGCCCGACTCGCCGACGCACATCGCGAGGAGCTCTCGCCCGAGAGCCGCTTCGATCTCGCGTACAACGCCGCGCACGCCCTGGCGCTCGCCGCGCTGCGTCGGCGCGGTTACCGAACCGGCAAGCGCTACTTCGTCTTCCTGGCGCTGCCGCACACGCTCGGAACCCCGGCGGCGACGTGGCGCCTGCTCGCCAAGTGTCACGAGCTGCGCAATCGTGCGGAGTACGAAGGCCTCGGCGAGATCGACGCGACGCTGCTCGCGGGGCTGCTGGCCGCAACGGACGAGTTGCTCGACGCGGTGAACGCGCTGCCGGCCGTTCCCGACGAGCTCGATTCCTGACCGTCGAGCGGCTCGCGGCGATCCGAGGGCGCGACGCGGGGCGTGCCTGGTGCTAGCCTCGGCGCCGAGCTCGCGAAGGGGGTGCCCATGGTCACGCTCTCGCATCGCAACGAGGATCTCGGCAAGCTCGTGCTGCGCTGGACGGTGGGGGGGCTGCTGCTCTTCCACGGCGTCTTCAAGCTGCAGCACGGCGTCGAGTGGATGGAGCCGGTGCTGGCTGGAGTGGGTCTGCCGGCGTTCCTCCGCTACGGCAGCTACGTCGGCGAGGTGCTCGCGCCGGTGCTGCTCCTCGTCGGCTGGCAGACGCGCCTCGCGGCGCTCGTCGTCGCCTTCGACCTGGCGATGGCGATCCTGCTCGTGCAGCGGGGGAAGATCCTGGCGCTGAACGCGGCGAGCGGCGCCTGGGGGATCGAGCTCGAGATGCTCTTCCTGCTCGGCGCGCTCGCCATCTTCTTCCTCGGCCCCGGCCGCTACGCCGTCCGCCCGCGCCGCGACGGCTGAGAGGGAGAGCTCTTCCGAGCCCTTGACGGATTCCCGGTTACCGTGCGACCATGAAGCGCGGCGCGATCGGGTCGTTCGGAGATGCCACGACGGCGGATCTCTTTCACGGCCGAGAGAGCGGCAGAACGAGACGAATACCGGCCACTCGTGAAGGAGCGTTCGATGCGACCCGAGAAGCGGATTCCCACCCATCCCGGAGAGATCCTGAGCGAGGAGTTCCTGAAGCCGCTCGCCATCACGCAGGTCGCTCTCGCGGCGCACCTCGGCATCCCGGTGCAGCGGGTCAACGAGATCGTGCGCGGCAAGCGCGGGATCACG
>DASWJT010000150.1:0-27540 GCA_036397015.1 Thermoanaerobaculia bacterium
CCGATGCTGATCGCCGTCGGCATGTACCTGCCGCTGGAGACCACCGGCGCGATCTTCCTCGGCGGCTGCATCAAGGCGTTCGTCGAGCGCCGCGTCGCCCGCCGCGGGCTCGACGCCGCGCGCGCCGAGCGCGTCGACAACACGGGCACGCTCGTCGCGTCCGGGCTGATCGCCGGGGAGTCGCTCACCGGAGTGCTGCTTTCCGCCGTCGTGCTGGCGGTGCCCGGCTTCGTGTCGCTGACGCAGACTCTGTTCGGCGTCGAGGAGTTCGCCTGGGTCGGCGGCGCAGCGGGGGGGTGGACCTCGCTCGTCGCGCTGGCGGCGATCGTCTGGCTGCTGGTCCGCATTCCGCTGTCCAAGGCGCGCGCCTGACCGCGCCGCCTGCGTGGAGAGACCGATGAGGAAGAAGCTCGAGGGCTTCAGCAGGAACTTCTGGGTCGCCAACACGATCGAGCTGTTCGAGCGCTTCGCCTACTACGGCTCGAAGGCGATCCTGGCGGTGTTCGTCGCCGAGCAGATCGGCCTGGGCAGTGTGCAGGCCACGTTTATCGTCGGAACGGTATTCAATACGCTCTTGTACCTCCTGCCGCCCTTGGCCGGCACGGTTGTCGATCGCTACGGCTTCAAGAAGAGCCTGCTCGCCTGCTTCTCGATCTTCTGCGTCGGCTACTTTCTCATCGGCCTAGGTGGGCTACCTGCGGGGCAATCGATCGTGCAGGCAATCGGTCCCAATGTCTACATGATTGTTGCGGTCGTCATCACTGCAGTCGGCGGCTCTCTCATCAAGCCGTCGATCGTCGGGACGGTGGCGCGGACAACGACCTCCGAGACGAAAGGCCTCGGGTACTCGATCTACTACACGCTCGTGAACCTGGGTGGTGCGATCGGCCCGATTCTCGCCCTCCAGGTGCGCGAGAACATTGGGATCTCCTACGTGCTCGTGATGTCGTCACTGACGAGTCTCGCGCTCGTCTTGGCGACCTTCCTGTTCTTTTCCGAGCCCGAGCGCCCCGCCGACGCAGCGCCGCAGAAGACGATGGCCGGCGTCCTCGCCGACATGTTCAAAGTATTTACCAACGCTAAATTCATGAGCTTCCTGATCATCTTTTCGGGTTTCTGGGCGATGTTCTGGCACATCTTCTACGCCCTGCCCTTCTATGTGCGCGACGTCCTGCATTTCGAGCAGTTCGAGATCATCGAGACGGTCGACGCCTGGACGATCATCCTGGTGACTGTGCCGGCGGCGGCGCTGGCAAAGAAGCTGTCGCCCTTGAGCGCGATGATCGTCGGCTTCGTGCTGGCGAGCGTCTCGTGGTTCGTGATGGGCGCCTTCCCGACCTTGACGATGACCATCGTCGCGATCGCCGTCTTCGCCGTCGGCGAAGCGACCCAGGCGCCCCGTTACTACGAGTACGTCGCCGACCTGGCGCCCAAGGAGCAGGTCGGTACCTACATGGGCTTCGCCTTCCTGCCGGTAGCGTTCGGCACGTTCATCTCCGGAATCACGAGTGGGCGGCTCGTGGCGCACTACGTCGGCGAAACCGTCGACGGCGTCTTCCGGCCCGGCCCGGCGTTCGCGAGCGCTTCGCACATGTGGTACTGGGTCGGTGGCATCGGCGTCGCCTCGACCGTGCTGATGATCGCCTACGACCGCCTGGTCGTCCGCCGCACTGCGGATTGAGCGGGCGTCGGTCGTGGCTGCGCGTCGCGATCCTCCGCCTCTCATTGGCAGGCTCGTGTCGAGGCGTGCGGCAGGCTCTGCGCGACTGTCGTGAGCACGAGATTCTCACTCCGAACGGCGCTTCATGACTTCCGGCTGGACGAGCTCGGGATCGCCTACGTCCTGCTCCTCGGCGCCGCGTGCTTTCAGGTCGTTCTCGCTGCGAGCCCGCTTCGGATCCTCGTCGCTCACGTACTGAGCAATGACGACGCCTACTACTACTTTCGAGTTTCGCGCTCGCTGGCGGCGATGGGCGTAGCGACGTTCGACGGTCTGCACGAGACGAACGGCGTGCAGCTGTTGTGGGCGGGCGTGCTCGCGGTGCTCGCTCGCTTCGTCGAGGACGAGACGCTCTACCTGCGCGCGGCTCTTGCGCTCAGCGTGGCGCTCAACCTGGTCGCCGGAATCGGCTTGGGTCGGCTCGGCCTCTCGCTGCACTCGAAGACGCTCGGAGCGACCGCGATCGTTCTGTGGAGCGGGATGATGATCAACGGCCGCGCGACCCTGTCCGGTATGGAGTTCCCGCTCCACATGGCCGTGATCGTCGCGTGTTCGGCAATCGGCTGTACGGCTTGGCGCCAGCCGGAGCAGCTCGGTTTGCGGGGGATGGTCGCGGGCCTCGTCCTGCTGTCGCTCAATGCGTGGGTGCGGCTCGACTCGGCGCTCTTTTCTGTCGTTGTCTGGCTCGCTCTCGCTCGTGCGTCTGGGCGCTGGCCCGCAGGCGAGCGTCGACGGGCCGCGACCGCCTTGCTGTTCGTGCTCCCGATCGCCGCGGCGGGAGCCTACACGGCGACCTCCTGGTGGCTCGGCGGCACCGTGACGCCGATCTCGGGCGCCGTCAAGGCCCTCTATGCGGATCGTCACTTCTCGGGGTGGGGACCGTGGGTCGCTGTCGGCGGCCACGGCTTCTGGTGGGTCTCGATCTTGACCCGGACTGCGTTGGCGATCGTCCATCCCCGCCTCGCCACGGCGGTTCAGTTGCAGAACCCTCTGTTCCTGGCGGGCGGCATCGTCGCGACGGCAAGTCTCGTTGCAGCGATCCTTTGCGTCGCCGCACCACCGCTCGGCGAGCGAGATCGCTGGCTGTCGCGCGCCCTTTTGATTCTGATGGCGGTCGGTGCCGTCCACGCGGGCGTCGTCGCCTTTCTCATCGGCCCGTTCTCGCACGTGGTCTCGCGCTACTACGGCTGGCTGACCTTGTCGTTCGTGCTGGCCGTGGGCCTCCTCGTTGCGCGCTCGCGTCCCCGTCCGCAGATTTTCGCTCTCGCCTGCGCGGCTCTGCTGATCTCGTGGTTGCCCAGCGCTCGCCGCATGCTCGTCGACCCGTCGCCGAACGGCCTCAACGTTCGCCGCCAGGAGCTCGCCGAACGAATCCGACGCGACCTGCCGCCGGACGCGAGGGTCGGTGCCTGGAATGCCGGTCAGCTCGGATATTTCTGCGGTCGGACCGTCGTCAACCTCGACGGCCTGGCCAACGACGGCGAATTCCTCGCTTTCTTGCGCTCGCAGCGACCGATCCGTGAATACCTCGACCGCGAGGGCATCGAGTATCTCGCGGACTACGATGATTCCGACCTCAGCATGCGATTTCGAGAGCGCTGGGATCGATCGCGTTGGTTCCGAGGATCAATCGAATGGAGCGACCTCGAAATTCTCTATTCCGATTCCGCGCCTGCCAGAAGGCTCTACTTGGCGCGGCTCGTCCCGCGACGATCGGAATAGCGCCGAAAGCGCCGGCCGGGTCGCCGAGCTCGCGTGTTTCAGCGGCTGGAGGTTCGACCGGACCCTGGTTCCCGGCGGTCAGCCATTCCGGCTCTGGAAGTCGGCCATGAAAGCGACGAGGGCGTCGACGCCGGCCTCGGGGAAGGCGTTGTAGATCGAGGCGCGGATGCCGCCGACGGAACGGTGGCCCTTCAAGCCGTCGAGACCCTCGGCGGTCGCTTCCTTCACGAAGCGCTTCTCGCGCTCCTCGTCGGGCAGTCGGAAAGTGACGTTCATCAGCGAGCGCGAGCCCGGCCGGGCGTGGGCGCGGTAGTAACCGCCGGAGCCGTCGATGGCGTCGTAGAGCGTGCCCGCCTTGCGTTCGTTGCGGCGCGCGAGCTCGTCGAGGCCGCCGAGCTCGAGCAGGTGCTCGAGGACGAGGTGCAGCACGTAGATGCCGAAGACCGGCGGCGTGTTGTAGAGCGAGCGCTCCTTGGCGTGGATGGCGTAGCGCAGGTAGATGGGCACGTCCGCCGGCGCGCGGTCGAGCAGGTCGCGGCGCACGACGACGACGGTGAGGCCGGCGATCGAGAGGTTCTTCTGACCGCCAGCGTAGGTGAGCGCGAAGCGCGAGAAGTCCACCGGCCGGCAGAAGATGTCGGAAGAGGCGTCGTTGACCAGCGGCACGCCGTCCGGCACTTCTGGAACGTAGGCGAACTGAGTGCCGAAAATGGTGTTGTTCGACGTCATGTGCACGTAAGCGGGCCGCGCCGAGAAGGCGAGCTCCTCCGGCGCCGGGATGCGGTCGTGGTTCGTCGCCTTCGACGACGCCGCGACGTGCACGCGGCCGACCTTCTTCGCCTCGAGGATCGCCTTCTCCGACCAGGTTCCGGTCTCGATGTAGTCGGCTGTCTCGCCCGTCCGGAGCAGGTTCATCGGCACCATCGAGAACTGCAGCGTCGCGCCCCCCTGGAGGAAGAGAACGGCGTAGTCGTCGGAGATGCCGCCCAGCTTCCGGAAGTCCGCCTCGGCGCCGAAGCAGATCTCCCCGAACGTCGGCGAGCGGTGGCTGATCTCGAGCACCGACATGCCGACGCCGGGAAGCGCCAGGAGATCGCGCTGCGCTCGGACGAGCGCCGAGAGGGGCAGGACCGCCGGACCGGCGGAGAAGTTGAAGATGCGGGAAGTCGCGGCCATGGAGAGTCTCCGCAGGAATCCCGGCGTCAGCCGCCGAGCTTGGACAGTCTGAGGTCGAGGATGTCGTCGCTGCCGTCACGGATCGCGCCGAGGGTGCTCTCGTCGGGCTCGCCGTCGAGGTGGATGCGGGCGATCGCCGCCTGTGCGCCTTCGAAGACGACGTTCTCCGTCTCCTGGACGTTGAGCCCGGCGACGCGCAGGCGCTCGAAGACGTGCGCCAGGACGCCCGGCCGGTCTCTATGGCGCACCACCAAGCGGTGGGTCGCCGGGGTGCGGCGGGCGAAATTGACGCAGTTCGGCACCCGGCCGTTCTCGACGAAGCTGCGCACGATGCGCACGGTCTCGGCGGCGATCGCTTCCTGCGCCTGCTCGGTCGAGGCGCCGATGTGGTGCGTGCCGTAGACGAGCGGCAGCGCGAGGAGCGGATCGCGGAACTCGCCGCTGGCGCCTGCCGGCTCGGCGGCGAAGACGTCGAGCCCGAGGCGCAGGCTCTTGTCGCGGGTGGCGCGCTCGAGCGCCGCGGCGTCGACGACCTCGCCGCGCGAGGTGTTCAGGAAGTAGGCGCCCGGCTTGAGCCGGGCGAGCACCGATCCGTCGACGAACCCACGGGTCTCGGGGCCGAGCGCGACGTGGACGGTAAGGGCGTCGGCGGCGCCGGCGACGTCGGCCGGTGTCGGAGCCAGGCGGATCGGCGCCTGCTGGTGCACGGCCTCGAGATCGAGCTGGCGCGCTTCGGCCAGCGTCATCCAGCGCTCCTCGCCGGCGAAGCGCCGGCTCCAGGCGACGATGCGCAGGCCGAAAGCGTGGGCGCGCCGGATCACCTCGCAGCCGATCGAACCCAGGCCGAGGACGCCGAGCGTCCTGCCGTGCACGCCGGCGGCGCGCGAGTACTCCTTCTTGTCCCACCTGCCGGCGCGCAGGTCGGCGACGTTGTCGGGGATGCGCCGGTCGAGGGCGAGCAGCAGCCCCATGGTCAGCTCGGCGACCGCGATCGCGTTCTTGCCCGGGCAGTTGGCGACGTGGATGCCGCGCTCGGAGGCGGCGCGCACGTCGATGGTGTTGACGCCGGCGCCGGCGCGCACGACGAGGGCGAGCGGCCCGGCGTCGAGCATCTCGGCGGTCACCCTGGTGCTGCGCACGACGAGCACTTCGGGCCGCTCGCGGGCGATCGCCTCCACCAGCGACCCCGCCTCGAGGCCGGGCTCGCTGAGCACTTCGGCGTCGATGGCGCGGAGACCGGCGAGGCCGCTCGCTTCGAACTTGTCGGCGACCAGGATCCTCATCTCAGATCTCCTGCACCAGCAGACCGTCGCGCAGCTTGGGCTCGAACCAGGTCGACTTGGGCGGCATGATCTCGCCGGCGTCGGCGACGGCGAAGAGCTCGTCGACGCTCACCGGGTGCAGCGCGAAGGCCGCCGCGGCCCGCCCCGAGCCGACCAGCCGCTCGAGCTCGGCGGTGCCGCGGATGCCGCCGACGAAATCGATTCGCGAGTCGGTGCGCAGGTCCTCGATGCCGAGCATGGGCGAGAGCACTTGCCGGGAGAGCCGCTCGCAGTCGAGTCGCTCGGCGAGAGAGGCGCCGGCGGGCGGCTCGCCGAGCACGAGCGTGCGCCAGCGGTCGCCGAGGAAGAGGCCGACGCAGCCCGGCCGCTCCGGCTGCGGCGGCGCCGTGACGAAGCGAAAGCGGCGCTCGAGCTCGGCGAGCAGCGCCTCGCGACTCGTGTCGCCGAAGTCGGCGACGACACGGTGGTAGGGGAGGATCCGCACCTGATCGTGCGGGAAGGCGACGGCGAGGAAGGTGTCGAACGAGCCGGCGCCCGGCGCCGGCGAGTGCGCTGCCCGGCCCTCGCGCAGCTCGCCGCGGGCGCGCCAGGCGGAAGCGGCGCGGTGGTGCCCGTCGGCGATGTAGAGCTCGGGCACGGCGGCGAAGCCGGCGACGAGGGCGTCGCGATCGGCGGGCGAGGCCTTCCACACCCGGTGGGCGACGCCGTCGGCGGCGACGAAGTCGTAGAGCGGCTCGCCCGCCGTGAGGAGTGCGACCGCGGCGTCGAGGGCGGCGCTGGCGCGGTAGGTGAGGAAGACGACGCCGGTCTGCGCGCGCAGGGTGACGATGTGGCGCGTGCGGTCGTCCTCCTTGGCGCGGCGGGTGCGCTCGTGCTTCTTGATGCGGTCGCGCTCGTACTCGTCGACCGAGAAGGCGCCGGCGACGCCGGTCTGCTCGTGGTCGCCCATCCGCAGCCAGTAGACGTACAGCGTCGAGTCGGGATCGGCGATCATCGGCGCCGCGCGCTTCAGCCGCTCGAGGTTGGCGCGCGCGCGGTCGTAGACCTCGGCGGCGTAAGGGTCGGCGCCCGCGTCGAGCTCGAGCTCGGAGCGTGTCACGTGCAGGAAGGAGAGCGGCTCGCCGGCGGCGAGGGCGCGCGCCTCCCCGGTCGAGACGACGTCGTACGGAACGGACGAGACCCGGTGCGCCACGGCGGCCTCCGGCCGCAGCGCCCGGAACGGAGCAAGGACGGCCATGGGCGCATTCTACGGGGCCCGCGATTGTCGCCGATCGCGCGAGTCCGCTACGCTGCCCTGCCGATGCCGCGCGCGATCCGTTTCGACCGCAACGAATGGGCCGGCAGCTTCGGCGACATCGGCACCGACCTGCCGCTCGTTTTCGGCATGGTGCTGGCCGCCGGGCTCGACGCGGCGAGCGTCTTTGCCGTCTTCGGCCTGCTGCAGGTCGCCACCGGCCTCGTCTACCGCCTGCCGATGCCATTGCAGCCGCTCAAGGCGATGGCGGTGCTCGTCATCACCGGAGGAGTCGCGGCCGAGACGCTCTACGGCGCCGGCATCGCCATCGGCGCGGTCATGCTGGTGCTCACCCTCACCGGCGTCCTCGGCTGGGTGGCGCGGCGCATCCCGCTCTGCGTCGTGCGCGGCATTCAGCTCGGGCTCGGGCTGTCGCTCGCCTCACTGGCGCTGCGCAGCTATGTCTCGGCGCAGGGTGTGCAGGGCTACCTCCTCGCCGGCGTTGCCTTCGCGGCGCTGGTCGTCCTGTGGGGCAACCGGCGCATTCCGGCCGGGCTGGTGGTGGTGGGACTGGGGCTGGTCTACGCGCTGAGCTTCCGCGTCGACCTGGGAGCGCTCGTTGCCGGCGCCGGCTTCGCGTTGCCGCGGCTGCGCGTGCCGGAGCTCGCCGACGTCGCGACCGGGTTCCTCGTCCTCGCCCTGCCACAGCTGCCGCTGTCGCTCTCGAACTCGGTGATCGCCACCGAACGGACCCTCGCCGACCTCTTTCCGGAGCGCCGGGTCGGGGTGCGGAAGATCGGCTTCACCTACGCGGCGGTGAATCTCCTGGCGCCGCTCGCCGGCGGCGTCCCGGCCTGTCACGGCTGCGGCGGCCTGGCCGGCCACTACGCGTTGGGCGCCCGCACCGGCGGATCGGTCGTGATCTACGGCGGTTTCTTTCTCTGCGCCGGCATCTTCCTGAGCGGATCGCTGGCGCAGGTGGTCGAGGTCTTCCCGCTGCCCATCCTCGGCGTCGTTCTGCTCGCCGAGGCGCTGATCTTGATGCGCTTCGTCGGCGATCAGGCGGGCAGCCGGCGGGAGCTCTCGATTGCGCTCCTCGTCGGCGTCCTGGCGCTGGCGCTGCCCCAGGGATACCTCGTCGGGCTCGTCGTCGGCCTGTTGCTCTATCACCTGCCCGTGCCGTTCGGTGCCGCGGCATCGCAACCGGAGCGGCGAGAGCTCGCCGCCGCCGAGTCGGCCGACGACGCTGTGACAGAATGACCGCCCAGGCCGCGGGCGTGTCGGCCGTTGCGACCTCCTCGTCATGAACGTCCCTGCCATCGGACTCGTCGGATGCGGCCGCATTGGCCGCAGCCTGGTACGGTTGCTGGCGCGACACGAGCGGCTTCGCCTCGCCCTCGTCGAGGATCCCGCCGAACCCGAAGCGGTCGAATATCTGCTGCGCTTCGACACGCTGCTCGGGCGCTTCCCCGGCGAGGTTGCGCGCGCCGAAGGCTCGCTCACGATCGATGGCCGCTCGGTCGCACTGCGGACGCCCGAAGAGGACAGGGTGCCGCCGTGGGGCGAGCTCGGCATCGATCTCGTCGTCGAAGCCTCCGGCCGCGAGCGCGCCCGCGCCCAACTCGAGCGCCATCTCGCCGCCGGTGCGAAGCGAGTCGTCCTCTGCTCGCCCCCGACGGATCCGCCGGACCTCACCTGGGTCGCCGGCGTCAACGCCGAGATGCTTTCCGACGAGCATCGCATCGTTTCCGTCGGCTCGGTCACCGCCAACGCCGCCGGTCCGGTGCTGCGCGTGCTGGCGCACGAGCTCGGCGTCGAGCGCGCCTTCCTCCTCACGGTGCACGCCTACACCAGCCAGCTCCGCCTCGCCGACGTGCCGGCGCCCGACATGCGCAGCGGGCGCGCCGCGGCCGAGAACATCATCCCGCAGCCGACGAACGCCGACGAGGTGCTCTCCGGGCTCCTCCCCGAGCTCGCCGGACGGATCTCCGGACTCACCCTTCACGTTCCGGTGCCGAACGGCTCGGTCGTCGACCTGACCTGCTGGCATCCGCGGCCGGTCACTGTCGAGGACGTCAACGCGGCGCTGCGCGGAGCCTGCGCCGGCGAGCTCGCCGGCATCGTCGACTACGAGGACCAGCCGATCGTCTCCTCCGACATCCTGATGACGACCTACTCGGGCGTCTTCGACTCGCTCTCGACCCTGATCGTTGCCGGGCGGGTGTCGAAGACGCTGACCTTCTACGACAACGGCTGGGGCTACGCGAACCGCGTCATCGAGCTGCTCGGGCGCCTGGCCGAGCTCGACGCCGAGGCGGCGTGATGAACGTGCGCGTCGGCATCAACGGCTTCGGGCGCATCGGCCGCACGGTCTTCCGCATCCTCGCCGAGCGCGACGGCTTCGAGGTCGTCGCGGTCAACGACCTCTACGACAACGAGGTGCTCGCCTACCTGCTGCAGCACGACTCGGTGATGGGGCGCTTCGCGGGCGAAGTCCGTGTCGACGAGGATCATCTCTACCTCGCAGGGCGGCAGGTGGCAATGACCGCCGCGAAGGACCCGGCGGCGATCCCGTGGGGCGATCTCGGGGTGGAGGTCGTCGTCGAGTCGACCGGCGTCTTCCGCGAGCGGGCGCAGCTCGAACGTCATCTCGCGGGCGGTGCGAAGAAGGTGCTGTTGACGGTGCCGGCGAAGGACGAGATCGACCGCATGGTCGTGCTCGGTGTCAACGACGGCGACCTCGCGCCGAGCGATCGCATCGTCTCGAACGCCTCGTGCACGACCAACTGCCTGGCGCCGCTCGCCAAGGTGCTGCACGAGGCCTTCACCATCGAGGAGGGGATCCTCTCCACCGTGCACGCTTACACCAACGACCAGCGCCTGGCCGACGTGCCGCACAAGGACCTCCGCCGCAGCCGCGCGGCGGCGGTCAACATCATCCCGACTTCGACCGGCGCGGCGCGCGCAGTGGGCAAGGTGATCCCGGCGCTCGCCGGCAAGCTCGACGGCATCGCGCTGCGCGTACCGGTGCCCGACGGCTCGATCGTCGACTTCCTCTGCCGCGTCGCCGCGCGGCCGACGGCGGCCGAGGTCAACGCCGCCGTGCGCGCGGCTGCCACCGGTTCGCTCGAGAAGATCTTGGAATACAGCGAGACGCCGCACGTCTCGACCGACATCATCGGCAATCCGCACTCGTCGATCTTCGACGCTCCGTCGACCGAGGCGCGCGGCGACGGCTGGGTGCGCGTGGTGGCGTGGTACGACAACGAGTGGGGCTACTCGAACCGGGTGGCCGACCTGCTCGCGCTGCTGGCCGGGCCGCGACGGGCGGCGCAGGGGGGCGCATGAAGAGAATCGGGGTCTTCGGCTGGGGCATCGTCGCTCCCAAGTCCGCGAACATCGAAGCGTTCGCGAGCAACTTGGCGGCCGCCGAGAGCTGGCTCGAGCCGTTCAACGGCTTCGGTCCGGACACCTTTCTGGTGGGTCGTCCCGCCTTCCGCTTCTCGGATTACAAGCCGTGGATCGACGCGCGCTTTCCGCCCGGCCGCTACCCGCAGCTCGACGGCAAGATGGACATGCCGACCAAGTACGCGATCGGCGCCTTCATCCAGGCACTGGGCCAGAATCCTGGGCTCGAGCAGGAGCTGACTCGCCTCGGCGCCGCGGCCCACGTCTACATCGGCAGCGGCCTCGGCTCGCTCGGCACCATCGGCGGCGCGGCGGTGAGCCTCCACCGCGCGCAGCGGCGCTGGAACCGGTTCTGGTCGCAGCCCGAGCGCAACGCGGCTCTGGCCGAGTACCTCGCCCACCCGGAGCGCTTCGATCCGTCGATCGAGGTGCCGACGGCTCCGGAGGAGGCGCCGCCCGACGCGGTCGAGGACGCCGAGGACGCCTGGTGGGCGTTCTGGGTGGCGCGCTCGAGCGAGCTGCGCGCCTACCTCGACGAGCTGCGCGAGATCGAGTCGTTCACCTTCGACGGCCCGGTGGAGACCGGCAAGATCGCGGCGATCAAGGAGAAACAGCGCCGGCGCAGCCGCCTGCAGCGACGGTGGGGCGCCCCCAATCCGCCCTGGCACGAGGTGTCGGCCAACCTGCTGTGGAACATCCACAACACGCCGGCGGCGCAGATCACCATGCTCGGCAGGATCACCGGGCTGGCCTTCGGGCCGGCGGCGGCATGCTCCACGTTCGGCGTCACGCTGAAGCTGGCGATGGACGCCATTCGCCGCGGCGAGGCCAAGGCGGTGGTCATGGGCGCCACCGATCCGCCGCCGCTGGCGATAACGGTCGGCGGCTTCTACGCGGCGCGCGTGATTTCGGCGGACGGCCAGGTTTCGAAGCCGCTCACCACCCTGCGCGGCACGCACGTCGCCGGCGGCGCGGCGATCTGGATCATCGGCGACCTCGAGCACATGACCGGCCTCGGCTTCGAGCCGGTCGGGCTCGAGCCGGTGGCGGTCGGCGTCTCGTCGGACGCCGATCACATCATCACTCCTTCGGCCGAGGGCCCGCGCGTAGCGATCCGCCAGGCGCTCGCGCTCGCCGGCGTCGAGCCCGAAGAGATCGTCACCTGGGATCTCCACGCCACCGCCACTCCGGGCGATTTTCAGGAGGTCGAGAACCTGCGCGGCATCTTGCCCGAGCAAGTGCTCGTCTCGGCGCGCAAGGGAACCTTCGGCCACGGCATGGGGGCGAGCGGCGGCTTCGAGCTCACCGCCCAGTACCTCGGCTGCGCCCGCGGCGAGCTTTTCCCGTCGCCGACCGCTGCCGCGGAGCTCAACCAGGAGATCGCCCGCCTGCACCGCCGCTTCGTCTTCGACGCCAGCTGCCCGTCGCCGCGCGGCTGGGCCGGCAAGCTGTCAATGGGCGTCGGCGGCATCAACGCGTGCGTCCTCTCGCGCCCGTATCCGGACTGAGCCGGGGCGGGCATCTCACCGGAGATCCGCATGTCGCTATCCGCCTCGTCGCCGAGAGTTGTCGCCCTCGTCGCGCTCGTCGCCGTCGCTCCCGCCTGCTCGAAGAAACCGGCCGACGTCGCGGACAGCCCGGCCGAGGCGAGCACCGCGGCTCCGGCGGCCGCCGGCGCGGACTCCAGCGCTCCCGCCGCGAGCGCTGCCGCTGCTGCGGCACAGTCCGGCTCCGCCATCGGACAGCCGTCCGCCGGCGGCGAACGTCGGGGGGCCGAGACCCTCGACGCCGCCGAGATTCCCGAGGTCGTCGCGCGCATCGACGGAGAGGCGATCACCAAGGTGGATCTGCTGGCGCGCGCCACCGAGGCGCGCGGCGCGCTCGCCCAGCGCGGCACGCCGCCGCCGCCCCCGACGCGCGCCTTCTATCGCCGCGTGCTCGACGACCTGATCGGCAATCGCCTGCTCTATCGCGACCTCGCGACGCAGTCGAAAGCGGCGACCGCCGAGGAGATCGCCGCCGGCATGCAGGCGATCCGCGCGCAGTTTCCCTCCGACGCCGACTTCGACCGGGCACTCGCCGAGCGCGGCTTCGACCGCGCGCGCCTCGAGCGCGATGTCGCCGAGAGCGTCACGGTGAAGAAGTGGGTGACGAACGAGGTCATCCCTGCGGTGCGCGTCGGCGCCGCCGACGTGCGCGCCTTCTACGACGCCAACCCGGAGCGCATGGTCGAGCCCGAGCGCGTGCACGCTCGCCACATCTTGATCCGCGTCGACGCGCAGGCGGCGGCCGAGCAGAAGGCCGCGGCGCGCCGGAGCCTGGAGGAGATCCGCACCCGCATCGCCGGCGGCGCCGACTTCGAGACGCTGGCGCGCGCGAGCTCGGACGACAAGGGCTCGGGCGCGCGGGGAGGCGACCTCGGCTGGTTCTATCGCGGCCAGATGGTGCCGGCATTCGAGCAGGTGGCGTTCGCGCTGGCCCCCAATCAGCTCTCGGAGATCATCGAGACGCGTTTCGGGTTGCACCTCATCGAGGTCCTCGAGAAGCGGCCGGAGACGAGGCTCGCGTTCGAGCAGGTCGAGAAGCGCCTCGAATCGCTGCTCCAGCAGCGGCAGCTCGAGGAGAAGGTCAAGGCGCGCGTCAACGCGCTCGGCACCCAGGCCAAGATCGAGATCCTGATCTGACCGCGGCCCGCCGCAGGACGTGCCGGCGGCGGATCACCACAAGTCGAGGACGAGGATGCGGCCCTCGAGCGGACCGTTCCAGTAGGGGATCCGCCGCGACGGGCGCAAGCCGAGCGGCCTGCCGAGGTCGACGCCGCCGGCGAGAAGCACCGCCTTCCAGCCGCGGTAGCGGCGCTTGAGCAGGTCGCCCAGGCGGCGCCAATCTTCGGCTTCGGCACCGAGCCGCGCGCCGTGTGGGGGATTGACCACCAGTAGCCCGGGCGTCTCTGGCGGCTCGAGCTCGAAGGCGTCGCCGGCCCGCACCTCGGCATGAGAGGCGAGTCCGGCCGCCGCCAGGTTGCGAGCGCAGGCGGCGACGGCGGCGCGGTCGATGTCGACCCCGAGCAGCCGCACTTCGGGATCGGGCGCCGGGAACGGTTCGACGCGCACGCGCGCGAAGAGCGCGGCATCGAATCCGGGCAGGTGTTCGAAAGCCCAGCGCGCGCGCAGGCGGTTGGGGGCGAGACCGAGCGCGATCGCCCCCGCCTCGGCGAGCAGGGTGCCCGAGCCGCACATCGGATCGACCACCGGACCGACGCCGTTCCAGCCCGCCGCGAGCAGCGCGGCGGCGGCGAGCTGCTCGCGCACGGGCGCCGTCGACGTGGCCACGCGGTAGCCGCGCCGGTCGAGCGGCTCTCCCGAGGTGTCGAGCAGGAGCGTGGCGCGGTCGCCGTGGAGACGCACGCGGAGCGCGATGTCCGGGTCGTGGCGGCGCACGTCACTGCGCCGACCGGCGAAGGCGCGCTGTGCGTCGACGACGGCATCCTTGACCTTGAGCGCGATCCAGCGCGTGTCGGTGAGAGCCGAGCGGCTGGCGGTGGCGGCGACGGCGAGCGTGCGCTCGGGCGCGAGGATCTCGCGCCTCTCGGGCCGCGCGGCGAGCTCGCGCGCGCCGGTGTAGAGCGCTTCGGCGTCGGGTGCCAGCCACGAGCCGAGCTCGAGCAGCACGCGGTTCGCGGCGCGCAGCCGCCAGTTGGCGCGCAGGCCGTCGACCGTCGAGCCGGTGAAGGCGACGCCGCCGGTGGTGGTCGCCGTCGGCTGTGCGCCGAAGGCGCGGAGCTCGGCGGCGACGATCTCCTCGAGGCCGCGCGCGCAGGTGGCGATCCAGCGCAGCGCGGGCGTCGCGCTCACTCGACGTCGACGCCGAGGCCGCGGTAGCCGCGATTCCAGTAGACGAGCGGCCGCTCCTCGCCGCGCGGCGTGGCGCTCGCCTCGACGAGGCCGATGTAGAGGGTGTGAGTGCCAGCGACGTGGTGGGAGTGGACCGTGCAGTCGAGCCACGCCAGCGCGTCGGCGAGCACCGGGGCACCGGTCACCGCCGCAGTCCACTCGCCGAGCGCGAAGCGCTCGTCGTCGGGTGCCCAGGCGAAGCGCTCGGAGAGCTCCCGCTGGTCCTCGCCGAGGACGTTGACGGCGAAGACGGCGCCGGGTGTCTCGAGCAGGGCGTGAGCGCCGTGCTGATGATCGATCATGATGGCGACGAGCGGCGGCTCGGGCGACACCGAGGCGAACGCCGACACGGTGAGGCCGTGCACGCGTTCGCCGACGCGGAGCGTGACCACCGTGACGCCGGCCGGAAAGAGGCGCAGCGCGTCGCGGTACTGCGCTGCCGAGACGCTCACGATCGCCCGCCGGAGCGGCGGCCGCGAGAGGAGCCCGCCGCGCCGCTCACTCGATGACCACCAGGAGCGACGGGCGCAGGCTGCGCGCCGGCGAGGGATAGCCGTCGAGCCCGGAGGCGCCGACGGCCGTGACGCGCCAGTAGATCGCGCGGCGAGTGGGGACGGGCAGCTGGTGCCGCGTCGCGCGCAGATCGCCGAGCCGCCGCAGCACGGCGCCGCAACGGCTGTCGCCGCAGAGCTCGAGCTGATAGGCGCTGGCCTGCGGCACCTCGCGCCACTCGAGCACGATCTCGGCGGCGTTCGCCGGCAGCTCGACGCCGTCGGGCGGCGAGACGAGGAGCGGCGCGGCCAGCAGTCGCTCGGGCCGCGCCGGCGCGGCGCCCCGGCGCACGGTCGTGCCGGTGCCGGCGGCGAGCTCGACGCTGGCGCCGGCGGAGCGCACCTCGCCGTGGCCGTCGTAGAGCATCACTTGGGCCGCTTCGCCGGCGAGGCGATGGCGGCTCTTCGCCGAGCCCCCCGCCGCGGCGCGCGTCGAGGTGCGGGTCGCGCCGACGACGACCTCGATCTCGGGCGGAGCAGGGGCGCCCGCCGCGGTCTCGAAATCGGCCTGGCCCGCCTCGATCTCGATCTCCTTGCGCGGCGCCGGCGCGGTGGCGGGCGTCTGTCGGCGGATGAAGACGAGCGACGATTCGGCGACGTTGGCTGTCGAGCCGTCGTCGAAGACGAGACGGGCGGTCGACTGCTCGTAGGTGCGCAGGCCGTCGCGCTCGAGCAGCAGGTCGCCGGCCTCTACCGCCGACCACTCGATCGGCGCCGGCAGGGTCTCGACGCGATTCGAGACCACCACCACCTGAGCGTTCGGCTCCGTTGCCGGCCGGTAGAGCGGGATGCGCACCTTGCGGCCCGGGTAGATCCAGTGCGGATCGAGGATGCGGGGGTTGAGCGCGTGGAGCTCCGGCCAGCGGCGGGCGTCGCCCAGGAAGCGCACCGACAATCCCTCGAGCGTGTCGCCGGGCCGGATGCGGTGCCAGCCGACCTCGAGCGTCTCGCCAGGCTCGGCGGCGAAGACCGGCGCGCCGCAAGCGAGGGCGACGCACGCGGCGATCCACCGGATCCCGCGGCGCGCGAGAAGCCTCGGAGCCGCCATGCGGCTCTACTCTGACGGATCGGGAGGCGCCGCGTAAAGCGGTGCGATCAGGAGGCGGGAGAGTCGGCGTCGTCGCGGCGCCGGTAGCGGGCGGCGACGTAGTCGTCGACCAATGCCAGGAAGCGGTCGGCCAGCTCCTCGTAGGTGCCGGAGAGCGTCGTGAACTTGACACCGTCGATATAGACAGGACAGGTCGGCGCCTCGCCGGTGCCCGGCAGGCTGATGCCGATGTTGGCCGCCTTCGACTCGCCGGGGCCGTTGACGACGCAGCCCATCACCGCGAGCCTGAGCTCCTCGACGCCCTCGAAGCGCCGTTTCCATTCCGGCATGCGCTCGGCGAGATGCGCCTCGACGCGCTCGGCCAGCTCCTGGAAGGTGGTCGAGGTGGTCCGCCCGCAGCCCGGACAGGCGGTGACCGACGGCGCGAACGAGCGCAGGCCGAGCGATTGCAGGATCTCGCAGGCGACGCGCACCTCCTCGCGGCGGTCGCCGCCCGGGCGCGGCGTGAGCGAGACGCGAATGGTGTCGCCGATCCCCTCGTACAGCAGCACGCCGATCGCTGTCGCCGACCAGACGATGCCCTTCGCGCCCATGCCGGCTTCCGTCAAGCCGAGGTGCAGCGGCTGGCGGGTGCGCGCGGCGAGATCGCGGTAGACGCGAATGAGGTCGAGCGGCCGCGAGACCTTGCACGAGATGACGATCTGGTTCTCGCTCAGGCCGCAGGCGAGCGCCGCCTCCGTCGAGTCGAGCGCCGAGATCAGCATGCAGTCGTTGAGGACCTCCTCGGACGAGAGGCCGAGGTCGCGGTCGGTGTTCTCCTGCATCTTGGCCATCACCAGCTCGGGATCGAGCGAGCCGCCGTTGACGCCGATGCGCACCGGCTTGCCGTGCTCGCGGGCGATGCGGCAGATGGTGGCGAACTGCTCGTCCCGGCGCTTGCCGCGGCCGACGTTGCCGGGGTTGATGCGCAGCTTGGCGAGCGCGGCGGCGCTAGCGGGGAACTGGCTCAGCAGCAGGTGCCCGTTGTAGTGGAAGTCGCCGACCAGGGGCACGTCGCAGCCGGCGTCGTCGAGGCGGCGGCGGATCTCCGGCACGGCGCGCGCCGCGGCGTCGACGTTGACGGTGACGCGCACCAGCTCCGAGCCCGCCTCGGCCAGCTCCTGGCACTGGCGGGCGGTCGCTTCGGCGTCGGCGGTGTCGGTGTTGGCCATCGACTGCACGACGATCGGTGCGCCGCCGCCGACGACGACGTGGCCGACGGCGACCGGGTGGGTGGAGATTCGCGGGAAGTCCGACATGCGTCCGGCGCGCGGGGCGCCGCATGCAGATTACCACCGACGGGCGGTGCGGTGTGCCATCATCGCTGCAGCACCTGCGCCATGCGCGACCGCGACCGCGAGCTCACCGCTCTCGCCCTGCTCAACGACATCGCCCGCGTGGCGACCGAGGGGCTCGAGCTGCGCCCGATGCTGCAGCGCATCTGCGACCGGCTGGTGGAGTCGTTCGACTGGCATCATGCCGGCTTCGCCTCGGTCGACCACGAGCGCCAGCGCTTCGTTGTCGAGGCGGTCTCTTCGCGCATCGAGGCGCGCCTGGCGGTCGGCGACTCGCGGGCGATCGGCAGCGGCATCGTCGGCATGGTCGCCGCCAGCGGGCGGCCGATCGCCGTCAACGATGTCGAGAGGCATCCGGGCTACGTCGCGGTCGCCGACGGCGTGCGCTCGGAGGTCGCGCTGCCGGTGAAGCGCGGCGGCGAAACGGTCGCGGTGCTCAATCTCGAGGATCGCCGCGCCCGCGATCTCGACGCCGAGCTGCCGCTGCTCGACGCCGTGGCGCGGCAGATCGCCGGTGCCATCGCCAACGCGCAGCTCCACCAGGAGGTGGTGCGGCGAGCGGAGCAGTTCGAGCTCGTCTCCGAGCTCATCCACGCGGCGCTCGACGCCGAGGAGCTGGATCCGGTGCTCGAGCTCGTCGTCCGTCGGCTGCGCGACCGCTTCGACCTGCTGATGGTCGCCGTCTACGTCCTCGATCCCTTCACTTCGCGGCTCGAGCTCAAGGGGCTGGCGACGCGCGTACCGCCGCCGGTCGATCCGATTCCCTCGCTCTCCATGGGCCGAGGCATCACCGGCCGCTCGCTGCAGCTGCGCCGCGCGCAGCTCGTGCACGACGTGCGCAGCGATCCCGATTACGTGCCGCTCTTCGACGAGGCGCGTGCCGAGCTGGCCATCCCGATCCTCTTCCGTGGGCGTTCGCTCGGCGCCTTCAATTTCGAGAACGACCGACCGCAGGTCTTCTCGCAGGAGACGGTGTCGCTCCTGCAGCTGCTCTGCGACCAGCTGGCGGGCGTCGTGCACCTGGCGAGCCTCAATCGCGAGCTCTCCGACACCACCGACGAGCTCGAGCAAACCAATCGCCGGCTGAGCGAGATGAACCGCACCCTGGTCGAGCTCTCCACCGTCGACTCGCTCACCGGCCTCGCCAACCGCCGCGAGTTCGACCGCGTCCTCGATCTCGAATGGCGGCGCGCGATGCGCGCCGGCCTGCCGCTGTCGCTGCTCGTCATCGACATCGACTACTTCAAGCGCTACAACGACACTTACGGCCACCTGCGCGGCGACGCGGCGCTGGCCGAGGTCGCCAAGACCCTGGCGGGCGCCTTCGCGCGCGCCGGCGACATCGTGGCGCGCTACGGCGGCGAGGAGTTCGCCGCCCTGCTGCCGAACACCGCTGGCGAAGGCGCGCTCGAGCTCGCCGAGCAGGCGCGGCTGCGCGTCGAGGGCCGCGGCATTCCGCACGTCGCGGCCGAAGGCGGGCGGCCGCTGACTGTCAGCCTGGGGGTGGCGTCGGTGGTGCCTTTCGGGGAGTCGCCGTCCACCACCCTCGTCGACGCCGCCGACCGCGCCCTCTACCGGGCGAAAGCGGCGGGGCGCAACTGCGTCCGGGTGAGTGGCGACGAGGAGGCCGGGGCCGCTGCGGGCGCGCCTCAGTCGTAGGCGAGGGGGCGCTCGCCCCGCCGGTACCAGTCGCCGAGGTCGGGCTCGAAGATGGTGCAGCGGTCCATCTCGCCGCCGTAGACGTGGAGCGTCAGCGCGATGCGGTCGTCGAAGCCGTTGCGCAGCACGTGGTACTCGAACGGCGGGATGAGCGCGCCCGAGGCGCCCGGCCGGGCTCGGACCCGGCCGCGCGGCGTGAAGCGGAAGCGGCCGTCCGCGGTCTCGTCGACCAGCTCGTACTGCAGGACGTCCATCTCGCCGTCGATCGTGCCTTCGACGCACCACATTCCCGCGTGGTCGTGCAGCGGCGTCCCCTGGCCCGGGCCCCAGGTCATGACCACGGCGGTGAAGCCGCGCTCGAGGTCGCGGTGGAGGAGCCGGCGCGCGTAGCACTCGGCCTTGGGAACGTAGAACCGCGCGGGCAGGCGCAAGGCGCCTTCCCGAATCGTTTCCGCCAGCACCCGCTTGACCGCCCCTGCGCGCGCCTCGACCGTAGGTGCGGCGACGGCGTCACCGATCCGCTCGAGAAAGGCGGGCAGGCCCGCCACCTGCGCTTCGCTCATGGCTTCCCCCGACGACGTGAGCGAACGGTATCAGAGGAGGAAATCGGCACCGTCGCCCGGACCGTGCCGCAAGTTGACCTCGACGACGGCACGATCGTAGGGTGATCCCGCGGTCCGAGCCCGGCTGCCGAACCAGAGCGAGGTTTTCGATGCGAGCAACGCGACTCCTGGCGCTGGCCTGCGCCTCCCTGCTGTCGACTGCCGCTCCACTTCTCGCCGGCGAAGCCGAGGAGCCGAAGGGCCGCTTCGACGGGCTCGAATTCCGCTCGCTCGGCCCCGCCGCCGGCGGCCGCGTCTCGCGCGCCGTGGGCGTCCCCGGCGATCCGCTCGTCTACTACGCGGCGACCGCGCAGAGCGGTGTCTGGAAATCGGTCGACGGCGGCCAGCTCTGGAAGCCGATCTTCGACGACCAGCCGGTCGCCTCGATCGGCTCGCTCGCCGTGGCGCCGTCGGACCCGAACATCGTCTACGTCGGCTCGGGCGAAGCCAACATCCGCGGCAATGTCATCGCCGGGCAGGGGATCTTCCGCTCGACCGATGCCGGCAAGTCGTGGCGCCAGGTCTGGAGCGAGCGGGGGCAGATCGGCGCCATGGCGGTGCATCCGACGAACCCCGACGTCGCCTTCGCCGCCGTCCTCGGCCGCGCCTTCGGACCCAACCCGGAGCGCGGCGTCTACCGCACCACCGACGGCGGCGAGAGTTGGCAGCGCGTGCTGGCGAAGGACGCCGACACCGGCGCCTCCGACGTCGCGATCGACCCGAACAACCCGCGCATCGTCTTCGCCGGCCTCTGGCAGGCGCGGCGCTATCCGTGGGACCTGACGAGCGGCGGCCCGGGCAGCGGCCTCTACCGCTCGGCCGATGGCGGCGCGACCTGGAAACAGCTCGCCGGCGACGGGCTCCCGGCAGGGATCTGGGGCAAGGTCGGCGTCGCCGTCGCGCCCTCCGACAGCCGGCGCGTCTACGCCCTGATCGAAGCCGAGGCGGGCGGGCTCTTCCGTTCCGACGACGGCGGCGCGACTTGGACGCGCGCCAACGGCCACCGCGCGCTGCGGCAGCGCATCTGGTACTTCGGCACCCTCACCGTCGATCCGACGAACGCCGACGTGGTCTGGTTCCCGCAGGTGCCGCTGCTGCGCTCGATCGACGGCGGCAAGTCGATCCACTTCGTCGGCGGCTGGCACCACGGCGACCACCACGACCTGTGGATCGACCCGCGCGATTCGCGGCGGATGATCGTGGCGAATGACGGCGGAGTCGAGCTCTCGCTCGACGGCGGCGAGTCGTGGCGCGCGCCGCTGCTGCCGATCGCGCAGTTCTACAACGTCGACGCCGACGGCCGCGAGCCGATGCACGTCGGCGGCACGATGCAGGATCTCGGCACCGCCTCGGGACCGATCGACTCGCTGCGCCACGACGGCATCGTCCTCGGCGACTGGCGGGGCGCCGGCGGTGGCGAGGCGGGCGATTTCGTCTACGACCTCGGCGAGCCTGGAGTCGTCTACGCCGGCGAGTACGGTGGCATTCTCACCGTGCACGACGAGAAGACCGGGAACAGTCGCAACATCTCGGTCTATCCGACGAATCCCTCGGGACACGGCGGCGTGGATCTGCGCGTGCGCTTCCAGTGGACGGCGCCGATCTCGGTCTCGCCGCACGACGCGAGAGAGCTCTACCACGGCGGCAATCGGCTCTTCCGCTCGCGGGACCGCGGCCAGACCTGGGAGGCGATCAGCGCCGACTTGACGCGCGACGACGAGTCGAAGCAGAAGTGGGCGGGCGGGCCGATCACCGGCGACAACACCGGCGTCGAGATCTACGGCACGATCTTTTCGCTCGCCCTCTCGCCGCAGGCGCGCGGCGAGATCTGGGCGGGGAGCGACGACGGGCTCGTCCACGTCACGCGCGACGGCGGCGCGACGTGGCGAAACGTCACGCCGCGCGGCTTGCCGGAGTGGGGGACGGTGGAGTCGATCGAGGTCTCGCCGCACGCGGCAGGGACCGTCTGGGTCGTCGTCGATGCCCACCGGCTCGACGACCAGCGCCCCTACCTCTTCCGCACCCGGGACGGCGGCGGCCGCTGGGAGAACCTCTCCGGTGGGCTGCCCGGCGACGCGCCGCTCTTCGTCGTGCGCGAGGATCCGGTACGGGCGGGCCTCCTCTACGCCGGCAACGAGCGCGGCGCGCTCCTCTCCTTCGACGGCGGCGGGAGCTGGGAGCCGCTGGCCGGCGGTCTGCCGACGGTGAAAGTGAGCGACCTCGTGGTGCGCGGCTCGACGCTGGTGCTCGCGACGCAGGGCCGCTCGCTCTGGGCGCTCGACGATGTCGCGCCCCTGCGCGCGTGGTCGGGCGAGGTGGAGCGCGCCGATCTCCATCTCTTCGCGCCGACGCCGGCGCGGCGCTGGACGCTGGCGGCGAGCTGGAGCGAGGAGCTCGCGGCCGAGACTCCGCCGCGCGGCGCGGCGATCTTCTACCGCCTCGCAGCGGCGCACGAGGGGGAGCTGACGCTCGAGATCCGCGACGCGCAGGGGCGTCTCGTGCGGCGCCTGTCGAGCGTCGCCGAGACAACCGAGTTCGGCCCCGACGATCCCGACGAGCCGACGAAGTCGCCCGAGCCGGCGCTGGCCGTCGAGGCGGGGATCCACCGCGTCGTCTGGGATCTCGATTGGGAGGGGGCCGAGCGGCTCGAGCGCACCAAGATCGACCTCGGCAGCTACCGCAGCGGTCCACGCGCCGTGCCCGGCACCTACGAGGTCCGTCTCGTCGCCGGCGACTTGACGCGCACGGCGACGCTCGAGGTGCGGCCCGATCCTCGCCTCGCCGTGGCGCAGGCGGATCTCGTCGCCCGGCAGGAGGCGGCGCTCACCGCACTCGACGACATCCGTGGCGTGCTCGCCGACATCGACGAGGTGCGCCGGATCCGCGCCCAAGCCGACGACCTCGCCGCGCGGCTGGGCGACGTCGAGCGCCATGCGGCGCTGCGAGCGGTTGCCCGCCGTGCCGTCGAGCGCTGCGAAGCGCTCGAGGAGCGGCTCCACAACCCGAAGGCCGAAGTGGTCTACGACATCCTCGCCCAGAGGGGCGGCACGCAGCTGCTCTCGAACCTCGTCTTCGCCTACGTCACGCTCAATTGGGGCGACGGTCCGCCGACGCAGGGCGCCGTCGAGGTCTTGTCCGAACATCGCGCCCGGCACGCCGAGCTGCGGGAAGAGCTGGCCGCGCTGCGCGCCGGCGAGATCGCCGACATCGAGCGCCTCGCCACCGAGCTCGGCCTGCCGCGCATCCTCGTCCCGCCGCGGTAGCGCGTCGTCAGTGCACCAGCTTGCGGTACCGGATGCGGTGCGGCTGGTCGGCGTCGGCGCCGAGCCGGCGATGGCGGTCGGCCTCGTAGTCCTGGTAGTTGCCCTCGAACCAGACGACGCGGGAGTCGCCCTCGAAAGCGAGGATGTGCGTCGCAATGCGGTCGAGGAACCAGCGGTCGTGGCTGATCACGACAGCGCAGCCGGCGAACTCGACGAGTGCCTCCTCGAGCGCCCGCAGGGTGTCGACGTCGAGGTCGTTGGTGGGTTCGTCGAGGAGCAGCAGGTTGCCGCCGCTCTTCAGCAACTTCGCCAGGTGAAGTCGGTTGCGCTCGCCTCCCGAGAGACTCCCCACCTTCTTCTGCTGGTCGGCGCCGCGGAAGTTGAAGGCCGCGCAGTAGGCGCGCGAGTTGACCTCGCGCTTGCCGACGAGAAGGGTGTCGCGGCCGCCGTCGGAGATCTCCTCCCAGACCGAGCGCTCGCCGGCGAGCGTCTCGCGGCTCTGATCGACGTAGGCGAGCGCGACAGTGTCGCCGATGCGCAGCTCGCCGCCGTCGGGCCGCTCCTGGCCGACGATCATGCGGAAGAGCGTCGTCTTGCCGGCGCCGTTCGGACCGATGACGCCGACGATGCCGCCGCGCGGCAGGTTGAAGGCGAGGCCGTCGACGAGCAGCCTGTCGCCGTAGCCCTTGACCAGCCCCTCGGCCTCGACGACGAGATCGCCGAGCCGCGGGCCGGGCGGGATGTGGATCTCGTTGGGGTCGCGGCGCGCCTCCTGCGCCTGCTCCTCGGCGAGCAGCTTCTCGTAGTTGGCGAGGCGCGCCTTGCCTTTCGCCTGCCGGGCGCGCGGCGCCATGCGCACCCACTCGAGCTCGCGCTCGAGCGTGCGCCGGCGCGACGACGCCTCCTTCTCTTCCTTCGCCAGGCGCACCTGCTTCTGCTCGAGCCAGCTCGAATAGTTACCCTCGAACGGGTGGCCGGCGCCGCGGTCGAGCTCGAGGATCCAGCCGGCGACGTTGTCGAGGAAGTAGCGGTCGTGGGTGATGGCGACGACGCTGCCCGGGTACTCCTGCAGGTGCCGCTCGAGCCAGGCCACCGACTCGGCATCGAGGTGGTTGGTCGGCTCGTCGAGCAGCAGCAGGTCGGGCCGGCGGAGGAGGATCTGGCAGAGCGCGACGCGGCGGCGCTCGCCGCCCGAGAGCACGGCGACGTCGGCGTCGGCGGGCGGCAGGCGCAGGGCGTCCATGGCGACCTCGAGCTGGCGGTCGAGCTCCCAGAGGTTCTGCGCGTCGATCTGGTCCTGGAGGCGCGCGAATTCGTCGGCGGTGTCGTCCGAATAGTCGGTGGCGAGCTCCTCGTAGCGGGCGAGCACGGCCTTCTTCTCGGCGACCGCCGCCTCGACGTGCTGGAGCACGCTCAGCGCCGGGTCGAGCCGCGGTTCCTGCGGCAGCAGGCCGACGGTATAGCCCTCGCCGAGGAAAGCCTCGCCGTCGTAGTCGCGATCCTGGCCGGCCATGACGCGCAGCAGGGTCGACTTGCCGGCGCCGTTGGGGCCGATGACGCCGATCTTGGCGCCGTGGAAGAAGCCGAGCCAGATCCCCTTGAGGATCTCCTTGCCCTGCGGCGTGACCTTCCGCAGGTTCTGCATGGTGTAGATGATCTGCGGCATGGGTGCTCCGGAGCGTGGCGGGAGGGTGGACTCTATCGCGGGCCTTGCCGTCGCGCGGCGAGATCCGCCGCAGCCCGGCATCGTTCTCGCCGCGGCGCGGCGGGAACTGCCCGCGAGCGCCGCGTAGACTCGCCGCCATCGACGGCGAGGGAGTCGAGAAATGGCCAGAGCTCATCGGTGGAGCCGGAGCTGGGCGGTCGCTGGCGTCGTCCTGGCGGTGGCGGGGGCTGCGCCACGGCGTGCCGCCGCGCAGGAGGGCGGCGCGCTCGCTTCGCTCACGCTCGAGAAAGCCGGCCTGGCGTGGGACGGCGTCGGCGTCGGCACCTCGCTGGTCGCGGCGGAGAGGCGAATCGGCGTCACGCTGGCCCTCGACCGCAACTCGGAGAGCGACGCCAACCGCTGTGCGCCCTTCGTCGCTTCCGCCGATCATCACGGCCTGACGCTGACGATGGGCTTCGGGTCGCCGCGGCCCGGCGCCAAGGTCGAGTGGCTGAAGGTGCGCTTCGAAGGTCAGCAGATCGCCGCCTCGGCGAGCGACCTCGCAGTGGAGCTGCGCGCGCGCTTCCCCGGCGCGGAGTGGATCCGGCCGGAGGGCTCGCCCGAGCTGACCGAGGCCGACGACCTCGCGCCGACCTTCCTCGTTCCAGGCGGCAAGCAGCCGCAGGCCGTGCGCTTCGCGCCGCGCGAGTGGATGGAGCTCGCAGCCCCGGACTGCTTCCGCTGATTGGCGCGGCGGCACGGCGCAGCGGCGACGGGGCGCGGGCTCCCCGGCCAGCGCCCACGAGCCCCGCCGCGTAGGGTCCGACGATGCGCTCTCCGGAGGCGGCGCGCGCTCTGCCCGAGCTGGTGCGCGACGGCGTGCTGGCGCCGGAGCGGGCGGCGCCGCTGCTCGCGGCGGCGCGCGGCGAGCTCGTCTCGATCCGCGCCGAGCTCAGGGCGCTCGTCGGCCTCGGCGTGGTGGCGCTCACCGCCACGGTCGGGCTCTTCCTCGAGGAACGTCACGAAGCAATCGGCCCCGCGGGCATCGCCGTGCTGCTCGCGCTCGCGGCGTCGGCATGTCTCTTCGCCGCGTATCGCCGTACGCCGGCCTTCTCGTGGGCGCGGGTGCCGGACGCGGACTGGCTCGTCGACGGCCTGGTGCTGCTCGCCGTCGGCTTCGTCGGCGCCGACCTCGCCTGGATCGAGTCGCAGCTCTCGCCGCTCGGCGAGAACTGGCCGTGGCACCTGCTGGTGATGAGTGTCGTCACCGCGGCCCTCGGCGTGCGCTTCGACTCGATCGCGACCTGGACGCTGGCGCTCTCGACCTTCGCCGCCTGGCGCGGCGTCTCCGTCGTGCCGAGCTCGTCGAGCTTCGAGCGCGCGCTCCTCGGCGGCGAGGGGCCGCTGCGCTGGAACTTGCTCGTCTGTGCGGTGGTCTTCGCGCTCGCCGGCTGGGCGCTCGACCGCTTCGACCGCAAGCGCCACTTCGAGCCGGCGACGAGCTTCCTCGCCGCGCTCGCCGCCGGCGTGGCGCTCGCCGCGGGGCTCGGCGACGCCGCGCTCTGGTGGTTGTGGGCGCTGGCGCTCGCCGCGCTCGGCGGACTCGTCGCGCGCGCTGCGTTCCAGCGGCGCCGGCTCGCGCTGTTCGCGCTCGGCGCCGTCGGCGTCTACGTCGGGACGACGCGCTTCCTGTTCGAGATCCCCGGCTGGTACGGACTCGGCTGCTTCTGGTTCGCGGCGACCTCGGTCGGCGCGGTGGTGCTGCTCGTCGTCGTGCACCGGCGATTCCGGGCGGAGGGGGAGCGATGAGGGACGAGGTCCGCCGCGCCGACGAGAGGCGGGAGGTCGTCGCTGCGGCCGAGGCGTGGCGCGAGGCCCGCGCCATCGACGAGGTGGCGCTCGCGGCGATCCGCACGCGCTACGCGGACGATCGCCGCCGCAGCCGCGCCGGCTTCCGGCTGCTCTTCTTCCTCTTCACTCTCTTCGGCGGTCTCGCGGCGTTCGGCTTCGTGATGGCGCTGCTCGGCGCGGGATTGGTGGGTGACGATCAGACGACCGTCGCGGCGCTGCTCGTCGTGGCGGCGGTCGCCGCGGCGCTGGCCGCCGACGCCCTGACGCGGACCCACCGCTTGCGCGAGTTCGGAGTGGAGGAGGGCCTGATGGCGCTGGCGCTCGGCTGGGGGCTGGGGGCGATCGCCCTCGTCACGGACCTCGCCGGCCTGGACGGCGAGATCGCTCTGTTCGCCGGCGCGGCGGCATTCTGCGGGCTGGCGGTCGCCGCGGCCTGGCGCTGGGCGCCGCCGCTTTCCGGCATCGTCGCCGCCGGCGCCCTCTTCGCGGCGCTTTACGCTCTGTCCGCGGCGCGTCTGCTCTGGATCCTCGCCGGTGCTCTGCTCGCCCTCCTGGCCCGCCGGAGCGCGGCGGACGAGCGCGTTGCCGTCGCCCACCGGCGCCGCCTCGACGAGGTCTTCGTCGTCGCCATCCTCGCGCTCTACGCCGCGGTGCACGCCGCCGGCATCGCCGGCGACTGGTTCGGCTGGTTGACGCGGCGCAGCGCTCTGACGCGCGAGGTCGCGCCGGAGCTGCGCGCGCTCGCTTGGGCGGCGATGTCGCTACTGCCCCTCTTTCTGCTCGCCGCGGGGATCCGGTCTCGCGACCGGCTCGCGCTCGCGCTCGGCGGGCTGCTCGCCCTCGCCACCGCGGCGAGCGCGGCCGACGCGCTCGACCTCGCGCCGCTCTGGCTGGTGCTCTGCGGCGCCGGCGCGCTGCTGCTGGCGCTCGCCGTCGGCCTGCGCCGCCTGCTCGCCGCTCGCCCCGAGCGCACGGCGGCGGGCTTCACCGATCGAGCTCTCTACGAGCCCGGCCGCCGGCGCAGCTTCCTCGAGCTCGCCGCGACCCTCGCCGCCCTCTCACCGGCGCCGCGCCCCGCCGAGCCCGAGCCCGGCTTCCGCGGTGGCGGCGGCGACTTCGGCGGCGGCGGCGCGAGCGGCAAGTTCTGACGC
>DASWJT010000151.1:0-3265 GCA_036397015.1 Thermoanaerobaculia bacterium
CAAGGAGCTGCCGTTCCAGGGCGTCTACCGCGTCACGCGCGAGGGCGAGGTGAAGCTGCTCACCCCGGACGTGAAGGCGCCGAACGGCCTGGCGCTGGCGCCCGACGGTCGCACGCTCTACGTCTCGAACGCGGAGCCGGGCGAGAACGCCGTCGTCTACGCCTTCGAGATCCGTCCCGACGCGACGCTCGGCGCCCGGCGTGTCTTCGTCGATCTCACCGCCGAGTCGCGAGCCGGCGCGCCGGGGGCGCCCGACGGCCTCGAGGTCGACGCCGAGGGCAACGTCTGGCTCGCCGGGCCGGGCGGCGTGCACGTCTACACGCTGGCGGGACGCCGTCTCGGCTCACTCGCCTTCGATCGACCCGCCGCCAATCTCGAGTTCGGCGACGACGGGTACCTCTACGTGACCGCCGACACCGCGATCTGGCGGATCGCGACCTCGGCGCGGCGCGCCCGGCCCTGAGCCTCGCCGCTCAGCGGGCCCGCGAGCGCGGGCGGATGCGCGCCAGCAGCTCGCCGAAGCGCGGCAGGTCGCGCAGCTCGTCGAAGATCGGCTCGCAGGGGACGGCGACCACCCAGTCGGCGCGCGCCTCGATCGCCTCGGCGAGCAGATCGAGCGCCGCGTCGACCTCGCCGAGGCCGGCGCGCAGCACGGAGCGCCAGTAGGGTGACACGTAGCGCCGGTCGACGAGCGTCTCGAGCCGGGCCGCCAGCTCCTCCGCCTCGGCCCGCCGCCCCGACCGCGCCAGCGCGTGGCCGAGGCTCGCCATCGTCTCGGGCTCGTCGCCGAGCTGTGCCGCCGCGGCGCGGAACGCCGACGCCGCCTCGTCGTAGCGGCCCAGCGCTTCGAGCGCGCGGCCGCGCCACTGATGGGCGACCGCGAAGCTCGCATCGAGGTCGAGCGCCCGCTCGCAGAGCTCGACGGCGCGCTCGAAGCGGCGCGCGAAGTAGGCGATCGTACCGGCGTTGGCGCGGATGATGAGCGACAGCGGGTCGATCTCGAGCGCGCGCGCGATCTCGCGCTCGGCCTCCTCGATGCGCCCGACCTCGGCGAGGTCGAAAGCGAGCCAGTGGTGCGCCTGCGCGTAGTTGGGGTTGATCTCGAGCGCGCGCCGGAACTCGCGCTCGGCGGCAGTGAGGTCCCAGTCGTAGTACCAGTAGATCTGCGCCAGCGAAGTGTGCGGCTCGGCGAGCTCTTCGGCGCTCTCGAGCGCCCGCAGCGCAGCCTCGCGCGCGAACGGCATGACCTGTCGCGGCGGCTCGCCGCCGTAACGGCCGATGAGGAGATAGGCGTCGGCGAGCCCGGTCCAGGCGAGCGCGTAGGCGGGATCCGACTCCACCGCCTGGTTGAGGAGCTCGATCGCCTGCCGCATGCCGTCAACGGTCCGCCGGTTGAGCGCGTGACGCCCGCGCAGATGGAGCTCGTAGGCGCGCGGGTTCTCGGTCAGCGGCCGCTCGAGCGTCGCGCGCTTCGCCGCGGTCAGTCGGTGGCCGAGCGCCTTGACCACCTCGCGGCCGATTTCGTCCTGCACCGCCAGCAGGTCGTCGCTCGGCCGGTCGTACTGGTCGCCCCACACCTGCACGCCGTCGTGGACGTCGGTGAGCTCGGCGCGCACGACCAGCCGGCCGCCGAGCGCGAAGACGCGGCCGGTGACGACGGCGTCGGCGCCGAGCTGGCGGCCGACTTCGACCGGCTCGCCGATGCGGTCGCGGAAGCGGAAGCTGGTGGCGCGCGCCAGCACGCGCAAGCCGGGCAGCCGGGCGAGCGCGTTCAGGATCTGCTCGGCCAGCCCGTCGCAGAGGAAGTCGGCACCGGCGTGGCCGACGCGGTCGGCGAAGGGGAGCACGACGAGAGTCGGATCGGCCGGCCGCGCGGTGGCGCCCGAGTCGGCGCGCGAGGCGCGGGCGCCGGTCGCCTCGAGCACCAGCTCCTCGAGCTCGAGCGCCAGGTCGTGCGCCGAGCTCGCCCGCCGCGCCGGGTCGCGCGCCAGGCAGCGCGCGAGCAGCCGCCGCGTCGCCGCCGGCACCCGCGGCTCGGCGGCGAGATCGGGCAGCGGCGCCTGGAGGATCGCGGCTAGGACCTCGTCGAGCGTGCCGCCGGAAAAGAGCCGCCGGCCGGCGAACATCTCGAAGAGCACGGCGCCCAAGGCAAAGAGATCGGCGCGGTGGTCGACCGGTTGGCCGCGCACCTGCTCCGGCGCCATGTAGGCGGGCGTGCCGACCAGCGCGCCGTCCACTGTCACGGCGTCGCCCACTTCGGTCGGCAGCTCGGCGCCCGCCGACGCGTCGATGCGGGCGAGGCCGAAGTCGAGGATCTTGACGCGCCCGTCGCGGGTGACGAAGAGGTTCTCGGGTTTGAGGTCGCGGTGGACGACGCCGCGCTCGTGCGCCGCAGCGAGGCCGTGGGCGACGCCGGCGGCGAGCTCGAGGGCGCGCGCCGGCTCGAGGGTGCCGCGCCGCAACCGCTCGCGCAGCGTCTCGCCGTCGAGCAGCTCGGTGACCAGGTAGGGCGCCCCGTCGCGGGTCCCGACGTCGAAGAGGGTGAGCAGGTTGGGATGGTTCAAGCTGCCGACGGCGCGCGCCTCGCGCTCGAAGCGGGCGCGGCGGTCGGCTTGGCCGGCCAGCGCTGCGGGCAGCAGCTTGACCGCCACCTCGCGGCCGATTCTCGTGTCGCGGGCGCGGTAGACCTCGCCCATGCCACCGGCGCCGACCGGGCCGAGGACCTCGTAGGGGCCCAGCACCTCGCCCGGTTCGAGAGCCATGGGCGGGATCGTAGCCCAGGCGTCCGACGACCGGTCGGGCGACGCCCCCGTCCCGGGTTTCTGGCAGGATGCGCCGCCAGCGGCGCGCCGCGGGGCCGCCGCAGCGCTCCGGCCGGTCGGAGCGCACCCCGCACGAGAGCCTCATGCGCGCCGCGCTCGACCTGGCGTCACCCACCGTCCGCAGCGCCGTCCTGCTCGTTTTCTCGAACGTCTTCATGACCTTCGCCTGGTACGCGCACTTGAAGGACTTGCGGCACCGCGCCTGGTACGTCGCCGCGCTGGTGAGCTGGGGGATCGCGCTCTTCGAGTACCTGCTGCAGGTGCCGGCCAACCGCATCGGCGCCGAGGCGCTGCGGCTCGACCAGCTCAAGATCCTGCAGGAGGTCATCTCGCTCACCGTCTTCGTGCCGTTCGCGCTGCTCTACATGAAGCGCCAGCTGACGCTCGACTACCTGTGGGCGTGCCTGTGCATCGCCGGCGCCGTCTACTTCCTTTTCCGCGGC